>NZ_NVQF01000113.1 GCF_002592005.1 Mycolicibacterium palauense | reverse complement strand
TGTTGTCAGTCATGTTGTTATATCGCTGTGTAGTTTTTGTTATGTTTACGGCACCACGCGAGCCTGACACGAGGAGTGTCGTTGGCTGGGTCAGATGTGACTAAGACGGCGTCGGTGGTGCGGCGTCGGGGGGTGTGCCGTCAGGGGTGTCAGCGGGGGTATCAGCGGGAACGGAGCGTCACCTCTGATCGGTGCCGACCACGCCGTTGGCGATCGGGCAGGTCAGGGTGCGGGTGATGCCGTCGATGGCCTGGACCTGGGCGACGACGTTGGCCTGCAGATCGGCCAGAGTGTCCGACCCGACGCGAACGACGACGTCATAGGGCCCGGTGACGTACTCCGAGGAGAGCACGCCGGGCAGGCCCGCGACCTGCTTGGCGACGACCTCGGCGCGGCCAACCTCTGTCTGGATCAGCATGAAGGCCTCGACCACCCGGTTCTCTCCCGCCTGTCATTTGAACACCCGATGCATACACTGGCGTGACCGTAAGGTACCGCAGGTCGTGGCGGCGTACAGGCTAGGCGAAGGTCGGCAAGGCGTGAGGTGATATGGGTAACGACGATCCGACGCTGGCGGATCTGGGCGAGTTCTCGGTCATCGACAGCCTGGTCTCGGGCCGGCGGCAGTCCGCGGGAGTCCTGATCGGCCCCGGCGACGACGCCGCGTTGCTGGCCGCCTCCGGGGGGCGGGTTCTGGTCTCCACCGACATGCTCGTCGAGGGACGGCACTTCCGGCTGGACTGGTCCTCCTCGTATGACGTCGGCCGCAAGGCCATCGCGCAGAACGCCGCCGACATCGAGGCGATGGGCGGCGAGGTCACCGGTTTCGTCGTCGCCTTCGGCGCGCCCGCGGACACGCCCCACGCCCGCGTCGCCGAGCTCACCGACGGCATGTGGGCCGAGGCCGCCCGGGTGGGTGCCGGGGTCGCCGGCGGCGATCTGGTGACCAGCCCACAGTGGGTGGTGTCGGTGACGGTCCTGGGCGGGCTGGACAACCGCCGGCCGGTGCGCCGCAACGGGGCCCGGGCACCGGCGGTGGTGGCCGTGGCGGGGCGGCTGGGGTGCTCGGCGGCCGGGTACGGGCTGCTCGAGCGGTTCGGGACCGGTGGCGGCCCGGATGACCGGGAAGACTTCGCGACGTTGCGTCAGCGCCACCGCGTGCCCGAACCGCCCTATGGGCAGGGGCGGGTGGCGGCCGAGGCCGGGGCCCTGGCGATGACCGACGTCTCCGACGGCCTGCTCGCCGATCTCGGGCACGTCGCCGCCGCCTCCGGTGTGGAGATCGACGTGTCCACCCGGGCGCTCGCCGGGTACCGCGACGCCCTGGCCGGCGCCGCCGCCGCCCTCGGGGCCGACCCGTGGGAGTGGGTGCTGTCCGGCGGCGAGGACCACGCACTGGTGGCCTGCTTCGCCGGCACCCCGCCGGCCGGGTGGACCGTGATCGGCACCGTGATCGGCGAGGTGACCGGGAGCCCCGGGGGCCCCGGCCGGGTGGTGGTCGACGGGCGCCGCTGGGACGGTCCGGTGGGCTGGCAGTCCTACGCCTGAGCGCGGCTTGTAGGTTGAACGTCCGTGACTGCGCGTCCCCTCAACGAACTCGTCGACGACGGCTGGGCGGCTGCGCTGGCCCCGGTGGCCGATCAGGTGGCCCGGATGGGCGAGTTCCTGCGTGCCGAACTGGCCGCGGGCCGCGGGTACCTGCCGGCGGGCGCGAACGTGTTGCGCGCCTTCACCTTTCCGTTCGAGCAGGTGCGGGTGCTCATCGTCGGTCAGGATCCCTACCCGACCCCCGGCCACGCCGTCGGACTGAGCTTCTCGGTGGCAGCCGACGTGCGACCGCTGCCGCGCAGCCTGGAGAACATCTTCACCGAATACAGTGCCGACCTCGGCTATCCGCGCCCGGACAACGGAGACCTCACCCCGTGGTCGCGCCAGGGCGTGATGTTGCTGAACAGGGTGCTGACCGTGCGGCCGGGGACTCCCGCGTCGCACCGGGGCAAGGGGTGGGAGGCGGTCACCGAGTGCGCGATCCGGGCGCTCACCGATCGGGCCCAGCCGATGGTGGCGATCCTGTGGGGCCGCGACGCCGCCACCCTCAAACCCATGCTCGGCGCCGACTGCCCGACCATCGAGTCGGCGCACCCCTCGCCGCTGTCGGCCTCGCGTGGCTTCTTCGGATCGCGGCCGTTCAGCCGGGCCAACCAGATGCTGAGCGAACGCGGAGCAGACCCGGTGGACTGGCGGCTGCCGTAGGGCCGCCGTGCGCCGCGATCAGCCGCGGACCCCAGCCGTGCGCCGCGATCATCCGCGGACCCCAGCCGTGCGCCGCGATCATCCGCGGACTCCAGCCGTGCGCCGCGATCAGCCGCGGACTCCAGCCGTGCGCCGCGATCAGCCGCGGACGACCTTGCCCGCCTTGATGCACGAGGTGCAGGCGTTGATGCGCTTCTTGTTGCCGCCCGGACCGCTCACGGCGTGCACGGTCTGGACGTTCGGGTTCCACCGGCGGCTGGTCCGGCGATGGGAATGCGACACCGACTTGCCGAAGCCGGGGCCCTTCCCGCAGATCTCGCACACGGCAGCCATCAGTGGTACTCCTCAATCTCGAACGTCAGTGGTGTATCCGGGGCCAGCGACCGCGTGGCGGGTGACCAGACAACCGCACCAGAATACCGGCCCCGCCGATGAACGCCAAAACGGCGTCGTCGGCAACGACCGGGCAGGGTTCGGGCAGCGTCCGGGCAGCGTTCGGGTAGGGGCGGGATCGCGCCACCTGATCATCTGCTGTCGTCCACACTGACTAGGCTGGCGCCGCGTGCACAGCCCGGGTGGGCGCCCACCTGACGTTAGGGGAGTCCAGGCATGTCGGATCGTCGGCTCGACGGGACCGCCCTGCGGGACTGGGCGCACACCGCCGTCGGCGACCTGATCGCGCGCACCGACGAGATCAACCGGCTCAACGTGTTTCCGGTGGCCGATGCCGACACCGGCACGAACATGCTGTTCACCATGCGTTCCGCGCTGGCCGAGGCCCGCTCGGCGGCCGGTTCGGGCGACGTCGTGGCGGTCACCGCGGCGCTCAGCGAGGGGGCGCTGCACGGTGCCCGCGGAAACTCCGGGGTCATCCTCAGCCAGATCCTGCGCGGTCTCGCCGACGTGACCGCCTCGGTGGCCGACGACACCCGGGGCGAGCTCGGGGCCATCGACGCCGCGGTGCTGGCGGCCGCGCTCCGGCACGCCGTCGGCCTGGTGGTGGCATCCATGGGGGGCGACGCGGTCGCGGGCACCATCGTCTCGGTGCTGCAGGCCGCCGCGGAGGCCGCCGAACGCAGCGCCGGCGACGGCGATCCGGTCGGAGGCGCGGCGTCGGCCGCCGCGGAGGCCGCCGTCGCGGCCCTGGAGAACACCCCGGCCCAGCTGCCGGTGCTGGCCGAGTCCGGGGTGGTCGATGCCGGCGGGCGCGGCCTGGTGGTGTTGCTCGACGCGCTGAGCGCGACGCTGACCGGTCACGTCGCCAGCCGGCGCCCCTATCAACCGGCACGGCCGCCGGAACCGGCGCCGCACCCCGCGCCGCCGGCCGCGCCCCAGTTCGAGGTGATGTATCTGCTCGACTCCGGCGGGCGCGACATCGTCGAAGCCCTGCGGGCACGGCTGACCGCGCTCGGGGATTCGGTGGTCATCGCCGCCGCGCACGGTACCGGTGGGGCCGGCCGGCAATCGGTACATGTGCACACCGACGACGCGGGGGCCGCGGTGGAGGCGGGGCTGGCATTCGGCCGGCCCAGCGCCATCAAGATCTCCGCACTGGGCGGCGGCACCGGGCTGGCGCCGGGAAGCTGGTCCACCGAACGGGCGGTGCTCGCCGTCGTCGACGGCGACGGGGCCGCCGAGTTGTTCGCCGCCGAGGGGGCCGCGGTGCTGCGTCCCGACCCCGCCGAACTGCAGTCGGTGGGGGTGGGGGTCAGCGCCCGGCAGCTGTTGCGGGCCCTGGTCGACACCGGTGCCGCGCAGGTGATGGTGTTGCCCAACGGCTACGTCGCCGCCGCCGAACTGGTGGCGGCCTGCACCGCAGCGATCGGCTGGGGCATCGACGTGGTTCCGGTGCCGACGGGTTCGATGGTGCAGGGATTGGCCGCCCTGGCCGTGCACGACGCCGGACGTCAGGCCGTCGATGACGGCTTCACCATGGCCGCCGCGGCAGCCGAGACCCGGTACGGGTCGGTGCGGCTGGCCGCCGAGGACGCGCTGACCTGGGCGGGGCCCTGCCGCACCGGCGACGGGTTGGGGGTGGTCGGGGGCGAGGTGCTCGTCGTACGCCGCGGGATCGCCGCGGCCGCGCGCGGCCTGATCGATCTGCTGCTGACCGTCGGTGGGGAGCTGGTCACGGTCCTGCTGGGGACCGGTGTCTCCGACGACGTGGCCGAGGCCCTCGGTGACCACGTGCGGCGCCACCATCTGGCCACCGAACTGGTCAGCTATCGCACCGGCCACGCCGGCGACGCAGTGATCATCGGAGTGGAGTGAGATGGCGACCCTGGCGGACCGGCTGGACTTCATCGTGGGGAGGAAGGCCGCCGACAAGCTCGACGAGGAGTTCGGCATCCGGACCGTCGATGATCTGCTGCGGCACTACCCGCGCAAGTACAGCGCCGGGATGTCGGTGCTGGGCGAGGATTCCGAGCCGCCGGCCGCGGGGGAGCATGTCACGTTCGTCGACACCATCGCCGGTGTGGACGCGCGGTGGACCAAACGCACCCCGCGCCGGGAGTATCTGGTGGTGACGTTGAGCCGCAGCCGGCCGAAGGTGACGGCGACCTTCTTCAACGCCCGCTACATCAAGCACGCCCTCGTCGAGGGCGCCAGGGTGATGCTCTCCGGCGAGGTGGGCTACTTCCGCGGCACCATGCAGCTCACCCACCCGGCGTTCCTGGTGCTCGGCGGGCCCCGCGGGCCGCGCGGATCCAAGTCGCTGAAGGCGATCGCGTCCAGCCCCGGGTCGGGATCGGGACCGGGGGAGACCGGGCTGGATCTGTCGGTGTTCGAGCGTGATTTCTTTCCCATCTACCCGGCCACCGCCAAGATGCAGAGCTGGGACATCTACGCCTGCGTGCGCCAGGTGCTCGACGTGCTCGATCCGGTGCCCGAGCCGTTGCCGGCCGAGTATGTCCGTCGGCAGCATCTGATCAGCGAGGACGCCGCGTTGCGCGCCATTCATCTGGCCGAGAACGAGGCCGACCGCTCGGCTGCCCGGCAGCGGCTGACCGTCGACGAGGCCGTCGGGCTGCAGTGGGCGCTGGTCACCCGGCGCCACGGCGCGCTCAGCGGCACCGGCCCGCCGGCCGCCCCGCGCGCCGACGGCCTTCGGGCGGCCCTGCTGGCCCGGTTGCCCTTCGATCTGACCGACGGTCAGCGTGCGGTGCTCGATGTGCTCGAGGACGAGCTGGCCTCCTCGCGGCCGATGAACCGCATGCTGCAGGGCGAGGTCGGCTCCGGCAAGACGATCGTCTCGGTACTGGCGATGCTGCAGATGGTCGACGCCGGATACCAGTGCGCATTACTGGCACCCACCGAGGTGCTGGCCTCCCAGCACGCCCGCTCCATCCGGGATGTGCTGGGGCCGCTGGCGACGGCCGGCGAACTCGGCGGCGACGACCGCGCGACCCGGGTGGCACTGCTGACCGGATCGATGACACCGCAGCAGAAGCGGCAGGCCCGCGCCGAAATGGTCAGTGGCGAAGCCGGAATCGTGGTGGGAACGCACGCGCTGTTGCAGGACGCCGTCGAGTTCCACAACCTGGGCATGGTGGTCGTCGACGAGCAGCACCGGTTCGGCGTGGAGCAACGGGACCGGCTGCGGGCCAAGGCATCCGGGGGAATCACCCCGCATCTGCTGGTCATGACGGCCACCCCGATCCCACGGACGGTGGCGCTGACGGTGTTCGGCGATCTGGAGACATCGACACTGCGGGAGCTGCCGCGCGGCCGGCAGCCGATCAGCACCAACGTCATCTTCGCCGCCCAGAAGGCGCGCTGGCTGCAGCGCGCGTGGCAGCGCATCATCGAGGAGGTCGCCGCGGGGCGGCAGGCCTATGTCGTCGCGTCGCGCATCGACGAGACCGACGAGGAGCCACCGACCGCGGCGGACGAGGAGAAGGACGGGCGGACCACGCCGCCGATCACGGTGGTCAAGCTCTTCGACCACCTGCGCGGCGGCGCGCTGGCGGGGTTGCGGCTGGGCCTGATGCACGGGCGGTTGAGCCCGGAGGAGAAGGACGCCGTGATGGCGCAGTTCCGCGCCGGCGACCTCGACGTGCTGGTGTGCACCACGGTGATCGAGGTGGGCGTCGACGTTCCCAACGCGACGGTCATGGTGGTGATGGACGCCGACCGGTTCGGGATCAGCCAGCTGCACCAGCTGCGTGGCCGCATCGGCCGCGGCAGTCACCCCAGTCTGTGCCTGCTGGTCACCAATCTGCCGGAGGGCTCCAAGGCGGGCGACCGGTTGCAGGCGGTGGCGGCGACGCTGGACGGCTTCGAACTCGCCGACCTCGACCTCGCCGAACGTCGCGAGGGAGATGTCCTGGGCCGCAACCAGTCCGGCCGCACGGTCACGCTTCGCTTCCTGTCGCTGGCCGAGCACCGGGATGTCATCGAGTCGGCGCGGGCGCTGTGCGAGCAGGTCTACGAGGCCGATCGCCACGACCCGGGAATGGCCCTGCTGGCCGCCAACTTCACCGGGACCGACCGCATCGAGTATCTGGACAAGTCATGAACCGCAGGCGAGGGATCTGGCTCGGTGTGGCCGCCGTGCTCTCGGTACTGGTGGCACTGCAGGTGGTGGGCACCTCGCGTGATCACAGCCGCTGGTTCGTGGCCGAGGCCACCGACAGCGCCGTCCCCACCGTGGCGCCGGGCGCCGATGTGCTCGACGGAATCACCGTGATACCCAACCGCACCCGCGGCTACGACTACCGCCGTGCGGCCTTCGGGGAGGCCTGGGACGACGACACCGACGCGCCGGGCGGTCGCAACGGTTGCGACACCCGCAACGACATCCTGGAGCGCGACCTGGTCGACAAGACGTATGTGGCGATCAGCAGATGCCCCACGGCGGTGGCCACCGGCACGTTGCACGACCCCTACACCAGCGACGTGATCGACTTCGCCCGCGGCGCCAAGACGGGTGCCGCGGTGCAGATCGACCACATCGTGCCGTTGGCGTACGCCTGGGACCAGGGTGCCCGCGGCTGGACCGACGAGATGCGCGCGCGCTTCGCCAACGATCCGGCGAACCTGCTGGCGGTCCAGGGGCAGGCCAATCAGGACAAGGGTGACAAGGAACCCGCGGTGTGGATGCCGCCCAGCGGGGCCTTCCACTGCCAGTACGCCATGCAGTTCATCGCGGTGCTGCGTGGCTACGGGCTGCCCGTCGACGCGCCCTCGGCGACGGCACTGCGGGATGCTGCCGGCACCTGCCCGCAGAGCTGAGGGGCAACGCTACCCGCCGGTGAACCGCACGGCCTTCTCGTAGATCAGCAGCGCCACGCAGCCGTTGTGGCTGCCCGGCGAGTGGCGGGTACCGGGCGGGTTCACCACGAAGCTGCCCGTGGGATAGGAGCCGTGCTCGTCGAATTCCTCACCCTCAAGGACGAACATGTGCTCGTAGCCGATGTGCTCGTGCTCGCTGACACGTGCGCCGGGCTCATAGCGCAGCAACACGGCCGCCGGGCCGCCGCCGCCGTCGTCGTAGAGCCAGTGCGCGCTCACGCCCGGGCGGAACGGTTGCCAGTCGGCGTCGGACTTCAGCACCGCCGCCTCCCGAAGGAGATCGGTGAAGACGATCGGACGCCATGGACGCATTGGCGTGGAGTGCGCTGGTGTCGAGTGCGCTGGTGTGGAGCGCGCCGACGGGGTCGATGGGGTCATCCTGCTCTTCTCCCTTCCCGCGGCCGGGGTCCGGCCGCGTGTGGAATGTCAACGGGTCCCGATCCCCGGTGCGGTGAACCATTTCCGTTCGATCCAGCCCAACCCGAGGACGAACCAGGTGGCGAACACGTACGGTGCCGAGACCCCCGGGAGCCCGAGCAACCCGAGGGACGGGGTGGCGATGCTGGCGATGAGGGCCCCCAGAATCGCCAGCCTGAGCCGGCCGCAGAACACGTACACCGCCACCGCGGCCAGCACACCGTTGAAGCCGTAGAGCCCCAAATCGGCCAGAGTCGGGTCGACGTGGCGGTAGTAGGCGGAGACGGCGGTTCCGATGACGGCTCCGAGCACGGCCATCACCGCATGGCGCCAGTTGCTGAGCAGCAGTCCGGCGGTGAGCAGCAACCCCGAGGCGACACTTGGCGAGAAGAGCGCCTGGCCCAGGCTGAACAGCACCGCGATCACCGGATGCAGGGTCGCGGTGTGCGAGGAATCGAACATCTCCGGCCGCAGCGCCACGCTCAGGTGCGGGGCCAGCGCGTAGAGCAGCCAGAAGACCAGCAGGAACGGCAGGGCCAGGATCGGGAACGGCAGCACGGCGAGCAGCACCCGTACGAGCAGCACCGTGGCGGCCACGCAGACGAGCAGCACGATCCACATCCGGACGTCTACCCAGCCGGTCTGAAAGAAGGTGGGCAGCGACAGCGCGATCAGGCACGGGTTGAGGCCGGGCAGCCCGGTGGCCAGCACCTCCCGCCGCTCGCCGAGCAGGATGCGGGCGCCCGGTGCCAGGATCGCGGCCACCAGGAGGTAGGTGGCCGCCAGCGGGGACACCACCAGCACCGCGGCCAGGAAACACAGCCCGGTCAGCTCGTTGCTCTGGAAGCACAGCTGTGAAATTCCGCGCAGCACCAGGCGGGGATAGGCGACCACCTGCCCGGCGGCGTCCGGCGGGTCGGGGTCGACGGGGGAGTCGCCGGGCGCTCCCATGTCCCTCCAGCCCGCCAGGCCGCTCACAGCCCGGCCAACAACTCCAGGATCTTGTCCGAGGTGGCCGTCCACCCGACGATCCCGCCCTGGGCCACCAGGGCGCGCAACGTGACTTCCTTGAACTCCGGGAAGTAGCTGTCGGTGCCGTCCTCGACCAGCAGGCAGTCGTAGCCGCGGTCGTTGGCACACCGCATCGTGGTCTGCACGCAGACCTCGGTGGTCACCCCGGTGATCACCAGGTTGGTGATGTTGCGGGTCATCAGGTACTCGTGGAAAACCGTGCGGTAGAACGCGTCCTTGCCCGGCTTGGCGATCACCAGTTCACCGTCCCGCGGAGCGTTCTCGGCGATGAAGTCCGACCCCGCCTCACCGTCGATGAGGATGCGGCCCATCGGTCCGACGTCGCCGATCTTCAGTTTGGGGTTCCCGCGGCTACGTTTGGCGGTGGGCAGATCCGACAGATCCGGCCGGTGACACTCCTTGGTGTGGATGACGGGCAACCCGGCCCGGCGGAAGGCGTCCTGCAGCCGGGCGATCACCGGGATGCAGGGTGCGATCCGGGCGATGTCGTTGCCGAGCGATTCGGCGAAACCGCCCGGTTCGCAGAAGTCGCGCTGCATGTCGATACAGACCAGTGCGACGTGATTGAAGTCGAACGGGTAGGGGAACGGGTTGGCATCGATCGTCGTCATGTCCACCTCGCAGCCGCGCGCACCCGGGGACGGGCCCGCACCGTCGGGACCTCGATTTTGCCGCACCCCGCCGGACACGTCCGGCGATTCGGCGAACAGCGGCCCGTGCGGGCGGGCGCTCAGCTGCCGGTGTAGGTCTCGGGATCGGGCCGGAACCGGGATCCGTCGTCGAGGCCGTTCAGCGCCTCCATGTCGGCGGCGTTGAGTTCGAACCCGAACACGTCGAAGTTCTCCGCGATGCGTTCGGCGGACTTCGACCGCGGGATGACGACATTACCCAGCTGCAGGCTCCAGCGGATCAGCACCTGCGCCGGGGTCTTGCCGTAGGACGCGGCGACCGACTCGACGGTGGGGTTCTGGATGAGCCGGCCCACGCCCAGCGGCCCGTAGGCCTCGGTCACGATGTCGTGCTCGGCGTTGACCGCCCGCATCTGCGCCTGGTTGAGCAGTGGGTGCAGCTCGATCTGGTTGACCGCCGGAACACTGAACGTCAGGTCGATCACGTCCGAGAGGTGCTCGGCATTGAAGTTGCACACGCCGATGGACCGCGTGTGGCCGTCTTCGCGGGCGCGCATGAGACCGCCGAAGCTGTCGATGTACTTGCCGTTCTCGGCGGCCGGCCAGTGGATCAGATACAGGTCCACGTAGTCCAGGCCGAGCCGTTCCAGGCTTTCCCGAAGCGCGTCCTGCGACGACTGGAAGCCCTGTTTGTCGGTGGCCAGCTTCGTGGTGACGAAGATCTCCGCGCGGGGAATGCCCGACGCGGCGATCGCCCGGCCGACGGCGGCCTCGTTGCCGTACGCGGCCGCGGTGTCGATCAGCCGGTAGCCGATCTCCAGCGCCACGCCCACCGCATGCTCGGTCTCGGCATCGGTCAGCTCGCCCACGCCAAGCCCGAGAACAGGCATCGTGTTCTCGTCGTTGAGCCCTATTGATGGAACAGTGGCCCCGGACTGGCTCGTCGACGTCATCTCACCCTGCCTGTGGTCTGGACAATTTCGCCGCTCACGATATAACCGAGGTTCATACACGGCCTAATCAACGCGCGTTACGGTCATGACATGGCGTACGAGACGACGAACTCCGAGGGTGCATCGACCAGCGGTGAGGTCGCGCCGGCGACCCGTCGACGAGCCCCGGAACCTGTGCTGAAGGTGGCCACCCTGGTGACCCCGAAGGTCCTGCCGGTGCTGCCCGACACCGTCAAGCGGCTGCTGGCCGGCGGCCGGGCCGTGGTCATCGACGGAAACACCCTGGATCCGACGCTGCAGGCTTTCCTGGCCGGGTTGCGGCTGTCCGGGGTCACCGGATTGATCGTCGACGGCGACGTCGCCAGGAGCCGCCGGCAGATGAGCCAGACCTGCCTGGCCCTGGGCGGGCCCGCGCTGCCGGTCGAGGTCGGCGAGCTGTCGGTCCCGGGGCCGGCGGGGCCCGTCGGGATCCGCCGCTATCTGCCGCCGGGACCGGCGGCCGGCGCCCTGGTGTTCTTCCACGGCGGTGGGTACGTGCTCGGTGACCTGGACTCCTACGACGCGGTGTGCCGGCGGATCTGCCATGACGCCGGCGTTCAGGTGTTCTCGGTCGACTACCGGCTGGCGCCCGAACACCCTGCCCCGGCGGCGGTCGAGGACAGCCTGGCGGCCTACCGCTGGATCGCCGCGCACGCCGGGGAGCTGCGGGTGCCGGCCGACCGCATCGCCGTCGGTGGGGACAGCGCCGGCGGGGGGCTGGCCGCCGCCGTTTCCCAGCTGACCCGTGACGACGAGGTGCCCCCGGCGCTGCAGGTGCTGGTGTACCCGTGGACCGACCTGCGGGCGCCCAGCAGATCCCGGACCCTGTTCGCCTCGGGCTTCCTGCTGAGCCGCGACGACCTGGCCTTCTGCGGGGACCGCTATCTGGAGGGCTCGGGCGTGACCGCCGAGGACCCGCGGGTGTCGCCGGGCCGCGCCGCCGATCTGTCCGGACTCCCGCCGGCCCTGGTGATCACCGCCGGCTTCGACCCCCTGCGGGACGAGGGCGACCGCTACGCCGAGGCGATGGCCGCTGCCGGGGTCCGCGTCGATCTGCGCCGCGAAGGCGGACTCATCCACGGCTTCCTCAACATGGCCGGCCTCGGCGGTGACGCCGGACGCGCCGTCGACGAGGTGGTGTCGGCGCTGCGGGCGCACCTGTCCCGCGGCCGGGGCGGCTGAGCCGGGAGCATGACCGTCTGCGAGGGGGAGAGCGCCGGACAGGGGGCTTGCCGGCACTCTTTTCTTCAGCGGTTTCTTCGCCGGTACTCTCTACGACGTGGCCTCCAAACCGAAACGTCCCGCCAAGTACGACCTGAAGGCGGCGGACCGCAAGCGCAATCTGGCCGTGCAGATCGGCCTGACCGCGATCGTGATCGTGTTCGCCACCGCGCTGATCCTCTACATCGTGATGAGCGGGGACAAGAAGCAGTCCGGCGAGGTGCAGGCCGTCCGGGTCGCGACCTCCGACGTGATCACCCAGGAGGGCAGCAGCGAGCCCAAGGCGGTCGTCTCCCTCTACGAGGACTTCCAGTGCCCGCACTGCGCGCAGTTCGAGAAGACCTTCGGCCCGACGATCAACAAGCTGATCGACAGCGGGGCCGTCGCCGCGGACTACTACATGGTGGCCATCCTCGACACCCCGATCAACGACAACTACTCGACACGGGCGGCCAATGCCGGCTACTGCGTGGCCGCGGAGGACAGCAGCCCGAACAAGGACGCCTTCCGCAGGTTCCACGCGGCCCTGTTCGCCCAGCAGCCGCCCGAGGGGTCGCCGGCCCCGGACAATGCCGCGCTGATCGAGACCGCCCGGCAGGCCGGCGTGGTCGGATCGGTGCCGGACTGCATCAACTCCGGTAAGTACGACGACATGGTGGGCGGTCTGGCCGGGGCCACCGACATCAACGCCACACCGTCGGTGCGGATCAACGGCGAGGACTACTCGTACAGCACCCCCGACGCGTTGGAGACCAAGATCAAGGAGATCGTCGGCGACGTTCCGGCGCTCGACCAGCCCGCGGCGCCGGCATCGTGACCTCCGCGGCAGCCGAGGTGGCCGACGAACCGACCGACGAGCCGCAGGGCCCGGGGAGGGGCATCGGCCGCCCCGGCGCGCTGTGGATCCTGATCGCCGGGGTGCTGGGCCTGGCCGCGTCGTTCACGCTCACGGTCGAGAAGATCGAACTCCTGATCAACCCCGCCTACGTGCCGACGTGCAGCCTGAACCCGGTGCTCTCCTGCGGGTCGGTGATGGTCACCCCCCAGGCTTCGGTGTTCGGCTTCCCCAACCCGCTGATCGGCGTCATCGCGTTCACCCTGGTGGTCACCACCGGCGTGCTGGCGGTGGCCCGGGTGCGGCTGCCGCAGTGGTACTGGGTCGGCCTGGCCATCGGCACGGCGTTCGGTGTCGGATTCATCCAGTGGCTGATCTTCCAGAGCCTCTACCGCATCGGTGCGCTGTGCCCCTACTGCATGGTCGTGTGGGCCGTCACCATCCCGCTGTTCGTCGTTGCCGCCAGCACCGCGTTGCGGCCGCTGGCCGGCAACGCGGTGCTCGGCGTGCTCCACCAATGGCGCTGGTCGATCGTCGCGCTGTGGTACGCCGCGGTGGTACTGATGATTCTCGTCCGGTTCTGGGACTACTGGTCGACGTTGATCTAGGGGGTCGCGGTGTTTTCGAAAGTCCTGGTGGCAAATCGGGGTGAGATCGCGATCCGGGCGTTTCGCGCAGCCTACGAGCTGGGCGTGGGAACCGTGGCGGTGTATCCGTTCGAGGACCGCAACTCGGTGCACCGGCTCAAGGCCGACGAGTCGTATCAGATCGGGGAGCCGGGCCATCCCGTCCGGGCGTATTTGAGCGTCGAGGAGATCGTGGCCACCGCGCGGGCCGCGGGCGCGGATGCCGTCTATCCCGGGTACGGGTTCCTGTCGGAGAACCCGGAGTTGGCGGCGGCGTGTGCGGCGGCGGGCATCACCTTCGTGGGCCCCTCGGCGGCGGTGTTGGAGCTGACCGGCAACAAGTCGAGGGCGATCGATGTCGCGCGCGCGGCCGGGCTGCCGGTGCTGGCGTCCTCGGCGCCGTCGGCGTCGGTGCCGGAGCTGCTGGAGGCCGCCGAGGGGTTGTCGTTCCCGTTGTTCGTCAAGGCGGTGGCCGGCGGTGGGGGCCGGGGTATGCGCCGGGTCGGCGAGCCTGCCGAGTTGGCCGAGGCCATCGAGGCGGCCTCGCGTGAGGCGGCCTCGGCGTTCGGGGATCCCACGGTGTTCTTGGAGCAGGCCGTGGTCAACCCGCGCCATATCGAGGTGCAGATCCTCGCCGATACCCAGGGCAACGTGATCCACCTCTACGAGCGTGACTGCAGCGTGCAGCGGCGCCACCAGAAGGTGATCGAGCTGGCGCCCGCACCGAACCTGGATCCGGTGTTGCGGGAACGGATCTGTTCGGACGCGGTGGCGTTGGCCCGGCGGATCGGCTACACGTGCG
>NZ_NVQF01000112.1 GCF_002592005.1 Mycolicibacterium palauense | reverse complement strand
CTGAGAGATACACGAGGGGTATCGTCGGCAGCGTCATATGTGTGTAAGAGACAGCTTCGGGGGTGTTGACCCAGCTCATGTAGGGGCTGGTGCTGGGTTTGGTGGTGGTGTTGTGGCCGTGGAACAGGATGCGTAGGCGGCGGGTGTGGTTGCGCCAGCGGCGCAGGTCGATTTCGCGGCGGGCGGCCTGGTTGCGGTAGCGGTGTGCGGCGTTGGCGGGTCGTTGGGTGCACAGCTGGTGGCGGGCGTGCTCGACGCGGGCCTGGTCTTCGGGGCGGCGGCTGGTGCGCAGGTGGGGGAACAGGTCAGCCCCGGCGGGGGTGGTGGTGTAGACCGCGCCGCTGGGGGCGGTCCAGATGATGGTGCCGTCGGGGCGTTGTTCGTCACGCCACCCGTTCGGGCCGCCGAACAGGGTTTTCAGCCGGTGGTGTTCGCGGCAGTAGCAACCCAGATTGCGGCCCACGGTGGGCCCGCCGGCCGCGGGGTCGGCGTGGTTGAACGGGATGGTGTGGTCGATGTCGCAGCGTTCGGCGGGCACGGTGCACCCGGGGAAGCGGCACGTCAGGTCGCGGGCGCGGACGTAGCGGGCCAGCGCGGCCGAGGGCCGGTAGCGCAGCGCGGCCTGCGGGTCACCGTCGGGGTGGGGGTGTTCGACGAGACGGCGGGTGGCGTCACGGGCCAGCTCGCGCACCAATTCGGCGTCGATGACCCCGAACCCGCTCAGATAGCCTGGCTGGTCACTGTGGCCGGTAACGGTGGCCGCGGCGGCGACCACGTTGAGCACCACCGCCGGCGCGGTCGGGGCGGGTTGGCCGGCGGCGGGACACTGAGGGTCCCCGCACCCGCAGGCCAGGGCGCCTCCGTTGAGCAGGGCCACCAGGGCGTCGGCGCGGCGTTGGGCCAGGGTGCGTGGATCCTGGCCGCAGACCGCGGCGGCCGCGGCGGCCAGGCGGCGGTCGATCGCGGCGCCGTCGGTGCCGGCGAGGCTGGCGTGCAGCCGTGCCATGCCGTCACGGTCGGTGTCGACCCGGGCGTGGCGGGCGTCGAAGGCCGACACGCGGCGGGCTTTGGCGGCCTCGGCGTCGAGGGTGGCCACCGCGGTGTCGACGGCGTCGATGATCCGCCGTCGTGACCACGAGCTCCAGGTGTGCAGTTCCTCAGCCAGTACGGCGTCCACGCGGACCACCAGCTGCTCGTCGACCAGGTCGGTGCGCGCGATGATGACCTGCACGGTGGCCCAGTCGACGTGGCCGTCGGCGAACTGGGCGGCGACGGCGGGCAGGCGCACATCCAGGGCCTCGGCCGCGGTGACCAGCCGGCGTGCGGCCGCCGCCGAGAGGTTCAACGCCGCCGCGACCTCGGCGGCCGTCCGCGAAAACGCGGTGATCACCGAACTCATGTCCTGCTCGCGGGCCAGTTCCTCACTGATCCGCCGCTGCAGCAGGTGGGCGACCGCGGCCAGCTTGCGTGCGGTCAACACCGACTCCTGCCGGTGAGCCGCCACCGCCGCGGCAACCACATCACCATCCGACCAATCATCGAACATGTGTTCGAGCATAGGTGTGGGGTCTGACAA
Source organism: Mycolicibacterium palauense (assembly GCF_002592005.1). Classification (GTDB taxonomy): domain Bacteria; phylum Actinomycetota; class Actinomycetes; order Mycobacteriales; family Mycobacteriaceae; genus Mycobacterium; species Mycobacterium palauense. Next base: position 12,660 of record NZ_NVQF01000112.1, on the reverse strand, counting down.
TTCTTGGGCACGCCCACCCGCTGCGGACGGCGCCTCTGCGACCAGCCCGCACACCCTCCCGACCAACCGGGTGGTTAGTCTGCTATCAGATGCACCGAGGAAGCAGGAGGCCGCCATGCAGTTGGCGCTGACACCCGAGGAAGCCGCCTTCCGCGACGAGCTTCGCACGTTCTACCGGACGAAGATCCCGGCCGAGATCCGCGAGCGCACCCGCTACGCCGCCGAGATCAACCACGACGACATCGTCACCAGCCACAAGATCCTCAACGACCACGGCCTGGCCGTCCCGAACTGGCCGGTGGAGTGGGGCGGCAAGAAGTGGACGCCCACCCAGCAGCAGATCTGGCTCGACGAGATGCAGCTGGCCAGCGTCCCCGAGCCGCTGACGTTCAACACCAACATGGTCGGCCCGGTGATCGCCGAGTTCGGCTCCCCGGAACTCAAGGAACGCTTCCTGCCGCCGACGGCGGCCCTGGACATCTGGTGGTGTCAGGGCTTCTCCGAGCCCGAGGCCGGCTCCGACCTCGCCTCGCTGCGCACCACCGCGCGCCGCGACGGCGACAGCTATGTGGTGAACGGGCAGAAGACCTGGACCACCCTGGGCCAGTACGCCGACTGGATCTTCTGCCTGGTGCGCACCAATCCCGATGCCCCGAAGAAGCAGGCCGGCATCTCGTTTCTGCTCTTCGAGATGGACACCCCGGGCATCACGCTGCGGCCGATCAAACTCGTCGACGGCAGCTACGAGGTCAACGAGGTCTTCTTCGAAGACGTCCGCGTCCCCGCCGACCAGCTCGTCGGCGAGGAGAACCAGGGGTGGACCTACGCGAAATTCCTGCTGGGCAACGAACGCAACGGGATAGCCCAGGTGGGCCGCACCAAGCTGCGGCTGGCCGAGGTCAAGGACCGCGCGACGGCCAGCGGCCTGATCGAGGATCCGCTGTTCGCCGCGCGGCTGGCCGAGGCCGAGAACGACATCCTGGCTCTCGAGCTCACCCAGATGCGGGTGGCCTCGGCGTCCACGGCCGGCAAGCCCAACCCCGCCTCCTCGGTGCTCAAGCTCCGCGGCAGCCAGCTGCAGCAGCTGGCCACCGAACTGCTGATGGAGGTCGCCGGCCCCGACGCCCTGCCCTTCGACGCCGGCAGCGGCATCGCCTCCCCCGAGTGGGCCCAGCACAGCGCACCGCGTTACCTGAACTACCGCAAGACCTCCATCTACGGCGGTAGCAACGAGGTGCAGCGCACCATCATCGCGTCGACCATCCTCGGATTGTGAGGTGAACCATGGACTTTCAACTCAGTGACGAGCAGGTCCTGCTCCGTGACACCACCCGCGACGTGCTGTCGCGCAGCTACGACATCGAGGGCCGACTCCGGGTGCTCGACAGCGATCTGGGGTGGAGCCGCGAGGTGTGGAGCCAGCTGGCCGAGATCGGCATCCTCGGTCTGGGATTCGACGAGGACGCCGGCGGCCAGATCGAGCTCCAGGTGGTGCTCACCGAGATCGGCCGGCGGCTGGCGCCCGAGCCGGTCGTGTACGCCGCGCTGGGCCCGGGTTCCCTGATCGCCGAGGTCGGGACCGCCGGGCAGCGTGCGCTACTCGACGAGGTCGCCGCCGACGAGCGACTCCTGGCCTTCGCGCACGTCGAGCCCGGGATGCGGGCGCCGACCACCGGCGTGACGACGAAGGCTGTCCGCGACGGCGATTCCTGGACGCTGACCGGGCGGAAGAATCCGGTGTTGGCCGGCGACTGCGCGGACACGCTGGTGGTCACTGCGGCGCTGCCCGACGGCGGCACCGGGGTGTTCCTGGTCGACGCGGCCGCGACGGACCGACAGCCCTACCGCACATTCGACGGTCAGCGCGGCGCGCAGATCGACTTCGACGCGACTCCGGCCGAGCCGCTCGGTGCGGCCGCCGACACTTCGGTGGCCATCGGCCACACGCTGGTACGGGTCTCCTCGGCACTGTGCGCCGAGGCGCTCGGGGCGATGGAGGAGGCGCTGCGCCTGACCACCGAATACCTGACGCAGCGCAAGCAGTTCGGGGTCACGCTGAGCACCTTCCAGACCCTGACCCAGCGCGCGGCCGACATGTACGTCTCCCTGGAACTCGCCCGCAGCATGACGCTGTACGCGGCGATGTCGATCGCCGACGGGAACCTCGACCCGACCATCGCGGCGCGCGCCAAGCTGCAGATCGGGCGCTCGGGACGCCACATCAGCCAGGAGGCCGTCCAGATGCACGGCGGAATCGGTGTCACCGCGGAGTATCCGGTCGGGCACTACGCGGCGCGGCTCACCGCCATCGAGCACACCCTGGGCTCCGCGCAAGACCAGCTGCACGTGCTGATGGACCAGCTCGACGGCTACGAGGTGATCACCGTCTGAGGCCCCGGGGCTACATCCCCAGCTGCTGGCCGATCACCGAGGCCTGGCTCTGGCCGTACTGCGTGACGAGGTCGACCGGCACCGGATCGTCGGCCGGCCCGTCGAACTGAACCTCCACCGCCGCAGAGCCTTCGGTGAACAGCAGAACCCCCACCGATTGCGTCCCACCGGGTGACATCCCCGTCACGAACGTTCCGCCGCTGCCCACCGACACCGGCTGGCTGGCCTGACCCAGCACGGTCGGCGCCAGGTCTCCGCGCATCGCGTCGACGGCCCCGGTGGCGTCCTGCGGACTCGGCAGGATCCGGATCGTGGTGACGATCGACCTGGTGCCGTCTCGGTGGTTGAACGCCTGTTGGACGCCCCGCTCACCGTCGGGATCGACCACCGCCGGCACGGGCGCGTACGCCGCCGAATCGGTGATGATGTTCGGATCCACCGGCAGCACCGCGTAATCGGGCGCGGCCACCGCCGTCCCCATGCCCAGGGTGCCCAGGGCACCAAATGTCGTCGCCGCGGCGGCGAGGGCGACGGTGAAGAAGTTCCTCATGTGCGCTGCTCCTGGTTCGCTGTGCTCCATGGGTACCGGTCAGCAGGGGTAGCAGGCCCAGCCACGCCAGCCGTCACGCCAGAACCAGCCCGGCCCGCAGCCCATGGCGCCGGTGAAGCCGATGCAGTCGAGCATCTGCACCTCGGGGCCCGGCTGTGCCGGCTGTGCCGGCTGTGCAGGCTGCGTGGGCTGAGCGACGGTGACATCCGGCCCGACCTGCGCCGCGCCCGCCGCCGGCGCCCCGAGCAGTGAGCCGACGATCATGGTCGCCGCGCCCACCGTGGTGGCGATTCTGCGCATGGATGTCCCCCTCCGGAAAGAGTTCGGTGGTCTAACGAATGCAGAGATTACGCGCAGAATTGACGGCGGGCGCAATAAACGCGCGGGGACGCCGACGCACCGGGTCCGGGCGTGCATTGCGGCCCGGGAACGGGGTCCCGACACGGCCTCGAAGTGCGAAAATGACCCGGTGGGCGACGGCGGCGACAGCGCCGAGCGCGGCGGGGCCGGCGAGAGCTCCTCGATCGAGGAGCTTCTCGATCGGGCGGTCGAGGCGATCAACCGCGGCGACCGGGTCGCCGCGGAGGCACTGGCCACCGAGGTGCTGGCCGCGGACGGCGAGCACCTCGAAGGCCGGGGACCTGCTGACCCCGCCGGCGGACGGCGGTCAGATCCGCCGCCTGACGATGCTCTACGCCGAACTGGCGGACTCGATGGAGCTGTCCGCACGAATGCGGGCCGAGCCCTACGCCCGTCTGATGATCGACTTTCGCGACCTCGTCGTGGGCGCCGTCGACCGGTTCGGAGGTCATATCGGCTCCCCGGTCGGCGCCAGCATGTTGGCCGTGTTCGGTCACCCGACGGCCCACGAGGACGACGCACGCCGTGCGGTGGCGGCAGCACTGCGGATCAGCCACGACGCGGCGAGCCGCACGGCCGGCGCCGGCGCGGATTCACCCATCCGGGTCCGGATCGGATTGCATCGCGGGCTGGTCTATCTCGACACCAACCAGGACGACGTCTACGGTCTCGGCGCCAACGTGGTCGCCCGGGTGGCCGGGCTGGCTCCGCCGGACGGTGTCGTGCTCTCCGACTCCCTGGCCCCGTTGGTGCGCAACCACTTCGACCTCGTCGAGTGTGTCCCCGCACGCGTCAAGGGAATCGGGGCGCCGATTCGACACCACCGTGTCCGCAACGAGCGTTCCGCGCCCGCCCGTTCGCCGCGCGGCCCGCTAGTCGGCCGTCGGCACGAAGTCGGCCGGCTCGCGCGGGCATGGGCACAAGCGGAGGCCGGACACGCCCCCTGCCCGGGACTGGTGCTGCGCGCCGAGGCCGGCCTCGGAAAATCGCGCCTGGCCGCCGAGGCCGCGGACCTGGCGGCACGTTCCGGTGCGGCCGTGCTGGAAATCGCCGGGTCCTCCGCGCACGCCACCGCAGGCCTGCATCCGATCCGCAGAATGCTGCTGCAGCACTGCGACATCGGGCGCTCGACCTCCGACTCCGAACGCCTGCGGAGACTGCGCGCGACGGTGTGCGAGCGCGGACTCGACCCCGACACGTCGATCCCACTGTTGGCGCCGGTCCTCGGGATCGCGGCCGCGGCGGGCTACCAACCGGCCGCCGCCGAGGGCCCGAGACTGCACGCGATGATCATCGGGGCCATCCGGGACTACCTGCGCGCCTGCACCGGCGACCGCACCGGGTTGATCGTGGCCGAGGATGCGCACTGGTTCGACCCCTCCACACTGGAGCTCCTCGCGTCCCTGCTCGACGATCCGGACCACCGGGTACTGGTGCTGATCACCGGGCGCCCCGGGGCCTGGCTGTCCCCGCAGTGGCCCGTGACCGTCCTCGACCTCGCGCCGCTGAACGCCACGGAGTCCGAGGCCCTGGTCGGCGAGCTCGATCCCGGGCTGTCAACCTCGCAGCGGGAGGAAGTCGCGGCACGCTGCGACGGCGTGCCGTTCTACATCGAGCAGGTCGTCAGCGGTATGTCGGAAACCGGTGTGCCCGACGGACTCTACGAGCCCCTGCTGGCCCGGCTACGGGCCGGCACCGATGTCGTTCCCGTGGTCGAGGCCGCCGCGCTGATCGGGCGTCAGCTGGATCGCGACCTGCTCCAGACCGTCGCCGACCTCACCGAGGAGCGGTTCACCGAGGCGCTGGACGAGCTCGTCGACGCCCGCGTCCTCGAGCCGTCGCGGGGCGGAGGCTGGCACTTCCGCCATGAGCTGCTGCGCGAACTCGCCGAGGAGTTGGCACCGCCGAGCATCCGTCGGCGGTTGCACGCGAGAATCGCCACGGCCCTGACCGGCGGCCGTGCCGGCGAACCCCAGTGGCCGGCGGTTGCCAACCACTATGAGCGGGCCGAGAACCCCGCCGAGGCGGCCGCCGCATTCCGGAAGGCGGCCACCCAGGCGCGGCGGCGGGGCGCGCTGCAGGAAGCGCGCGATCACCTGACGCGCGCCCTCACCAACACCACGCGGCAACCGGTGGGCCGTTTTCGCGACCTGGCCGAGATGGGTACGCGACTGGAACGCGGCTTCCTGGCCAGCGCCGGCGAGGGCCCGCTGAACGCCACCACCGCAACCGACTTCGAGCGGTGTCTTCAGCTGGTCGGCACCGAACTGCACGACGAGGTGTTCAGCACGCTGGCCGCCCTGGGGGGCTACTACTTCGCCATCGGCGACCTACCGCGCTCCAACCGGGTGTGGGAGCCGCTGTGGATACGCCTCGGCGAGGGCCGCGAGTACTTTCGCCCGATCCTCGGCGTCACCACGGGCATCGCCGCCTGGATGGCCGGGGACTTCGCCTCGGGTCGCGACCAGATCCTCTCGGCAACTAAGGAATTCGCGATCACGGGAACACGTTCGGTGGAGCAGTTGTGGTTCAATCCGACGGATTCGATCACGATGGCCCACGGCATCCTCGCACTCGACCGGATCGCCGCCGGCGACCTGCCGGGTGCCGAGGACCACCTACTGCGGTCCGCGCGGCGTGCCGACGAACTCACCTTTCCCCAGGGACCGTTCAGCCTCGGATTCGCCCGCTTCTTCGAAACGTGGGTCCGGCTCGAGGCGGGCCAGCTCGATCACGCCGCGGCGGTGACCGGCGAACTGCTCGCCCACGCCGAGCAGTTCAACTTCGAGGTCTGGACGCTGTGGGGCCACGCCCTGCGCACCGTCGTCGAGGCCACGACCGCGCTCACGGCCGGCCCGGCCTCCCCGGCGCTGGCAGAGCACGCGTCCCGGCTGGCCGAGGCCGTGGATCTGCTGCACACCACCGGCCTGAGAGTCTTCCTGCCGCTGTTCGAGGCGGCGGCGGCCCGACTGCTCACCGCGGCACGCGAACCGGAGCTGGCGGGCACCCGGCTGGATCGGGCGCTGAGGGCGTCCGGCACCGCGGGGATGACGTTCTACGACGCCGAGCTGCTGCGGCTGCGGGCGCACACGGCCACATCCGACCCCGGCGCCGACCTGTCGGCCGCGGCCGCGTTGGCCAGGCGCCAGGGCGCAGCGCTCTTCGAGTTGCGCGCGGTTCTCGATGCCTTCGACGGCCACATCCCTCTCGATACCCCTCTCGATACCCCTCTCGACAGCCCTCTCGACACGGCCGACCTGGCTGTGGCGCTGACGACGGCGCTGGACCGGCTTCCCGCCGGCTGTTCGCTGCCCGAGGTGAGCCGGTCCCGAGCCCGGGAACGCCCACCCGAAGACGGTTAGCCCTCGACGGGAGCCACGAACGTCCCCGGGGCCGAGGTACCGTCGCCATCCGGTCTCGGCGCGCCCCGGCACCACGGCGGCCCTACTGTTGATCCGTGGCTGCCCGCACCCGCCGACACCGGGGCCCGATCACGAGAGCCCGCCGGTGACGCCGCTGCAATGGCTGACCGCCCTGATGCCCGTGCTGTCGGTGGCGGTGCTGCTGGTCGCGTTGCGGCTGCCCGCCTCGCGGGCCATGCCTCTGGCGCTGGTGATCACGCTGGTGCTGACGCTGACCGTCTGGCGGGTACCGGCCCGCACGGTCTCGGCGGCGCTGCTGGAGGGCCTGGTGATCGGCGGCGGTGTGCTGTTCATCGTGCTGGGTGCGCTGGCCCTGCTCGAGGTGATGCGCGCCAGCGGCGGCCTGGACGCGATTCGCCGGGAATTCCAACGTGTTTCGCACGATTCTCGCATCCAGGTGCTGTTGATCGCCTGGCTTTTCGTGGCGTTCATCGAGGGCGCGGCGGGCTTCGGCACACCGGCACCGGTGGCCGCGCCCCTACTCGTCGCGCTGGGGTTCCCGCCCCTGTCCGCGGCGGCGCTGACGCTCATCGGCGACTCCAGCCCGGTCACCTTCGGCGCGGTGGGCACGCCCCTGATCGTCGGCATCGGACAAGGCCTGGACCTCAACCCGACCGACCCGGAGACCTCGCGCACCCTGCTGGAGGTGGCGCTGATCGCCACCGGCCTGGATCTGGTCATAGGGTTGGTGATCCCGATCAGCCTGCTGGTGCTGCTCACCCGCGTGTTCGCCACCGTCAAGACGCCCGGAGCCACCCGCGAGGCGCTGCCCCTGACCGTGTTCGCCGCGCTGGCCTACACGGTCCCGGCCTTCGCCTGGACGTGGTTGCTCGGCAATGTCGAGTTCGGCGCGATCCTGGGCGGCATCACGGGAATGGCGCTGCTGGTGATCGCGGTCCGCAGGAATGTGCTGGTGCCGAAGCGGACCTGGACCGTCGAACGCGGCTATCTGGCCGACGACGGCTCGGAGATCCCGGTGCCCGGCCCGAGGGCCATGCCCGTGTGGCGGGTGTGGGCGCCGTACCTGCTTCTGGTGGCGCTGCTGCTGATCACCCGGCTCATCGACCCCGTCAAGGAGCGGCTGCTGTCGGTGAACCTGGTCGCCGACGACATCCTGTCCACCGGCATCCGCGCGTCGTGGCAGCCGCTGTACTCCCCCGGCGCGATCTTCCTGGTGGTGGCCGCGACGACGGTGGTGCTGCACCGGGTCCGCGGCCCCACCCTGGGCACGGCGGTCACCCGCACCGGCACCGCGGTCCTGGGCACCGGCATCACGCTGGCCGCAGCGGTGCCGCTGGTGCGGGTGTTCCTGAATTCCGCGGGCAACGACGCCGGGCTGGGGGCCATGCCCGTCGAACTGGCCAACGCCGGCGCGTCCGCCCTCGGCACGTTCTGGCCGCTGTTCGCCCCGGTGGTCGGCGCGCTGGGATCCTTCATCTCGGGCAGCGCGACCTTCAGCCACCTGATGTTCGCTCAGCTGCAGGTCGACGTCGCCACCGGTATCGGCGCCCCACCCGGTGTCGTGCTGGCCCAACAGGTCGGCGGCGCCAACGCCGGCAACATGGTCTGCGTCGCCAACGTGGTGGCGGTCGCCGGGGTCACCGGCCAGCTCGGCCGGGAGGGCGCGGTGATCTCACGGACGGTGGTGCCGATGCTGATCTACGTCGGCGGTTTTTCCGTGTTGGGTTTTCTGCTCGTCCAGCTCCTCTAGCGGCGCCCGATGCGCAAGGCTGGAGGTCCGACGGTAGGTGGCGGCACGGCACGGAGGTTCCCATCAGCACAATGACGACGGCGGCCTCGCTGGTCGTCTTCCCGGTCCTGGCCGGCGCGATCGGCGGCGTGATCGCCGTGGTGCGCACCCCGTCGGCGGCGGTGGTCGGTGGCGTACAGCACCTGGCGGCGGGCATCGTGATGGCCGCCGTCGCCGGTGAGGTGCTCCCGGAACTGCGCGACGCCGGGCCGCTGTGGCTGATCGCCGTCGGTTTCTTCGCCGCGGTGGCACTGCTGTTGGCGCTGAGCCGCTTCGAGGGCCACGGGCCCGACGGCGAGGGTGCGGGCACCGCGGCCGGGGCGATACCCGTGGGATTTCTGGTGGTCGTCGGTGTCGACCTGTTCATCGACGGGTTGCTGGTCGGTGCCAGCGCCGCGGTGTCGGAGGCGACCGCGATCATCATCACCGTGGCGCTGACCGCCGAGGTGCTGTTCCTGGGCCTGGCCGTGGCGCTGCAACTGACCCGCTCGGGCATGGGCCGCGCGGTCGCGGCGGCGGTCACGGCCGGGCTGAGCCTGCTGGTGGCCGCGGGCGCGCTGCTGGGCGCGGCACTGCTGGCCGATGCCGGCCCCCGCATCCTGACCGTGGTGCTGGCCTTCGCCGCGGCGGCGCTGCTGTGGCTGGTCGTGGAGGAACTTCTGGTCGAGGCCCACGAGGTGCCGCACCGACCGTGGATGGCGGCGATGTTCTTCATCGGTTTCCTGGCGCTGTTCAGCCTGGAGGGCATGGGGTGAGCCAGCCCCGCCCGGGCGAAACGGTCTGCGGTGACGGCACGGTGATCCGGCACCTGGAGGCCGGCGCCGGCCCGCCCGTCGTGCTGCTGCCCGGATGGTCGCAGACGGCGCAGGGGTTCGTTGCGCAACTGGAGTCACTGTCCGGTTCCTGGCGGGTGCTGGCGGTCGACCACCGCGGACACGGCCGTTCCTCGACGCCGCCGGCCGGCTACCACCTGCATCGGTTGGCCGCCGACCTGCGTGAGGTGCTCACCGCCCGGCACCTGGACGACGTACACCTGGTGGGGCACTCCATGGGGGCCGCGGTGATCTGGTCCTATCTCGAGCTGTTCGGCACCGAACGGCTGCGGTCGCTGACACTGGTCGACCAGATGCCCTGCGCCCTGAGGCGCCCGGGGTGGAGCGACGGGGAGGCCGCGGAGGCCGGGGCGACGATGGACGCCGCCGGGTTGTTCGCCTTCACCGACCTGTTGTACGGCGACGGCCCGGACCCGCGCGCGGATTTCCTCTCCGACGTGGTCTCCCCCGGACTGTCGCCCACCCACCTGGCGGAGCTGACCACCCAGAGCGCCACCTTCGACCGTGGCCACGCCGCCGACCTGATCTTCGACGTGGCCACCCACGACTGGCGCGCGCTGATTCCACGGATCGAGCTGCCGACCCTGGTGGTCGCCGGCGACTCGGTCAACGTCCCGATCACATCGCAGCGCTGGATACACCGGCAGATCCGCGGCTCGCGGTGGGCGTGCGTACCCGGGGTCCGCGGTGGTACGCACTTTCCGTTCCTGGAGAGTCCCGCGGACTTCGACGCGGCGCTGGCGGCGTTCCTGCGTGCCGTGGGCCCCGGCCCGGCCGAAGGCCGGCGCTAGGAGCGATCCCCGCGCTTGGACGTGCGGTGGTTCTTCACCACGTGCCTGACCGACTTGGCGGTCTCCTTGTGGACGGACTTGATCGAGGCGCGGGCGGTCTTGATGTCCGCCCTGTTGGATGCGGTGTCGGCCTTGGCGGTCTTGACCGCATCCGAAATCTCCGCGGCGGCATCGGCGGGCTCGATGTCACCGTCCCTGGCGCTGGCGACGATGCCCTTGACCTCGTCGGCCGTGTCCCGGCGGATCTCCCTGGTGGACTGCACCCCGGACGTGATCGTCTCCTTCTCGGCCGCGAGCTGCGCACGGGCCGGTTCCACGATGGCGGCGATCTCCTGCACGACCTCTCCGCGGTCGGCCCTGACCACCTCGCCGATGTCCGCAGCGGCGTCCCGCTTGGTCGCCCGGATCTCGGTGTGATCGGCGGCGATCATCTCCCGCGCCGAGGTGACCTCGGCGCGGGAGTCCGCCACGACGGCCTCGACCGCGTCGCGGTCGGTGTTCGGGCCGTCGAGCAGCCCGCGCACCTCGGTGGCCGCCGCCAGGCGGATGTCGTGGATCTCGACGTGCCCGGATGTGATGTCGGCGCGCAGGACCGAGATATCGGCCTGCGCCCCTTCGATGATGTCGCGGATCTGGCCGGCGGCGTCGGTGGGCAGGACCACCAGGGCGGCCGGTGTTGCGATCGCGGCGCTGGCCCCCAGGGCGGCGATGCCGGCCAGAAGGGGCGAACCAACAAATGTAAAAGCCATGACTTCCCTTTCTTTCGGCGCGGTTGTCGCGCAGAGGGAAACGTAGCTGTAAATGGACGCAACAATAGCCGCACGGACGCAGTTATCGTGTTAATTTCCCGGCATTTTCGCTCACACCCGCCAAACACGAGAACCGCTATGGACCGGGCCCTTCCGATCCCTAACACCGAATAAACAACGCCGCGACTAGTCTGCAGTGAGCCCGAAGATTCGACAAATGGAAACAATTCACCGCCGGTTGCCGCTCCGGTTGCCGTATTGGGTGATTCCGCCGGACGGACCGCCGCGGTACACCTCCTGGGTTACCGTGAGCGGCATGACCACAGCCCGTCGGCCCGGGCCGGACGCACCGCGGCGTCGCCCCAAGGACCGCAAGGCGCAGATAGCGAAGGCGTCGGCCGACGCTTTCAGCGCCATGGGCTATCACGGGGTGAGCATGGAGGACATCGCCTCCCGCGTCGGCATCACGGCCGCGGCGCTGTACCGGCATTCGTCGAGCAAGTACGAACTGTTCCGGGACGCCGTACTCACGTTGGGCCAGCATCTCGTGGACTGCACCGCGATCGCCGAGGACATCACCGATCCGCAGGCACGGTTGGACGCGCTGGTCGACCGCCTGACCGAGACCGCGATCGCCTACCGGACACCCGGCGGCCTGTACCGCTGGGAGGGCCGGTACCTGCGCGACGACGATCAGGCCGCGTTGATGGACCAGATCAAGCTGGTCAACCGGCGGCTGCAGCAGCCGCTGGCCCAGCTGCGTCCGGAGCTGACGTCGCGGGAGCGCTGGACGCTGTCCTCGGCGGCGCTGAGCGTCATCGGCAGCGTGGCCGACCACCGCGCCCAGCTCGCCGTCCCCGAGATCGCGCGGGTGCTGTCCGGCCTGGCCTCCGACGTGCTGGCCACCACCCTGCCCACCGGGCCGCTCGACGACGAAACCTTCACGCTGCCCGCCGATTCCACCCGGGCGGGCAAGTACGAGGCGCTGTTGCACGAGTCGTTGGTGCTGTTCAACAAGCAGGGCTTCCGGGAGACGAGCATGGAGGACATCGCGGCGGCGGTCGGCATCCAGCCGTCCGGCATCTACCGGTACTTCCCCAGCAAGGGCGACATTCTGGCGGCCTCCTACCGGCGTGCCGCCGACCGGGTGTCCGGTGACCTGGCGGGAATCCTGGCCGAGACGACCGACCCCGAGCAGGCGCTCGTGCGACTCATCGACGCCTATGTCGCGCGCTCGTTCCGCGATCCCGAGCTGGCCTACGTCTACTACACCGAGCGGGTCAACCTGCCGCCGGTCGACCGCGTCGCGCTGCGCAACATCCAACGCTCGACGGTGGAGTCCTGGGCCGGCCTGGTGGCGGCGGCCCGCAGCGACTTCACCCCCGCCCACGCCCGTTTCGCGGTCCATGCCGCGCTGGCGCTGGTGGTCGATCTGGGCCGACTGGTGCAGTACGACGACACCGAGTACTCACGGTACTCACGGGCGTGCGTGCGGCGCCTGATGCAGACCGCGCTGCTGGACAAGACGGCGGTTCCCCGGCTCGCCTCGCCACCGGGCTAGGGCGTGTCTGCTTAATGTGAATGGTGTTGTGCTTGATGCTGTTCAGGTGATCCGGGCTGATGTGATTTCTGATGATTTGTGGTCGTTGATCGAGCCGTTGATGCCCTCGGGGCGGCGGCGCGGTCGTCCCTGGAATGATCATCGGCGCACGTTGGAAGGCATTATCTGGCGTTATCGCACCGGATCTCCGTGGCGTGATCTGCCCGAGCAGTTCGGTGCTTGGCAGTCGGTGGCCGAACGGCATCTGCGCTGG
>NZ_NVQF01000111.1 GCF_002592005.1 Mycolicibacterium palauense | reverse complement strand
GGCCCCCGCCGACCACCCGCCCAAACGTCACCGCCCGATGCTGCTGGCCGGCCGGTCTGTCGCGGCGATCATCGCGGTGCTGGCGCTGGCCCTCACCGGCGGGGCCTGGCAGTGGACATCGTCGAAGAACAACCGCCTCAACAACGTCGCCGCGCTCGACCCCAACTCGCGTGACATCGTCGATCCCAACGCCCAGTTCGGCGACGAGAACTTCCTGATCGTCGGCGTCGACAGCCGCTTCGGCGAGAACAGCGACGTCGGCGCCGGCGACACCGAAGCCGTCGGCGGCGCCCGGTCGGACACGCTGATGCTGGTCAACATCCCCGCCAACCGCAAACGGGTCGTGGCGGTCTCGTTCCCCCGCGATCTGTCCATCACGCCGATGAAGTGCGAGGCCTGGGACCCGGCCACCGGTGAGTACGGCCCCGTCTACAACGAGGAGACCGGAAGCTACGGGCCCGAGGAGTGGTACACCGAGACCAAACTCAACTCGGCGTACGCCTACGGCGGACCGAAGTGTCTGGTCAAGGTGATCCAGAAGATCTCGGGGCTGTCGATCAACCGTTTCATGGCGGTCGATTTCGTCGGGTTCGAGAAGATGGTCGACGCGCTCGGCGGGGTCGAGGTCTGCAGCACCACCCCGCTGGAGGACTACGAACTGGGCACCGTGCTGCCCACGGCGGGCCGCCAGGTGGTCAACGGTCAGACCGCCCTGAACTATGTCCGGGCCCGGCAGGTCACCACCGAGTTCAACGGCGACTACGGCCGGATCAAACGCCAGCAGATGTTCCTGTCCTCGCTGCTGCGTTCCCTGATCTCCAAGGACACCTTCTTCTCGCTGAGCAAGCTCAACAACGTCGTCAACCTGTTCATCAACGACAGCTACGTCGACAACATCACCACCAAGGACCTGGTCAACCTCGGCCAGTCCATCCAGGGGGTGTCGGCCGGGCGGATCAGCTTCGTCACCGTGCCGACCGCCGGGATCACCGACGAGAACGGTGACGAGGTCCCCAACCGCGACGGCATCCGCGCCCTGTTCTCGGCCATCATCAACGACGACCCGCTGCCCGGCGAAAACGACAAGAACGAGACGAAACTGCCGCCCGGCGCCACCACACCGACCTCCGATCCGACCTCCGACGAGGAGTCCGCCTCGACCGAGGACACCACCGCGCAGTCCGAGAGTTCGACGGCCACCACCGAGCTCGTCAACGCTGTGACCACCGAGCCCGAGGACATCAGCGTCCACGTCTCGAACTCCACGGGCACAACCGGGCTGGGCGCCTCGGCCAGTACCGGGCTCGAGGCGCACGGATTCGTCGTCGACACGCCCGACGACTACCCGATCTCGCTGAAGGCCACGACCGTCATGTACTCCCCCGGCAACGAACAGGCCGCGGCGACGGTCGCCGGAGCCTTCACCGATCCCCACATCGAACAGGTGACGGGCCTGGGCAGCACCGTGCACGTGGTGCTGGGTCCCGACTTCTCCAACGTCGGCACCCCACCGGCCAGCGGTTCGGCGGTCAGCGTGCACGTCACCCGCGGCGCCAGCAGCCCCTCGACCCCACTGCCCGAGGATCTGTCGGTCACCAACGGGGCGGACACCAGCTGCGAATAGCCCCCCGGGCCCGCAGAGCCGGACCGCGGTTGCGGTTCACCGGCCGTTCATCTGTGCCGTCATGCCATTTCCGTGCCTGGCCACGTAGGCTTTCTCCCATGCGAACCGCGTACCACGAGCAACTGTCCGCGCTGACCGCCCAGCTGGCCGAGATGTGCGGCATGGCCGGCGTCGCGATGGAACGCGCCACCCAGGCGCTGCTGCAGGCCGATCTGCTACTGGCCGAACAGGTCATCACCGACCACGCGCAGATCACCATCCGCAGCCAGGCCGCCGAGGAGAGCGCCTTCGTGCTGCTGGCGCTGCAGGCGCCCGTGGCCGGGGATCTGCGCAGCGTCGTCAGCGCCATCCAGATCGTGGCCGACATCGACCGGATGGGCGCGCTGGCCCTGCACGTCGCCAAGATCGCCCGGCGCCGCCATCCCCAGCACGCCCTGCCCGAGGAGGTCAACGGCTACTTCGCCGAGATGGGCCGGGTGGCAGTGGAATTGGGCAGCAGCGCCCAGGAGGTGCTGCTGTCCGGCGACCCGGAGAAGGCCGCCCGGATCCGCGAGGAAGACGACGCGATGGACGACCTGCACCGTCACCTGTTCACGGTGCTGATGGACCGGGACTGGAAGCACGGGGTGGCCGCCGCGGTCGACGTCACCCTGCTGGGCCGGTTCTACGAGCGCTTCGCCGATCACGCCGTGGAGATCGCCCGCCGGGTGATCTTCCAGAGCACCGGGCATCTGCCCGAGGAGGACGACCTCTACAGCACCCACTAGGCATCCGCGCCTACAGCGAAGCCGCCCACCACGAGTCGTGGTGGGCGGCTTCGCTGTAGCGGGGCTGGTAGTGGTCCGGTCGTGGCGGGTCGTCGGACCGCGCCGCGGGTCAGCCGAACCGGCCCGAGATGTAGTCCTCGGTGGCCTTCTGGCTCGGGTTGGAGAAGATCTTCTCGGTCTCGTCGACCTCGATCAGCTTGCCCGGCTTGCCCGTGGCCTCCAGGTTGAAGAACGCGGTCTGGTCACTGACACGCGCCGCCTGTTGCATGTTGTGCGTGACGATCACGATCGTGTAGTCCTGCTTGAGTTCGGCGATCAGGTCCTCGATGGCCAGGGTCGAGATCGGGTCCAGCGCCGAGCAGGGCTCGTCCATGAGCAGCACGTCGGGCTGCACCGCGATGGCACGCGCGATGCACAGACGCTGCTGCTGGCCACCGGACAGACCACCACCGGGCTTGTCGAGGCGGTCCTTGACCTCGTTCCACAGGTTGGCGCCCTTCAGGGACCGCTCGGCGGTCTCGTCGAGCGTCTTGCGGCTGCGCACGCCCTGCAGTTTGAGACCGGCCACCACGTTGTCCTTGATGGACATCGTCGGGAACGGGTTGGGCCGCTGGAACACCATGCCGATGGTCTTGCGGACGCTCACCGGATCGATACCGGATCCGTAGATGTCCTCCCCGTCGAGCAGGACCGAACCCTCCACCCGCGCACCGGGAATCACCTCGTGCATGCGGTTGAGGGTGCGCAGCACGGTGGACTTGCCGCACCCGGACGGACCGATGAACGCGGTCACGCTGCGGGGCAGCACCGACATCGAGACGTCGGCCACCGCGTGGAAGGACCCGTAGTAGATGTTGAGGTCCTTGAGGTCGAGGCGCTTGGCCACTGTCGCTCCTAAGTGCTCGTACGAGAAGGGGTCAGGCCCGGTTGCGGGTCAGGAATCGGTTGACGAGGGCGGCCGCCAGGTAGAGGACGGCGACCATGATGATCAGTGTGAGCGCCGCACCCCAGACCCGGTCCACACCGGCGATCTCCGGGTTCTTCAGCTCGGTGTAGATCAGCAACGGCAGCGAGGCCATGTTGCCCTCGAAGACGTCGAAGTTGATCGCGGTGCTGTAGCCCACCAGGATCAGCACCGGCGCCGTCTCCCCCATCACCCGGGCCAGCGCCAGCAGGATCCCGCTGATCATGCCGGGAAGGGCGGTCGGAATGACGATCCGCACAATGGTCTTCCACTTCGGAACGCCCAGGGCGTAGGACGCCTCGCGCAGTTCGTCGGGCACCAGCTTGAGCATCTCCTCGGTGCTGCGTACCACCAGCGGCAGCATGAGCAGCACCAGGGCCAGGGACACCGCGAAGGCGCTCTGGGTGAAGCCCATGGTGGCGATCCAGAGGGCGAAGATGAACAGCGCCGCCACGATCGACGGGACGCCGGCGAGGATGTCCACCATGAAGGTGGTGGTCTTGGCCAGCGCGCCGCGGCCGTACTCCACCAGGTACACGCCGACCATGATGCCCAGCGGCACCGAGATCAACGCCGCGATCAGCGACTGGATGACGGTGCCGTAGATGGCGTGGTACACCCCGCCCGCGAACTGCTCGGGCAGGATCCCGTAGAGGGAGTTCGTCCACCAGGTCGGCAGGGTGATGGCGCGGAAACCCTTCTCCAGCACCGTCCACAGCACCCAGGCCAGCGGTATGAGGGCGATCCCGAAGGCACCGGCGAACAGCGTGGTGGCCAGGTTGTTCTTGAACTTGCGGCTCGTGCTGATCGGGTGGAACGTCGGCCCCTTGACCGCACTGTCCATCGTCTGGGTCATCCTCCACTCACCCTTCCTCCGGCCGCGGCCCGGGCGAACGCATTCACCACGAACGTCAGCAGGAACAGCACGAAACCGGCGGCGATGTAGGCCCCGGTGGGCAGCGGCGCGCTGAATTCCGCCGCCGCCGAGGCGATCTTCGACGCGAACGTGTAGCCGCCGTCGAACAGTGACCAGTTACCCTCGGTGGCCGCCGCCCGCAGGATGATCAACACCGCCACGGTCTCGCCGAGCGCACGGCCCAGGCCCAGCATCGACCCGGCGATCATGCCGCTGCGGCCGTAGGGGAAGACCGTCATCCGGATCACTTCCCACTTGGTGGCGCCCAGCGCCTGGGCGGCCTCGACGTGACCGCGCGGGGTCAGGGCGAAGACCTCACGGGTCACCGACGTGATGATCGGCAGGATCATCACCGCCAGCACGATCCCGGCGGTGAAGATGGTGCCACCGCCGGCGATCGAGACGTTGCCGTCGGCGAACAGGAAGAACCAGCCGAGGCTGTTGTTGAGGAAGCGGGCGACCGGATCCAGCCACGGCGCCAGGATGAAGATGCCCCACAGGCCGAACACGATGGACGGCACGGCCGCGAGCAGGTCGACCAGCATGCCGAACGGCTTGGCGAACCGTCGCGGCGCGTAGTTGGTCAGGAACGCGGCGATGCCGACCGCGATCGGCACCGCGATCGCGAGGGCGAACACCGAACTGAGGACCGTCACCTGGAACAACTCGGCGATACCGAAACGCATGTTGCCGGCGTCGGTGGTGTTGAACTCCGCGCTGGTGATGAAGTTGGCCTTGTTGGCCTGCAGCGAGGGCCACGCCCGGATGAACAGGAACAACCCCATCAACGCGATCGCGGCGATGATGGTGGCGCCCGCGGCGATGGCCAGCGACTTGAAGATACCGTCGCCCCAGCGGTCCAACCGGCCCTCCCCGCCCTTGAGGGCGGATCCTCGCTTGGGTGGTTCAGGCGGCACGTGTGCAGTATCCCCGTCCTGCGGTGGGCCCGCAGGCTTGGCCTGCGAACCCACCGTCGTCGGATCTGGTCTCAGTGACATGAGCTTCCGTCTCTAGAGAGGTTGCCTCGCGAGATCTTCAGGGCGCCAGGCCCTTACGAGATCGCGTCGATGGCGGTGGTGAGCCGCTCCTTGAAGCGCTCGGGGATCGGGGCGTACCCGTTGTCCTCGAGGCCTTTCTGCCCCTCGTTGATGGCGACCGTGAGGAACTTGCTCAGGGCGGGGGCCACGTCGGCCTCCGGGTACTTCGAGCAGACGAGCTCGTAGGTGGCCAGCACGATCGGGTACGACCCCGTCTCGGTGGGCAGGTAGAACGACGAGGTGTCGAGCACCAGGTCGTTGCCCTCACCCTTGACCTTCACGCCGTCGATGGACTTGCCCACCGACTCCGCGGTCAGCTCGACGGGCTCGGGACCGGCCGAGGTGATGATCCGGGCGATGGACAGCCCCTGGCTCTTGGCGTACGACCACTCGTTGTAGGTGATCGACCCGGGGGTGTTCTTGACCGCCGCGGAGGTGCCCTCGTTGCCCTGGGCGCCCTCGCCGACGCCGCCGTTGAAGGTCTTGCCGGCGCCCTTGCCCCAGGCGCCGTCGGAGGCGGCGTCGAGGTACTTCTGGAAGTTGTCGGTGGTCCCCGACTCGTCGCTGCGGAACAGCACCGTGATGTCGGTGTCGGGCAGCTCCTTGCCCTCGTTGAGGGCGGCGACCTCCGGGGCGTTCCACTTCGTGATCGCGCCGGTGAAGATCTTTGCCAGGGTCGGGCCGTCGAGCGCCAGGTCGTCGATGCCGGGCACGTTGTAGGTCACGGCGATCGGACCGAACACCACCGGCAGGTTCCAGGCGTCGTTGCCGCCGCAGCGCTCCTTGGCCTTGGCGTACTCGCCCTTCTCCTCGCTCAGCGGCGAGTCCGAGCCACCGAAGTCGGTGATGCCGCCGGTGAACTCCGAGACGCCCGCGCCCGAACCGCTGGAGGTGTAGTTGACGGTGAAGCCCGGGCACGCCGACTGGTAGGCGGTGATGAAGCGGGTCATCGCATTCTTCTGCGCCGACGAGCCGCTGCCCTTCAGCGCCTCCTTGCCGGAGCAGTCCGATGCCGCAGTACCGTCGCCGGTGGCGTTGTTCGAGCCCGCGTTGTTGTCGCTGCCGCACGCCGTGAGCGTCAGCCCGGCGATCGCCGTCGCGGACACCGTCGCCATGAATGCTTTGCCGATCGTGTTGCGCTTCACCTGTCTCGCTTTCCTCACGTGTATGAGGCCGAACCGGGCGATCTCGCCCCGAAGGCCAGGTTCTGTACCACCGGCAACGTAGGCGCTGGTAGTGGACAGCACCCCGATGGCAGGTGAACGGGAGGTGAACAGGAGCGTGAACGAGGGGTGACGGGGCGCTGTGAGTGAGACAGGTCTCAGCGGCCGGCCCGGGCGTCCGGCGCAGGCACCGCGGACGGCACTTCAGCCGGCGGTTCGGACGGCAGTTCGGACGGCACCGCATAGGCGGTGTCGACGTTGTCCACCGCAAAGCCCAACCGCTCATACGTGCGCACCGCGGCGATGTTGTCCGACTCGACGTAGAGCATCACCGCGGGGTCGGCGTGCCCACCCAACCGGCGGGCCAGGTGCTGCACGCCGACCAGCGTCAGCAGCCGGCCGAGCCCCCGCCCCTGGGCGGCGGGATCGATGCCCACCACGTAGACCTCCCCCAACCCCTGCGGATCGGGGTGGATCTTCGTCCAGTGAAAGCCCAGCAACCGCCCTGAGGTGTCGTCGAAGGCCAGGAACAGGCCCTGCGGATCGAACCACGGCTCGGCCCGGCGCTCGTCGAGATCGGCCTGCTGCCAGCCGCCCTGCTCGGGGTGCCACGCGAACGCGGCGTTGTTGACCCGCAGCAGTTCGGCGTCATCGTCGGGGCCGGCATAGGTGCGGATGGTGATCCCCTCGGGGGGCGAACCCGCACCGGCGAGATCGCGCAGCGACCGCCGCATCTGCAGCAGCCGGCGCACCGGCGTCAGGCCGAGCGCCGCCGCGGTGGCCTCGGCGCAGGGCAGCGTGCCGTGCGCCCAGAACCGGCACCGCCCCTCGGTGCGGTCGGCCGCCGCGCGGATCAGTGCCGAGCCGACGCCGCGGCGGCGGGCCTGCGGGCTGACCACCAGCTCGGCCATCTCCGGCGTCAGGTTCAGGTACCCGACGGTGTCCCCGCCGTTCGTTGCCACGAGGTGCTCGGTGCGCCCGGCGTCCAGTTCGCGCAAGACCTGTTCGCCCACCGGAGCAACACCGTCAGCGGCGTGTGCCGCGTCGATGATCTGCCGTACCGCCTGCTGGTCTGCGGGCGTCAGAACCGCCCGCCACGCCAGCGCGGTCACTGGCTGCGCAACTGCTCGGCCAGACCGTCGGGCAGGGTGTCGGGGCCGAAGTCGTCGTCCTCGGTGTCATCGTCGAGATCGGCGTCGGAGGCGGCGCGTCCCCGGGCCGGACGCACGGCCTTGTAGCCGACGTTGCGCACGGTGCCGATCAGGGACTCGTACTCGGTGCCCAGCTTGGCGCGCAGGCGCCGCACGTGCACGTCCACGGTGCGGGTACCGCCGAAGAAGTCGTACCCCCACACCTCCTGCAGCAGCTGGGCCCGGGTGAACACCCGTCCGGCGTGCTGGGCCAGGTATTTGAGGAGTTCGAACTCCTTGTAGGTGAGGTCGAGCGGACGGCCGCGCAGCCGGGCCGTATAGGTGCCCTCGTCGATGACCAGTTCACCCAGGCTGATCTTGCCGGCGCTTTCCTGGCTGGCGACACCACCACGGCGGCCGACCAGCAGACGCAACCGCGCATCGATCTCGGCGGGGCCGGTGCTGGGCAGCAGTATCTCGTCCAGCCCCCACTCGACGTTCACGGCCACCAGGCCGCCCTCGTTGACCACGGCCACGACGGGCACCGAGGTCCCGGTGGTCCCCAACAATCGGCATAGTCCCCGCGCGGCGGCGAGGTCGGTGCGGGCGTCGACAATGGCCACGTCTGCGGTGCCGGCCTCTAATAGAGAGGAAACCTCGGTCGGCGCCGTGCGCACGTTGTGTGCCAGCAGGGACAGTGACGGCAGCACGGATTCAGGACGCGGGTCGACAGTGAGTAGCAGTAGATCCAACATGCCCTCCAGCGACTGGAAGATCATCTCCCAGATTCATGGCCGACACATCGCCGTTACCGACCAGGTTGACTAACGATAGCGCGCAACCAGCGATTCAGCCGCGTCGAGGGCCGCGGGACCCCTGCGACGGCCGTTTTGACCCCCTCGGGGCCGGGAACCGCCGGGCAGGCCAGTGTGGCGGTAGGAGCGCTCCGGGCGGCGACTGCATCACAACTGCCGATCGTGACTGCGTCACCACCCCCGATCGTGACTGCGTCACCACCCCCGATCGTGACTGCGTCACCACCCCCGATCGTGACTGCGTCACCACCCCCGATCGTGACTGCGTCACAATGAGCGACGTGCGCAAACTGCTGATCGGGGTCGGTGCCGCCGTGCTGGCCGTGGTCATCGGGGCCGTCGGCGTCGATTTCGGCACCGCCATCTACGCCGAGTACCGGCTGTCGCGAGCGGTACGCAGTGCCGCCGGGCTGCACTGGGACCCCTCGGCGGCGATCCTGGGGTTTCCGTTCATTCCGCAGGCCATGCGCCACCACTACGACGAGATCGAGATCAAGGCCAACGACGTCGAGCACCCGCACGTGGGCCGCGCGTCGCTGGAGGCCACCATGCACTCCATCGACGTGACCGAGGCGTCCTGGCTGTTCAGACCCGACGCCGCCATGCCGATCGGCAAGCTGGAGAGCCGCATCATCGTCGACTCGGGGCATCTGGGCAGGTTCATGGGGATCAAGGACCTGATGGTGGAGGCGCCGCCGCGCGAGACCAACGACGCCACCGGCGGCACCACCGAATCCGGCATCTCGGACAGTCACGGGCTGGTGTTCACCGGGACCCCGGCGGCCGCCGGATTCGACAAGAAGGTCAGCGTGTCGGTGGATCTGTCGATGTCCGGGCCGCGGCGCACCACGCTGGTGTTCACCCCGACCGGAGTGCTCACCGGCCCCGGCACCGCCGACCAGGAGGTGCCCGACGACAAGCGCGAGGCGGTGCTGGCGGCGTTCGCGGCGCGGCTGCCCGATCAGACGCTGCCGTTCGGAGTGGCACCGACGAGCCAGGGTGCCCGCGGGTCCGATGTGATCATCGAGGGCATCGCCGAGGGAGTAACGGTGACCCTCGCGGAGTTCACACCATCATGACCCCTGTGATGATGGCGGCGACCGCGCTCGCGGTGGCCCTCGGGCTGGCCGCCGTCACCGGCCGGCTGCTGACCCGGCGATCCGGTGCGGTGCGCGAAATCCACGATCACCCGGCCGGCGGGCCCGCCACGGACGCCGACGGCCTGGGGCTCTCCCGCACCGGTCCGACCGTGCTGCATTTCAGCGCCGCCTGGTGCGGCCCCTGCGCGGGGGTGCGCCGGGTGGTGGAGCAGGTGTGCGGCGAGCTGGCGCAGCCCGGCGGTGTCGCCCACGTCGAGATCGACCTGGACGCCGACCCGGCCGCCGCGCGCCGGCTTTCGGTGCTGTCGCTGCCGACGACGTTCATCTTCGACGCCGACGGCCGGCAGCGCTTCCGCGCCGTCGGTGTGCCCAAGGCCGCTGACCTGCATGCGGCGCTGAAACCGCTAGTGGCCTGAGCACCGTGTCATTGGGTAAGGTGTGCCACGTGTCAGCCCGCCTCGAGCTTCTGCTCACGAAGCGCCGCGCAGTGGATCTGTGCCGCGTTGCGGGTTGTTTCTGTTGTTGTTGCCGCTGAGTAGCCGCGCGCTGTCCGTCGCGCCGCGCTCGGAGCAGGTGTCTGCCCTGCCCGCGTCCAGCCCGACCCCGACAACAACAGGAAGTCCGTTCCATGCCGAGCGCCAACACCATCGATGACGTCGACGCGCGGGGCCCACGGTTCTCCGCCTGGCTGACCAGCGCGGTTCTCATCGTGGCCCTGCTGGTCGCGGGGTTCAGCGCGACGGCCGCGGCCATCCTGCTGGCGGCACAGACGGCGGTCTTCGCCGTCGGCGCCCTCGGCGGCCCCCGCGCACACCCCTACGGCAGGCTGTTCGCGGCGCTGGCGGCCCCGCGGCTGGGCCCGGTCACCCAGCGCGAACCGGTCCCCCCGCTGCGCTTCGCCCAGCTGCTCGGATTCGTCTTCGCCGCCACCGGAACCGCCGGATTCGTGCTCGGACAGTTCGGGCTCGGCGCGGCGGCCACGGCGGCGGCGCTGTTCGCGGCCTTCCTCAACGCGGCCTTCGACGTCTGCCTGGGCTGCCGGCTCTACCCGTTCGCCGCACGCCTGCGGCGCGCACCCGTTCGACCGCACGCAACCACCGGATAAGCACCACCGCACACGCACACGCACACGCACACGAAAGGAATCGTTCATGGCTCGCGCCGACGTTCTGGTCTCCACCGACTGGGCCGAGGACAATCTCGATGCACCGAACACGGTCTTCGTCGAAGTCGACGAGGACACCAGCGCCTACGACACCGGGCACATCCCCGGGGCGATCAAGCTGGACTGGAAGACCGATCTGCAGGACCCGGTCAAACGCGACTTCGTCGACGCCCAGCAGTTCTCCAAGCTGCTTTCCGAACGCGGCATCGCCAACGACGACACCGTGATCCTCTACGGCGGCAACAACAACTGGTTCGCGGCCTACGCGTACTGGTACTTCAAGCTCTACGGCCACGCCGACGTCAAGCTGCTCGACGGCGGCCGCAAGAAGTGGGAACTCGACGCCCGCCCGTTGTCCACCGACAAGGTCGAACGTCCGCAGACCAGCTACACCGCCAAGGATCCCGACAACTCCATCCGGGCCTTCCGCGACGAGGTGATCGCCGCGATCGGCACCAAGAACCTCGTCGACGTGCGCTCCCCCGACGAGTTCTCCGGCAAGATCCTGGCGCCCGCACACCTGCCGCAGGAGCAGAGCCAGCGTCCCGGGCATGTTCCCAGCGCCATCAACGTTCCCTGGAGCAAGGCGGCCAACGAGGACGGCACCTTCAAGTCCGATGACGAGCTGGCCAAGATCTACGCCGACGCCGGCCTGGACGGCCAGAAGGAGACCATCGCCTACTGCCGGATCGGTGAGCGGTCGTCGCACACCTGGTTCGTGCTGCAGGAGCTGCTGGGACACCAGAACGTCAAGAACTACGACGGCAGTTGGACCGAATACGGCTCCCTGGTGGGAGCCCCGATCGAGTTGGGAAGTTGACCATGTGCAGTGCACCCAAGCAAGGAACCACCCTGCCCGCCGGCGTCGACCCGGAGAAGGAGACCGTGATCACCGGTCGTGTCCTCGACGGGTCCGGCCAGACCGTCGGCGGCGCGTTCGTGCGGCTGCTGGACTCCTCTGACGAGTTCACCGCCGAGGTCGTCGCGTCGGCGACCGGTGACTTCCGGTTCTTCGCCGCCCCCGGCACCTGGCGGGTGCGGGCGCTGTCCAAGGTCGGCAACGGCGACGCCGTCGTGGCGCCCACCACCGCCGGCGTGCACGAGGTCGACATCAAGGTCGCCTGACCGCCCACCCGCCGCGCACGCGCGTAAGTGATATTTCCCGCACGTGCGCGGTGGGGATCCGGTGCCCGGTCGCGCGCACGGACAACTAGACTCCCTGTCGTGGTTCTGTTCTTTGAGATCATGCTGGTGGCCGCGGTCGTGGTGATCACCTGGTTCGCGCTGTACGCGCTCTACCGCCTGATCACCGACGAGTCGTGACGGACGGCGGGTCGAGTTCCGGTTCGCAGTCCGGGTCCGAGCCGGCCGCGGGTTCCGGTGACCGCGCCGTCGCCGAGGCGGCCGAGCGCGCGAAACTGACCGCGGCCCGCAACATCCCCGTCTTCGGCGACCTCCCCCTGCCCTCGGACACCGCCAATCTGCGCGAGGGTGCCAACCTGCACGACGCGCTGCTGGCGCTGCTGCCCCTGGTCGGGGTGTGGCGTGGTGAGGGCGAGGGCCGCGGGGCCGACGGCGACTACCGGTTCGGCCAGCAGATCGTCGTCTCCCATGACGGCGGCGACTACCTGAACTGGGAGGCACGCTCCTGGCGTCTCACCGACTCCGGGGACTACGCCAGCCACGGGCTGCGTGAGACCGGGTTCTGGCGCTTCGTCAACGACCCCGCCGACCCCGGCGAGATGCAGGCGATCGAACTGCTGCTCGCCCACTCCGCCGGCTACGTCGAGCTGTTCTACGGCCGGCCCCTGAATCAGTCGTCGTGGGAGCTGGTCACCGACGCCCTGGCCCGCAGCAAGTCGGGCATGCTGGTCGGCGGCGCCAAGCGGCTCTACGGGATCATCGACGGCGGCGACCTCGCCTACGTCGAGGAACGCGTCGACGCCGACGGCGGCCTCGTTCCGCACCTGTCGGCCCGGCTGGCCCGGTTCGCCGGCTGAGCTCCACAAGGCACCCAACCCAGCACCGCACCGGACTACGACCGGAGTAGGGAGACCGCCCGTTGAACACCGTCCGCATCGGCATGCTCTGGGCTCTCACCGCCGCAGCGGCGGTGGCGTGCGGCGCATCGGAGTCGACGCGCCCCACCGAATCCCCGGACGGCACCGAGCACGGGGCCTACGCGCGGTGCCTGACCGAGCACGGCGTGACCGAATCCGGCAGCACCCCGCTGGGCCCGGGTCCGTCGACACCACCGCCGGGAGTCGATCAACCCACCTGGGACGCCGCGCAACAGGCCTGCGCCTCGCTGGCTCCGGGTCCCCCCGGACCGGCCGGCTGAGTCAGCCCAGCCGCGGAGGCACCCTGTCACCGCCCAGCCACCGCTCCTCCAACACGGTCAGCGTGCCCTGTCGTCGCAGCTCTTCGACCACGGCCGAGACGCATCCGGTCAGGCGGCTGTCCTTGTCCAGGACGACGCCGAACTGTTCGGCGGTGTCTCCAAGCCGGGGCAGCCGGCCGATGATCAGCCCGTCGTCGAGCTCGTCGCGCACCGTGGTGGCCGTCGGCAGATCCAGCACCAGCGCGTCGATCTCCCCGTCGCTCAGCGCGATCTTGGCATCGACGTTGGTGTTGTAGACCGCGACCGGCCGCGTACCGCCGACCGCCCGGGCGGCCGTCGAGCTGGTGGTGCCGACCTGGGCCCCCAACCGCAGGCTCTTCAGGCCCTCCAGGGTGTGGACCCGCGCCGCCGGCGAGGAGGCCACCGTGACGACGGCCTGCTCGACATCGAAGTACGGGGAGGAGAAATCGACCAGCTCGCGCCGCTGGTCGGTGATCGAGAACTGCGAGACGTCGATGTCGAACGACTTCGATCCCGGTGCCATCGCGGCGTTGAAGGGCACACGCACCCAGCGGACCTCGTCGCGGGTGTAGCCCAGCGATTCGGCCACCGCGTAGGTGAACGCCGATTCGAAGCCGTCGCCGTTGGCCGGGTCGTCGCCGAGGTACCAGGGCGGATAGGCCGGCTGGTCGGTACCGACGGTCAGGATGCCCCGGTAGATCGTGGGCAGCGCGTCCTTGGTGCACGCGACGGGAACGGGAGGTTCTCGGGGGCTCTCGGCGCACCCGGCCACCGTCGCCAGGCTCACCACCGCCAGCGCCAGCCACCCACCTCGCATGGGCGGCATCATCGCGCACGCCGGGCGGCGCTGCCACCGAAGGACCCACGCTCACAGCTGCCGGCTAACCGGCTGCTATCCCGCACCCAGGAGCTCTTCCTAGCGTCGATTCCACAGCTGACAGTCCGGTTCGCCGCCCCGCCGGGCGTCGCGGGCCTCGTTCGAGGAGCAAATGTGTCTCTACCACCGGTCCGGAACCTGATCCGGATGTCCGCCGCCTCCGCCGTGACCGCGGCCCTGCTGGGAGCCGCGGTGGGTTTCGCCGCGAGTTCACCGGCGCAGCCGGGACCCGGTGATCACCAGGACGACCGCCGGGCCGAACATCAGGCATTCGTCGACTGCCTGACCGACAACGGGGTGCCCGCTCCCCCGGCCGGCGGCCCCGGCGGACCCGGCGGACCCGGTGGACCCGGGCAGCCGCCGGCGGGACCACCGCCGGACGGCGGACCCGGCGGCCAGACGCCCACCGGGCCACCACCCGCC
>NZ_NVQF01000110.1 GCF_002592005.1 Mycolicibacterium palauense | reverse complement strand
CGGCGATGCCCGACCCGCTGATCGCGGCGATGCCCGGCCCGCCCCCCGGCGACGTTCTCCCACCTCCCGCTCCCGAGCGCGTCGACATCCCGGAGATCCTGCCCGTCGGCGTCGCCTCGGAGGCGGGGTTACAGCCCAACACCGTCCTGGCCGCCCGTGCCATCAGCGCCAGGTTTCCCCAGATCGCCGACATCGACGGGGTACGGCCGGACTCGAAGCCCTGGCATCCCAGCGGTCTGGCGATCGACGTGATGATCCCCAACTACGGCAGCGCCGAGGGCGTCGCGCTCGGAGACGAGATCCTGGCGTTCGTGCTGGGCAACGCGGGCCGTTTCGGACTGCAGGATGCGATCTGGCGCGACACCTACTACACGCCGGGCGGTCCGCAGGGATCGGGCTACGGCCACTACGACCACGTGCATATCACCACGACGCCACGGCGCTGACCGAGAGGTCGGCATGCTCCAGCAATCCGCGCGCCCGTGCCGGATGACGCGAGCAGCGGTTCCCGATGCACACCTCACATCGGCGGGCCGCCGAGCGTCTACAGGGTGTGATGGACCAACCATCGACCCGGAGGCCCGGCATGAATGTCTGGCAAGGGCTCGTCGATGCCACCGACTGGAGCCGGGTCGGCGCCGAGCTGGACGACCATGGGTGCGCCTTGACCGGGCCGCTGCTGACCCCGACGCAGGCGGCCGAGATCGCCGCGCTCTACGGTGACGGGTCCCGGTTCCGGTCCACCATCGACATGAGCCGCTACCGATTCGGTCGGGGCCAGTATCGCTACTTCCGCCGGCCCTATCCGGAGGCCGTGACCGCGTTGAAGGCGGCGCTGTACCCGAGGTTGCTGCCGGTCGCGCGCACCTGGTGGGCCCGCCTCGGACGGGAGGCGCCATGGCCGGACGACCTCGATGTCTGGCTGCGGCGATGCCACGCGGCCGGCCAATCGAAGACGACGGCCATCCTGCTGAAATACGATGCCGGGGACTGGAATGCGCTGCACCGCGACCTCTACGGCGAGCTGTTCTTCCCGCTTCAGGTCGTGGTCAACCTGACAGAACCGGGCGCCGACTACACCGGCGGTGAGTTCCTGCTCTACGAACAACGAGCCCGCGCCCAGTCGCGCGGCACCGCTACGGTGATTCCCCAGGGACACGGACTGGTGTTCACCACTCGCGACCGCCCCACCAGGTCGGTGCGAGGCTGGTCGGCGGCATCCATTCGCCACGGTGTCTCCACCGTACGATCGGGGACCAGGTTCACCCTGGGACTGGTCTTCCACGACGCCGCATGAATCCCATGAATCCGCCCGCGCCCTACACGCTGACAGGCGCCGACGGACGCCCGTGGCGCAGCGCCGTCCCGGGGACCGTCGGAGGCCATCGCGGCCGTAGCCGGGTACCGCCCCTGCGCGGTCTGCCTGCCGGCGGAATACCGGCAGTGGCGCGCGGTCATCGCTCTGCATCCACCGGCATCTCCGGCGTCCGGGCTGGGAACCGGTCCGCCCAGGCCTCGGGACTCGGTCGCGTCACCCCGATGACGTAGGCGATCGTGTGGTACCAGCCGGCGGTCACCGTCAGTTCCAGGATCTGGCGAGTGTCGAACAACGCACCCAGTTCGGCGAACAGGTCATCGGTGATCGTGCTCGTGTCATGCAGTTCGTCGGCCAGTCTCATCACCGTGCGCTGGGTGCGGTTCCAACACCGATCGTCGGGCCCGCCGTGCACGGTGGTCCGCAGTTGTTCGTCGGTCAGGCCGAGGGGCTTTCCGAACGCGGCGGCGTGTACACCCCATTCGTATTCGGCCCCGCAGCGTGCGCAGGTCCGGGCAATGGCGACCTCGCGCAGGACCGGCTCGACCAGGCCGTGGCCCAGGATCCCGGCCCCCAGCGGACGCATCCGCGCGGACAGGTCCTCGTGGATCGCCAGGGTGCGGAACAACGCCAGAGGCGTGACTCCCGAGCCCGGTGGCATCCATTTGTCCAGCAGTGCAGCGATATTCGGCTCGAATGGTGGCTCCAACGGGGCGACACGTGCAGAACCGGTCATCGGACGACCTCCTGGGCGCTTCGATTTACGAAGCAGGCTAACGCTTCGAAATACGAAGCGCAAGGTCCGTCGTCGGCTACTCTGCTTCTCATGGTCGCCACGCCTCGGCCCGGGCATCGGGTCCGGGGGTCTCAGAGCGGGGAACCGATCATGGCCCTGCTGGACCTGCTGGGCCGCCGTTGGACTCTGCGCGTCATCTGGGAATTGCGCGCCGACGACCTGACCTTCCGCCAATTGCAGCAGCGGTGCGGGTCCGTGTCGGCGAGCGTGCTCAACGACCGTCTTCACGAGCTGCGCGAGGCCGGCGTCGCCGAGTCCGGGGCCAACGGTTATCGGCTGACCGGCGAGGGTCAGCGCCTGCTGGAGGCCTACCACCCGCTGGCGGAGTGGGCCCGACGCTGGGCGGCGCGGGAGCGCGGTTCGTAGCGCTCGCTGCACTCGCCGGCCGGCTGGCCCGGCACCTCGGTTCGAACCGCGTCAGGTGGTGCGCGAACGCCGCCGGGTCGCCGGCGCGCGAAGCGACGAGGAAAGGTCGGCATGCCACCGGGTCATCGTCCGCTCGAAGTCGTCGTCCTCGGGCAGGACGATCCATGCGTAGGCGTGGCCGATACCGGTTGCCAGCATGTCGGTGACCACGTCGACCGGGTCGACGTCGGTACGCATCGACCCGTCGGCCTGGGCCGCCTGCGCCGCCTCGATCAGCTCGGCCTTGAGCCGGCGAATCCACGCCCGGATGCGTTTCCGCAGCACGTCGGTGTGATGGACCGCTTCGAAGTTCAGCACGAACATCGCGCGCAGCGTACGGGGGTCGTCGCGGGCGAACTCTTTCAGTCCCTCGATCGGTGACAGCAGGACGTCGAGCCCGGACGACCCCGGGGCCCTCTGGACGTCAATGCGGTTCTCGTAGTAGTGGCCGAGCACGAAGTCCAGCAGCACTTCCTTACTGCCGAAGCGTTCGGCGACCATGGCCCGGCTGTATCCGGCGTGCAGCCCGATGTCCTTCGAGGTGGTCTGGCTGAAGCCCCGTTCGGCGATCAGCTCTATTGCCGCCTCGGCGAGTCGCCGTTTGGACTCCTCGACGCGCTCTCGCTGAGTTCGCATGGCGTCATGCTTTCACGTCGATGGTCGCGACCCCGATTTCAGTCGGGGAGAGCCTGCAACGCGTCGGTGTCGGCGATGATGGCGAATGCCCGCTCGTTGAGCGCATGCAGCAGTTCTCTGGCTCGATCATTGAGGCCGTCCCAGGACATCCCGGCGGTCAGCGGGTAGGTGAGCTGGGCCACCAGCGCCACGCGGAACTGGCGCCACGCTTCGTCGAACGAGTACGTGATGCCGGCCTTCGCCAGGCCGTCCACGTAGCGCGCCACCAGTTCTCGTTCTCGCCCGGCGCGCTGCGTCGGCGTCATGCCCTGGCCCACCAGGTAGGCAACGTCCCAGATGCCCGCGGCGCGCATCGTCATCTGGAAGTCGACGATCGTCGGTGACCCCTCGGAATCGAAGAACATGTTGTCGACGCGCAGATCGCCGTTGACGACGGTGACCGGCTCGGTGAGTTCCGCCACCATCCTCGGGAGCCGCGTGGGCCAGTCTTCGATCAGCTCGGACAGTCCGGGTGGGATCGGTACCCGGGCCTTCGGGCGGTACGTTTCCCAGCCCGCGGCAATGCCCATGGTGAACAGGCCCGTCATGGCGGGGCTGTCGAGCCCTTCGAACTCCGGATGAGCGGCCTCGTCGCTGGGCAGATCCCACCCCCAGGCGTGCAGCAGGGCCAGCTGGTCGACCACCCGCTCGGCTCGCTCGAAGGGGATGCCGGCGACGTGGTCGCCGTTCTCGAGATATCCGAGATCCTCCATCAGAATGATGAATTCGTGTCCCTCCGAGTCAATCTCGGCGACATGAACGACCGGCGTATTCAGAGGGCACTGTGGGGCGACTGCCGCGTAGAAGGCCACCTCGCGGGCGTAGGCGCGGAACGCCTTCGCGATCTGTAGGTAGTCCGTAGTGGTGGGCAGCTTGGCTACCACGCTCATTACCTGCCCGTTGCTCAGCGTGAGCTTCAGCCGGTACAGGTAGGACGTGAAACCGACGCCCTCGCCGATGGATTCGGCGTCGAAGGACACCACCTCGGCATCGGCGGAGATGCCTCCGGAGGCACGCAGGGAGTCGGTGAGCCATCCGGGGGTCAACGCCTCGATGGTTGTGGGCAGTGCGGTCGCGGTCATGCAGCGAACGGTACTTGTCTGCTTGCTCACAAGCAAGTATCTTTGTGGTGGCCGTCACGGGATCGGGGTGACCCCGGTCCCGCGGCAGACTCTGCGACCAAGGAACGGAACTCAGAACATGTCGGACACGCTGCACGTCGTCGAGCAGTACAACTACGAAATCTGGAACAGACAGAGATACGAACTCGCGCCGGAGATCATCGGCGCCGAGGTGATTCGCAACGGCGCGGGGACTCGCGACGTGCTCACCCATGAGATGGCGGTGGAGCGAATCAAACAGGCGTGGAGCAGTGTTCAGCACGTCACCTTCGAACTGATCCACACCGTCGTCGAGGGTGAGCTGTGCACGATCGTGTACCAGGCAGACCTCCGCAAGCTGGACGGGACGCCGGACTCGATTGCCTCCATCGAGGTCTTCCGGGTGGTCGACGGCCGCATCGTCGAGGTGTGGAACAACGCCCACGAGCATGGTCGTTGGCCCGAGGCCAAGGAGCTCCCGGCGTGACCGCGGCATATCTCGAACTCGGCTTCTACACGCTGGGAGGTCAGCCGGAGTCACCACGTGAGTTGATCGACGAGATCCGCCGGGCCGAGGATCTCGGTCTGGGACACGCGTTCATCTCCGAGCGATTCAACACCAAGGAGGCAGCCACGTTGTCGGGTGCGGCGGCCGCCGTCTCGACGAACATCGGAATCGCCACGGGTGCCACGAACCACAACACCCGTCACCCCATCGTGACCGCCTCGTACGCCCTGACGATGCACCGGTTGAGCGGTGGGCGCTTCACCCTGGGCATCGGGCGCGGTGTGAAGGTGCTGCAGCGTGCGTTCGGGTTCTCCGAGGTCACCACGGCGCAGATGGAGGAGTTCGCCACGCTCATGCGCCGGTTGTTCAGGGGCGAGACGATCGTCGGGTACGACGGCCCGCTGGGGCGGTATCCGGCTCTGCGGCTGGGTTCGGACTACAACGAAGAGATCCCGCTGGGCATCGTCGCCTTCGGCCCGAACACGCTGTCGCTGGCAGGGCGCGCGTTCGACCAGGTCATCCTGCACACGTTCTTCACAGATGAGACGTTGGCACGTTGCGTCAACACGGTGAAGACGGCAGCGGAACAAGCCGGACGTGACCCCGACGCGGTAAAGGTCTGGTCGTGCTTCGCGACGATCGGAGATCACATCCCCGAGGAGCTGCGGCTGCGCAAGACGGTCGGCCGGTTGGCGACCTATCTCCAGGCCTACGGGGATCTGATGGTCAGCACCAACCGGTGGGATCCTGCTGTGCTGCAGCGATTCCGGGACGACGAGGTGGTGCAGGGGTTCTATGTGAACGGACTGCAGGTCATCGACAGCCCTACGACGACGGTCGAGCAGCTCGAGCACATCGCCACCCTGCTCCCCGATGAATGGCTGGCGCCGGCCGCCACCGGCTCGCCCGCGCAATGCGTCGCCGCGATTCGCAATCAGCTGGCGCTCGGCGCCGACGGCGTGATCCTGCACGGCGCCACCCCGGATGAACTGGCGCCGATCCTCGCCGCATACGAGTCGGTCCCGGCCGCAGCCCCGGTGGGGGATTGACGCGGCCAGGGTCCCCCGGACGACCTGGCCCGGACGACCGAGCGCCGAGGACCCGTCGAGCTGGCCCGACTGCCACAAAGCAGCTCGGGTGTGCACTCGGCGTGGCCTCGGCGCTCTCCGCAGCACCGGATCAGTACCGGATCAGTACCGGATCACCCCGCGCAGGTTGACGCCGTTGAGCATGTCCTCGTAGCCCTGGTTGACCTCGTCGAGCGTGTATTCGCGCGTGACGAGTTCGTCGAGCTTCAGCCGTCCGGCCTCATACAGCGCCAGCAGGCGCAGGATGTCGTCGTGCGGGTTGGACGAGCCGAACAGTGATCCGCGGACCTGCTTTTCGTAGAACAGCACGTCGGCGAGCACCATGTCGGCGGTCGCAGATTCGGGATTGGGAATCGCGGTGAGGACCACTCGACCCCGCTTGCCGACCAGACCGAGCCCCTGGCCGATGTGAGTGCCGTCGGACACGTCGACGGTGATCACGCAGACGTCGGCCATCCTGCCCAGCGTCAGATCGGTCACCAGCGGCAACGCCTCGTCCACCGAGGCAACCACATGGGTCGCTCCGAAGGTCGGGGCGTGCTGTTGCTTGAACGGAGCGGGATCGACGACGATCACGTGGCGAGCGCCGGCGATGTGCGCACCCTGAACGGCGTTCATGCCCACGCCACCCGCGCCCATCACGACGACGGTGTCGCCATCGCGGACCCCGCCGGTATGCACGGCGCTGCCGTAGCCCGTCGTGACGCCACACCCGATGAGCGCGGCCGTGTCGAGCGCGGTGCCGGTCGGGACCTTCACCACGGACTCGGCCGCGACGGTGGTGTACTCGGCAAAGGTGCCCAGGGCACAGTTCTGGCCGATGTCCCGGCCCCGTGCATGAAACCGGTAGGTGCCGTCGATCTGCGGGCCCAGCATGAGGAGCGCACCCAGCTCGCAGAGGTTGCTCATCCCACGCGCGCAGGGCTGACAGCGGCCGCAGGCGGGCAGAAAGCTCATGACAACCGAGTCGCCCTCGGCGATTCCGGTGACGGAGGAGCCGACGTCCACGACAACGCCGGCACCCTCGTGGCCGCCCACGACCGGCAGGGGGCGTGGGATGTCACCGGTCACCAGGTGGTGGTCGGAATGGCACAGCCCGCTCGCGGTGAGCTTCACCATGACCTCACCGGGCTTCGGTCCGTCGAGGTCGACCTCGTCGATCTCCCACTTCTGATTCATGCCCCACAAGACGGCGGCTTTGGTCTTCATCTAGCTCCTATGCATCCTGTCGCAACAGATTCCGGCGGATCTTGCCCGTTTCGGTACGGGGTAGTTCCGCGACGAAGTCGATGATCTTCGGGTACGCGTGGCGACCGAGTCGCTCCCGCGCGGCACGCTGGATGGCTCCGGTCAACACCGTCCGGGGCACCGAACCGTCGTCGACCACGACGGCCCGGACCACCGAACCGCGTGCCTCGTCCGGGGCGGCGACCACCGCGACTTCCTTGACGCCGGGCACGCTGGCGACCACCTCTTCCACCTCCGTCGGCCCGACGTTGTAACCCGCCGTTACGATGACGTCGTCGTGGCGCCCGGCGAACCAGTAGTGTCCGTGCTCGTCACGGCGTGCCATGTCACCCGACTGAAACACCCCGTTGACGGTCTTGGAGTCCCACAGCTCGTCGAGCCCGTGGTAGCCGAGGACCGGCCACCGCGGGTCGCGGATGCCGATGATTCCTTCGGATTCCTGGGGCTGTCCGTGTTCGTCGACGAGCGCGACGTCGTAGCCCGGCAGCACCGAGGACAGAGCGCCGGCGGGGATGTCGCGATCGTCGAACGCGAGGTTGGCAAGCACCATGGACATCTCGCTCGATCCGTAGGCGTCCTGCAGCCGTCCGCCGCCGATCTCGTTCCACGCGGTGACCAGCGAGGTGGTCAGCGGCTCGCCGGCCGACAGCCCACCGCGCACGGTGTCGGGCAGTCCGGCGCGGGCGGCGGCGGTGATCAGCCCGCGGTAGGCGCTCGGGGCCGATGCCACGTAGGTGACCCGTTCCTCGTGCATGACTCTCAGCCAGGCCGCGGGATCGAAGCTTCCGGTGTACATGACGCGACCGACTCCCAGCGACTGCACCCCGAGCCCCGCGGCATACAGTCCGAATGACCATCCGGGGTTCGCGCCCGCGAACACCCAGTCGTCGCTGCCCGGCGCCATCACGTGCCGCAGGAATCCCTGCAGCGGGATGATCAGCGAATGGGGGTGCAGCACACCCTTCGGCTTGCCGGTGGTGCCGCTGGTGTAGATCAGCGTCGCGCAGTCGCTGGGCTTGGTTCGCACGGTGGCGAAATCATCATTCTGGGTTGCGATCTCGCTCCAGAGGCTGGCATCGCCGGTTGATATACCGGTGCCCCGCGGTCCGGCGACCGTCCACACCGCCGGCGCCGACGTCAATGCGGAGTGAACCTTGGCGTAGGCGGCGCGGTATCGGTGGTCGACGACGACAACCGTCGGCTCGGCACCGTTGATGCGTTCGGCGAGCGCATCGACCCCGAACCCGACGAACAGCGGTACGTAGACCAGCCCCGCCCGCCATGCCGCGAGTGCGCAGATGTATGCCTCGATCTGCTGGTCCAGTACGGCGGCGACCCGGTCACCGCGCCGCAGCCCCGCGGCGGTGAACGCGTTGGCCAGCGCGCGCGACGCCGTCATCAGTTCGTAGTACGTCCACCGGCTGACGGTGCCGTCGGGATCGTGCACGCTCATCGCCACACGGGAACGGTCGACGGCCCAGCGGTCGCAGCATTCGTGGGCCAGGTTCAAGCCCCGATCGAGGGGCCAGTCGAGACGTTCCTCGGTGGCGTCCCAGAACTCCCTCGGCGGGAGATTACGTTCTGCGAGCAGTTCGTCGCGAAGCTCGGCGTGCGGGCGACTCAAGACGCTCCCGCCGGCTGGATGTCGATACCGGCCGCCTGCATCTGCACGACCGCGATGGCTCCGTCGACGTACTCCCAGACCTTGGTGATCTCGTCACCGCGGGTCTCGACACACACGCAGTACTCGTTGGTGTACTCGCCCTGGCCGTTGGGGAACTCGCCGCTGAGGGTGAACCGCACCGTGCCGAGATTTCCCTCGCTGATGGCGCTGTGCACGGTGGTCCGCATCGTGTCGCCGTTGTAGAGCATGGAGAACACGCGCCGCATGTTGCCCCGGATGACGTCCCGGCCGGTACTCACGCTGTCCATCACCTCGACCGGCGTGGCGGGTGTGATCCACCAGGTCGCATCCTCGGCGAGTACGGCGACGATGTCGTCGGGTCGGCCGAAGGCCTCGACGAGTTGAGTGGCGAGTTGTGCGGGTGTGCGTGTCACGCATGCTCCTTCACATTGGCTGGTGTGAAGCTGCACGGCATCCGCTTCACGGAACTGATGATGGTGTTGAGCTCGAATTCGGGTTCGCCGACTTGCAGGTCCGGCACCCGGGTGAGCAATTCGGTGAAGATGGACCTCAGCTGCATGCGGGCCAGCTGTGCGCCCATGCAGTAATGAGGTCCGCCGCCGCCGAACGCCAGGTGGTGGTTGGGTTTGCGCCGGATGTCGAATGTGTACGGGTTCTCGAAGATCCGATCGTCGAAGTTGGCGGCGGGGTAGAAGAGAATCACCTTGTCGCCCTCGAGGATCTTCATGCCCGAGAACTCGGTGTCACGGGTGGCGGTGCGGCGCATGGTGATCACGGGACTTGCCCAGCGGAGAAATTCCTCGATCGCGGTCGGTAGGAGTGCGTCGAGATCGTCGACCAGCAGGTCCCATTGTCGGGAATGCGCGGACAGCGCATGCATCGCGACGCTGGTGGAATTGCGGGTGGTGTCGTTGCCGGCGACACAGAGCAGGACGAAGAACGACGAGATCTCCATCTGGGTCAATTTCTCGCCGTCGATCTCGGCATTGACGAGGCTGGTCATCAGATCGTCTTCGGGGTGTGACCGGCGCTGTTCGGCGATCTCCTGGGACAGCCCGTGAAGCGCCGTCAGTCCCTCGGCGAACACCTCCGCCGGCTCGCGGCCCTGGTTGATGTCCGGATCGTGCAGTCCGTTCACCTTGAGGGCGGCACCGATCATGTCATCGCGGCGGTGCGTCGGGACACCGACCATTTCGCTGATCGTCCAGAGCGGTAGGCGCGAGGCGACGTGCTCGACGAAATCGCATTCACCGGAGTCGAGCCGGGACAGGTCGGTGACGATCGATGCGGCCTGCGCGGCGATCTGGTTCCGGATCTTCTCCAACCGGCGGGGGGTGAACGCCAACGAGACCAGACCGCGGACCTTGACATGCCTGGGAGCGTCCAGCACCAGGATCGAGCCGGCCGCTTCGTAGGCTTCCGGTGGGAAATCGTCGTAGTTGGTGCCCTGCCCGTTGCAGAAGGTGGCCGGGTCCTTGGAGATCGCGACGATCTCATCGTGGCCGGTGACCGCCCAGAAGCCGTCCTCGTCCGAGTTGATCACCGGG
Source organism: Mycolicibacterium palauense (assembly GCF_002592005.1). Taxonomy (GTDB): domain Bacteria; phylum Actinomycetota; class Actinomycetes; order Mycobacteriales; family Mycobacteriaceae; genus Mycobacterium; species Mycobacterium palauense. Next base: position 4,088 of record NZ_NVQF01000110.1, on the reverse strand, counting down.
TTGGTGCCCTCCGCGGGTGGCTGCCACGACACGGGCTGGGTCCTGCGCAATGGTGCGAAGAATTCCTCCTCGCGCTGCCGGGGCGGGGCCAGCCAGAAGTCGAGGTTCCCGACCCGGACGTCGGCGAACGGTGGTCGGATGCGTGCTGTCACCAAAACTCCTCCTGTGCGCACGGGAGTGGCACCGTGCTGGGTCGATGGTGGACCGGCACGATGTTGCGCCGCATGTCTGTCGGTGCCAAAGACAGTCCTTAGGGTGACACGGGCCACAGCCATGGGATACTTTTTAACCTGAAGTAAAACTGTCGGAGGCGATGATGACATCCGCGAGGATCACCTGGTCGGTCTGTGCTGACGCGCCCAGCTCTCCCCGTCTGAGCGATGCGTTGGCGCCGTTCGTTCCCATCTCGGTGCCGGATATGCGCAACGGCGCCGATCGCGGAGAGTTCGCGAGCATGACGCCGATCGACGACGTGGTGTACGTCGACGTCTCGTGGTCCAGCCGGGAACTGGCCCGCCGGTCAGGTAGTGCGATGCCGGCCGGCGACGGATACTTCGCCCTGGCCGCGGTGCGTTCGGGCAGCGAGGTCGTGAGTATCGGCGGGAACACCTACCGGCTCACGGCCGGCGACGTCGTGTTGTGGGACTGCCAGGCTCCGACGCTGTTCAGCGTGCCCGCGCGGTTGCGCAAGAGCGCATTGCTGATCCCGGTATCGGTGCTGGCGCACATGTCGCTCATCCCCAGGGGCGGCGGCGGCCTGGAGTTCTTCAACGACGCCCCGACGGCGCCACTTCTCCGGCAGCTCCTGACCTATCTGGGCGACCACACCCAGCCGCTGTCACCGTCCTACCGGCGGACGCGCAACGCGCTGCTGGAGCTGGCGCTGGGAACGATCGAATCCGCCCGGGACACCGAGTCCACGTCGCTCGTATCCGCGCTGCGGATCTCCGTGTCGCGGTGGATCGATGACCACATCTTCGATCCCGATCTGCGGCCCACCGCGATCGCGGCTGCTCACGCCGTCTCGGTGCGCACACTGCACCGCGCGTTCGAGTCCGAGCCACAGACGGTCGCCGAAGTCGTTTCGGTGCGCAAGCTCGAGCGTGCCCGCGATCTCCTGTCGGAGGGCCGCAGCGTGACCGCGGTATCGGCGATGCTCAACTTCGCCAACCCCAGTCATTTCTCGCGGGTCTTCGCCGCGCAGTTCCGCATCACTCCCAGCGAGTACAAGCACCACACCTTCACGAACCGGGGCGACGCGCTCACCGAGGCGTCGGCTTAGTCGGATTCAGCGTGGCTCGATCCGATGGGGTCGGATCAGGTCTGCACGGCGGCCGAGCGCTCGAGCAGGGATTCGGCACCGGTCACCCCGAAGTCGCGCAGGACTTCGGCGGTGTGCGCCCCGGGCCGGGGTGGCCGTGCGCCCGGGACGGTCGGTGTCTTGGAGAAGCGTGGAGCGCATCCCGGCTGGATCACGCCGTCGCGTTCGATGACGCTGCCGCGACCGGATACGTGCGGGTGAGCTGCGGCCGAACGAAGGCTTTCCACCGGCGTGACGCAGGCATCGGTTCCGTCGAAGACCTCGATCCAGTGCTTCACCGGGTGAGCGCCGAACGCAGCCGTGAACAACTCCCGCATACGCGGCCACGTCGAGCGATCGTTCTGAGCGGCTGGATCGAGTTCCAGGCCGAGCCCGGCGATCAGCTCACGGTAGAAGCGATTCTCCAGAGCGCCCACCGCGACATACCGGTCGTCGGACGTGGCGTACACGCTGTAGAACGGAGCGCCACCGTCGAGCATGTTGACGCCGCGTTCGTCCTCCCACGTGCCGGTGGCGAACACCCCGTGGACGGCGGCCAGCAGATGCGCGGCGCCGTCGGTGATGGCGGCGTCGACCACCTGCCCCTGGCCGCTTTGCGCCGCCTCCCGTAGCGCGGCGAGCACCCCGATGACCAGATAGGTACCGCCGCCGCCGAAGTCACCCACCAGGTTCACCGGGATCTGAGGCGGGCCGCCTGCGGAGCCGATCGCATGCAGGGCCCCGGTCACGGCGATGTAGTTGATGTCGTGGCCGGCGGTCTGCGCGAGGGGGCCTGCCTGGCCCCAACCCGTCATGCGCCCGTAGACCAGTGCTGGATTGCGGCGCCAGCAGTCCTGTGGCCCCACTCCGAGTCGTTCGGCGACCCCCGGCCGGAACCCCTCGATCAGCACGTCCGCGCGTGCGGTCATCGCCAGCAGGGCCTCGAGCGCTTCGGGGTCCTTGAGGTCGAGGATCGCCGAACGCTTCCCGCGATTGAGCACGTCCAGCCGCGGATCGCCGGGGAAGAGCTCAGAGGTTGTCGAGCGGTCGATGCGCACCACGTCCGCGCCCAGGTCGGCAAGCAACATCCCGGCGAACGGCCCGGGGCCGATTCCGCCGAGCTCGATGACGGAGACGCCGTTCAGTGGTCCCGTGCTCATGGCGTGCGGTGTCCTTTCGATCGGGGCGGTGCCGACACCGCGGTCGGAGCCAACATCATGTGGTGGGTCATGTGGTGGGTATAGCCGCCCAGTCGACCGGCTGTACCCGGAAGTCGCGGACATCGCGCATGCCGGGGTTGATGAGGTCGATCTGCCGGCGAACACGACGTGCGAGCAGCCGTGCCACCTCGGCCTCACGGACCACGCCGGAACGGGAGACGAAGGCCTCCAGCTCGCGATCGTCCTGGGCCCAGTCGCCGGGCGCGAAACCGAGCAGCTCGGCCGACTCCGCCTGGTCGGACGCGTCGACGTCGGACATCGCCTGCGCGCTGCGGTGCAGTCCGGGTAACAGGTCGCGCACGACCTGCAGCCGGAACGCCAGATGGCCGTCGAGATTCTGGTCGGTCAGGATGTCGTCGACGATTCTTTGGACCGAGAGATGCGCCGGGTCGTTCCGGATGCTCGGATATGTCAGCGCGGGCGGGGGATCGAGCTGGTAACCGCCCTCTTCGGCGATGATCTCCAGACAGATCGTCAGCGACATGAGCGACCATGCCTGCCACTGCGCCAGATCGAACTCGGCCGGCGGGTCCGCACGGGTGCCCGCCGAGAGCATCGCGGTGAGCAGCGCGAAGCGGACCGCGTGAAAGTTCACCACGCTGCGGTTGATGGGCCGGCCGGTCTCCTGCGCGTACACGGCGAAGGCGTGCGTCAGGTCGCCGATGGGTTGGGCGGTGTCGCGCATCCGCATCGCGCCGAGATCGGCCATCGGATCGCCCAGGCAGGAGAACTCAACGTCCATCAGGGCGGTGACGCGCTGCTCGGCGTGCAGGAACTGGCCCGCATCGAAATGGATCCAGGACACGTCGTGACGGTGCACCGGGACGTTCCGGTGAAGCCAGGAGACGATGAATTCGATGACCGGGTCCGGGGCCGGCTTCACCTGGCGGTACCACTTCTCGGAAAGCCCGAACCCCATGTAGCCGATGTCGTGCGGAGTCGCAGGCCGGGACAGGCCGATCGACTCGAACGGGGCGGTGTCGAGTCGATGCGCCGCGGCGAGCCGCCGGACGTAGTCGGCGATGACCGCGTCGCGGACCCGGGAATCGTCACGCTCGTCGAATCGATCCCGTCCGTCCACCGACGTCATCAGAATTGCCTCGGGCTCGTCGCAGAACCCCAGGGGGGTGGGCACGGTGACACCTTGGTCGTGCAGAACCCGCATGATGTCGTACTCCCGCCGCAGCGAGAGGGTCCTGGTCCACGGCATGGATTCCTCGCGCTGGCAGCGCGCGTAGAGCTGCTGCGTGTTGCCGTCGACATCGACGGTCAGATACCAGGCCGGACGCCAGCGAGCCTGACGCTTCCATTCCAGGATGCGGCCGCCGGTCTGCCGTTCCACCCAGGCGAACAACTGCGGCCATGGTTGTTCCAGGCCGTCCCAGCGTGCGTGGGTCGTTGCGTCGGTCGTTGCGTCAGTCGTTGCGTCAGTCATGGTGTCCTCAGAGTCCGCCGCGGGTGATGAGTTGGGTGGCGATGACGTTGCGTTGGATTTCGTTGGTGCCTTCGCCGACGATCATCAGGGGGGCGTCGCGGAAGTAGCGTTCGACGTCGTATTCGGTGGAGTA
>NZ_NVQF01000011.1 GCF_002592005.1 Mycolicibacterium palauense | reverse complement strand
CCAGCGCAGATGCCGTTCGGCCACCGACTGCCAAGCACCGAACTGCTCGGGCAGATCACGCCACGGAGATCCGGTGCGATAACGCCAGATAATGCCTTCCAACGTGCGCCGATGATCATTCCAGGGACGACCACGCCGCCGCCCCGAGGGCATCAACGGCTCGATCAACGACCACAAATCATCAGAAATCACATCAGCCCGGACCACCTGAACAGCATCAAGCACAACACCATTCACATTAAGCAGACACGCCCTAGTCCGTGCGACCGGCGTCGAGGAGGTGTACCACCGGCGTGCCCTGCTCGTCGGAGGCCGCCAGGTCCACTTCCACGTCGAAGCCCCAGTCGTGGTCGCCGGCCGGGTCGTCGAGGATCTGTCGTACCCGCCACACGGCGGGCTGGCGGTCGAAGATCAGCAGCCCGGGCCCCCGCGCGTCGGCGCCGGTGCCCACCTCGTCGTGCTCGGCGAAGTAGGCGTCCACCACGTCCGCCCAGCGCTGCGACGTCCATCCGGAGTCGGCGTCCAGCTCGCCGAGCTCGTCGCAGCGGCGCCGGGCGAACAGCTCCACCCGTCGGAACAGCGCGTTGCGGACCATCGCGGTGAAGGCCCGCTCGTTGGCGCTCACCGGCCGGGGCCCCACCGGCACCGCGACGGGTGCCTGCGGCGCCTGGTCGGCGCTGGTGAGCTCCTCCCACTCGTCGAGCAGACTGGAGTCGACCTGGCGGACCAGCTCGCCGAGCCATTCGACGATGTCGGTGACTTCCTCGGTGCGCGCCGCGGCCGGCACCCCGGACCGCAGCGCCTTGAACGCGTCGGAGAGGTAGCGCAGCACCGCCCCCTCGGAGCGGGTCAGCCCGTAGACGCTGACGAACTCCCGGAAGGTCATGGCCCGCTCCCAGATCTCGCGCACCACCGACTTGGGAGACAGCCGCCCGTCGGCGGCCCAGGGATTGGTCTGCAGGTACACCGCGAACGCGTGGTCGAGGAGATCCTCGAGGGGTTTGGGGTAGGTCACCTCGTCGAGCAGTTCGATGCGTTCGTCGTACTCGATGCCTTCGGCCTTCATCGCCGCCACGGCCTCGCCGCGCACCTTGTTCAGCTGCGCTGCCAGGATCTGGCGCGGGTCCTCCAGCGTCGCCTCGATCACCGACACCACGTCGAGGGCGTAGGTCGGCGAAGTCGGATCGAGCATGTCGACGGCGGCCAGGGCGAACGTCGACAGTGGTTGGTAGAGAGCGAAATTGGCCGGAAGATCGACGGTCAGCCGGTAGCGCCGGCCGTCGGGCCCGGGGTGGTCGAGGCGTTCCAGCACCCCGGCCTGCAGCAGCGAGCGGGCGATGCCGACGGCCTCCCGGATCAGGCGCAGCTGCCGTTTGCGCGGCTCGTGGTTGTCGGTGAGCAGGTGCCGCATGGCCAGGAACGGATCACCGGGGCGGTCGACGACGTCGAGGATCATCGCCGTCGACACCCGCATGTGGCTGGTCAGCGCCTCGGGGGCGGCCTGCACCAGCCGGTTCATCGTCGACTCGCTCCAGGGCACCATGCCCTCGGGTGCCTTGCGGCGCACCAGTTTGCGTCGCTTCTTCGGATCGTCGGCGACCTTGGCGAACTGTTTGAGGTTGGCGACCTCGTGCTCGGGAGCCTGCACGACGACCGTGCCCGCGGTGTCGTAGCCCGCGCGGCCCGCCCGTCCCGCGATCTGGTGGAATTCGCGCGCGCTGAGCAACCGGGTCCGGGTGCCGTCGTACTTGGACAGCGCCGAGAAGACCACGGTGCGGATCGGCACGTTGATGCCGACGCCGAGGGTGTCGGTGCCGCAGATGACCTTGAGCAGCCCGGCCTGGGCCAGCTGCTCGACGAGTCGCCGGTATTTGGGCAGCATCCCGGCGTGGTGTACGCCGATGCCGTGGCGGACCAGCCGCGACAGGGTGGTGCCGAACGCCGAGGAGAACCGGAACGCCCCGATGTGATCGGCGATGGCCTTCTTCTCGTCCTTGCTGCACACGTTGACGCTCATCAGCGCCTGCGCGCGCTCCAGCGCCGAGGCCTGGGTGAAGTGGACGACGTAGATGGGGGCCTGCCTGGTGTCGAGCAGGTCGCCGATCGTCTCGTGGATCGGTGTGGTCGCGTAGCTGTAGTACAGCGGGACGGGACGCTGGGCGCTGGCGACCAGCGCCGTCGCCCGGCCGGTGCGCCGGGTGAGGTCCGCGCGCAGGAACGAGACGTCGCCGAGGGTGGCCGACATCAGCAGGAACTGTGCCCTGGGCAGCTCCAGCAGCGGCACCTGCCAGGCCCAGCCGCGGTCGGGGTCGCCGTAGAAGTGGAATTCGTCCATGACGACCATGTCCGTGGCGGTGTGGGCCTCGCCGCCCTCGCGCAGCGCGATGTTGGCCAGGACCTCCGCGGTGCAGGTGATGATCGGCGCGTCGGCGTTGACGGCGGCGTCGCCGGTGAGCATGCCGACGTTGGCCGCGCCGAACACCTGGCACAGCGCGAAGAACTTCTCGCTGACCAGGGCCTTGATCGGGGCGGTGTAGTAGCTGCGCCGCCCGCCGGCCAGGGCCGCATACAGCGCGCCGGTGGCCACCAGCGACTTGCCGGAGCCGGTCGGGGTCGCCAGGATCACGTTGGCGCCGCTGACCAGTTCGATCAGCGCCTCCTCCTGCGCGGGGTACAGCGTGGTGCCGTTGCCCTCCGCCCACTCGGCGAAGGAGGCGAACAGCTCGTCGGGGTCCGCGCCCTTGGCGCGCAGGGGCGACAGGTCGCCCGGATCGGCCAGCAGGGGCGTCGGGCTACCGGTCGCGGGGGTGACGGTCATCGCCTCCAGCCTGCCTGATATCGGGCGTCGCCACCCCGGCAGGCCCACAGCGGGTGCTTCGGTGACGGAGAACCGCGGGTGCAGGCCCTCCCTCAGACCTGGTGCGGACATTCACGACTGTTCCTGCAGGGCGATCCGCAATTCGCGTCGCGACGTGACGCCGAGCTTGGCGAAGACCTTGCCAAGGTGCCACTCGACCGTTCGGTGACTCAGGAACAGGTGTTCGGCGATCTCTGTGTTGGTGAGGCCGTCGCGGGCGAGGCGGGCGATCCGGCTCTCCTGGGTCGTCAACGCGGCGACGGTCTCGGGGGGACGCGCGTAGATCGTCTCGCCGGTCGCCGCGAGTTCGCGGCGTGCCCTCAGCGCGAAACCCTCGGCACCCATCTCGGCGAACATGTCGTGGGCAATCCGGAGCTGGCGACGCGCCTCGGCACGGCGCTTCACGCGACGCAACCACTCGCCGTAGACGAGGTGAGTGCGTGCCAGGTACACCACGGCGGGACTGTTCTGCAGGTGTGTGATGGCTTCGCGGTACGCCGCGTCGGCGGCGGGTCCGTCGGCAACCAACGCCGATGAGCGCGCGGCGACGCCGAGTGCGGTGTCGGTGCCGCTGACGGTCGCGCGTTCGAGCAGGCGCTGCAGCGCCTCGGCGGCGACCGGGGCTTCCCTGCAACGGACGGCCGCTTCGACAAGCTCGACGAGAAGATACCCGCACATTCCCGGATCGTCGTATCGCGCACCGGATGCCGCGGCTTCCAATGCCTCCTGATACTGGCCGAGCCCGTTGTGCAGGACGGCCGCGGCGAACCGTGCCACCGAGATGTCATATCCCTCGCCGCGGCTGACCGCGCCCTCGATGGTCTCCTGCACGCCGCTACGGCACAGCTGTTCTTGTCCTCGGTAGGCGGCGAGGTAGGTCTTGATCGCCGCACGCAAGGGAGCCCCGGTCGCCGTGATGATGGCCGCGGACTCGTCGAGCAGTGCGTCCGCCTGCTCGAACTTGCCCGCCGAGACACAGATTCCGGCACTGGTCACCAGCGCGACGGGCAACATGGTCAGGGCACCCGCGGCGCGCAACTCCTCGACCTCGCGTGCGGTCAGGAAGTTGTAGGCGTCCTGGTCGAACAGGTCCAGGCAGATCCGCACGGTGAGATCGTGCCAGCGTGCATCCGCCACCCCGGACCGCAGCTCATTGAGGTAGGCGCCGATCGCGTCCCGCAGCAGCCGCGCCGCTGGAGCATACCCGCGGGTCAATCGGACGATCAGCCCATCGAGCAGAAGGTCGACCGCACGCGGCGGGTCGGGTGCGGGCGGGGCGCCACGGGCGGCCTCGGCAACCGACGGCGCGGAGTTGTGCTGCTCGTCGGACATCCGGCCCACCAGAATCGAGGCCAGCACGGCTCCGAGGTAGGTCTTTCGTGACTCCAACGGGTCCAGCGTTTCCAGCCGCTTCGCCGCCGCGAGCAGAAGTGGCGGTGCGTCAACACCGCGGCTGACGGCGAAAGCCATCTTCGCGCGGATGAGTTCGCAACGCGCCATGGACAACTCATCGTCAGTGCCGTCGTAGGCAGAGGAGACCAGACGAGCGGCGGCGTCCGTCATGCCGGCGTCCAGACTGGCCATGGCGGCGTCCAGCGCACGCCGGACGCGCTCGGTCGGATCCGGGGTCAGACTCGCTGCGTATTCCAGGAACGCCGCGGCGGCGGAGACACCGCCGCGGGCCCGGGCGCGCGCAGCCGAGCGTTCCAGCTCGTCGGCGATCTGCGCATCGGGAGCCTCGGCGGCATGGGCGCGGTGCCAGGATCGGTAGTCCTCGACCACCGACCCGGCAATGCTCGATGCGAGCGCAGCGTGCGCGCGGCGCCGATCACTCGGAGACGAGCTGCGATAGATGGCGGCGCGGATCAGCGGGTGGCGGAAACGGGGACCGGCCTCGGAGACGATCAGGCCGGCGGCCTCGGCGGGTTGTGCGGCCGCCCTGCCGATCCCGAGACGCTCAATGGCCGACCATATCCACTCCGGTCGACCGGCAGGGTCGGCGGCCACGACAAGCAGGAGCATCCGTGTCTCGGCGGGAAGTCCGAGCAGCTGTTGGACGAAGGTGCGCTCGATCTGAGTCTCCGTCGATGCGGCGGCGGCCAGTCCGTAGCCGCCCGCCAGCCCTTCCGGAGTCAGTGCCTTGTGCAACTCCAGCAGGGCGAGAGGGTTCCCGTTCGCCTCGGCGAGGACCGTTTCACGAACCCGCTCGTTGAGCCGTCCCGGCACCATCGTGGCCAGCAGAAGCCGGGCATCGTGATCGGCCAGCCCTTCGAGCGCCAGCTCGCGTTGACCCGCCAGCGCGTCGTCGGATTCGCGGTTCCGCGTGGCGAAGACCATCACCACGGGATCGGCCTGGAGCCGACGAGCAACCAGCGCCATCGCCTGCACCGAGGACGAGTCCACCCACTGGGCGTCGTCGATCACACACAGCACCGGCGACCCACCACCGGCTTCGGCCAACAACGTCAGCACAGCAAGCCCCACCAGCAGCCGGTCCGGCGCCGCACCGGAGCGGTGCCCCAACGCGACTCCGAGGGCGTGGGCCTGCGGATGCGGCAGCCGGCCGAGCAGATCCAGAAGCGGGGCACACAGCTGCTGCACGCCGGAGTAGACGAGTTCCATCTCCAGCTCGGCACCACTGACGTGCAGCACCCGGAAGTCCGACGCGCCATCGACCAGAGTCGCCAGCAGCGCCGTTTTGCCGATACCGGCCTCACCCCGCACGACGAGGACGCCGCTGCGGCCCCGCCGGGCGCCGTCGAGTAGCTCCGCGAGCACCTGCTGCTCGCCGTCCCGCCCGATCAGTGCCACGATTGGCATCGTCGCACGCGGCGACCGTTCGGGCTGCAAAAGCCGTGGCAGCGTGCTCAGTCCGGCATCGCCGCCACAATCTGTTCCTGGGTCAACGGCAGGGTCCGCACCCGAACGCCCAGGGCGTCGTAGAGGGCGTTGGCGATCGCGGCCACGGTCGGCCCCTGTGATGCTTCGCCCACGCCAAGGCTGGGATTGCCGTTGTGCGGCATCAGCTCCACGTTCACGTGCGGTACCTCGGAGAATCGCAGTATGGGGTAGCTCTCCCACGTGTCGCTGGTCACCGTCAGCCCGTCGAAGCGGACACGCTCCTTGCACGCCCAGCTGGTCGCCTGGATCGCGCCGCCCTCGATCTGGTTGGCCGCGCCGTCGGGATTGATCACCAGTCCGGCGTCCACGGCGATGTGAAGGCGTCGCACCCGGACCTCGGCAATCGCCTCCACCTCGGCCACCACCGCGCAGTAGGCGCTGCTGTTCTTGTAGCGCGCGTAGCCGATACCGCGTCCCACGGAGTCCGACGGCGCCCAGCGCGCCCAGCCGAAACTCTCTGCCGCCGACTCGATCACCGCCCGGGCGCGCGGGTCTCGGAGCTGGCCCAGCCGATACTCCAGCGGGTCCCGTCCCGCCGCCTCGGCCAGCTCGTCCATGAACGATTCGATCGCGAAGACATTGACGTAGGCACCCAGCGCCCGCATCGCCGAGGTGCGCAGGGGCATCCTCGCCAACTGGTGGCTGACCACCCGGTGCGCCGGGAAGGCGTAGCCGGGAACGGAGTTTCGCCCGCCGGTCCCCCCGGCTTCCAGGGGTGCCTCGGGGCCGGCGACGATCTCCTGGCCACCGTCGCGAAGGCTGTCCGCGAGCAGCGCGGTCCCGTCGGTGAATCCCGGCCGGGTGTTGTGGCTGCTGCCCCAGATTTCGTGGCGCCACGCAAGCACGTCCCCATCGGAGTCGATGTCGGCGGAGACGCGTACCACGGCCGCCGGACCGAGCGGCGCCCAGCTCAGTTCGTCGGCACGCGACCACACCACCTGGACCGGCCGGCCCGGCACCGCCCTGGCCATCATCACTGCATCCATAGCGGCGTCATCGGCGCCGTTGTGGCCGTAGCAGCCGGCCCCCTTCACGTGGCTGACGGCGATCCGGTCCTCGTCCATGGCGAGCACCCGTGCCAACTCCCGGCGTAACACGTAGACACCCTGGCTGTGGCTCCAGACCTGCAGGCTCGGTTCCCGGCCGTCGGTGTAGCGGGCGACCGCACACGAGGGACCCATCGCGGCGTGCGCGATGTAGGGGCGGTGGAAGACGGCCTCGTGAGATGCCGTAGCTGTCGCCGCGGCGCCCGGCACGTCCGGGGGGCCGGGCGCCCCGCCGTCGGCGAGCACAAAGGACTCGGTCGCGGCGGTAGTGAGGAAGGCCGCGAGTTTCTCCTCGTCCGGCAGCGTGGGATGCTCGTCCCACGTGCTGTGCGAGCGCAGCAGCTCGGCGGCGCGCACGGCGTTCTCCTCCCGCTCGGCGATCACGCCGAGGAAGTTCCCATCCCGCACCACGGCGACGACCCCGCTGATGTCTCCGAGCGAATCGGCGCCGGTCTCGGCAAGGACCGCACCGCGCGACGGTGGATGCACAACCCGGCCGTAGAGCATCCCGTCCGGGGCCATGTCGTGGACGAACCGCGTTGTGCCCTCGATGAGGTCCGGCAGATCGAGGCGCGGCACACTGATGCCCACCACCCGATAGCAGCCGGGGTCTTTGGGCGCCGCGGCCCCGGTGGCGTCACGCGCCAACAGCCCGTCGTCGGCGAGCTCCCAGTAACTGGTCGACCCCCCGCCGGGTGCGATGATCACGCCGTCGTCGACGCGGAGCTCACCGATGTCGACGTGAAGCCGGTCGGCGGCCAGACCCAGGTAGATCGTCTTGACCTCGGCGCCGGCCACCCGCAGCGCGGCACCGGATTCCTGCACCGACATGCTGGCCGCGGTCAATCCCTCGTCTGGGCTCACGCCGGTCTCGGCGCCGCACATGCGGATCCGGGCGACGGCCACGTCGAGCTCCTCGGCAACAACCTGGGCCAGCGCGGTCAACACTCCCTGCCCGAGTTCGACCTTGCCCGAACGCACCTCGACGACACCGGAGGGCAGGATGCGCAGCCACTGGCCCAGCCTCGGATTGGCCTGTAGCGAGCGGGGCAGCGCGCCGGGGCCGGTGGGCGTCATGAGGACGCCTGCTGCTCAGCGGCGCGGAGCTCCTCGGCGGCGGTCAATACGGCCCGCACGATCCGGTTGTGCGCGCCGCACCGACACAGATTGCGGTCCAGACCGGCGCGGACCTCGTCCTCGGTCGGCGCGTGGTTCTCGACCAGGAATCCGACCGCGCCGACGATCATCCCGGAGATGCAGTAGCCGCACTGGGCCGCCTGGGCGGCCACGAAGGCCTTCGCGACCGGGTGGGGTTGCCCGCCGGTGCCCAGCCCTTCGACCGTGGTGACCGCCCGACCCTCGAGCGCCCACAGCGGCACGCTGCACGAGTAGTCAGGACGCCCGTCGATGAGCACCAGGCACGCCCCGCACAGGCCCTGACCGCATCCGAAACGGGTGCCCTTGAGGCCGAGATCATTTCGCAGAACATAGAGTAGCGGTGTGTCGTCGTCGGCCTGCACCTCCCGGACAACACCGTTCACCGTGATTGTGGGCATGTGCTCCTCGTGCAGCTCTCGGGGGTGATCGGCGGGCTCACGGCCGTGCCGGCGCCGCGGCCACATCGGGCAGGCGGGCCCGCAACGTCGGAAACAGCGCCAACGCGGTGAGCGGCAGGGCCGCGAACTCCTGCTCGCTCAGGGCGGTCGAGCTCCCCAGATCCCTAAGGTACGCCTCGGTGATCTCCATCTGGGCCAGCGGATAGTCGGTGCCGAACAGGATGTGGTCGGCGGTGGTGAGTTCCAGCAACGGTGCCACCGAGTGCGCGGCGTTGGCGGTGTCGTAGTACAGCCCAGCGAGCTGGGAGACGATGTCCTCGGCGGTGACGGCCTGGGGATTCGGTACCCATGGACGTGGTCCCAGCGCCGCTACCCGCGGCCAGACCGCCGGTAGCGCACCGCCGCCGTGAGCGAGAACCATCCGCAGGTTGGGGTAGCGCTGGAATACCCGAGCAAACACAGCGTCCACCACGGTGCGGGGTGTGTCGAACACGAACTCCAGAACGGGTCCGGGCCGTCCGCATGCGGTCAGATCGAGCCCGGCGGGTGCGCTGGGGTGAACGAACACGGTGGCGCGACGACGGTCCAGTTCGGCGAACACCGGATCATAGAGCGGATCACCGAAATAGGTGCCCCGGCAGTTGGTGGTCATCACGAAGCCGTCGGCACCGAGCTCGTCGGCAACACGCGCGATCTCGTCGACCGCGCCGCCTGGGTCGCCCACGGGCACCGTAGCCAGGAACCCGAAGCGATCCGGGTGGGCGGAGGCCGCCGCCGCCCCGCGGTCGTTGATCTCACGCACCCGCTCGACGGGGGCGTCCACCGGCATGGACAGCAGCTGCAGGCGGATGCCGTGGGTGTCCATGAACGACAGCGCCGCTTCGGCGGCCCATGCGGGTGCCGGCGGCCCGGCGAAGTGGTTGGCCACCAACCAGGCGTTCTGGGTCTCGCGCTCAGCGGCGTCGAGGACGGGGAAATTGTGTGAGTGCACATCCACGAACCCGGTCATGAGGTGTCGACTCATCGCACTGCCCCTCCTTTCGTGGCACAGCTATGGGTTCGGCCTTGCGTGTGCACCGGTGGTGTCGTGTTGGACTCTGCCGAAACCGGCGGCCCCACGGACCCGTGGTACCCCCGTGACCCCGGGATCCCATCATGTGGGCAGCGCCGATCGTGCGGTCTCGACGACGCCCGCCGTGGTCCCTCGGTCACGGGGATCTCACGGGTCCGCAGACGCACCCGCGGTGCTGGACTGGTCTCATGCCCGACGACGATGCCCCAGACGCTGCGCTGGCGTTCGAGAGGCGATGGTCGATCCGCGTCCGCGTCAACGGTGCCGTTCATAGCGCCGAGGTGCAGGTACGGACCACCCTGCTGGACTGGTTGCGCGAGTCGATCGGGCTGACTGGCGCCAAGAAGGGCTGCAACGAGGGTGCCTGTGGGACGTGCACGGTTCTCGTCGACGGCCGGCACATGAACGGGTGCCTGACCCTGGCGGTGCAGTGCGATGGGCGCGAGGTGGTGACGGTGGAAGGGCTGGAGGGCGCCGACGGCACCCTGCACCCCGTCCAGCGGGCATTCGCGGAGTACGACGCCTTCCAGTGCGGCTACTGCACCCCTGGCCAGATCCTCTCGGCGGTCGCCTGCATCGCCGAGGGTCATGCCACCGACGAGGCCACCGTGCGCGAATGGATGAGCGGCAATATTTGCCGGTGCTCGTCGTATCCGCAGATCACCGCGGCCGTGCTGGCCGCCGCTCACGGGCAGCCACGGTGAGGGATTTCGGGTATGCCCGCGCCGGGGACATCGCGTCGGCGGCGACCGCGCTGGGCCGTGGCGACGCCGTCGCCATCGCCGGCGGAACGGAGTTGTTGAACTGGTTTCGGCTGGGCATCGCCGATGAGGGCCGCGTCGTCGACATCAACGACATCGACGAGTTGCGCGGGATCACCCGGCGTGACGACGAACTGCTCATCGGTGCGTTGGCGACGCTCAACGAGGTTGCCGAGCATCCCGCCTTGGGTGACGGTGCGGAGGCGCTGGCCTCGGCGTGCCGTCAGGCCGCATCCGCGCAGTTGCGCAACCGCGCCACCATGGGCGGCAACGTGCTGCAGCGCACCCGCTGCCCCTATTTCCGTGCGGAGGCGCCCCTACCCTGGGGCTGCAACAAACGCCTTCCGGGAAGCGGTTGCTCGTCGCTGACCGGCCAACATGAGCGCCAGGCGATCCTCGGCTGGACCAATGACTGTGTGGCGGTGCAGCCCTCGGACCCTGCGGTGGCGTTGGCCGCACTGGACGCGTGGATCGACGTCATCGGCACGGACGGGCCGCGCAGCATCCCGATGACCGAGTTTCACCTGACCCAGCAAGAGGCGGCGGCCACAGGTGAGCCACAACGCGAGAACCGCATGAACCCCGGCGAGCTGATCACCGGCTACCGCCTGCGGCTGCGTCCCGCCGAGGGGCAGGCGTATGTCAAGGTGCGTGAGCGGGCGTCCTACGAGTACGCGATCGTCGCGGCTGCCGCCACGGTGCGCAGCGACGCCGGCGTCATCGCCGAGGCCCGGGTAGCGCTGGGGTCGGTCGCTCAGAAACCGTGGCGCCTCGACGAGGCCGAGGCCGACCTCGTGGGTCTCCCCCTCGACCGGGACGCCCTGCTGCCGGTGTTCGACCGGGCCCTGGCCGTTGCCCGTCCCCTGCCGGGCAACGGCTTCAAAACGGTCCTGGCGGCACGGGCGGCGGCACGGGCCCTGCTGACCGCGGCGGGTGCACCGTGATGTTCACCCGCTACGAGGCCACCGCCAAGGTCACCGGTGCGGCTCGCTTCACCGGCGATCACCACCCCAAGGGCCTGCTGCACGCGGTGCTGGTGGGGGCGCCCGTGGCAGCCGGGCGGGTGACAGCGGTGGACGGTGTGGCCGCGCGCCTGCTGCCGGGCGTGGTCACCGTCCTGACCGCCGAGGACATGCCGGCTTTTCCCGAACTTTCCCCGCCGGCCGGTGTGACGCTGATGCCCTTCACCGACAACATGATCCGCTACGAGGGACAGCCTGTCGCGATCGTCATCGCCGATTCGGTGGAGGCGGCGGAGGCCGGCCGCGAGTTGGTGGCCGTCGACTGCGAGCGCACTGATCCGGTGCTGCTCGGTGCCGGTGCTCGCGAGCCGGCACCGGGTGAGTTCGGCGGCACCTTCGAGCAAGGCGACCTGGCCGAGGCATGGTCGCGGGCCGCGTTCCGCATCGAGCAAACCTACTGGCAGGCACCCCGCCACCACCACGCGATGGAGACGTCGGGCACCGTCGCGCAGTGGGATGGTGAGCTGCTGACGTTGTGGGACTCGGTGCAGGCCGGTGCCACGGTGCCGCCGGTGATCGCCCACGCACTGGGGATCGACGCCGGGCACATCCGCGTCATCGCCCGCCACATCGGCGGCGGATTCGGCTCCAAGAGCTACATCTGGCCACATGAGATCCTCGCCGCGGTCGCCGCCGGAGCCACCGACAGACCCGTCAAACTGCACCTACGCCGCGCCGACCAGTTCAGCAATGTCGGCTACCAGCCCTGGATGGAGCAGACCATCCGGCTGGCCGCCGACACCTCCGGCCGGCTCCTGGGCATCGAGCACACCGTGGTCAACAGCACCGGAATGGTCGACACCCATGTCGAGCCGGCCACCATCGCCGGCAGAAACCTCTACGCCGCGGGCGCCATCCGCACCCGGCAAGTCATCGAGCGGGTCAACCTCAACGCGCCGTCCCCCATGCGGGCACCGTTGGAGGGCCCCGGCATGTGGGCGTTGGAATGCGCGATGAACGAGCTTGCCGAAACCACCGGGATGGATCCACTGGACCTGCGGCTGGCCAACTTCGCCGAAGTCTGCCCCGAGGACGGCCGACCCTGGTCGAGCAACAAGCTCAGAGAAGCCTACGTGGAAGGAGCCCGCCGCTACCGGTGGCGCGAGCGCCACGAGCTGCCACGCACCGACGGGCCGTGGGTAATCGGGCACGGTATGGCGACCTGCACCATGGGCAGCTTCCGGTTTCCCAGCGCGGCGCGGGTCCGGCTCCGCGCCGACGCGACGGTGGTGGTGGAGACCAACGTGCACGACATCGGCACCGGCGTGCAGACGATCCTGTGCCAGATCGCCGCCGACGAGCTCGGCGTTCCGCAGGACAACGTCGACATCTACTGGGGCGACACCGATCTTCCGGTAGCCGGGCCGGCCTACGGGTCGTCGACCACGATGAGCGCCGGCAGCGCGGTGGCCGCCGCAGCCCGCGATGTCGCCAAGCAGCTCGCCGACCGCGCCATCCAGGGCGTGGCGGCCGATGCGCTGCGCAACGCTGGGATCGACGAGATCGTCGGCCGCGGCTGGTTCGAAACCCCGGCGGGTGTGATGAATCTGGACGGCGCGGACACGGGGGCTGCGATGCGCTCCTGGGGTGCCATCTTCGTCGAGGTCGGGGTGGACCCGGATTTCGGACTGTTGCGCCTGCGACGCGCGGTCGGGGCGTACTCGGCGGGGCGCATCCTGAATCCGGTAACGGCGCGCGCTCAGATGACCGGCGGAATCATCTGGGGTTGGGGCAAGGCCACGTTGGAGGAAAGCGACCAGGAGCGGGTGCACGGCCGCTGGCTGGCCAAGAACCTGTCGAACGTCGCGGTGCCGGTCAACGCCGACATCCCGGCAGCCCTGGACGTGTCGTTCATCGACGAGTTCGACGACGCGGCCAGCTTGATCGGCGCGCGCGGGATCGGCGAGCTCGGCGCGATCGGTGTCGATGCCGCGGTGGCCGCCGCCGTGTATGACGCGGTGGGTGTACGGGTGCGCGACCTACCCATTTTGCCGTGGAAGGTGCTGACATGACACCAAGGACGAGGACGTGGTTCGTCACCGGGGCGTCCCGGGGTATGGGGCGCGAACTGGTGGTGCAGCTTCTCGAGCGCGGCGACACCGTCGCGGGCACCCTGCGCCGGCCCGAGCAGCTCGACGACCTGGCGACGAGGTTCGGGGATCGGCTGTGGCTGCGGGCCCTCGACGTCACCGACACCGGCGCGGTCCGCCGGGTCGTCGGTGAAGCGTTCGCCGACCTGGAAAGCATCGACGTCATCGTGTCCAATGCCGGATACGGCGTGTCCGGTATCACCGAAGACCTCAGTGACGAGGACGTACTCGGGATGATCGCGACCAACCTGACCGGATCCATCCAACTGGCCCGCGCGGTGGTGCCGCATCTTCGCACCCAGGGCGGTGGCCGGTCGACCGGCCACCGCCGATCCCCGAGGAGATGCTCGGCAGTCCCGAACGCGTGGCCGCGGCGATCATTCGCGCCGCCGGTGCCGAGGAGCCACCGCGGCGCCTGGTGCTGGGTTCGGACGCGTGGACGATGATCACCGACGGGCTCTCGCGGCGCCTCATCGACGTCGCGGCGCAGCGCGAGAACGCCGCCTCCACCGATATTCCCGCCTACACACTTCGGATAGAGTCTTGGAGTGAGTCCGCCACGCCATCGTGATAGGCCAAGCATTCGTGACGTGGCCCGCGCGGCGGGAGTATCGACGACCACCGCCTCCGACGCCCTCAACGGGCGCGGGCGGTGCAGCCCCGAGACTCGCGAACGGGTGGTCCGCCTCGCCGAGAAGCTCGGGTACCGCGCGAATCCGTCGGCCCGCAGCATGCGATCCCAGTCGACCGGGATCGTGGCGGTGATGGCCCGTATCGAGCGCGAGGCGACGTGGTCGGCCGGCGATCTCGAGTTCCTCACCCGCATAACCCAGGAGATCAGCACTGTTGCTTGGGATTTGGGGTATTTTCCCACCCTGGTGCCCAGCACCGCCACACTCGAGTCGCTGGCCCGGCTGCCGCTGGAGGGAATGGTCGTCATCGACCCGATCGGTATCGATCCGGTGTGCGTGCTGCTCGATGACCGGGAGATCCCCTACGTCTGTGTCAGCCCGGACGACGACATGCGTGAGGTCGGACGCTGCAGCTGGGTGGACAACGACGCGCAGGCGTTGACCCGATCGCTACTGGATGCGCTGACCCGACGCGACGGGCGCACCGCTTTGATGGTCGCCACCGAGAGCCACCAGCGATATCTGACCGATCCGGTTGCCGCCTTCCGGCGGTGGGTGGACGAAACCGGCAACGAGGGGCGGGTCCTGCTGCTGCCGTCGGACAGTGACACCACCACGTGCTATGACCAGGTCCTGTCCGCCTGCACCGGCGGCACTGTGGATCTGCTCTACATCGCGGCCGAGATCTTGGCCGCGCCCACGCTGCACGCGGTACGGCAGGCCGGCCTGTCGGTCCCCGGCGACCTGCAGATCGTCGCGGCCTCGGACGGCCTGTACGCCCGCTCGGCCATGCCGGCGCTGACGTGTATCGACCTGATGCCCGAAGAGCTGGGCCGCGCGGCCACCGAGATGCTCGACGGCCTGCTCGCCGGCGCCGATCCAACCTCTCTGATCGTCGACGGTCAGATCCGTTGGCGCTCTTCGACCTCGGCGTCGATGAGCTCGACGATCCGGTAATTCCGCGAATCGATCAGCCCACGGTTTCCGATCCTTAGTTCCGGGATCGCGCTGACGGCCAGCAGTGCCAGCGCGGTCGGCGGGTTCTCCAACGTGCACCCCAACCCGCGTAGCGCGGACACGACCTCCTCGAGTTCGACGGCGGCCTCCTCGACCGTCTTCTCGGTGACCAGACCCGCGATGGGAAGCGGGATGGCGGCCAGCACCCGCCCCTGGTCGACGACGGCGATGCCGCCTCCCATGCCCTCCACTTCGTTCAGTGCGGCCAGGAGGTCGGCGTCGTTCGTCCCGACACCGAGCAGGTGATGGGTGTCGCGCGCGGTGGATTGCGCGAGGGCGCCGCGCCGGATACCCAGTCCTTCGACGAACCCCAGCGTGATGTCGCGGGGGCCCTCGTGGCGGGTGACCAGGACCAACTTGAGCAGGTCGGCGGCCACGTCGGGGCGTAGTTCGCCGTCGGCGGCTGCCACGTGACGAACCCGGTGTTCGGTGGGAACCACCCGGTCGACGAGCCCGATGACGTTGACCGGTAACGGCTCGTCGGCATCCGGGGCGGGGATGCGCAGATCCTCCACCGACAGCGCGGGCGTGAGCGTCACCGATTGGCGCGACCGGGTCGGGTAGACCGACGGCGCACCGCTGCTGGTGGGCCGGTGGTCCAGACCGTCGACAATGACGTGGCGGGGCCGGAACTCGTGGAGGTCGTCGACGACGACGATGTCCGCGCAGCGCCCCGGGGCGATCGACCCCAGGTCCTGGCGGCGGCCCAGATACTCCGCGGGTGTGACGGTGACGCACTGGATGGCGACGACCGGGTCCACACCGTGCTCGATCGCGACCCGCACGGAGTTGTCGAGGTGGCCGTGGGTACGCAGGAACGCCGGGTCCACGTCGTCGGTGACGAACATGATGTGCCGGCGGTCCACCGAACCGTCCTTGAGCAGCGGCGCCAATGCCGCCATGTCGTGCCAGGCGGACCCCTCTCGGAATTGCACCCACATGCCGGCCCGCAGTTTGGCCCGGGCGTCCTCGACGTTGACGCTCTCGTGGCAGGAGTCGATCCCGGTGGCGGCGTAGGCGGCCAGCCGGTGATCGTTCCAGCCGGACAGGCTCCAGTGTCCGGTGGCGATCAGCCCGCGCTCCAGCGCGGCGGCGATCATGGCAAGCATCCGCTCGTCGCCGTCGAGCACCCCGGCCATGTTCATCATCTCCCCCAGCGCGCCCACCGCGGGGTCGTCGAGCAGCGCCGCGACGTCGGCCGGGTCCAGGCGAGCAGCCGAGTCTTCCAGGCTGGGCATCGGGGGGACGCACGCCGGGACGGCCAGGATGGTCTTCAGCCGCTGCAGGCGTGCCTCCTCCAGCATCCAGCAGATACCCTCGGCGCCGAAGACATTGGCCATGTCGTGATTTTCGATCAACACCGTCGTCGTTCCCGCGGTCAGCGCGGCGTCGGCGAACGGCCCGATGGTGACCATCGCGGACTCGACGTGGACGTGGGTGTCGATCAGCCCGGGTACCAGATAGCTACCGGAGAAGTCGGTCACCTCGGTGTCCGGACCGATCGCGGGCGCCGCGTCACCGAGGTAGGCGATCCGCCCGGACGCGATCACGACATCGGCCGGATACACCTCGGCGGTGTGCACATTGACCACCTGCGCGCCCAGCAGCACCCGGTCGGCGAAAGCGCGGCCCATGCACACCGAGGTCAGCGTTGCCGCGCATTCCCACAGCGGCACCGCCTGCCCCAGGGGCCGGGCGCTCGGGGGCACGGGCTGTCTCACTGCAGTCATCGGTCTCCTTCGAGGCGGGGTTTCCAGCGGTCATGGAACTCGAACAGCGGAAGACGGCCGAGTGTCCTTATTTCGGTGGTGAATTCGGCGAGCGCATCGCCGGCGCCGCACCCTTCGAGCATCAGCGCGGCGGCTCCGACGATCTGCGCGCCGGCGGTACGCAGGATCTGCAGCGCGGCGCGCGCCGAGGCACCGGTGGAGATGACGTCATCGACGAACACCACCCGTTTCCCGGCCACGGCGGGCAGCCGTGCCCGATCCAGTCTCAGTTGCTGGCGTCCGTCGGTGGTGATGGACGTCAGCGTTTCGGTGATCGCATCCACCAGGTGCAGCTTCGGCGACTTGTGCAGCACGACGAAGTCGTCGAGGCCGAGCACCCGGCTGACCTCGATGGCGACCGGGATGCCGAGGGTGGCGGCGGTGACGATGCACTCCGGGCGCAGGTCGGCGATGGCCTCGGCGAGCTCGGCGCCCGCGGTCTGCAGGAATGCCACCCCGTGGTCGAAGGTGATCAGCAGCGCGATCGCGGTGCCCTCGTCGAGCGGGACGATCGGCAGCGCGACGCTTTGGGAGCCGACCTGGGCCTGGTAGGTGTTCACCCGGCGAGTTGCGTTTCGTGGGACACCGATTCCAGCCAGTCCGGAAGGTCGCGGAAATCCACAACGGTGAGCGGTATTTCGGCGTGCAGTTCCGGCGGAATCGTGCTGAAGGTGCCGGCGATGATCGCCACCGGTGGTCCGGGTGTCCATTTGGTCCAGGCCAGCTCGGTCAGGGTTCCACTGCTCAGGCCGACACAGATCATGGCGTCGGACAACAGGCCGATACGGTGGTGCTGTTCGAACCAGGAACAGTCCTCGACGATGCGGTGACACCGGGTCCGATGCGTGGCGATCGCCGGGATGCCCGCAGGTTCGCTGGGGCCGCTGGACGGGCAGATGCCGATCACGTGCGGACCGTCCGTACTGAGGTAGCCGTCGAGGGCGGCCAGCGCCACCCCCCGGTCCGGGACGACGACCATGGTGTGTCCCATGGTGGCCAGCAGCGCACCGGCGTCGTGCGCGGCCCGGTGGTAGCGGGCCGGGTCCAGGCCGGCCGCGGCGGACACTCTCGTGATGTTGGTGGGACCGATCATTCCGACAGTCAGCGGAGTCATATGCTTGCGGCCTCGGCCCGCACCGCCTTGCCGGCCCACAGGACGTAGATGGCCGAGGAGACGATCATCGAGGCGATGATGCTGATGTCGGCATCGGCGAGCAGCCCCGACGAGATCGGTCCGGTGAAGATCGGAGTCGAGATGGTCAGCACGGCGGTGACCGCGCCCGCGATCAGAGCGACGAAGGCCGGGGTGTGGAAGCCGTTGTCGCGCCAGTAGATGCCGTCGCGTCCGGCGAAGAACCCGTCGGTGTCGTAGCGGCCGCGGCGCAGCCAGTAGTCGGCGATCTGGATGGCACCCCACGGCCCCAGCCACACCATGACGAACAGCAGCATGGTGGTGACGAAGCTGTAGAAGTCCGAGCTGAACAGCGCGACCACCACCACGACGCCGCAGATGATCAGGTCGAGCATGACGGCCTGGACGCGGCTCAGCGGGGCGCCCAGTGCCTGCAGGGTGACCCCCGACGAGTACAGGTCCAGGCTGTTGATGGCCAGGAGCTGCAGGATGCCGAAGATCAGGTAGGGGACGAAGAACCAGCTCGAGAAGGTCTGGGGCAGACCCGAAATGGGGTCGGCGGAGTCGGCGGAGATGGTGGAGACGGCGGCTCCCAGGATCATCAGGATGGTCATCGGGATGGCCGCTCCCACCAGCATCGCCCTCATGTGTGAACCGTGGGTGGTGTTGGTCGGCAGGTAGCGCGAGTAGTCGGACGCGTTGGCCATCCACGACACGCCCGAGACCGACATCGCGACCGCGAGCCCGGTGACGAACAGCGGCAGGTCGGCGTCCGGCACCGAACCCGGCTGAATCTTGCCCAGGGTCAGTACGGCGAGGATGCTGAAGAAGACGATGGCCGGGATGACCAACAGCCGCATGGCTTTCTGAATGGCGCCGTGACCCAGGCGCGGCAGCACCCCCTGGATGATGATCACCGAGATCACCACGGCGACGGTCACCACCATGGACTTGCTCATGCCCCACGAGTCAAGGAGAGCGAGCACGGCGACCACCACCATGTAGAGGCCGCTGGTCTCGAACACCAGCTGTGAGAGCCAGTTGAAGAACGAGGCGATGCGGCCGCCCCGGTAGCCGAAGGGCGCTCGGCTGGTGACGAACGCGGTGGTGCCCGAGGCGTTGCCGGCGAACGAGGTCATGGCCGCGATGCACCAGGTGAAGTTGGCGATGATGATCGCGACGATCGACTGCCACAGCGACAGACCGGTCAGGCCGACCAGCGCGCCGAAGACGACCGTCTGCACGTTGCACAGTCCGCCCGTCCAGATGTAGGCCAGATCGCGTGGCCGCATCCGTCGGGCGTCCTCGGGGATGATCGCGATGCCGTGGTCGGCGTCGAATCGCGCCCGCCGCTGTTTGACCGTCTGTGCGCTCGTGGTCGCTTCCATGCCACACCTCCTCTGCCGGAACGTTTCGGCACACGTTAGGCATGGTTTGTTTCGCCGCAGTCGCCGGTGTGTAACGCGTGCCGTAACGTTCCGGCATCCCCTGCGCGGGCGCGCCCGCTGCGGCACAATCGCCGGGCATGGGCACCGTCGCGGTCACCACCGTCACCGGCCGGGTGGGCTCGGACGAGCTCGGGGTGGTGCTGCCGCACGAGCACCTCTACTTCGACTTTCGTGCCGGCACCCAACCCGATCCCGCACATCCGGAGATGCTCGACGCCACCGTGGGTCCCGAACTGGCCTGGTATCTGCGTGAGCGGCCCTACGGCTGCCGTGACCATCTTGTCGTCGACGACGACGAACTGCTCGCCGAGGAGGTCTCGGGTTTTCGGGACATCGGTGGGCGGACGGTCGTCGATCTGACATTGCCGACCATCGGCCGCAACCCCGAGGGTCTTCGGGAGCTGTCGCGACGCTCGGGTGTGCAGATCATCATGGGCAGCGGCAACTACATGGAGGAATTCCACCCGGCCTCCGACCTGGACCTGAGCGTCGACGCGATGGCGTCGGCGCTGATCTCCGAACATACCGACGGGATCGATCCCGCCGCACCGCGACCCGGCGTGATCGGCGAGATCGGGGTCTCACCCGACTTCACCGACTGGGAACGACGCTCACTGCGCGCCGCCTGCGTCGCGCAGCGGGAGGTCGGCGTGCCGCTGTTCATCCACATTCCGAGTTGGGAGCGCCTGGGTGTCGAGGTGCTGCGGGTCGTCCTCGACGAACAGGGCGTCGCACCGGGCGCTGTGGTGCTGTGCCACATGGATGCCTCGGGCACGGACCGCGACTACCAGCGGCGCCTGGCCGAACGCGGCGTCTGGCTCGAGTTCGACATGATCGGCATGCCGTTCTGGCTCACCGGGGAAGGCCGGTGCCCCAATCCCGACCTGACCGTCGAGTCGCTGGCCGCACTGACCGCGAGCGGGCACGGTCACCAATTGCTGCTCAGCCACGACACCTTCCTGAAGACCATGTTCCGGCGCTACGGCGGTAACGGGTTGCTGTTCGTCACCACATTGTTCGCCGAACGGTTGGTGGAAAGGGGAATCGAGCCCGCGGCCGTCGCTGCGATGTCGACCTCGAATCCGAGGCGACTGTTCGAGGAGGCCGGGGCGTAGCCCTCGTCGCGGAGACTCGGCACCGGGTCCCCCGGGGGAACGTGGAGCGCCATGTATGCGCCACAGACCGGCTCAGGTGTTCTCGAAAGTGGCGCTGGTCGTCACGCAACCGCGCATCAGAAAAGTTGAACGGTGCGCTTGCCGGTGAGGTCCTCGATGCCGCGGCGGGCACTCGTGTGGATATGGTCCGGTACCGGCAGATCGGAGAAGGCGAGGTCGCACCACTCCATCATCTGTTCGAGCATCAGCTTCTGGTCGAGCAACGTATCCCCTTCCTCGCCGCCGGACGGGCCACCGCTGAGGGCAACCCCGGTCGTGATCTCATCACCGGAGGCACTCCGGCGATGGGTCCAGCGGCCTGCCCGGGCACCAGCGGGATCCATGCCGAACCCGCGAAACTCAAACCGGATGTCCGGCAACAGCATGGTGGGTTCTGATATCTGGACGTATCGGAAAGGATCGACGATCTGCCGCAGGTCTTCTGTAAGGGTAGAGAGCGCAATCCCCTGGTGGCCGATGAGCTGACGGAGTACCGCTATCACGGCGTCCACCATCTCGGGGTCTCCTGCCCAGGCGGCACGCACGTTTTCATACTGGTCGATCGAGCGACGAGTGACGTCGGCATGGCGGGCCAGTGACTCCGCCCACGGTCGTAGGCCTGTCGTCTCGTCCCAGTGACTCCACATGCGATCGATCGACGAGGGATCATCCATGTCACAGCGCCACCGGGGATCCTCCGGCGTGGCGTCGACAGCGACCATCAGCCGTGATAGCCGGCTCGTCGGACATCCCGCAGCCCCGTCCATTTCGAGATTGCCGAAGAGCGCCCACGTCGTGATGGAAGGGATCCGCCGGACCACAGAGACGGAGTCCTCGTCGGCCGAGAGCTGCCGGGCCAACGTGTAGCAGGTCTGCCACGCCCGCGCCTGGGGCGCAGTGCTGTTCATCAGGAGATTCGCGAACCGGGAAAACTCCAACTCCCCCTGGGCGACCAAGATCGCAGCGAGCTGAGCCGACAATGCCGACGCCTCATGGACGTAGGGCGGCCGCAAATGGCTCAGCACCGCGGGAACGTCGAACCCCTCGGTGAGTTGACTGATCCGCAGGTATGCCCTGACGGCGGCATCGGTGTGGGCCTCGAACTGGTCCTGGGTGAGCCTGTGACCAATTGAAGTGACTCCTGCTGCCAAGTTGGTCAAGAGATCTGATTTACTCCGCGAAGGCAACTGCACCGCGCCCACCTGACGTCCGAACAGCTGGGACCAGTCGCCCTCATGTGACCGCCGCTCGGCCTCGGGCAATATCGCCCAGCGGGTGAGCGGCAGCGGTAGCACGTCGCCCGGCAGGTCCCGAGCAGCCGACAGCGCCTGACTTCCGTTGATGAGAGCTTGCAGGCGCATGCGAAACACCGTCGTGCTGTAGGGACTGAGCAGGAAGTCCAGGTAGTGCCGATACTCGTGATCGAAGACCGACAGCAGCGCAATCTCGTGCAGGCCCGTTTCGGCGGCCTTCGGCGATCTCAGTCCGCCGGGGCCGGTCATCGCTGCCCGAACAACGTTGTAGTCGTCGGGACAGTCGAAAAGAAAGGTCAGTCCCAGGAATCGCGGGTTGAATCGGCCGTACTCGGGCAGGAGAACCTCATCCAAGGAGGCTCGATCGTTCATGGCAGCTGAGTCAGCGGCGCGAGAAGATCCTGCAGTTCTTCGGCCGTGACGTCAGGGGAGATCTCGACCACCACAGTCGCGAGAGCCGATTTCAGCCGCAACGTTTGTTTCTTTTTGGATCTGCGGACGACCCGTTTGACGACCTCGATGATTTCGAACACGCCTTTGACGATCACAATGATGGCAGCCGCCTCGGCGAGGCCAAACCTCTGTTCAGTGAGGTCGGTCGCGGGCTCAGTGGGCGTCACCGCGGCGCCGGGATCGGCCTCAAACTCGACCGTCACGCTGGAGACGAATTCGGGATCACTCTCGATCAACACACGCATGGCCAGCCCCCTACAGTCCACCGGTGATACACCGGCGGATGGTACTCGCCTCCCTGTCACCGGGCGAGTGTGCGCGGGTACCAGGTTGCTCGCACAGTCGCCTGCACGCGCCCCGGTGTCCTCACCCGCACCGAACTCGCGGTAGCGGGCCACGCACGTGGTGGCGCACGCTAGTGAAGTACCGATTTCAGCGGCGACGTGCGAGATGGCGCGAGCCCGACAACGCTGCACGAGTCGGCGAGGGCCCTATCCGAATGGCACGCATCAGTACGCGGTTCCCATCGCAGCGTGCACTTCGTCGAGGGTTTGGTTTGCCGCCACGTTGGCTCGCCGGTTCCCGTCCCGCAGAACGCTGCGCACGAGATCGGGGTCGCGCGCGAAGTCGGTGCGACGTCGACGATGTGGGGTGAGGAACTCGTTGACCGCGTCGGTAGTGAGCTTCTTCAGCGCCCCGGACCCGGCGTCGCCAATGTCGTTGGCAAGCTCTTGTTCAGCGCGGCCGGAGCACAGCGCAGCCGTGGTCAACAGCGCGGACACGCCGGGACGGTTGACGGGATCGAACGTGATGCGTCGCTGGGAGTCGGTCGGGGCGCGGCGAATCAGGTCCGCTGTTTCGTCGGCGGTCATCGACAATGCGATCGCGTTGCCGTAACTCTTGGACATCTTCCGCCCGTCGAGACCGGGAACTTCCGGGGCCGAGGTGAGCAGTGCCTGCGGTTCGGGGAACACCGCGCCGTAGCGTTCGTTGAAGCGTCGCGCGATCACCCGGGTCAGCTCGACATGCGGCAGGTTGTCTTTCCCCACGGGGACCAGGTTCCCCTTGCAGAACAAGATGTCGGCGGCCTGGTGGACCGGATAGGTCAGCAGCAGTCCGCTGAGGGCGCGGCCGGATGCGGCATGCTCCGCTTTGACCGTGGGATTGCGGTGGAGCTCGGCCTCGGTCACCAAGCTCAGGAACGGCAGCAGGAGCTGGTTCAGTGCCGGGACCGACGAGTGCGTGAAGATGGTGGCACGGTCGGGGTCGATCCCGGCAGCCAGATAGTCCAGCACGGCGGTATAGACGTTCTCACGGACCCGACCGATCGCATCGCGGTCGGTGATCACCTGGTAGTCGGCGAGGATCACGAACGTGTCGACACCCAGACCATGCAGCCGCACCCGCTCGGAGATGGTTCCGAAATAGTGACCGAGATGCAAAGGGCCCGTGGGGCGTTCGCCGGTGACAATGCGGTACCGGTCGGGGTGCTCGGCAACGACGGCACGCAGCGTGTCGCTGCGCTGGATGGTGGCAGAGAAGGTATTCAACGTACAGCTCCTGGATGGTCAAGGGGGCTGTACAAACCTCGATCAAGTCAGATGACTAGCGGGCTGCGTACAGCCCGCGGACATGGCTAGACGGGCTGCTGGAGCAGCCACCACCACGCATGTCGAATGTCGATCACCAGGCAACGATAGCAACCACGGCGCGAGCGCCTGCCTGCCGGCGAACGATCGGAACGCCACTATCCTCAGCAGCCACCACATCGACCCCGCCACAAACCACCGGCGCCACCAAAACAAAAACCCCGACCGATGGCCGGGGAATCTGTAACCCATGTCGCGACTCAGCTGTCACCAATAACGCGACTCGTATGGTGGAGCTAAGGGGATTCGAACCCCTGACCCCCACACTGCCAGTGTGGTGCGCTACCAACTGCGCCATAGCCCCGTGAAGTTGTGCTGTTCGAAGTTACACCACCGACATGCCTGCCTCAAAACCGCTGGTTGAGGGGCCTACCCGGCGGCCTCGGGGCCCACCGGCGGCGGCTGGGTGTCCTCATCGTCGGATCGAGGCGCCCGGCGGGGCCGGGTTTCCGGGGCGATCAGCCAGCCCACGGCCCCGACCACCAGGATCGCGCCGCTGATGGCGAACGCCCAGGAGAACGAGAGCCGCTGGGCGATGAGGCCCACCAGCAGCGATCCCATGATCGACCCCAGGTCGGCCATCATCTGGAAGGTGGCCACCGCGGTACCTCCGCGGGCCTTGCTGCCGATGATGTCGGCCACGGCGGCCTGCTGCGGCGAGGTGAAGATGCCGGTGGCGAACCCGGCGATCAACGCCGTGGCCAGAAACAGCGGCAGCCCGTCGGTCAGGCCCACCACGGCGGTGGCCACCCCGGCGACGAACAGCCCGGTGATCAGCAGCAGCCGCCGTCCCACCCGGTCGGAGAGCTGGCCAGCAGGGATGACCGCGGCGACGTTGCCCACGGCGAAGGTGGCCAACGCCAGGCCCGCCACACCGGGACTGCGGTGCAGCATCTCGACGATGAACAGCGGCACCAGCGCGATGCGCAGTCCGAACGCCGACCAGCCGGTGGCGAAGTTGGACAGCAGTGCCGCCCGGTAGGCGCGGTTGCGCCACGCCTGGCCCAGGGTCATGGTGGTCTCGGTGTCGGGCTCGGGCGCGGCCAGCGCGGAGTGGCGCAGGCTGATGAACACCACGGTGGCCGCCACCAGCAGCGCCGCCCCGTAGATGAGGAACGGCGCGGCCAACCCCAGCCCGGCGGTGACGCTGCCCAGCACCGGCCCGCCGACCGACCCGACCAGGAACGCCGAGGAGAACATGCCGGCGACCCGGCCGCGGGCATCCGGCGGGCTGATCCGGATCATCAGGCCCAGCGCGGAGATGAAGAACATGGTCGACCCGATGCCGCCCAGGGCCCGGAACAGCAGCAGCTGCCAGTAGGCGTGGGCGAAGGCGCAGGCCCCAGTGGACAGCGCGACGATCAGCAGGCCGCTGACGTAGATGCGCCGCTCCCCCAGCCGCTGGATCATCCGCCCGGCGGCCGGGGCGAACAGCAGCCGCATGAGGGCGAACGCGGTGACCACGAACGTCGCCGCGGTGATGCTGACGCCGAAGTTGCGGGCGTACTGCGGCAGCACCGGCGAGACCACGCCGTAGCCCAGGGCGATGACCGCGTTGGAGAAGACCAGTACCCAGACTTCGCCGGGGAGCTTGGGCCGCTCGGTGTGCGCCGAACAGTCGCCCTCGGTCACGGAACTCACGAGATGACTGTATTGACCACCTCGCGGGCCGCTTCCTGGACCTCCGCGAGATGCTCGGGCCCCTTGAAGGACTCGGCGTAGATCTTGTACACGTCCTCGGTGCCCGACGGACGGGCGGCGAACCAGGCGTTCTCGGTGGTCACCTTCAGCCCGCCCAGGGCGGCGCCGTTGCCGGGGGCGGTGGTCAGCTTGGCGGTGATGGGCTCCCCGGCCAGGTCGGTGGCACTGACCTGCTCCGCGGACAGCTTGGCCAGCCGGGCCTTCTGTTCCCGGTCGGCCGGGGCGTCGATGCGCGCGTAGGTGGGCGCACCGTAGGTCTGGGCCAGCTCGGCATACCGCTGCGACGGGGTCTTGCCGGTGACGGCCAGGATCTCCGAGGCCAGCAGCGCCAGGATGATGCCGTCCTTGTCGGTGGTCCACACCGAGCCGTCGCGGCGCAGGAACGACGCCCCGGCCGATTCCTCGCCACCGAAACCGATGGTGCCCGAGATCAGCCCGTCGACGAACCACTTGAATCCCACGGGCACCTCGACGAGCTTGCGCTCCAGGCCCGCGACCACCCGGTCGATGATCGAGCTGCTCACCGCGGTCTTGCCGACGGCCACCGCGGCCGGCCATTCGGGCCGGTGGGTGTAGAGGTAGTCGATCGCGACGGCCAGGTAGTGGTTGGGGTTCATCAGCCCGCCGTCGGGTGTGACGATGCCGTGCCGGTCGGAGTCGGCGTCGTTGCCGGTGGCGATCTGGTAGTCGCCGATCTTGCCGATCAGGGAGGCCATGGCGTTGGGCGAGCTGCAGTCCATCCGGATCTTGCCGTCGGTGTCCAGGGTCATGAACCGCCAGGTCGCATCGACCAGCGGGTTGACCACCGTGAGTTCCAGGTTGTGCCGCTCGGCGATGGCCGCCCAGTAGTCGACGCTGGCCCCGCCCAGCGGGTCAGCGCCGATCCGGATGCCCTCGGCGGAGATCGCGTGCACGTCCACCACGTTGGGCAGGTCGGAGACGTAGGCGTCGAGGTAGTCGTGCTTGCGGGCGCTCTGCAGCGCGCGGGCCAGCGGCACGCGTTTGACCTCGGTCAGGCCGTTGCGCAGGATCTCGTTGGCACGCTTGGCGATTGCACCGGTGGCGTCGGTGTCGGCGGGCCCGCCGTTGGGCGGGTTGTATTTGAAGCCGCCGTCGCGGGGCGGGTTGTGCGACGGAGTGACGACGATCCCGTCGGCCAGCCCGCTGTCGCGGCCACGGTTGTGGGTCAGGATCGCGTGACTGACCGCGGGGGTCGGGGTGTAGCGGTCGGCCGAGTCGATCAGCGCCGTAACGTCGTTGGCGGCCAGCACCTCCAGCGCCGAGGTCCAGGCCGGCTCCGAGAGGCCGTGGGTGTCGCGGCCGAGGAACAGCGGCCCGGTGGTCCCCTGCGCGGTGCGGTATTCGACGATCGCCTGGGTGGTGGCCAGGATGTGGGCCTCGTTGAACGCCCCGTCCAGGCTGGAGCCGCGGTGACCCGAGGTTCCGAACACCACCTGCTGGTCGACGTCGTCGGGGTCGGGCGTGATCGAGTAGTAGGCGGTCACGAGGTGGGGCAGATCGATCAGGTCTTCGGGTTGTGCCGGTTGCCCGGCCCGCGGGTTGGCTGCCATGTCCCCAATTCTGCCCAGCTTTGCCCCGGTGTGTCTGCCGGACCGGGCGACGCCGGGGTGAACAGCCGGGCCCGGGCATGTCGGTCGGACGCGTCGGAGCCCCACACTCGGCATACTGTCGGGGTGCTGGGTCACGACAACCGCGAGCTGGCCGCCGTGTTCGTCGGCGGTGCGCTGGGAACGCTGGCCCGGGTCGGGCTGGCCACGGTGGCGGCGACACCCCACGGCCACTGGCCATGGCCGACGTTCATCGCCAATGTCGTGGGGGCCTTTCTCCTCGGGTACTTCACCACCCGGCTGCTGGAGCGTCTGCCGCTGTCGAGCTACCGCCGGCCCCTGCTGGGGACCGGGCTGTGCGGCGGGTTGACGACGTTCTCCACGATGCAGGTGGAGATCCTGGGGATGCTCGAACACCACAACTACGGTCTGGTGGCCGGGTACCTGGCCGCCAGCGTCGCGGCCGGGTTGGTCGCGGTACACCTCGCCACGGGGCTGGTGCGCCGCGCGGAGGTGCGCCGATGAACCGCGCGGGGGCGCGCCGATGAATGTGGCGCTGTGGGCGGGTGTCGCCGTGATCGGCGGGCTGGGATCGGTGGCGCGGTTCATGGTCGACCGGGCCGTCGGCCGGCGCAACAGCCGCCCGTTCCCCTTCGGCACGCTGGCGGTCAACCTCAGCGGTGCGGTCCTGCTGGGCTTCGTCAGCGGGCTGGCCCTGAGCCCGCACGTGGCCCTGCTGGCCGGCTCCTCACTGGTCGGCGCCTACACGACGTTCTCCACCTGGATGCTGGAGACCCACCGGCTCGCCGAGGAACGCCAGCTGTGGCCGGCGCTGGTCAACGTCGCCGTCAGTCTGCTGTTCGGCGTGGCCGCGGCGTTCCTGGGACAGCAGATCGCGGGGTGGCTGTGACCACCGACGACTCCGCCAAGGACTTCCTCAAGCTCACGACATACTTCGCCGAGCGGGCCCGCACCGACGGGCGCTTCCTCGCCGAGACCATGCTGGACCGGTTCGACGAGGCGTCGGTGGCGGTCAGCGTGATGCTGCGCGGTATCGCCAGCTTCGGTCCCCGCAACATCATTCGCACCGACGCCACCCTGACCATGTCGGAGGACCCGCCGGTGGCCGTCGCGGCCGTCGACACCGCCGCGAAGATCTCCACCCTGGTCGACGACGTCGTGGCCATGACGGGGCGCGGCCTGATCACCCTGGAGCGGGCCCGACTGGTCGGCGCCGAGGACACGGGCCTGCCGGTGCCCGACGGCGGACACCCGGTGAAACTGACCCTGTACGTGGGCCGCCAGCAACGGGTGGCGGGCAGGCCGGCGCACGTCGCGGTGTGCGGCCTGCTGCGCCGGCACGGCTTCGACAGCGCGGTGTCGCTGCTCGGAGTCGACGGCACCTTCCACGGCCAGCGGGAGCGGGCGCGGTTCTTCAGCCGCAACGTCAACGTGCCGGTGATGGTCATCGCGGTCGGTGAGGCGGAGCGGGCCGAGGCCGCGGCGGCCGAGCTCACCGCGATGCTGCCCACCCCGTTGCTGACGGTCGAACGCGTGCAGGTCTGCAAGCGCGACGGGGAACTGGTGGCGCGCCCGTATGCCCTGCCGCCCGCCGACGCCCGCGGTGCGCCGCTGTGGCAGAAGCTCATGGTGTACACCGGCGAGGCCAGCCTGTACGAGGGCGAGCCGATTCACCGGGCGCTGGTGCGGCGCCTGCGCGAGGGCGGGGTGGCCAGCGGCGCCACCGTCCTGCGCAGCGTGTGGGGTTTCCGTGGCGCGCAGCAGCCCCGCGGCGACAGCATGTTCCGACTCACCCGGCAGGTCCCGGTCACCAGCATCGTCGTCGACAGCCCCGAGCGCATCGCCCACACCTTCGACATCATCGACGACCTGACCACCAACGAGGGGCTGGTGACCTGCGAGATGGTTCCGGCGCTGGTGGCCGTCGACGGAGAGCAGCGCGGCGGCGGCACCACGTTGGCGCAGCACCGCTACTGACACGCCGGGCGACAGCGGCGTAAGCCTAGCCTAGGCTTACTTGCAGGTGTACCGTCCCTGCGCATGGAGCCCTCCCACCCCACCGACATCGGCGCTGCCCTCCAGGAGATCCTGCGCGACGACCTCAACATCGACGTCACCCGTGTGACCCGCGACTCGCGGCTCATCGACGACGTCGGGCTGGATTCCGTCGCGTTCGCCGTCGGCATGGTGGCCATCGAGGACCGTCTCGGTATCGCCCTGTCCGAAGAAGACCTGCTCTCCTGCGACACCGTCGGCGATCTGGAGGCCGCCGTGCTGGCCAAGGCGCCGGCCGCGCAGTGAGCGTGCTCGCCGACGCCATGACGCGGGCGATGACGACGTCGGAGCGCGATCTCGTCGTCCTCGACCGCGACAGCGGCACCTGGGCCCGCCATCCCTGGCCCGAGGTACACGCCCGCGCCGAACGGATCGCCACACGGGTGCTCGACGGCCCCGGCGGGGCGGTCGGACTCGTCGGCGAACCGACCGTGGAGTTCGTCGCCGCCATCCAGGGCGCCTGGCTGGCGCGCCGGGCCGTGTCGATCCTGCCCGGGCCGGTGCGCGGCGCCGACGAACACCGGTGGGCGGCGGCCACCCTGGACCGGTTCGCCGGGATCGGGGTGGGCGCGGTGTTCTCCACCGAGACCCATCTGAATCCGTTGCGCGACAGTGGTTCACCGTTGACGGTGCACGACCTTGCCGACGCCGGCCGGCCGGGTCGCTGCGCCGCACCGGAGGCCTCCCACCGCGACGGCGACGCCGAGGGTTCGGTGGCGGTGCTGCAGGGCACCGCCGGCTCCACCGGGGTACCCAAGACCGCCGCGCTGAGTCCCTCGGCCGTGCTGGCCAACGTCACGGGACTGCTGAGGCATATCGCGGTAGACCCGTCGGTCGACACCGGCTGCACGTGGCTTCCGCTCTACCACGACATGGGCCTGTCGTTTCTGCTCAGCAGCGCGCTCGGCGGCGCGGAACTGTGGCTGGCGCCCACCGCCGCGTTCGCCGCCTCACCGTTTCGTTGGCTGACCTGGCTCTCGGAGAGCGGCGCGACGCTGACCGCCGCGCCCAACTTCGCCTTCAACGTGCTGGGCAGGTACGCGCGCCGGGTCCGCGACGTCGACCTGGGTCGGCTGCGCTTCGCGATCAACGGCGGCGAACCGATCGACGTGGAGGGCTTCGAGCGGTTCCTCACCGAGATGCGGCGTTTCGGCCTGGACCGCGGCGCCGCCGCGCCGGCCTACGGGCTCGCAGAGGCCAACTGCGCGGTCACCGCGCCCAAACCGGGTGTGGGCCTGCACTACGACGAGATCCGCCGTTCCGAGGGACGGTCGGCGCGGCACGCCGTGCTGGGCGAGCCGATCCCCGGCATGGAGTTGCGCATCGTGCCGGGCGAGACCGGCACCGACGACGCGGGCGACCGCGAGATCGGCGAGGTCGAGATCCGCGGCACCTCGATGATGTCGGGCTATCTGAGTGCGCCACCGCTGCCCGCCGGCGAGTGGTTCAGGACCGGCGACCTGGGCTATCTGACCGACGGCGGACTCGTGGTGTGCGGCCGGGCCAAGGAGATCATCACCATCGCCGGGCGAAACGTCTTTCCCGCCGAGGTGGAGCGCGTCGCCGAGAAGGTGCGCGGTGTACGCGAAGGGGCGGTCGTGGCCGTCGGCGTGGGCGCCGGGGCCACCGCCGCGATGCGCCCGGGCCTGGCGATCACCGCGGAATTCCGCGGCCCCGACGAGGACGCGGCGCGCGGCGAGGTGGTGCAACGGGTGGCGTCGGAGTGCGGGGTGGTACCCACCGACGTCGTGTTCGTCGCACCGGGATCCCTGCCGCGCACGTCCTCGGGCAAGCTACGCCGACTGGAGGTCAAGACGACGATGGAGGCCGCACGGTGACCACACCGCTTTCCCTCGATGACTACCGGGTTCTGCTGGACGAGGTGTTCGACGACAGAGTGCGCGCCTGGACCGCCGAAGCCGAGGCGGCCGAACGCTTTCCGCGAGAGTTGATCGAGTATCTCGGGTCCGCCGGGGTGTTCGGCGGCAAGTGGGGCGACGAGCAGCACCCCGACGTCGGAAAGCTCGTCGCGCTGGCCTACAAGCTGGGGCACCTCGGCTCGGCCGGTATCGGCGTGGGCGTGAGCCTGCACGACTCCGCGGTGGCCATCCTGCGCCGGTTCGGCCGCTCGCAGTACCTCACGGAGATCTGCGCGGGCGCCATCCGCGGCCAGACCGTGCTGTGCATCGGCGCCTCCGAGGAGTCGGGGGGATCCGACCTGCAGATCTGCGAGACCGAGGTCCACACGGAAGGTGACGGCTACCGGATCCGGGGTATCAAGAAGTTCGTCTCGCTGTCCCCCATCGCCGACCACATCATGATCGTGGCCCGCAGCGTGGACCACGACCCGGCGAGCCGCCACGGCAACGTCATGGTGATCGCGGTACCGACCGCGCAGGTCGAGGTGCAACGGCCCTACCGCAAGGTCGGCGCCGGGCCACTGGACACCGCCGCGGTGCACATCGACACCTGGGTGCCCGCCGATGCGATGGTCGCCCGGCCCGGCACCGGCCTGGCCGCCGTCTCGTGGGGCCTCGCCCACGAGCGGATGTCGATCGCCGGGCAGGTCGCGTCCTCGTGCCAACGGGTGATCGCGGTGACTCACGCCCGGATGGTCTCCCGGCGCCAGTTCGGCGCGACGCTCTTCGAGCACCAGGCGCTGCGGCTGCGGATGGCCGATCTGCAGGCCCGCGTGGATCTGCTGCGCCACGGCCTGACCGGGATCGCCGCCGGGGGCCGGCTGGATCTGCGGGCGGCGGCCGCGGTGAAGGTGACCGCGGCCCGGCTCGGCGAGGAGGTGCTCTCGGAGTGCATGCACATCTTCGGCGGCTCGGGCTACCTCGTCGACGAGACGCCGCTGGGCCGGTGGTGGCGCGACATGAAGCTGGCCCGGGTCGGCGGCGGGACCGACGAGGTGCTCTGGGAGCTCGTCGCCGCGGCCATGAGGCCCGACCTCGACGGCTACAACGAACTCTCGGCTGAACTCTCGGCCGAACTCTCAGCTGAGCTCTCGGCCGAGCCTGAATTCGTCGCCACCGGGCGCGACTAGCTCGGGCGGTGCAGCGCGTACAGGGCCATCCGGCGGTTGGCCATGTCGTGCTCGCCGAGGAACTCGCAGCCGGCGAACTCGCACAACCGGCGCGCGGCACTGTTGCGGTGATCCGGGTCGAACATGATCCGGCGGCAACGCGGTTCGAGTTCGAACAGGCTCCTGGTCAGCCGGGGTAGCACCAGCGGCCCGAAGCCGCGGTTGACCACCCGCAGGTCCGCGATGGCGGCGTGCAATCCCAGGTCGTGGGCGTCGGCGTCATAGCGCGGTGCGATGGAGTCCCGCGCCGCCCGGTAGACCTCGAGGTAGCCGTGGTCGACGCCGCGCAGGCTGGCGATCAGCGGCCGCGAGTAGGCCCCCGCCAGCTGGGCGCTCAGGTAGCGGTGCCACCGGGGTGCGGGCCAGGCGTACTCCCATGCCTCGGCCAGGTGCGGGCGGTTCATCCACTCCGAGATCATCTCGGCGTCCCGATCGGGGTCGACCACGCGGATGGCGTACGGCTCGGCGAGCGCCGGCACCGGCGGGGCCGGCAATGCGGCCACGGCGTCGGGGACGGGGTCGAGCTCTCTCGGCAGGATCGGCAGCGTGGGCTCAGTTCCAGTCATCGCGCCCGAAGCCTACCCGAAAGTGAGGGTAGGTTTACCTATCCCCTGTCCGGCAAACTCGCTTGACGGGATCAAAGTTTGCTGAAATGTCCATTCTCGGATCACATCATCGGATGTCTACGGCAGCAGATCGTTGCCATCTCCACACAGTGACAAAGGTCCCTAAGCGCGATGCCAAGGTCTATGCACGTCAACGAGCCAAACTCACCCACAAGGATCACACCGGCGATAGGTCACATTTTCGCCACAGTCGCTGGACAGCGTCCGTAACCTCGATTACGTTGACACCGTCAATATTCACCATAATGTTCATCAAGGGGACGAAACAGTGAAGACCAAGGTCCGCGCCGGAATGTTCGTGCTCGGCCTTGTGCTGGCCGTTGCCGGTGTCGCCGTTGCGGTCGCCGAACGGTTCTTCGAACCGACCGGCGCGCCGCTGCTCAGCCTTTTCGGCAGCTCAAGCCCGGCACTGACGGCTCTGCTGGTCGCCGCGCTCGGTCTGGCCTTCGCCATCGGCGCGGTCGAGAATCACTGATCGGCGAGCACCGTCAGCAGGACCGCGGAGTCCTCGATCGCCGCGAGACTGTGCCGCTGCGCCGGGATGACCAGTAGGTCCCCGGCCCGGCCGTCACAGCTGTCCTCCCCGGCGGTCAATCGGACGTGACCGGCCAGCACCTGCAGGGTGGCCTCCGCCGGGCTCTCGTGGTCCCCCAGCGCCTGACCCGCCGCCAGCGCGATCAGCGTCTGCCGCAGCAGATGCTCGTGCCCCCCGTAGACGGTGTGCGCCGCGCGACCGCTGTGGGCGGCCCTCGCCGCCGCGAGCCGATCCTCGACCAGGGTGTTCAGCGACAGAACGTTCATCTTCTCTCCTCCGGAATCCGGGCTGATGAAGTGGCTAACCGGCCAGCAACGCCACTCCGGTGACCACCAGTGCTCCGACCTTGATGACCTCGAACACCACATAGCCGTAGTGCGCCTTCGACCGCGGCCCCTGCGCACCCGCCAGAACCGCGTCGGACCGCCGCGCCAACGCCGGGCGCACGGCGAGCAGTTGCAGCGCCAGTGCGGCGACGGCCACGGCGAAGGCGGCCACGGCGCCGCCTGGGGCCGGGCCGATCATCAAGGCGATCAACACCACCGCC
The DNA here is from genome assembly GCF_002592005.1 of Mycolicibacterium palauense. Taxonomy (GTDB): domain Bacteria; phylum Actinomycetota; class Actinomycetes; order Mycobacteriales; family Mycobacteriaceae; genus Mycobacterium; species Mycobacterium palauense. The sequence goes on along the minus strand of NZ_NVQF01000011.1, from coordinate 67,223 downwards.
GCCAGCAGCGCTTCGCACGCATTGAGCGCGCGAAACACTAGCCGGCCGATCCCCAGCCCCAGCTGCAGCGTGACACCGGGAGCGCGGAACTTCAGCGGCGCCTCGAGGAACGAGATCGCCAGCACCATGCCCAGCCACACGAAGACCGCCGCGGCGGCCACCGCCGACGATACGTCCATGCACCCTCCCGGTTCCTCGATGCGCCTGCCCCGGTTCCACCCGCCCGGCCCGACCACGAAGGGATCGGGTAGACGGCTGGAGCCATCTGGAGCCATCCGGCCGGTCACCTGTCTTCGAGGCTAGAGCCGCGGCCCCGTCCCCGGCCAGCCCCCGCCCGTCCCTGTCACGACGAGCGATCCAGGACCGAGACGGCCTCCTGCAGGGGCACCGAGGAGGTAGCCAGCCCGCCGAGGAATGGGTGGGACAACTGCAGGATGAGAAACAGGTTGGCGGCCACCAGCACTCCGACCACGGCGACCATCGGATAGTGCAGGGACGGCCGCTCGACGCCGTAGACGATCGCGGTGCCCAGAACCATCGCGCTGGTCAGAAAGATCACCACCCACAGCGGCCACGGCGGGCCGTTGTCCTCACGCGCCTGCAGGATCCGCTCGGTGCGCGCCTGACTAATCTTGTCCAGGTTGCCGAAGGACGTGGCCAGCAGCGCCTTCTGCGCCTCGGTACCCACCCGCACCTGCCCGTAGGCGGAGTACACGCCGTCCAGCGCGGCATCGACCTCGCGTCGACGCCCCCCTTCGACGTCCGACCATTCGGCGATGGCGGCCCGTTCGTAGTCCAACAGGCTCTGACGTATCCGCTGCTCGTCATCGACGGCGAAGACCGTGGCGTCGCGGGCCAACTGCACCGCCGCTGCCCCCTCGGCCAGCGCCTTGACGCTGGCCGCATTCACCTGCCCCCACATCGCCGACACCAGGAACCCGATGAAGAACGCGTAGACGAGGCTGATCACGCCGTAGGTGAACTTGGTGGCGTCGTTATGGTCGTCGTGCCGCAGCGCCGGGTAGCGCCGCCGGACATACATTTGGATGAGGACCGCCCCGCCGGCGACGAGCACGATCAGGCCGAGCAGCAGCAGCGGAGGGGGAACCCGGCTGACGAGCCACGCGCTCACGGTGCCCGCTCCCGGACAGACCCGCCTCGCCTACCGCCGCCCGGGCCCTCCCGGTCCGGGCCCCAGGGGCCCGGGGCCCACGGGTCCAGGACCCACCGGACCGGGTCCAACGGGGCCGACCACTCCCCCGACACCGATGGGACCGGCCGGCCCGAGAATCGGGTTCGGCGGGTTGAGGTAGACGTTCACGTCGTAGTAGAGGCACTGCGCGGTGTAGACGTCCCAGTACATGCCGGCCGGGCAGGGCTCCTCGGCCCGGCCCACCGCGGGCGCGACGATCTGCGCCACCACCGAGAACACCACCGAGAACACCAGCGAAAACACCAGGGACAACACCCCTGTGACAACCACTGCGAGCATCGCCGAGCTCCGCCGAACCCCCACCATCATCGCGCTCTCCTGTTGTCGGATCCGCCTCGGCAGTCACGCCATGAACTCCACGGGTGTGGGGACAGCTTGCCACGCGCCGGGCCGCCCCGACGGGATTCGACCATCACGGCGCAACCCCGGTGACCGGGGAGGAGCCCTGACGTACGCTGCGTCCCGTGACCTCCCTCGAGGAAGCCCTCGCACTGGGCCGCGACGAGAACGGTCTGGCAGTGGTCGCGACCCTGCGCGCCGACCAGACGATCCAGTCGTCGCTGATCAACGCCGGGCCGCTGACCCACCCGGCCACCGGTCAGGCCGTGCTGGCGTTCGTCACCTACGGCAAGGTCAAACTCGCCAATCTGCGGGTGCGCCCCCAGATCGCGGTGACGTTCCGGCGGGGATGGCGGTGGGCCACCGTCGAGGGCCGCGCCGAGATCGCCGGTCCCGACGACCCGCAGCCCTGGCTGACCTCCGATGCGGAGTTGACCCGGCTGCTCCGAGCGGCATTCACCGCCGCCGGCGGCAGTCACGACGACTGGGACGAGTACGACCGGGTCATGCGGGAGGAACGCCGCGCCGTCGTGCTCATCACCCCCACCCGGGTCTACGGCAACGCCTGACAGGTGTTGGCCCGACAGATGACGGCCTAGCAGGTGATGGAGGAAGGCACACCGCATGGGTGACCGCATCGAAGCCTCGGCGCTGGCGCTCGGCCACGCGGAAGCGGTGCAGCGCAGGCTTGCCCGCTGCGTCGCGGCGCTGCGGCGCATGCTCGATGCGGGCTGGTTCGCCGAGCACACCGACACCATGGGATTGGAGGTCGAACTCGACCTCGTCGACCCGCTGGGACGCCCGCGGTTGGTCAACGATGCCGTGCTGAGCCGGCTGGGCCGGCTCGACATGCAGCAGGAGCTCGGCCGGTTCAACGTGGAGCTGAACGTGGCCCCGCGGCCGATGACGGGCCCGGTGCTGCGCGACACCGAGCGCGATGTGCGCGACGCGATCGACACCGCTCGGGGACGCATCGAGGGTCTGGGCGTGCGGATCGTCGCGGTCGGAACGCTGCCCACGGCGAGCGCCGAACACCTGACGGTCGAGCGCATCTCGGACAATCCGCGCTACGCGTTGATGAACCGCCGCATGCGGTCGGCCCGTCACCGGCCTTTCGCCATCCGCATCGACGACGGCGCCGAGACCGTCGAGTTCGCCACCGACTCGGTGGCGCCCGAGGCCGCCGCGACCAGCCTGCAGCTGCACCTGCGGGTGTCCGCCGACCGGTTCGCCGACTACTACAACGCCGCGCAGATGATCGCCGGCGCCCAGGTGGCCGTGGCCGCCAATTCGCCGTTCCTGCTGGGCCGTCGGGCCTGGCGGGAAACCCGCATCACGCTGCTGGAGCAGCTGCTGGACACGCGCCGGCCCCGGGAGGTGCGCGCCAGCGCGCCGAGCCGGGTGCGGCTCGGCGACAGCTGGATCGACGGCCCCCTGGAACTCTTCGACGACCTGGTCGCGCACTACCCGCCGTTGTTCCCCACCCTGGAGGACGAGGATCCCGACGCGGCCGTCGACGCCGGCCGGGCCCCGGCCCTGCACGAGCTGCGGCTGCACAACGGGACGGTGTGGCGCTGGAACCGTCCCGTCTACGACGTCCAGGCCGGCCGCCCCCAGCTGCGCATCGAGAACCGGGTGCTGCCCAGCGGACCGACCGCCGTCGACATGGCCGCCAACGCCGCGTTCTACTACGGACTGGTCCGGTCGGTCGCCGACAGCGGGCGCGCGCCGTGGGCGGGCACGCCGTTCGCGATCGCCGAACGCGACCTGCACCGGGGGGCGCGCGACGGGCTGACCGCCACGCTGCACTGGGACGGTGCGGATCATCCCGCCCAGCGGCTGGCCCGGGAGGTGCTGTTGCCGGCCGCGGCGGACGGGCTCGACGCCTGGGGTGTGGAGGCCGCCGACCGTGACCGCTACCTCGGCGTGATCGAGGGTCGCGTGCGCCGTGGTCGCACCGGCGCCGACTGGCAAACGGCGATGGTCGAGCACCTGGAGGTGGGCGGGCTGACGCGCGTCGCGGCGTTGCACGAGATGACCCGCCGCTACGCCGAGTACGCGCACTCCGGGGCGCCGGTCCACGAGTGGCCGCTGCCGTGAGCAGGCGCTGATCGGGCCCGGGCGCCGGGTTTTGGCGTTCACCCGTCGAAGGGACTGCTCTGCTCTACCCTGTCGCCATGCGCCGCCTCTCGAGCGTCGATGCCGCCTTCTGGTTCGCCGAGACCCATGCCTGGCACATGCACGGTGCCGGACTGACCATCTGCGACCCCACCTCGGCCCCGCAGTTCAGCTTTCAGGCACTCAAAGATATTATTGCGCAACGCCTTCCGGAGATGCCGGTGCTGCGTTGCCGGGTTGCCGGCGCCCCGCTGGGGCTGGACCGGCCGTGGTACGTCGAGGACGAGACGATCGACCTCGACTTTCACATCCGCAGAGTGGCCGTGCCGGAGCCGGGCGGACGCCCGGAGTTGGAGGAACTGGTCGGGCGTCTGCTCTCCTATCAGCTGGACCGGAACCGGCCGCTGTGGGAGACGTGGTTCATCGAGGGCCTCGAAGGCGACCGGGTGGCGCTGCTGACCAAGATGCACCACGCCCTCGTCGACGGGGTCTCCGGCGCCAACCTCAGCGAGATCATGCTCGACGTCACCGAGCAGCCGCGCCCACCGGCGGTGATCGACGCCGCCTCCTCGAAGCGCAGCAAGCTCCCCCCGTTCGAGCTGCGCGCGCTCGGCGGGGTCTTCAACCTGGCCATCCGCACGCCCTACCGGCTCGCCCGGATGGCCCAGCAGACACTCACCCAGCAGTTCGCCGTCCGGGGCCTGCCCGACAAACCGCCCAGGTTCTTCGACGCCCCCCGGACCCGGTTCAACGCCGAGATCTCCACACAGCGACGCATCAGCGCCCACACCGTCGAACTCGAGCGGGTCAAGGCGGTCAAGTCCGCGTTCGGTGTGAAGACCAACGACGTGGTGCTCGCGCTGGTGTCCAGTGCGATGCGCAGCTACCTGCAGAAACGCGACGAACTGCCCGACCGGCCGCTGGTGGCCCAGGTGCCCATTTCCACGCACAGCGACGACCGGGAGATCGGCAATCAGATCAGCTCGATGACCGTCGGGCTGGCCACCGAGATCGAGGATCCCGCCGAGCGGATGGCGACCATCTTCCGCAACACCCAGGGCGCCAAGGAGATGGCCAAGGCACTGACCGCGCATCAGATCATGGGCATGACGGAGACGACGCCTCCGGGCCTGCTGGCCCTGGCCGCCCGGGCCTACACGGCCAGCCACATCGGCGGCCACGTCGCCCCCATCAACCTGGTGGTGTCGAATGTGCCCGGCCCCGACTTCCCCATGTACGTGGCCGGCGCGGTCGTGGAGCACATGATGCCGCTGGGACCGGTCATGCTCGACGTGGCACTGAACATCACCTGCGTCAGCTACAACGGGTCGCTGGAGTTCGGCTTCGTGACCACTCCCGAGGTCGCCGACGACATCGACGAACTGGCCGCCGCGATCGAGCCGGCGCTCACCGAACTGGAACACGCCGCCGGACTCGCGTCGGCGACCTGACGGGCGGGCCTGCCCGTCAGGACTCCAGCCAGGCCCAGGCCTGCTCGACGTCGGGGAAGTAGCGGGCCTGCTGGGCGTAGAACGGCTCCGCGATCTTGGCCAGCCACTTCTCCCACTGGTGATGGCCGACCAGCGCCATCCGATCGATCGACTTGTGGTACTCGCGCCCGAATCGGAGGTCGGAACCCCACGCCTCGACCTTCTCCCAGTGGAAATCGGTCAGGTCGAGCAGAACCCGCGCCGAGCCCGCGGTGTCGACGGCCGAACGCACCTCGGGATCCAGGACCTCGTAGTCGTCGCGGGTGACGTCCCCGCTGACCCGGAATCCCAGTACGTTGTCATGGCTGCGCGACATCTTCTCGATCACATCGACCTCCAGTTCGGCTCGACTTCGGCGCACCGAGGACCGGCCGCCTCCTTCCCGACTATCCGAGCGTCAAGGACGGAGGTCGCCCGGCATAGGGCCCCACGGGCAGGGGACAAGGTCCTCAGTTTCACGATCCGGCCGCGTCGGTCGTGACGGGCGACCTACGGTGAACCCGGAGAGCACCATGACGGATTTCATGCGCAACAGCGACGCGTTCACCTGGTCGATGGAGACCGATCCACGGCTGCGTTCGACGGTCGTGACACTGATCGTGCTGGAACGCACCCCGGACTGGGCCTCGATGCGGGCCCGCTGGGACCACCTCAGCCGCACCCTGCCGATGTTCCGCAAGCGGGTCGTCGGGTCGCTTCCGCCGGCACCGCCCCGGTGGGAGTTCGACCCGGACTTCGACCTCGACTTCCACATGCGCCGGGTCGCCGCACCGGACGGGGGCAGCCGCGAAGGTGTGCTGGAGATGGCCCGCGTCGCGGCGATGGCCGATTTCGATAGGGCCCGGCCGTTGTGGGAGACCACCCTCATCGACGGGTTGGAGGACGGCGGAGCCGCGGTGCTCTGCAGGTTCCACCATGCCCTCACCGACGGCGTCGGCGGGGTGCAGATCGCGATGACACTGTTCGATCTGACCGAGACACCGCGCGCGCTGGACCAGGAGACCGCCGCGCCGTGGGCCGAGCATCCGCAGCTGCTCGGCGCCTATCGCGATGCCGTGCGCTATGACGTCGGCCTGATCGGCAGCGCCGCCTCCGGGGTGCTCAAGGCAGCGCCGAAGCTGCTGTACAACACCATTCGGCGCCCCCGGGAGACCACCGCGGCGGCAACCCAGCTGGCGGCGTCGGTGTATCGCACGGTGCGTCCGGTGAACCAGACCGGCTCACCGCTGATGAAGAAGCGCTCGCGCGTGCGCCGGCTCGGCGTTCTGGAGGTCCCGCTGCCCGCGCTGCGCGAGGCCGCCCACCGCAGCGGCGGTGCGCTCAACGACGCCTTCGTGGCCGGGGTGGCGGGCGGCCTGCGCCGCTACCACGACAAGCACGGCCACAGCGTCGGGGACCTGCACCTGACCATGCCGATCAGCCTGCGCCACGAGGACGACGAGATGGGCGGCAACCGGATCACCCTGATGCGCTTCGACGTCCCCGTCGGCGAGGCCGACCCCGCGCACCGCATCCGGGCCATCCGCGAACGCACCGAGCGGGTGCGCCACGAGAGGTCCCTGCCGTACACGCAGGTGATCGCCGGGGCGCTGAACCTGATGCCGCGCTGGTACATCGGGTCGATCCTGCGCCACGTGGACTTCCTGGCCAGCGACGTCCCCGGCATCCCGGTACCGGTTTTCCTGGGCGGGGCCAAGGTGCGCGCCCAGTACGCGTTCGGCCCGACGATCGGGGCCGCGGTCAACGTCACGCTGCTGACCTATGTCGACACCTGCGAGCTCGGCATCGACGTCGACACGGGCGCGATCCCGGACTACGACGAGTTCTACGACTGCCTGACCGCCGGGTTCGGCGAGGTGCTGGCGCTGGCCGACGAGTGACGCGAGTGGTCACGTGTGACGAAGCCTGACAGAGATGAAGCCTGACAGAAAGGTGCAGGCCAGGGCCGGTGGTCCTGGCCTGCACCGTCTTTGGTGGGGCCGTCGGGGCGCAGCGCCGACCCGCAGGGCTCGACGCTTCTCCGCTTAGCTGAGCTACACAATTACGCCAATCCGGGCCGGCGGATGCCGGGCCCGGGCCAGAATCATCGGATGCGTTTCGGAAACTTCATGGCCCCCTTCCACCCCGTCGGACAGAACCCGACACTCGCCATCGAGCGTGACCTGGACCTGATCGTGGCGATGGACCGCCTCGGCTTCCACGAGGCGTGGATCGGCGAGCACCATTCGGCCGGCTTCGAGATCATCGCGTCGCCCGAGGTGGTCATCGGCGTCGCCGCCGAACGCACCAGGCACATCAAGCTCGGGACCGGCGTCAGCTCGCTGCCCTATCACCACCCGCTGATGCTCGCCGACCGGATGGTGCTGCTGGACCATCTCACCCGCGGACGGGCGATGCTCGGCTGCGGACCAGGCCAGCTCACCTCGGATGCCCACATGCTCGGCATTCCCGCCGACGAACAACGCCCGCGCATGGAGCAGTGCCTGGACGCCGTCATGCGTCTGCTGCGCGGCGAGACCGTCACCATGCACACCGACGGGTTCACGCTGCAGGATGCGCGCCTGCAGCTGAAGCCCTACAGCGACCCGTGTTTCGACGTCGCGGTGGCGGCCTCCTTCTCGCCCACCGGACCGCGCGGCGCCGGACGGCACGGCATCGGCATGCTCTCGATCGCGGCCACCGCCAGGCAGGGCATGGACCTGCTGGCCCAGCACTGGGCCACCTGGGAGGAGGTCGCGCGCGAACACGGGCACGTCGCCGACCGATCGAAGTGGCGCCTCGTCGGACCGATGCACCTCGCCGATACCCGCGAGCAGGCCGAGCGCGACGTCGAGTACGGCATCGCCGAGTTCTCGCGTTACTTCAGCCACGTCCTGCCCGCGGGCCCGGTGCAGGGCGACACCCCGGCCGAGATCATCGCCAACAACCGCGAATCCGGCTTCGCGGTCATCGGCACTCCCGAGGACGCGGTGGCCAAGATCTCCGAACTCGTCGAGGCCAGCGACGGCGGGTTCGGCGCCTTCCTGCTCTTCGACCACGACTGGGCGCCCCCGGCGGCCAAGCTGCATAGCTACGAGTTGTTCGCCCAGTACGTGATGCCGCACTTCACCGGTCAACTCGCCGGACCGGGCGCCTCGCACGACTGGGTGACCGCCAGCGGAACGGAGTTCGTCGACCGGGCCGCGCACGCCATCGGCAAGGCGATCGAGGACCACGCCGCCGAACAGGCATCCAAGAACGCCACCCGATGATCGCGTCGCGGCACACCCAGCACGGCGACGCGCGGCTGCACTACCTCGACTCCGGCGGCGACGACCACCGGGCGCCGATCGTGTTCGTGCCCGGCATGACCGACCTCGCCTCCGACTACACCGAGGTGCTGGCCAGCTTCGGCCGCCGCACCGCGGTCGTCGAGCTGCGCGGCCACGGCGGCAGCGGCGCACCGGCCGACGGATACGACTTCCCCACTCTCAGCGGCGATGTCGGCGCGGTCGTCGACGCGGTGACCGACGGTCCGGTGCACCTGGTGACCTTCTCCCGCGGCACCTCCTACGCGCTGGGGTGGGCGCTCGGGCATCCCGAACGGGTGCGGTCCGTGGCGATCGGCGACTACCCGCCGGAGGAGAAGACGCTGGCCGACGGCCAGGCGGAGGACCTGCTCGCGGGCCGCTGGCGCGGGTCCTCCGTCGGCGACCGACTCGACCGCGACGCGGCGATGAAGACGTTCGCCGCGGCACGGGACCGCTCGATGTGGGAGCCGCTGTCGCGGCTGGCGGTTCCGCTGCTGGTGGTCCGCAGCGGGGCGGGCGTCATCGGCGACGACGACTGGGCGCGGTGCCGCCGGGACTTCCCCGCCGCGGAGCTGGTCGAGTTCGGCGACTCCCCGCACGACATCTTCCGCCCCGACCGGCACCGCTATCCGAGGCTGGTCAAGGAACTCGTGGAGCGCGCCGAGCTCAGGCACCGCCCATAACACGGTGCAGTACTGAGACATTAACGCTCATTGAGCCGACGCCGTCCCCACTGGGTCCCCCGGCGCCGGTCTGACCGGCGCCCCGGCGCACAGGCCGATCTGGGCCGGTCGGAGACCAGCCACGTCAGCCCTTGACGCAGTCCATGATCACCAGGAACGGGTTGTCGAGTAGGTAGTCCCAGTAGTCGCCTTCGCTGGCCGCTTCCGGGACGGGCTGCAGATCCGGAATGTGCACGGCGAAGGCGTGAAAACCGGCCTCGCGGAAAGCCGAGGCGTAGGCCTCGATCGGCAGGTAGTAGTTCCGGACCTCCAGCGAGGAACCGGCGAGGTTGAGCGTGATGTCGATCGGTGCACCGTCCAGGGCCTGGTCGGCCAGTTCCACCTCGAATCCGTACTTGCGGTAGTCGGGCCGGAAGCCGTACACACCCGGGTTGGTGTTCACGGTGACGAATCGGCCGCCGGGCCGCACCCGGCACGCCAAACCGCGGCACATCTGCGCGAGCTCCGCGCGGTCTTGGGCATATACCAGTAGCCAAGCGGAGACGACGATGTCGTAATCCTGCTGCGCGACGATCGAACGGGCATCGGCCACGGTGTATTCGATACCCAACGGATCGCGCAACTCCTGTTCGCGGGCGAGGGTGATCATCCGCTCGGAGATGTCGAGTCCGACCACCTGCGCGGCACCGGCGCGACACAGCAAGCGGGTGAAATGCCCTTCCCCGCAGGCGACGTCGAGCACCTTCTTGCCCGTGACGTCGCCGATGACGTTCAGAAAGGAATAGGTCTCGACGCGCTCTCTCCAGGGCTGCGTCTTGGCCTCCTGGTACTGCTCGGCGATATGCCCCTCGTTGTAGTCGATCGCCACGGCGCACCCACCCCTACCTCCGACACGATCCGATCCCCCATGGCGGAGATCCACTTCACAACCTAGCCCCGATCGGTCGATGCACCGGGTCGGGACTGCACCTGCGTCGATGGGGCCTTTGATGGGACCTTGGTGTCTGAAGGCCGGTCGCCACCCGACGGTCAAGGCCGGCGAACACAGAGAGCAGCGTTGGCACCCACGGCCCATCAAAAAAAGCAGGTCAGGGGCGGAAATCGCCTCTGACCTGCTTTTCTTGTGGAGCTGCCGGGAATCGAACCCGGGTCCTACGGCATTCCCTCGAGGCTTCTCCGTGCGCAGTTCGCTGTGTCTCTACTCGGATCTCCCGGTCACGCGAACAAGCCGGGGATGACGATCCCAGTCGCTGTGGATGTCCCGATGAGTCCCGCGACCGAACTCATCGGTGGAGCCCTCTAGCTGATGCCAGGGTCCGGTCCGAGGGCGCTACCGGCCTGACAGACTAGCCGTCGCTTAGGCAGCGAGGGCGTAGTCGCGCTGATTGGTATCGGCGCTTAATTGGTTGCAACGACGCTTAACGGTGGTCTCTTGCCTGCACCGGCACGCTTCCCTTGATTCGATGCGCGAAGTCGAAACCGTTCAGCCCCTTGTCTTGGATATTGTCTGTGACACTTCGGCATCCCTGCCGACGATCGGCAGGACTCTCAATGATAGCCCCCGATACAACACAGTCCAGCCAATAAATAGTCCCGATCCGTCCCGGCTCAGATCCCAGCCTCAGATGACCGGGTCAGATCACGTAGTTGAGCCGGGTCACGATCGTCTCCCCCACCTCGACGTCGCCGGCGTAGTCCACGGCGTCCGGGCGCGCCGGGCACATCGGGCGCCCGCCGCACAGCCGGGTGAACTGCAGGCCGTCGAGGGTGATGGTGGTGGTCGCCTCGGCGCCGTCGAAGTCGTCGACCAGCGCGGCGCGCCCGTCGACGGCCACCCGCACCGTGCGCTGCAGCGGTCCGGTCAGCTCGAAGGTCACCCGTGCCCCGTCGGGGGCCTTACCCAGCTTGCCGACGACGAACGGCATGCTCGCGGCGATCTCGTCCAGTGCCAGCGCGGTGTCCGGACCGCTCAACTCCGCATCCGTCGACGGCTTGCCGACGGCCTGGCGGATGTCCTGTTCGTGGATCCAGCAGTCGAACACCCGGATCCGCATGAACCGGCCGTAGGTGTCGGGCCCGGCCGGGGTCATCGTCTTGGCGTTCCACGCCGGCTCGATCATGTTGCTCAACATGGTCCGCCGCTGCCCGGTGATGTCGCGGAACCGCTCCAGCATCTGCGCCGGAGTCTCGGCGCGCAGAAAGCGCACCCAGGCCTCGTTCATCGCACCGATCTCGTTGCGCACGTGCTCCAGTGCACCCAGGTCGACGTCCGGCTCCGGGGTGGGCACACCGAGCAGCATGGACTCGGTGCCAATGATGTGGGAGACGACGTCCTGCACGGTCCAGCCCGGCAGTGCGGTCGGTGTCTGCCAGTCGGCCTCGGGCAGGCCGGACAGCAGTGCGTCGATCCGGTCCCAGCTCGCGAAGAGCCCGGCCAGGATGTCGTCCTTGTCGAGGAGGGTCATGGGGCGTGCGGGGCTGCTCATTGGGCTGACGTTACGCCCCGGGGACGACGGACGGTCTCAGCCCGCGGCGATCATCGCCACCGACGCCAGCGCCAGCACCATCCCCAGTGCCTGCCACCGGGTCACCCGCTCCTTAAGCACCACGATGGCCAGCAGCACGGTGGCCGCCGGATACAGCGACATCAGCACACCGGCCAGCGACAACAGCGAGGCGTGCAGCGCCAGCAACATCGTCACGTTGGCGACCGCGTCGAGCACCGCGGCCAACAGCGCCAGCCGAAAGGGCTCGCCCCGGGGCAGCACCAGGTTGCCCGACCCGGCCGCCACCGCGAACACGATGACGGTGGCCGCGATCCTGGCGAAGACCAGGGGCCACAGGCCCGCCTCGACGGGAGCCTGCGCGATCAGCACGAAGTTCAGCCCGAACGCCAGCCCCGCACCGACGGTCAGCCACGCGACCGTTTTGGTGAACCGGTGGGCCTTGACGTCCTCGTCGGTGGCGTCGCGACTGACCAGCACGACCGCCACCAGGGCGATGACGACACCGATATTGGCCACCAGCGCGGGCCGCTCGCCCAGTGCGACCCCGACACCGACGGGTAGCCCGGCGACCAGGATCGCCGTCAGCGGAGACACCACCGAGATCGGGCCCGAACCCAGTGCCGCGTAGAACCACCACACCCCGAACGCCTGGCTGACCCCGCACAGCGTGCCCCACATCAGCGCCGGTGCGGACACCTGGCCGCCGACGGCGACGGCCGGGATCACCAGCAGCACGATCGCCACGGGGTAGGACACCAGCACGACGCGCAGGGCGGCCACCCGGCGCGACGCGATGCCTCCGACGAAGTCGCTGATGCCGTAGCCGAACGCCGACACCAGGGCGAACAGGATTCCGGTCAGGGCATGCCCTTGGCGCGGCGGCCCAGTTCCCGGCTGATCTCCCGCTGGGCGTCGCGGCGGGCCAGGTCCTGACGCTTGTCGTGGGCCTGTTTACCGCGGGCCAGCGCCAGTTCCACCTTGACCTTGCCGTCGGAGAAGTACAGCGACAACGGGACCAGGGTCAGGTTGCCGTCGCGGATCTTGCCGACCAGCGTGTCGATCTGGCGCCGGTGCAGCAACAGTTTGCGGTTGCGTCGCGGCGCATGGTTGGTCCAGGTGCCGTGGTGATACGCCGGGATGTGCAGGTTGCGCAGCCACACCTCGCCGTCGTCGACGGTGGCGAACGCGTCCGCCAGCGACGCCTGGCCCTCGCGCAGGCTCTTCACCTCGGTGCCCTGCAGCACCACGCCGGCTTCGAAGGTGTCCACGACGGCATAGTTGTGCCGCGCCCGGCGGTTGGTCGCCACCACCTGACGCCCGTGGCCGTCGGCCTTGTTGGTCTGCTTGGGTTTCTTGGCCACGGAAACCTACCTGCGCACGTACAGGCGCAACGTCACGTAGCCCGTCACGCCGGCCATGATCACCCCGACCGCCAACAGGATCGGTGAGATGTAGAGGATGTCCGCATAGTCGATCCGGGCGATCAGATTGGCTTGGTAGAACTGGTCGAGGGCCCGCTCCAGGAACGCCGCACGCACCACGATCAGACCCGCGATCGCGATCACCACGCCGATGGTGGCGGCCAGCACCGCCTCGAGCAGGAACGGCAGCTGGGTGTACCACCTGCTGGCGCCCACCAGACGCATGATGCCGATCTCGGTACGGCGGGTGTAGGCCGCCACCTGGACCATGTTGGCGATCAGCAGGACCGCGCCGACCGCCTGGACCAGCGCCACCGCGAAGGCGGCGTTGGACAGCCCGTCGAGCACGGCGAAGAGCCGGTCGATGAGTTCCTTCTGGTTGAGCACACTGCGCACCCCGGGCTGGCCGATCATCGCCTCGTCGAAGGCGGCGTGCTGTTCGGGGTCGTCGAGTTTGACGATGAACGACGCCGGGAAGGCGTCCTTGCCGGCCACGTCCTTGAACTGCGGGATGCGCCGGATCGCGTCCTCGTAGGCGTCGTCGCGGTTGAGGAAGCGCACGGACTTGACGTCGTCGCGCTCCTCGATCTTGGCGCGCAACCCCTTGCACAGATCGGAGTCGCAGGTCATGTCGTTGGCCGAGATGTCGTCGGTCAGGAAGACCTGGGTCTCGACGCGGTCGAGGTAGATGTTCTTGGAGTGGTCGGCCAGCCGCAGCACCAGCAGCCCGCCGCCGAACAGCCCGATCGAGATGGCGGTGGTCAGGATCATCGCGATCGTCATGGTGACGTTGCGACGCAGGCCGGTGACGACCTCGTTGAGTAGGAATCCGGCGCGCACTTACCGGTCCATCCCGTAGACACCGCGCTGCTCGTCGCGGACCAGCCGGCCCAGTGACAGCTCGACCACCCGCTGGCGCATCGCGTCGACGATGTGGTGGTCATGCGTCGCCATCAGAACCGTCGTTCCGGTTCTGTTGATGCGCTCCAGCAGGTCCATGATGTCCTTGCTCGTTTCGGGGTCCAGGTTGCCGGTGGGCTCGTCGGCCAGCAGCACCAAGGGACGGTTGACGAAGGCGCGGGCGATGGCCACCCGCTGCTGCTCACCGCCGGAGAGCTCGGCGGGCAGCCGGTTGGCCTTACCGGACAGCCCCACCATCTCCAGGACGTCGGGCACCACCCGGTTGATGGTGTCGCTGCGCTTGCCGATGACCTCCAGGGCGAAGGCGACGTTCTCGAACACCGTCTTCTGCTGCAGCAGCCGGAAGTCCTGGAAGACGCAGCCGATCACCTGGCGCAGTCCGGGCACATGCCGCCCGGGCAGCTTGTTGACATGGAACTTCGACACCTGGATGTCGCCGGATGTCGGGGTCTCCTCGGCCAGCAGCAGCCGGATGAACGTCGACTTGCCCGAGCCGGAGGGGCCGATGAGGAAGACGAACTCACCCTTGTCGATCTTGAGACTCACGTTGTCCAGCGCCGGCCGCGCCGACTGCTTGTACTGCTTGGTTACGTGGTCGAGGGTGATCATCACGGCACGCCAGTGTAGCGGGGCCGAGGGCCCGCGCCGTTACTCCGACGTCGGCGCCGGTGTCGGTGTCGTCGCGGTGGTGGCCGGAGCCGGTGTCGTGGTGACGGTGGGAGTCGTCGCCGGGGTCTGCCCGAACGGGTTCGGCAACGTGAGTTCCGGTGGGGTGCTCCCGTCGGGCCCGGTGGTGTCGGTGGGAGTCTCCGGCGACGTGGTCGGGCTGGTCTCGCTGGTGGTGGGGGTCGTGGTGAGGGTGGTTGTCGGCGGCGCGGTGCGGACCTGGGTCCTCGGCACCCACGTGTACTCGGGGTCGGGCACGAACCCCGGTGGAACCACCTGGGTTTCGGGAGTGGGTGAGACCGGCGGCTGATAGGTCTGGTAGACCCAGGTCAGCGCGGCGAACACGATGACCAGGACCGCCGTGGAGGTGCGCAGCCGGCCGCCCGGCAGGTACTTCGGCCAGGTGTGGTCGGGGCGGTGCCACTTCTTCCAGAACCCGGTCATCACTGCCCCGGCCCCCGGGGTGTCTCGCGGGCGACCGGCGCCATGGTGCCGACGGTGGGCCCACCCGCCTGCTGGGTGGCGATGCCGGCCTGGGTGAGCGCGGCGATGATCCGCAACCGCAGCAGCCGGCCGACCTCGAACTGCTTACCCGGAAGCGTTCTGGCCACCATCCGCAGGTTCACCGTGTCGACCTCGATGCTCTCCACACCCATCAGCTGGGGTTCGTCCAGCAGCAGCGGACGCAGTTCGGAGTCCTCCATCGCCGTGGAGCCGACCTGATGCAGCAACTCGTTGACCCGGTTGAGGTCGGCGGTCGTCGGCACCGGGATGTCGACCACCGCACGCGCCCAGTCCTTGGACATGTTGAGCGAGCGCACGATGTTGCCGTTGGGGATGGTGTACATCTCGCCCTCGACGGTACGCAGCTTGGTGACCCGCAGCGTGACCTCTTCCACCGTGCCCAGCGAGTCCTGGGCCGCGCCGCTGCCCAGCTGGACGAGATCGCCGAACCCGTACTGGCGCTCGGTGATGATGAAGAATCCGCTCAACAGGTCCTGCACCAGCCGCTGCGCCCCGAAGCCCAGCGCCGCGCCCAGTACGGCGGCCGGCGCGGCCAGCGAGCCGATCGGGATGCCGACGATATCGGTGATCTGCACCGCGACGACGACGAACACCAGCGCGATGGACACCCAGGAGATCACCGATGCCACGGCCTGGCGGTGTTTGGCGGTCTCCGATCGCACCAGCTGATTGGTCTGCTGGTATTCGGCGTCGATCCGGCTGGTGATCCGCCGGGCTACCCAGGCGATGAACCGGGCGATGAGCATCGCCCCGACGACCAGGATCGCGATGCGAAGACCGGGACCGCGGATCCAGAGGCCGACCTCGTCGTTCCAGAAGTCGTGCCACCCCCGCGCCCACCCCAGGGCCAGATAGTCAGTCGTCATCTCTGCTGTTGCGCCATCTGATGCCGGCCTCGAGGAAGCCGTCGATTTCGCCGTCGAGCACCGAGGCGGGGTTGCCGACCTCGTACTCGGTGCGCAGGTCCTTCACCATCTGGTACGGATGCAGCACGTAGGAGCGCATCTGGTTGCCCCACGAGCTGCCGCCGTCGCCCTTGAGGGCATCCATCTCGGCGCGTTCCTCCTGGCGCTTGCGTTCCAGCAGCTTGGCCTGCAGCACGCGCATGGCCGCCACCTTGTTCTGTAGCTGTGACTTCTCGTTCTGGCAGGTGACCACGATGCCGGTCGGAATGTGGGTGAGTCGCACCGCGGAGTCGGTGGTGTTCACCGACTGCCCGCCGGGACCACTGGAACGGTAGACGTCGACACGGAGGTCGTTCTCCGGGATGTCGATGTGGTCGGTGGTCTCCACCACGGGCAGCACCTCGACGTCGGCGAAGGAGGTCTGGCGCCGGCTCTGGTTGTCGAAGGGACTGATACGCACCAGCCGGTGCGTGCCCTGTTCGACGGACAGCGTGCCGTAGGCGAAGGGGGCGTGGACGGCGAACGTGGCGCTCTTGATACCCGCTTCCTCGGCGTAGGAGGTGTCGAAGACCTCGACGGGATACTTGTGCTTCTCGGCCCACCGCATGTACATCCGCATCAGCATCTCGGCCCAGTCGGCGGCATCGACGCCGCCCGCGCCGGAGCGGATGGTGACCACGGCCTCGCGCTCGTCGTACTCCCCCGACAGCAGGGTGCGCACCTCCATGGCCTCGATGTCCTCGCGCAGCCGCACCAGCTCGGCGTCGGCCTCGGCGAGTTCGTCGGAGGCCTCCTCCTCGGCCGCCAGCTCATAGAGCACGGGAAGGTCGTCGAGGCGTTGCCTGAGTTCCTCGACCCGGCGCAGCTCTCCCTGGGCATGCGACAGGTCGCTGGTCACCTTCTGGGCGTGCACCTGGTCGTCCCACAGGTTGGGGTCGGAGGCCTCGGACTCCAATTTCTCGATGCGTCGGCGCAGCCCGTCGACGTCGAGCACCCTCTCGACGGTCGTCAGGGTGGTGTCGAGGGCAGCGAGATCGGTTTGACGGTCAGAGTCCACGACCATTGAGGTTACCGGCTCGCAACACCCGCACGGCCGATCGCTCCGACTCCGGGCGAGCGCCACAGGCGGCGTTTACCATCGGGTCTGTAAACAGCATGTGCATTTCGCGACTCGACACGCCCGGCCGGTCCAGCCCAATGACCGGTGACAGTCGCCTGCGCACTCCGCACCTCTTCCTCCGGCCGCCGCGCCACAGCCCCGTGCGCCTGGCCGGGCACCGACAGAAAGCGCACCATCCATGGCACAGACGCGCCCCTATCACGTCGCGATCGTCGGCTCCGGACCCTCCGGTTTCTTCGCCGCCGCGGCGCTGCTGAAGGCCGCCGACAGTTCTGAGGATCTCGACGTCCGCATCGACATGCTGGAGATGTTGCCGACGCCGTGGGGTCTGGTGCGCTCGGGCGTGGCTCCCGATCACCCCAAGATCAAGACGATCACCGCGCAGTTCGAGAAGAGCGCCAAGGACCCGCGGTTCCGCTTCTTCGGCAACATCCGGGTCGGCGAACACGTCCATGCCGGCGAGCTCGCGGAACGCTACGACGCGGTGATCTACGCGGTCGGCGCGCAATCCGACCGGCCCCTGGGGATTCCCGGTGAGGATCTGCCGGGCAGTGTGGCCGCCGTCGACTTCGTGGGCTGGTACAACGCCCACCCGCACTTCGAGCACATGGCCCCCGATCTGACCGGCGGGCGGGCGGTGGTCGTCGGGAACGGCAACGTGGCGCTGGACGTGGCCCGGATCCTGATGACCGATCCCGCGGCCCTGGCCAGCACCGACATCGCCGACCACGCGCTGGAATCGCTGCACGGCCAGGCCGTCGAGGAGGTCGTGGTGGTCGGCCGCCGGGGGCCGCTGCAGGCGACGTTCACCACCCTGGAACTGCGCGAGTTGGGCCATCTTGAGGGCCTGGAGGACGTCGACATCGTCTTGGACCCGACGGATTTCGCCGGTATCACCGATGCCGATCTGGAGGCGGCCGACAAGAAGGTGCGGCAGAACATCAAGGTGTTGCGGGGCTTCCTCGACCGGCAGCCGACGCCGGGCCACCGCCGGATCGTCTTCCGGTTCCGCACCTCGCCGATCGAGATCAAGGGCTCCGAGCGGGTCGAGTCGGTGGTCCTGGGCCGCAACGAGCTGGTGGCCGACGACAACGGCCGCATCGTTGCCAAGGACACCGGGGTGCGCGAGGAGCTGCCCGCTCAGCTGGTGGTGCGCGCGGTCGGCTACCGGGGTGTGCCCACCCCGGGACTGCCGTTCGACCAGCGCAGCGGCACGATCCCGCACACCGACGGCCGCATCCGGGACAGCCGCAACGAGTACGTCGTGGGCTGGATCAAGCGGGGCCCGTCGGGCGTGATCGGCAGCAACAAGAAGGACTCGGCGGACACCGTGGCCACGCTGCTGGCCGACCTGTCCGGGGCCGCGCTGGCCGAAGTCGGAACCGACTACTCCGACGCGCTCGTCGCCTGGTTGCTCGAACGGCAACCGAAGCTGGTCACCGACGACCACTGGAAGGTGATCGACGAGCACGAGCGCACGTCGGGCCGGCCGCACGGGCGTCCACGGGTCAAGCTGACCAGCGTCGCCGAGCTGCTGCGCGTCGGACACGGCTGAGCGCAAAGCCCGAGCCGCCCCCGGCGAGTACCCGACCGACCGTGAATTGTCGGCCCGCCGAGTACTATCGAACATATGTTCGAGACATTGTCGGAGGTGGCTCCCGACGCCGACGAGGCGCAGCTCATCGCGCGCATCGAATGGCTGGAGCGCCTCAAATCCGCGGCCGCGGCGGGCCAGGCCCGGGCCGCGGCCGCCTTCGACGCCAAGCGCCGCGCCGCCGAGCAGGAGGCCGGCCTGCCGGCGCGGCGGCGCGGCCGCGGGATCGCGGCCGAGATCGCGCTGGCCCGGCATGACTCCCCCGCCCGCGGCGGGCGCCATCTCGGATTCGCCCGGGCGCTGGTACACGAGATGCCGCACACGCTGGCCGCATTGGAGACGGGCGCACTCTCGGAATGGCGCGCCACCCTGGTCGTCCGCGAATCGGCGTGCCTGGATGTCGAGGACCGTCGCACCCTCGACGAAGAGATCTGCGGCGACCCCGGAAAACTGGCCGGACTGGGTGACGCGCGGATCGCCGCCGAGGCCAAGGCGATCGCCTATCGCCTCGACCCCCAGGCCATCGTCGACCGCGCGGCCCGGGCCGAGGCCGAGCGGCGGGTCAGTATCCGCCCGGCTCCCGACACCATGACGTATGTGACCGCGCTCCTGCCGGTCGCCCAGGGCGTGTCGGTGTACGCCGCCCTCAAACGCCAGGCCGATACCTGTTGTGACGGCCGCAGCCGGGGCCAGGTCATGGCGGACACGCTGGTCCAGCGGGTCACCGGGCAGGCCACGGCCGACGCCGCCCCCATCGCCGTGAACCTTGTCATCACCGATGACACGCTGCTGGGCGGCGACGACATCCCGGCCGACATCGCCGGCTACGGCCCGGTGCCGGCCGGGGTGGCACGACAGTTGGTTGCCACGGCCACGTCCTCGGCACGCGCGACGCTGCGGCGGTTGTACCGGCATCCGAAGTCCGGGGCGCTGGTGGCCATGGAATCGCGGGCACGGCTGTTTCCGAAGGGCCTGTCCGCCTTCATCGCCGTGCGCGACGGCACCTGCCGCACTCCGTATTGCGATGCCCCCATCCGTCACACCGACCACGCGACACCGAGCTCACGCGGCGGCGCCACCAGCGCCGACAACGGTGACGGCCTGTGCGCGGCCTGCAACTACGCCAAGGAGGCCGCCGGGTGGACGGTGACCACCCACACCGATGAGAACGGCACGCACACGGCGTTCGTGACCACACCGACCGGGTCTCGGCACAGATCGACGGCCCCACCACTTCGCGGACCGGCGCATTTCGACCTCGCCGTCACGGAGAAGTGCATCGCCATCGCGCTTGCCCGTCACGCGGCCTAGGTCGCGACACTCAGGCCGGCGGCGGCTCCGGTGGCGGCGCCGCCGGGGCGAAGTTCCAGTTGTCCGGGTTCTTCGGGGAGTACACGACGGGCATCAGCGCGCCCATCGTGGGCCACTCGTCGACGTCGACGGCCATCTGCTGATAGACGACGTGCTCGTTGACGGTGGGCCCGCTGATCACTCCGCTGATCGTCACGTACTGCTGTCCGGTCACGTTCTCCGGACGGGGGCTGACCCCGGTCACGAGCAGGGTCCCGTGTACCGCGTCGGCCCCGCGCGGGCCGCGCTTGATCAATCGCGGTCCGATGAGCAGCACGAGCGCACCGACCAGCAAGATGATCATCCCGAGTTCCCACACAAGGTCATGGTAGGTCGTGAGGACGCCGTGGTAGGACTGCTGCCATGAACGCCGATGACCTGTCCCTGGCTCTCGAGCTGGCCGAGCACGCCGATCGCTTGACCATGAACCGATTCGGCGCGCTCGATCTGCGCATCGACACCAAGCCCGACCTGACGCCGGTGACCGACGCCGACCGCGGCGCCGAGACCGCACTGCGCGAGCTGCTGTCCGCCGCACGTCCCGACGACGCGGTGTTCGGCGAAGAATTCGGTGGGCGCACCGATTTCACCGGCCGGCACTGGGTGATCGACCCGATCGACGGCACCAAGAACTTCGTCCGCGGGGTGCCGGTGTGGTGCACCCTGATCGCGCTCCTCGAGGACGGGGAGCCGACCGTCGGCGTGGTCAGCGCGCCGGCTCTGGCACGGCGATGGTGGGCAGCGCAGGACCGGGGGGCGTACGGCTCGTTCGCCGGGAACACCCGGCGGCTCTCGGTCTCCGGCGTCACCGACGTCGAGTCCGCCAGCCTGTCCTACTCCGACCTGACCACCGGGTGGGAGGACCGTCGGGAGCAATTCGTCGCCCTCACCGACGCGGTGTGGCGGGTGCGCGCCTACGGGGACTTCTGGTCGTACTGCATGGTGGCCGAGGGGGCGGTCGACATCGCCTGCGAACCGGAGGTGAAGGTGTGGGACATCGCCCCCCTCGACCTGCTGGTTCGCGAGGCGGGCGGCCGGTTCACCAGCATCGACGGGGCACCCGGCCCCCACGGCGGCAGCGCACTGGCCACCAACGGGCCGCTACACGGCCAGGTGCTCGAGCGCCTCTCGATCATGTGATATAGCTAACAAAATTACTGTATCTTACTCTGGAGTAAGATACCGTTGGCGGCACAAGCTTCCCCGACCTTGAGGCTGCAGACAATGACCAACACCATTTCTCGCCCCGGCCACGAAAGCGCGGTCGGCCTCCAGAAGCACCGGCGCAGCGTGACCGACATCGGCCTGGCGCTCATCACCCCGCTGGTTGGCCAGGAATTCCTCGACCGCTACAACCTGCGGGACCCGCTCAACCGGGGCCTCAAGTACGGCGTCAAGACCGCCTTCTCCGCCGCCGGCGCATCCACCCGTCAGTTCAAGCGCGTGCAGGCCCTCGGCAAGGCACCGACCCGGCTCAAGCCCAGCGGCGCAGACTATTTCGACCTGACGCCGGACGACGACCAGAAGATGATCCTGGAGACGGTCGAGGAGTTCGCCGCCGAGATCCTGCGCCCGGCGGCCCGCGACGCCGACGATGCCGCACGCTATCCGGCCGGCCTGATCGCCAAGGCCGCCGAACTGGGCATCACGGCGATCAACGTTCCCGAAGACTTCGACGGGATCGCCGAGCACCGCACCACCGTCACCAACGCTCTGGTCGCCGAGGCGCTGGCCTACGGAGACATGGGCCTGGCCCTGCCGATCCTGGCGCCCGGCGGCGTGGCCTCGGCCCTGACCCACTGGGGCAGCGCGGATCAGCAGGCCACCTACCTGGCAGAATTCGCCGGCGAGAACGTGCCGCAGGCCTGCCTGGCGATCGCCGAGCCGCATGCGCTGTTCGACCCCACCGCGCTGAAGACCACCGCGGTCCGCACGCCCAGCGGGTACCGGCTCGACGGCGTCAAGTCGCTGGTGCCCGCCGCCGCGGACGCCGAGCTGTTCGTCATCGCCGCCCAGCTCAACGGCAAGCCGACCCTGTTCATCGTCGAGGCGGCCAACCCCGGCGTGACCGTCAAGGCCGACCCGAGCATGGGTATCCGGGCCGCGGCCCTGGGTCAGGTGGAGCTGGACAAGGTCTCGGTGCCGCTGCACGCGCGCCTCGGCGAGGACGTCAGCGAGGCCGAACACGCCCAGAACTACTCCGAGGCCATCGCGTTGTCGCGGCTGGGCTGGGCCGCCCTGGCCGTGGGCACCTCGCACGCGGTGCTCGACTACGTGGTGCCCTACGTCAAGGAGCGCGAGGCTTTCGGGGAGCCGATCGCCCGCCGCCAGTCGGTGGCGTTCATGTGCGCCAACATCGCCATCGAACTCGACGGGCTGCGGATGATCACCTGGCGCGGGGCGGCCCGCGCCGAGCACGGTCTCCCGTTCGCACGCGAAGCGGCACTGGCCAAGAAACTCGGCACCGACAAGGGCATGCAGATCGGCCTGGACGGCGTACAGCTGCTCGGCGGCCACGGCTACACCAAGGAACACCCGGTCGAGCGCTGGTACCGCGACCTGCGGGCCCTCGGCGTCGCCGAGGGCGTCATCGTCCTCTGAGCCGGCCACCCGAGACGAACGGAAAGACCTGACATGGCAATCAATCTGGAAATGCCGAAGAAGCTGCAGGCCGTCATCGAGAAGGGCCATCAGGGCGCCGCGGAGATGCTGCGCCCCATCTCCCGCAAGTACGACCTGAACGAGCACGACTACCCCGTCGAGCTGGACACCCTGGCCAGCCTGTTCGAGGGCATCTCCGCGGCCAAGACCATCAGCTTCGCCGGCGCCGAAGCGTTCCGCGACGGCGAGGACGGCCCGAAGGGCAACGTCAACGGCGCCAACATGTCCGCGCTGCTCAACGCGCTGGAGATCTCGTGGGGCGATGTGGCACTGCTGCTCTCGGTGCCCTACCAGGGGCTGGGCAACGCCGCGATCTCCGGTGTCGCCACCGACGAACAGCTGACCCGTCTGGGCAAGGTGTGGGCCGCCATGGCCATCACCGAGCCCGGCTTCGGATCCGACTCCGCGGCGGTCTCCACCACGGCCACCCTCGACGGTGACGAGTACGTGATCAACGGAGAGAAGATCTTCGTCACCGCCGGGTCGCGTGCCAGCCATATCGTGGTGTGGGCGACGCTGGACAAGACCAAGGGCCGCGCGGCGATCAAGTCGTTCATCGTCCCGCGCGAGCACCCCGGCGTCACGGTCGAGCGCCTCGAACACAAGTTGGGCATCAAGGCGTCCGACACGGCGGTCATCCGCTTCGACAACGTCCGCATCCCCAGGGACAACCTGCTCGGCAGCCCGGATATCAACGTGGAGAAGGGTTTTGCCGGGGTCATGGAGACCTTCGACAACACCCGCCCCATCGTCGCCGCGATGGCAGTCGGCGTCGCGCGCGCGGCCCTGGAGGACCTGCGCAAGATCCTCACCGACGCCGGGGTCGAGATCTCCTACGACAAACCCGCCCACGCTCAGAGCGCGGCGGCCGCGGAGTTTCTGCGGATGGAGGCGGACTGGGAGGCCGGCTACCTGCTGACCGTGCGCTCGGCATGGCAGGCCGACAACGGCATCCCCAACTCCAAGGAAGCCTCCATGGGCAAGGCCAAGGCCGCCCGGGTCGCCAGCGACATCACCCTCAAGGCCGTCGAGATGGCAGGCACCGTCGGCTATTCCGAGCAGAGCCTGCTGGAGAAGTGGGCCCGGGATTCGAAGATCCTCGACATCTTCGAGGGCACCCAGCAGATCCAGCAGCTGGTGGTGGCGCGGCGGCTACTCGGGCTGTCGTCCACCGAGCTCAAGTAACGGGCCCGGCCACGCCGTCGAGCCGGGCGCGTACGTCGTCGCCGAGTTCGATGCCGGCGACGGCGAGGTTCTCCTCCAGGTGACCCCGCGAGGACGTGCCGGGGATGAGCAGCACGTTGGGCGCCGTGTTCAGAGTCCACGCCAGCGCCACCTGTGCCGGCGTGCACCCCAGCGCGGTGGCCGCCCGCCGCACCTCGGGGTTGCCCAGAACCGGGTTGTCGGGCGCGAAGGCCGATCCCAACGGGAAGAACGGCACGAACGCGATCCCGCGGGCCACGCATTCGTCCAGCACGCCCTGCGAGGAACGGTCGACGAGGTTGTAGGGGTTCTGCACGCAGCCGATCTCGGTGCGGCTCAGCGCGTGCAGCAGGTGTGCGCGGGTGACGTTGGACAGCCCGATGGTTCCGATCAGTCCGTCGTCGCGTGCGGCGATCATCGCGTCGAGCTTGGCGTCGAAGTGCTCATCGGGGCCCTCGTCATCCATCAGCCGCAGGTTCACCGCCGCGAGATGGTCGGTTCCCAGGGTCTGCAGGTTGGCCTCGATGTCCGCGCGCAGCGCCGCGGGATCCTCCACCGGCAGCCAGGCACCCGCGTCGTCACGCCGGCCGCCCACCTTGGACACCAGCGCCAGCCCGTCGGGATACGGATGCAGTGCCTCCCGGATCAGCTCATTGGCCACCCGCGGCCCGTAGTACTGGGCGGTGTCGATGTGGTCGACGCCCAGTTCGACGGCGCGCCGCAGCACGGCCACGGCCTCGTCGCGGTCACGCGGCGGTCCGAACACCCCCGGCCCCGGCAACTGCATGGCGCCGAAGCCCACGCGGTGGACAGACACCGAACCCAACGTGAAACGACTCATGCCGGTTCCCAACGGCCGGGGCGTCAGAATCCATCCCGCACGACGACCCGCGTCCGCCCGGTCACCCCGCCGCCCAGGATCGTCTTGAGCACCTCGGGGGTCTCCAGCACCGAGACGTCGCGGGTGATCCGCTCCAGGTGCGCGGGCTGGAGCCCGGTCTCGATCTGGCGCCACACCTCGCGCCGCTCGCCGATGGGCAGAAGCACCGAGTCGATCCCCGCCAGCGTCACTCCCCGCAGGATGAACGGATGGACCGTGGCCGGCAGGTCCGCCGATCCGGCCAGTCCGGAAACAGCCGCGAGGCCACGGTATTTCATGGTGCTCAGCGCGTAGGCCAGGGTCTTGCCACCGACACAGTCCACGACCGCGGCCCAGTGCGCCCTGCCCAGTGCGCGCACCTTGTCCTCGGGGCCGGGCACCCGGCCGATCACCTCACGGGCACCGAGATCGCGCAGCAGCTCGTGCGCGTCGTCCTTGCCGGTGGAGGCCACCACCTCGTAGCCCAGGCCGGCCAGCAGGTCCACACTGATGCTCCCGACACCGCCGGTGGCACCGGTCACCAGCACCGGACCGTCCGCGGGCAGCACACCGTGGGCGCGGATCGCGTCGACGCTCATCGCGGCGGTGAACCCGGCCGTGCCGATCGCGGCGGCCTGCGCCGTGCTCAGGGTGTCCAGTTTGACCAGGTAGTCGGCCGGGTAGCGGGCCACTTCGGCGTAGCCGCCGTGGCGTCCGGTGCCGATGTCGTAGCCGTGGGCCACCACCGCGTCACCCACCGCGAAGTCCTCCGAGGAGCTGGCCGTCACCGTGCCGGCGACGTCGATGCCCGGGATCAGCGGGTAGGACCTGGCCACACCCGCTTTCGGTGTGACGGCCAGCGCGTCCTTGTAGTTCACGCCGGAGTACTCCACCGCGATGGTGACCTCGCCGTCGGGCAGGAAGGACTCGTCGACCACCTCGTGCCTGACGACGACGCCACCTTCGGCGTCCTCGTGCGCGACCAGTGCGTTGATTTCCGTCATGGCTGCCATCATGCTCCCCGGGCGCGACGGGCCGACAGACCCGTCTTTGGCCTCCGCCCGGCACGGTGCTGGCAGAGTGGTCCTCGCGACATCGCGATCCGTGCGCGTAACGGCCTAGGGAGGACTCGTCATGGCGAAGGCAGTCAAGAAGTCGGCAGTCAAGAAGTCGGCAGCCACGAAGTCGGCACCGCAAAAATCGGCACCGCAGAAGTCGGCAGCGAAAAAGCTCCCGCCGAGTCCGGCCGAACCCCACCTGGCCCGCGAGCACCTGCCGATACCGGACACCAAACACGTCGGGCTGACCACCTATGACGCCAAGGACCCCAACACCAAGTATCCGCCGATCAAGGAGTTGCGCCCGCCCAAGGGCGCGCCGAATGTCCTGATCGTGCTGATCGACGATGTCGGGTTCGGGGCGTCCTCCGCGTTCGGCGGGCCCTGCCACACCCCGGTGGCCGAACAGCTCGCGGGCGAGGGCCTCAAGCTCAACCGGTTTCACACCACCGCCCTGTGCTCACCGACCCGTCAGGCGCTGCTGACCGGCCGCAACCACCACTCCGTCGGGATGGGAGCCATCACCGAGATGGCCACCTCGGCTCCGGGCAACAACAGCATCCGGCCCAAGGACAAGGCCCCGCTGGCCGAGACGCTCAAACTCAACGGCTACTCCACCGCCCAGTTCGGCAAGTGTCACGAGGTGCCGGGCTGGGAGGTCACCCCGGTCGGGCCGTTCGACCACTGGCCGACCGGTTCGGGTTTCGAGTACTTCTACGGTTTCGTCGGCGGGGAGGCCAACCAGTACTACCCCGGGCTGTACGAGGGCACCAACGCCGTCGAGCCGCCGCGCACCCCCGAGGAGGGCTACACGCTCACCGAGGACCTGGCCGACCACGCGATCACCTGGGTGCGCCAGCAGAAGGCGCTGATGCCCGACAAGCCGTTCTTCATGTACTTCGCCCCCGGCGCCACCCACGCACCCCACCATGTTCCCAAGGAGTGGTCGGACAAGTACCTCGGCGCGTTCGACGACGGCTGGGATGCGCTGCGGGAGAAGACCCTGGCGCAGCAGAAGAAGCTCGGAGTGGTGCCCGCCGACGCCGAGCTGACCACCCGCCACGACGAGATCCCGGCCTGGGACGACATGCCCGAGGACCTCAAGCCGGTGCTGGCCAAACAGATGGAGATCTACGCCGGCTTTCTGGAGCAGACCGATCACGAGGTGGGCCGGATCGTCGACGCGATCGCCGACCTGGGCGTGCTCGACGACACGCTGATCTACTACATCATCGGCGACAACGGGGCCTCGGCCGAGGGCACGCTCAACGGCTGCTTCAACGAGATGACCACCCTCAACGGGCTGCCCGGGATCGAGACGACGGATTTCCTGTTGTCCAAGATCGACGACTTCGGCACCCCGGCGGCCTACAACCACTACGCCGTGGGCTGGGCCCATGCGCTGTGTGCTCCGTACCAGTGGACCAAGCAGGTGGCCTCGCACTGGGGCGGCACCCGCAACGGGACAATCGTGCACTGGCCGAACGGAAACCTGGGCAATGGTGAGACCCGCGATCAGTTCCACCATGTCATCGATGTGGCGCCCACCATCCTGGAGGCCGCCGGCCTGCCCGCCCCGCACTCGGTCAACGGCATCGCCCAGGCGCCGCTGGAGGGCGTCAGCATGATGTCCTCGCTGCGCAGCGCCCGGGCCGCCGACACCCACGAGGTGCAGTACTTCGAGATGATGGGCAACCGCGGTATCTATTTCCAGGGCTGGACGGCGGTCACCAAGCACCGCACCCCGTGGAAGGCCGACACTCCCCCGCCCTTCGACGACGACGTGTGGGAGCTCTACGGCCCGGACGACTGGACACAGGCACACGATCTTGCCGCCGAGCACCCCGAGAAACTGGCTGAGCTGCAACGCCTGTGGCTGATCGAGGCCACCAAGTACAACGTCGTGCCACTCGACGACCGCGGGTTCGAACGCATCAATCCCGACATCGCCGGCCGCCCCCAGCTGATCAAGGGCAACACTCAGCTGCTGTTCTCGGGCATGCGGGTCAGTGAATGGTGTGTGCTCTCGCTGAAGAACAAGTCGCACTCGGTGACCGCGAACATCGACGTCCCCAAGGGCGGTGCCGGCGGAGTGATCGTCACCCAGGGCGGCAGTGCCGGCGGCTGGACCCTCTACGCCCACGAGGGCCGACTCAGATACTGCTACAACTTCCTGGGCATCGACTACTTCATCGTGAAGGCGTCCAGGAAGATCCCGCCCGGCAAGCACCAGGTCCGGATGGAGTTCGTCTACGACGGAGGCGGATTGGGCAAGGGGGCGAAGGTGACGCTCTACTACGACGGCGAGGCCGTCGGCAGCGGGCGGGTCAAACGCACTCAGCCCATGGCCTTCTCGGCCGACGAGGCCTGTGACGTCGGCTGTGACACCGGGTCACCGGCCTCCACCGACTACGGGCCGACCGGCAACGCGTTCACCGGCGTGATCGACTGGGTGCAGATCGATCTCGGCGAGGACAGCCACGACCACCTGATCACCGCCGAGGACCGGTTCAACATCGCCATGGCCAAACAGTAGGTACGGGGGTCGGCATGGGTGTCCTGATCAAGAATGTCCGCATCTTCGACGGCCTTTCGCGGCGCCTCGAACCCGGACACGTACTCATCGACGGACCGACGATCGCCGCAGTCGACACCTCGCCGATCGCGGAGTCGGGCGTGACCACGGTCATCGACGGGGCGGACCGGGTGCTGATGCCGGGGATGATCGACGCCCATGCCCACCTGGTCGGGATGGCCAACACCCTGCTCGATCTGGCGACGGCGTCCCAGACCCAGCTGGCGGCCACCACCCTGGCCCGCGCCAGGGGCACCCTGCTGCGCGGATTCACCACCGTGCGCGACATGGCGGGCGACACCGAGGGCATCCGGACGGTCATCGACGGTGAGCCGGAGTTGGGCCCACGGATCTACCCCAGCCAGGCCGCGATCTCACAGACCGGCGGTCACGGCGATTTCGGTTTCGTCTACGAGCGCCCGACGGCGTTGGGCGGCATCGAGTCCCGCGCCGAGACCATCGGATTCATGCGGGTGGCCGACGGGCCCGACCGGGTTCTGGCGGCGGTACGTGAACAGCTCAAACTGGGCGCCTCGCAGATCAAGCTGATGGCCGGCGGGGGTGCCGCGTCGCTCTACGATCCGCTGTACACGGTTCAGTTCACGACCGAGGAGATGCGCGCGGCGGTGCGGGCGGCCGCCGACTACGGGACCTACGTGGCCACCCACGTCTACAACGTCACCGGCATCCACCGTGCCGTGGAGGCCGGCGTGAAATCGATCGAGCACGGTCACCTGGCCGACGAGGCGACGATCGCGCTGCTGGCCGAGCGCGAGGTCTGGCTGTCCACGCAGCCGTTCGCCGAACACGACCACACCTTCGCCAACCCGGCGAGCGCGGAGAAGAACCGCGAGATCTGCGGTGGCACCCCGCACATCTACGACTGGGCCAAGCGGCACGGAGTGAAGCTGGCCTGGGGAACCGACCTGCTGTTCGAACCGGCGAACGTCTGGCGCCAAAGCGAGATGGTGGCCCGCCTGGGCGAGTACGTCAGCAATGTCGAGGCGCTCGCCATGGTGACGTCGGGCAACGCCACCCTGCTGCGCCTGTCCGGGGAACGCGATCCGTACAAGTCGGCCCGCCTCGGCGAGATCACCCCCGGGGCGTGGGCCGACGTACTGCTGGTCGACGGCGATCCCACGGCCGACCTCGCCGTCCTCGCCGATGCAGAGAAGGGCCTCGCCGCCATCGTGAAGAACGGGGTGATCGTCAAGAACACCCTGACCGGTTAGCCCGCGGCCGCCAGCCGCGGGATCAGGCCGCCGGCCAGTACGTCGTCGATCTGGCGTGCCGAAAGCCGGTGGCGCACCGGGAACGAGGTCTTCCTGGTGAGGTTCTCGACGTGCAGTCCCGGTTTGGCGGTTAGGGTGTCGCGCAGGTCGGTGAGGCGCAGCACGTCGTCCCGGTCGATGCCGTCGTAGTCGGCGGGGTCCTCGAATTCCAGGGCCAGCACACCGAAGTTGGCCAGGTTCTGCCAATGGATCCGGGCGAACGATTTGGCGATCACCACGCGCAACCCCAGGTAGCGGGGCGCGATCGCCGCGTGCTCACGCGAGGAACCCTGCCCGTAGTTGTCCCCGCCGACCACGATGTGGCCGCTCTCCTGGTTCTTCAGCGCACGGTCGGGGTAGGTCTCGTCGATCTGGGTGAAGCTGAACGTTGCCAGCCTGGGAACGTTGGAACGGAACGGCAGGGCCCGGGCGCCCGCCGGGGAGATCTCGTCGGTGGAGATGTTGTCACCGACCTTGAGCAGCACCGGCGCCTCGATCCGGTCCGGCAGGGGTGGCAGTTCCGGCAGGCTGGAGATGTTCGGCCCCTTCACCAGCTCCACGTGTTGCGCCGCCTCGGGCTCCGGCGGGGCGACCAGCATCGCGGTGTTGACCGAACGTTCGGCCGGCAGATCGAGCACCGGATAGTCGAGCCCGGTGTCCTCGGCCCACCGGCGGGGGTCGGTGATCACCCCGGTCAGCGCGGAGGCCGCGGCCGTCTCCGGCGAGCACAGCCACACCGAGTCCTCCTTGGTGCCCGACCGGCCCGGGAAGTTGCGGGGCATGGTGCGCAGGGAGTTTCGGCCGCTGGCCGGGGCCTGGCCCATCCCGATGCATCCCATGCACCCGGCCTGGTGGATCCGCGCGCCCGCCATCACCAGTTCGGTGGCGGCGCCCATCCTGGTCAGATCGGTGAGGATCTCCCGGGAGGTCGGATTCACGTCGAAACTGACCTCGGGCGCGGTCTGGCGTCCGGCCACCATCGCCGCCGCGATGGCGAAGTCGCGCAGCCCGGGGTTGGCGCTGGAGCCGATCACCACCTGGGAGACCTCCTCCCCGGCCACCTCGCGCACCGGCACCACATTGCCCGGCGAGGACGGCTTGGCGATCAGCGGTTCCAGTTCCGCCAGGTCGATGGTCTCGTCGATGTCATAGCCGGCACCGGAATCCGCGCTCAGTTCGCGGAAGTCGTCCTCGCGGCCCTCGGCCCTCAGAAAATCACGGACGGCCTCGTCGCTGGGAAAGACGGTGGTGGTGGCGCCCAGTTCGGCGCCCATGTTGGCGATCACGTGGCGGTCCATCGCCGTCAGCCCCGCCAGGCCGGGCCCGTGATACTCGATGATCCGGTTCAGGCCGCCCTTGACGTCGTGGCGACGCAGCATCTCCAGGATGACGTCCTTGGCCGAGCACCACGGTGGTAGTTCACCGTCGAGGCGCACCCCCCAGATCTCCGGCATGCGCAGGTGCAGCGGCTCGCCGGCGATGGCCAGCGCCACCTCCAGCCCACCGACGCCGATGGCCAGCATGCCCAGCGAGCCGGCCGCCGGGGTGTGCGAGTCCGACCCCACCATCGTCGTGCCCGGGATGCCGAACCGCTGCATGTGGGTCGGGTGGGACACCCCGTTGCCGGGTTTGGAGAACCAGATGCCGAATCGTTCGGCGGCGGTGCGCAGGTAGTCGTGGTCCTCGGCGTTCTTCTCGTCGGTCTGCAGCAGGTTGTGGTCGACGTACTGGACGCTGACCTCGGTCCTGGCCCGGTCCAGTCCGAGCGCTTCGAGTTCCTGCATGACCAGCGTCCCGGTGGCATCCTGGGTGAGCGTCTGGTCGATGCGGATCGCGATCTCCTCGCCGGGGGTCATCTCCCCGGACACCAGGTGCGACTCGATCAGTTTCCGGGCGATGTTGGCAGGCATCGCGGTGTTGGCAGGCATCGCGGTGTTGGCAGGCATGGTGTCGTCTTCCGTCGGGCTGCGGGGCAACACGGTCGGCGAACACCGCCCCGCGTATCAGAGCCGTACCCATCGCCGTACCCATCCACGCCGGAGCGCAACCCACACCCTTGTACCCGGACAGAACAAAAAGTAATGTCACCTTTAGTTTTGTCCCCCAGGGCCGGGAGCCTACCTCATGGAATCGTTCGTCCACCTGCGCAAAGGCACGACACCGCGGCGCCTGCACGCCGACCTCGACGGCCTCAAGGACGACGAACTCGGCCGCGGCGGCTTCACCGGACGCACCGCCAACCTGTACCGCCGCCACGACCCCACCGCCTACCGCTCGGCGGGCCCGCTGCGACCGGTCGATGTGCTCTCCGGCGAACTCAAGCCCGCCGATGCCACCGACGCATACGGCACCCCGATGCTGCTGTTCTCCAACGCCGACTGCCGCATCCACCTGTCCCGGCGCAACGAGGCGATGCCCTACTTCGCCCGCTACGTCGACGGCGACCTGCTGTGCTTCGTACACCACGGAGCGGGCCGGCTGGAAACCGAATTCGGACCGCTGGACTACCGCGACGGCGACTGGATCTACCTGCCGAAGGCCTGCACCTTCCGCCAGGCCCCCACGAGCGAGACCACGCTGCTGATGATCGAGGCCACCGACGAGTTCCGGGTACCGCCGCCGGGGCCCCTGGGCCGGCACTTCCCGTTCGACCCCTCGCAGGCGACGGTTCCCGAGCCGGCGCCCGTCGACGACGGTGACGGCCCACGGGTCGACGGCGAGTACGAGGTGCGGCTGATGCATCGCCCGATCGACGGCATCGGCACGACGACGCTCTACTACGCCCACCATCCGCTCGACGTCGAAGGCTGGCGCGGTGACAACTTCGCCTTCACCTTCAACATCGCCGACTACAACGTGGTGACCTCCGACAGCGTGCACCTGCCTCCCACCGTGCATCTGTTCATGCAGGCCACCGGGGTGTACGTGATGAATTTCCTGCCCAAGCCCGCCGAGGGTGTCCCGGGAACCGAACGCACGCCGTGGTTTCACCGCAACGTCGACTTCGACGAGATCGCGTTCTTCCACGGTGGCTCCCTCTACGGCATCCCGATGCCGCCGGGGCTGATCTCGCACGCCCCGCAGGGCGTGCACCACGGCGCCCCAGAGAAGGCACGTGAACGCGCGCGCCGTAAGTTCGACGAGTTCGACAGCGTCGACTGGAAGGTGATCGCGATCGATACCCGCGCGCGGCTCGTCCCCTCGGCCGAGGTCCTGGCCAACGATCTGGGGCAACACTGATGACCACGGCCGAGAAGGTTCCGGCCCCCGTCCGGCACGAATACGACCGAATCCCCTATCTGGTTGCCTTCCAAAACAATTCAACGGTCCGCGATGTGTACGGCGGCCTCGCCGAACTGGTGGTGCTGGAGAGCTACCTACTGCGGCCCAAGGACGCGCCGTCGGACACCGTGCTGGTGTTCATGCACCCGATCGGCGGGGGTGCCTACCTGCCGATGATCAACGCCCTGGCCCGCGCCGGACACCACGTCATCTACTGCAACAGCCGTTTCCGCGGTACCGACTCGGCGCTGCTGATGGAGAAGGTCGTCGAGGATCTCGGCGAGTGCATCAAGGACGCCAAGAACCGGCTGGGCTATTCGAAGGTCGTGCTCGCGGGCTGGAGCGGCGGCGGCTCACTGTCGGTGTTCTACCAACAGCAGGCCCAGCACCCGACGGTGACCGCCAGCCCGTCCGGGGACGGTCCGGACCTGACCAAGCTGGGGCTCATCCCCGCCGACGGCATCATGCTGCTGGCCGCCCACATCAGTCGGCACGGGACGATGACCGAGTGGCTCGACGCCTCGATCCTCGACGAGTCCGATCCCACCGACCGGGATCCCGAGCTGGACCTGTACAACCCCGACAACCCCAACCAGCCGCCGTACTCGGCGGACTTCCTGCAGCGCTATCGCGCCGCCCAGATCGCCCGAAACCGCCGAATCACCGCGTGGGTCAAGGACAAACTGGCCGAGCTCAGAGCGAGCGGCGCCCCCGGTGCGGACGTGGCCGAATTCGCCTTCGTCGTACACGGCACGATGGCCGACCCCCGCTGGCTCGACCCCGCGGTCGATCCCAACGAACGCACCCCCGGGACCTGCTACCTGGGGGATCCTCGGGTGGTGAACAACAGTCCCGTGGGCCTGGCCCGGTTCTGCACCCTGCGCAGCTGGCTGTCGCAGTGGAGTTACGACGACGCCAACGGCGACGCCGTCGAGGCCGGACCCGAGATCGCGATACCCGCGCTGGTGATCGGCAACCTCGCCGACGACGCCTGCACCCCCAGCCACACCCGCCGGATCTTCGAGGCGATCGGCCATCCCGACAAGGAGATGCACGAGATTCCCGGTGCCAACCACTACTACACCGGCCCCGATCAGCGGGAGCACCTGCGCGAGGCGGTCGGCATCTGCACCGACTGGCTGGCGCGGCACGGGTTCTCCGGAGCTCCGGCATGACCCCGACGGGTCCCCTCGACGGTGTGCGCGTCATCGAGGTCGGCACGCTGATCTCCGGGCCCTTCGCCGGCCGGCTCCTCGGGGACATGGGCGCCGAGGTGATCAAGATCGAGCCGCCGGGCCAACCGGACCCGCTGCGCACCTGGGGCCAGGCCGAACTCGACGGGCACCACTTCTTCTGGACGGTGCACGCCCGCAACAAGAAGGCCGTCACCCTGAACCTGCGCGAGCCCCGGGGCCGTGAACTGTTCCTGGACCTGGTCGAACGCTCCGATGTGATCGTCGAGAACTTTCGGCCCGGCACGCTGGAGAAGTGGAACCTCGGCTACGACGTCCTGCGCGAGCGCAACCGGGGGATCATCCTGGTGCGGGTGTCCGGCTACGGCCAGACCGGACCGGAGTCGGCCAAGGCCGGGTACGCCTCGGTCGCCGAGGCCGCCAGCGGACTGCGGCACATGAACGGCTTCCCGGGCGGACCCCCGCCGCGGCTGGCGTTGTCGCTGGGCGACAGCCTGGCCGGCATGTTCGCCGCGCAGGGAGCCCTGGCCGCGCTGTACCGCCGCACCGTCACCGGCGAGGGGCAGGTGGTCGACGCCGCCCTCACCGAATCCTGCCTGGCGGTGCAGGAGTCGACCATTCCCGACTACGACGTCGGCGGGGTGGTCCGCGGCCCGTCGGGCACCCGGCTGGAGGGCATCGCACCGTCGAACATCTACCGTTCCGCCGACGGCAGCTGGGTGGTGATCGCCGCCAACCAGGACACCGTGTTCCGGCGTCTGTGCGCGGCGATGGGCCGGCCCGAGCTCGCCGAGGACGACCGGTTCGTCGACCACCTGGCGCGCGGCCGAAACCAGGACGAGCTGGACAAGCTCATCGGCGACTGGGCCGCGCAGCGGCAGCCGGGCGACATCATCGAGACGCTGTCGGCGGCCGGGGTCATCTCCGGACCCATCAACACCGTGGCCGAGGTGGTGCGCGACCCTCAGCTGCGGGCGCGCGGAATGATCGCCGACCACTGGGACGAACGTGTCGGCCGCAACGTCAAGGGCCCCGGCGTGGTACCGGTGCTCTCGGAGTCCCCCGGCACCATCCGCGGAGCCGGACCCGCGCGGCCGGGCCAGCACAACGACGAGATCTACCGCGGCCTGCTCGGACGCACCGCCGAACAGCTCGAGCAGCTCGCACAGGAGGGAGTGCTGTGAGTGACCTACCCGCCGCGGTCACCATCCGCGAGGTCTGCCTGCGCGACGGCCTGCAGATCGAAGCCCCGATCCCGTTGTCCGCCAAGATCGAGCTGCTCGAAGCGGTCGCGGCCACCGGGGTCCGCGAGGTGGAGGCCACCGCCTTCGTCTCACCGAGCAAGGTGCCCGCGCTGGCCGACGCCGAGCAACTGGCCGCCGAGCTCGCGCGATTCGACACCATCGAGTTCTCCGCGCTGGTGGCCAGCCCCAACGGTGCGAAACGGGCGATCGCGGCCGGACTCGGCTCGATCGAATACGTGGTCTCGGCCGCCGACTCGCACAGCCGCGCCAACGTCGGCCGCGGAACCCGGGAGGCCACCGCGGCCATCGCCGACGTCGCCCGCATCGCCCACGACGGCGGGGCCTCCGTCGAGGTCATCATCGCCACGGCCTGGGACTGCCCCTACGACGGCCCCACCCCCGCCCACCGGGTGGTCGACATCGTCACCGCGGCCTGCGAGCTCGGCGCCGACCGCATCGCCCTGGCCGACACCATCGGCACGGCGACACCTCGCCGGGTGAGCGCGCTGATCGAGCAGGTTCGGCCCCTCCTGTCCGACGGGGTGTCCGACACCCCGCTGGGGGCCCATTTCCACAACACCCGCGGATCGGGTCTGGCCAGCGCATACGCCGCCGTGCAGGCCGGGGTGACCCGGCTGGACGCCTCGGCCGGCGGCCTCGGCGGATGCCCGTTCGCCCCCGGCGCCAGCGGCAACATCGCCACCGAGGACCTGGTCTACCTGCTGCGCGACAGCGGGATCGAGACCGGTGTCGACCTGCAGCGCGCCATCGACGCGGCCGGCGTCGCCGCCACCGTCGTCGGTCACGCACTGCCCAGCGCACTGCTGCGGGCCGGCGACCGGATCACGGGCTGAGCCGTGCCGCGCGAGCTGAGCACCAAGGGCCGCCAGACCCGCGAGGCCATCGCACAGGCGGCCCGGAAGCTGTTCGCCGAGCGCGGTTTCCACGGCACCACCCTGTCGGACATCACCACGGCGGCAGGCAAATCCCCGGCGGTGTTCTACCGCTACTTCGACGACAAGGAGGACCTGCTGGCGGTGCTGGCGGGGTCCTTCCTGCAGCACCTCGTCGCGAGCACCGGGCCGCAGGTGCCGCTGCCGGACTCCCCCGACGACGACGAGTACTTCACCGCCGCGGTCACCGAGTACTGGAGCACCTTCAAGCAGAACCTCGGGATCATGATCGCCGTGGCGCAGCTCGGCGCCACCCAGCAGCGCTTCGCCACCGTCCAGAACGAATTCCGCCGGTTCGGCATGAACATCGTCAGGGCGTCGGTGCTGCGTGCCCAGCAGCAGGGCTACGGGGCCGACCTCGATCCCGACCACATCGCGCTCGCGATGTCCCTGCTGTTCGAGAACTTCACCACCGTCTACCTCCGGCCGGCCGCCGGGGCACTCGGGGTGCACCCCACCGACGAGGACGCGGTGCGCACCCTGGCAACGATCTGGAAGAGAACCCTCTACGGAGACACCCAGGGAGACACCCTCGGGGGAGACACCCTCTACGGAGACTAGGAGAGTCATCAGCGTGGATTTCACTCTGCCCGAACATCTTCCCGAGCTGCTCGCCGACATGGACGCCTTCATCGAGGCGGAGATCAAACCGCTGGAACGCGAGCACATGCAGTACTTCGACCGGCGGCGCGAGTTCGCCCGCACCGATCTCGAGCGCGGCGGGATACCACGACGCGAGTGGGAGGACCTGCTCGACGAGATGCGCCGGCGCGCCGACGCGGCCGGGTGGCTGCGCTACGGGCTGCCCGCCGAGTTCGGCGGCCGGGACGGCACCAACCTTGACATGGCCGTCATCCGGGAGCACCTGGCACATCGGGGGCTCGGCCTGCACAACGACCTGCAGGACGAGTCCTCGATCGTGGGCAACTTCCCGCAGGTGATCATGATGTCGCGGTTCGGCACCGACCAGCAGCGCGAGGACTGGTGCGAGGCGCTGATCACCGGTGAGCGTTCGATGGCGTTCGGCCTCACCGAACCCGACCACGGCTCGGATGCCACCTGGTTGGAGACCCGCGCCGAACGCGACGGAGACCAGTGGGTGATCAACGGGGCCAAACGCTGGAACACCGGGGTGCACCGCGCCACCCACGACCTGGTGTTCGCGCGCACCTCCGGTGCGGCCGGGCAGGCCACCGGGATCACCGCGTTTCTGGTTCCCACCGACGCCGACGGATTCGAGGTGCCCTACTACTGGTGGACGTTCAACATGCCCAGCGACCACGGCGAGGTCGAACTCAACGACGTCCGGGTGCCCGCCGACGCCGTGCTCGGCGAGGTCGATCACGGTCTGGCGGTCGGGCAGACGTTCCTGCACGAGAACCGCATCCGCCAGGCGGCCAGCAGCCTGGGTGCGGCCCAGTACTGCATCGACCGGGCCGCCGACTACGCGGGTGACCGCGTGGTGTTCGGCAAACCGCTGTCGGTGAACCAGGCCGTGCAGTGGCCGCTGGCCGAACTGCAGACCGAGGCTCAGATGGTGCGACTGCTGGTCTATTACGCGGCCTGGCACCTGGACCGCGACCATCACATGGAGGTCTCCGACAAGGTCTCGATGGCCAACTACCGGGCCAACCGACTGGTGTGCGAGGCCGCCGACCGGGCCATGCAGATCCACGGCGGCGTCGGGTACAGCCGGCACGAACCCTTCGAGCACATCTACCGTCACCACCGCCGCTACCGGATCACCGAGGGCGCCGAGGAGATCCAGATCCGCAGGGTCGCCCAGCGCATGCTGAAGTTCGGCCGGCGGGGCTGACGTGACCGCCGCCAGGTCCGAACCGGCAGAAACCGACCTGCAGGAGCGCCTGAGGACCGCGCTGCGCCCGGTGCTGGGCGCCGACGTCTCGGTCTCGGCGCTGCGCCGGCTCACCGGCGGCGCCAGCCGCACCACCTGGGCGTTCACCGCCGACACCGGCACCGGGGCGCGCGGGTTGATCCTGCGCACCGGCCCGCCCGACGAGGTGCACGCCGGCATGGAACTGGAGGCCCGCGTGCAGACACTCGCCGATGCGGCGGGCACCCCGGTCCCCGAGATCCTGGTGGCATCCAATTCCGCTGAACTACTGGGCAATCCGTACCTGATCTGCACCGAGATCCCCGGTGAGACGATCGTGCGCCGCATCCAGCGCAGCCTCGACGACGACGGCCGGGCCCGGCTGCTCCACCAGTGTGCGGCCGCCCTGGCGGCCGTACACCGCACCGACCCGGCCGAGGCCGGCCTGTCCCCCACCGACCCGCTGGCGCAGTGGCGGGCCGAGCTGGACGCGATGGGCGACACCACGGCGACCTTCGAGTGGGCGTTTCGCTGGCTGCAGGCGCGACGACCGCCCGCGTCGACGCCCACCCTGGTGCACGGCGACTTCCGGATGGGCAACCTGATCGTCGACGACCGGGGCCTGGCCGCGGTGCTGGACTGGGAGCTGGTGCACGCCGGCGACCCGGCCGAGGACCTGGCCTGGTTCTGCATCCGGGCCTGGCGATTCGGCGCCGGCGGCGACCGCGGGGCCGGCGGCCTGGGGCCGATCGAGGATTTCCTGGCCGCCTACCGGGAGGCCTCCGCGACGCCCGTCGACCGCGACACCTTCCACTGGTGGCTGGTGCTGGCGACCCTGCGCTGGGGGGTCATCTGCCGCTATCAGGCCGAACGTCACCTCTCGGGGCAGACCCCGTCGGTCGAGCTGGCCACCATCGACCGGCGGGTCTGCGAAACCGAATGGGATCTCCTCGAGCTGCTGGATTCGGTGGCCTCCCCAATGCTCCAACACCCGGCGGCCCACCCGGCAACCGCGCCGGCGGCGCGCCCGGGACCGCACGGACGCCCCACCGCCGCCGAACTCGTCACCGCCGTGGCCGACTTCCTGGACGGCGACGTGCGGGCGGCCACCACCGGGCAGGTCAACTTCCACGCCCGCGTGGCCGCCAACGCGTTGCGCATGGTGCAGCGCGAACTGGACTCGACCGACACCTCGGCGGTCACCGCGGCACTCGCGGGTCTCGGCGTGGCCGACGAGGCCGCGCTGGCCGCCGCGGTGCGCCGCGGCGATTTCGACGACCGGCGCGATGCGCTGGCCTCCTGCCTGACCGTGTTGGTGCGCCATCGGCTCGCGGCGGCCCACCCCGGATACGCGGCGCACCGACCGGGAGCACCGCCGCCTCCGACGTAGCCGACCCGCTGTGAGAATGCTGTACGGGCCGGGTCGATCCCGGGGTTGATCAAAGTGCGCTGGCCGGAAGGGAATTGTTTGTAGCATCGGCGATGTGCCCGATCCCCGGCCGACACCCGCCGCCGCGCTTCGCGTCCTGGTGTACAGCAGCAACGCGCGCACCCGCGAGCAGGTGATGCTCGCCCTCGGCAGGCGGATTCACCCGGAGCTGCCCGAGCTGAGCTACGTCGAGGTCGCGACCGCACCCGTGGTCGTCCAGCAACTCGACGCCGGCGGGATCGATGTGGCGATCCTCGACGGTGAGGCCACCCCGGCGGGCGGGATGGGAGTGGCCAAGCAGATCAGGGACGAGGTCGCCGACCCCCCACCGATCCTGGTCCTGACCGGCCGCGCCGACGACGCCTGGCTGGCGAAATGGTCCCGCGCGGACGCGGCGGTGCCCCACCCCATCGACCCGATCCGCCTCGGTGACGCCGTGGTCGGCCTGCTTCGCGCGTCAGTGTAGGCACGTAGCCACCGACGCCACTGCCCGGACACGCCCGCCAAAATCACAGCGCCCCTTGATTGTTCGCAATCCATGCAGGCAGCGGCGGAACGCCGATATTTCGTGATCGATCCTATCGAAATAGGCCAACCCGGCAGTCAAGATCGCTAGGCTGTGTCTGAGCTCACATCCACAGCCCAGCGAGGAGCGATACGGCCGGATGAATCTCTACGTCCCCATCCTGGTTCTCGGCGCGATCGCGACGGCGTTCGCGGTCGGATCGGTCGGGATCGCGCTGGCGATCGGGCCCCGGCGCTACAACCGGGCCAAACTGCAGGCCTACGAATGCGGCATCGAACCGGCGGTCCAGGACGCCGGCGCGGGCCGGTTTCCGATCAAGTTCTACCTGACCGCGATGTTGTTCATCGTGTTCGACATCGAGATCGTGTTCCTGTACCCGTGGGCCGTCGCCTTCGACCAACTCGGGGTGTTCGCGCTGGTGGAAATGGTGTTGTTCATGCTCACCGTCTTCGTCGCCTACGCCTACGTGTGGCGGCGCGGCGGTCTGGACTGGGACTGAGGCGCATGGGACTGGAGGAACAACTGCCGGGCGGCATCCTGCTGTCCACGGTGGAGAAGGTCGCGGGATTCGTCCGCAAGGGCTCGTTGTGGCCGGCGACATTCGGGCTGGCCTGCTGCGCCATCGAGATGATGGCCACCGCGGGCCCGCGGTTCGACCTTGCCCGGTTCGGCATGGAGCGGTTCTCGGCGACGCCCCGGCAGGCCGATCTGATGATCGTGGCCGGTCGGGTGAGTCAGAAGATGGCCCCGGTGCTGCGGCAGGTGTATGACCAGATGGCCGAACCGAAGTGGGTGCTGGCAATGGGGGTCTGCGCCTCCAGCGGGGGGATGTTCAACAACTACGCGGTGGTGCAGGGCGTCGACCACGTGGTCCCGGTCGACATCTACCTGCCCGGCTGTCCACCCCGCCCGGAGATGCTGCTGCACGCGATCCTGACGCTGCACGCCAAGATCGCGGAGATGCCCCTGGGCGTGCACCGCGACGAGGTCGTCGCCGCCACCGAGCGGGCCGCCCTGGCCGCCCCGACAACCCTGGAGTTGAAGGGACTGTTGCGGTGAGCGCGCGGCGGGGCATGTTCGGGGTGTCGGGGTCCGGGGACACCTCGGGCTACGGGAGGCTGGTGCGCGAGCAGCAGGCACCCCAGAGCAGTCCGCGCCCCTTCGGCGGGTACTTCGACGAGGTGGTCGACCGGTTGGCCGAGATGCTCGCCGGGGCCGGTATCGACCTGAACGAGGCGGTGCCCCGGGTGGTGGTGGACGCCGGACAGCTCACCCTGGAGGTGCACCGCGGGCACCTGGTCGCGGTGACGCGGGCGCTGCGCGACGACCCCGGACTGCGGTTCGAGCTCTGCGCCGGGGTGTCGGGGGTGCACTACCCCGACGCGGCCGGGCGGGAGCTGCGCGCGTTCTACCCGTTGATGTCGATCACCCACAACCGGCGCATCGCGCTCGAGGTGGCCTGCGGCGACACCGATCCCCACGTGCCCTCGCTGGTGTCGGTGTATCCGACCACCGACTGGCACGAACGCGAGACCTACGACTTCTTCGGCATCGTCTTCGACGGGCATCCCGCGCTGACCCGCATCGAGATGCCCGACGACTGGGTGGGGCACCCGCAGCGCAAGGACTACCCCCTCGGTGGGGTGCCCGTCGAGTACCACGGCGCCCAGATCCCCCCACCGGATCAACGGAGGGCCTACCACTGATGACCGGAACCGACTTCTCCGGCACCACGATCACCCTCGGTGGCCAGGACTGGGACGAGATCGTGGCCCTGGCCCGGGACGCGGCCCCGGATGCCGCCGAGCGGATCGTGGTCAACATGGGCCCCCAGCATCCGTCCACCCACGGGGTGCTGCGGCTGATCCTCGAGATCGAGGGCGAGACCGTCACCTCGGCGCGCTGCGGTATCGGCTATCTGCACACCGGAATCGAGAAGAACCTCGAGTTCCGCACCTGGACGCAGGGCGTCACGTTCGTCACCCGGATGGACTATCTCTCACCGTTCTTCAACGAGACGGCCTACTGCCTGGGCGTGGAACGCCTGCTCGGCATCACCGACCAGATCCCCCAGCGCGCCAACGTGATCCGGGTGATGCTGATGGAGCTCAACCGCATCTCCAGCCACCTGGTGGCCCTGGCCACCGGTGGCATGGAACTGGGCGCGATGAGCGCGATGTTCTACGGCTTCCGGGAACGGGAGCTGATCCTCGGTGTCTTCGAGGCGATCACCGGGCTGCGGATGAACCACGCCTACATCCGCCCCGGCGGCCTGGCCGACGACCTACCGGAGGACGGCGTCACCCGGGTCACCGAGCTGCTCGACGTGCTGCCCGGACACCTGCGCCAGCTGGAGGAGCTGCTGCGCGAGAACGCCATCTGGAAGGCCCGCACCCGCGACATCGGCTATCTGGACCTGACGGGGTGCATGGCGCTGGGCATCACCGGGCCCGTCCTGCGCTCGGCCGGACTCCCCCACGATCTGCGCAAGGCCCAGCCCTACTGCGGCTACGAGGACTACGAGTTCGATGTGATCACCGACGACGCCTGTGACTGCTACGGGCGCTACCTGATCCGGGTCAAGGAGATGAACGAGTCGCTGCGGATCGTCCGGCAGTGTGTGGAGCGCCTGGAACCCGGACCGGTGATGATCGACGACAAGAAACTGGCCTGGCCCGCCGATCTGTCCCTGGGGCCCGACGGGCTGGGCAACAGCCCCGCCCACATCGCCCGGATCATGGGAACCTCGATGGAGGGCCTGATCCACCACTTCAAGATCGTCACCGAGGGATTCCGGGTCCCCGCCGGGCAGTGCTACGTGGCGGTGGAGAGCCCCCGCGGCGAACTCGGGGTGCACATGGTCTCCGACGGCGGCACCCGGCCCTACCGCGTGCATTACCGCGATCCGTCCTTCACCAATCTGCAGGCGGTCGCGGCGATGTGCGAGGGCGGCATGGTCGCCGACGTGATCTCCGCGGTCGCCTCGATCGACCCGGTCATGGGAGGGGTGGACCGATGAGCTCCGTGGACCTGCAACTCGGCCCGCGCCCGGACGAGCCCGGACCGCCGATCGGCGGGCCGCGCGCCTACCCCGCCGATGTCACCGAGCGGTTGGCCGCCGAGGCCGCGGCGATCATCGACCGCTACCCGCAACCGCGCTCGGCGCTGCTGCCGCTGCTGCACCTGGTGCAGGCCGAGGACGGGTACCTGACGTCCGCCGGAATCGGCTTCTGTGCAACACAACTGGGCCTGTCCGAGGCGGAGGTCAGCGCGGTGGCCACCTTCTACTCGATGTACCGCCGCACGCCCACCGGCACCTATCTGGTCGGCGTGTGCACCAACACGCTGTGCGCGGTGATGGGCGGCGACGCGATCCTGGAGGCACTGGAGCAGCACCTCGGACTGGAGCCCGGTGAGACCACCGCGGACGGCGCCGTCACGCTGGAACACATCGAGTGCAACGCCGCCTGCGACTACGCGCCGGTCATCATGGTCAACTGGGAGTTCTTCGACAACCAGACACCGGCCGGCGCGCGCGAGTTGGTCGACGCCCTGCGGGCGGGCGGGCAGGTCAGTCCCACCCGCGGCGCACCGCTGTGCGGCTTCTCCGAGACCGCACGCATGCTGGCCGGTCTGCCCGCCGGACACGGCGAGACGGGGCCGGCGGGCCCCGCCACCCTGGCCGGGCTGCGGATCGCCCGCGAACGCGGCATGGTGGCTCCCCCGCTCACCGACGGCACCGACCCGGCTGCAACGGAATCGGGAGACTGAATGCCCAACACCGCGATGCCCAACACCGCGATGCCCAACACCGCGCTGACCCCCGTCCTGAGCCGATTCTGGGACGAGGACGAGTCCTGGACCCTGGCGACGTACCGCCGCCACGACGGCTACCGCGCCCTGGCCAAGGCGCTGGCGATGGATCCCGACGACGTCATCGCACTGGTGAAGGAGTCGGGGCTGCGGGGCCGGGGCGGGGCCGGTTTCCCGACCGG
Organism: Mycolicibacterium palauense; assembly: GCF_002592005.1. Taxonomy (GTDB): domain Bacteria; phylum Actinomycetota; class Actinomycetes; order Mycobacteriales; family Mycobacteriaceae; genus Mycobacterium; species Mycobacterium palauense. The sequence continues at coordinate 22,998 of NZ_NVQF01000011.1, read as the reverse complement.
GACCAAATGGTCGTTCATCCCCCAGGACGACACCGGCGCCGGGGCCAAACCGCACTACCTGGTCATCAACGCCGACGAATCCGAGCCGGGCACCTGCAAGGACATTCCGCTGATGCTGTCGGCTCCGCACTTCCTGATCGAGGGTGCGGTCATCGCCGCCTACGCGATCCGGGCCCGCCACGCGTTCATCTACGTGCGCGGCGAGGTGGTGCCGGTGTTGCGGCGGCTGCAGAACGCCGTCGCCGAGGCCTACGAGGCCGGCTTCCTCGGGCACGACATCGCCGGCTCGGGCTTCGACCTGGACCTGATCGTGCACGCCGGTGCCGGCGCCTACATCTGCGGTGAGGAGACGGCGCTGCTGGACTCCCTGGAGGGCCGGCGTGGCCAGCCCCGGCTGCGCCCGCCCTTCCCGGCCGTGGCCGGCCTGTACGCGTGCCCGACGGTGGTCAACAACGTCGAGTCCATCGCCTCGGTTCCGCCGGTGGTGCTCGCAGGGGTGGACTGGTTCCGGTCCATGGGCTCGGAGAAGTCCCCCGGGTTCACGCTGTACTCGCTGTCGGGGCACGTCGCGGCGCCGGGACAGTACGAGGCCCCGCTGGGCATCACGCTGCGCGAGCTGCTGGAGTACGCCGGTGGGGTACGCGCGGGCCACGAACTGAAGTTCTGGACCCCGGGCGGCTCGTCGACACCACTGCTGACCGCCGAACATCTCGACGTACCACTGGATTACGAGGGAATGGCGTCGGTCGGGTCGATGCTCGGCACCAAGGCGCTGCAGATCTTCGACGAAACCACCTGCGTGGTGCGGGCGGTCCGTCGCTGGACACAGTTCTACGCCCACGAGTCCTGCGGGAAGTGCACCCCGTGCCGGGAGGGCACCTACTGGCTGGCCCAGATCTACGAACGGCTGGAGACCGGCCGGGCAACCGAGCGGGACCTCGGCACGCTACTGGACATCTCCGACGCCATCCTCGGCAAGTCGTTCTGTGCGCTCGGCGACGGCGCCGCCAGCCCGATCATGAGCTCGCTGAAGCACTTCCGCGCCGAATACGAGGCACACCTGGCCGGCGGCTGCCCGTTCGACCCCTACGCCTCGATGCTGGACGCGCCGCAGGAGGTGGGGGCATGACACTGGCCGACAGCGCACGGGACGACACCGACGTCGAGATGGTCCACCTGACCATCGACGGTGTGGACGTGTCGGTTCCCAAGGGCACGTTGGTGATCCGGGCCGCCGAGCTGATCGGCGTGCAGATCCCGCGGTTCTGCGACCATCCGCTGCTGGACCCCGTCGGTGCGTGCCGGCAGTGTCTGGTCGAAGTGGAGGGCCAACGCAAGCCGATGGCATCGTGTACCACCACCGTCTCCCCGGACATGGTGGTGCACACCCAGTACACCAGCGAGGCCGCCGACAGGGCGCAGCACGGCGTGATGGAACTACTGCTGATCAACCACCCGCTGGACTGCCCGGTCTGCGACAAGGGCGGCGAGTGCCCGCTGCAGAACCAGGCGATGTCCAACGGCCGCGCCGAATCGCGGTTCGTCGACGTCAAACGCACCTTCCCCAAGCCGATCAGCCTGTCCAGCCAGGTGCTGCTGGACCGCGAGCGCTGCGTGCTGTGCGCGCGGTGCACCCGCTTCTCCAACCAGATCGCCGGGGATCCCTTCATCGAGCTGCTCGAGCGGGGGGCGCTGCAGCAGGTCGGCATCGCCACCGGGGAGGCGTTCGACTCCTACTTCTCCGGCAACACCGTGCAGATCTGCCCGGTGGGGGCGCTGACCGGCACCGCCTACCGGTTCCGCGCCCGGCCCTTCGACCTGGTGTCCTCGCCGAGCGTGTGCGAACACTGCGCCTCGGGCTGCGCCCAGCGCACCGATCACCGCCGCGGCACCGTCCTGCGCCGCCTGGCCGGCGACGATCCCGAGGTCAACGAGGAGTGGAACTGCGACAAGGGACGCTGGGCGTTCACCTACGCCCGAGTCGGCGACCGCGTCACCACCCCGCGGGTGCGCGACGCCGACGGCACCCTGCGGCCGGCGTCGTGGTCGGAGGCCATCGGGGTGGCCGCCGCCGGACTCTCCGCGGCCACCCCGATGGCGTCCGGGCGGGCCGGGGTGCTCGTCGGCGGCCGGGCCACCGTGGAGGATGCCTACGCCTACTCGAAGTTCGCCCGGATCGTGCTCGACACCAACGACATCGACTTCCGCGCCCGCGCCCACAGCGCCGAGGAGGCCCGGTTCCTCGCCGGCCGCGTCGCCGGCCGGCCGGCCCCGGTCGGCTACGCCGAGCTGCAGCGGGCACCGGAGGTGCTGCTGTGCGGCTTCGAACCCGAGGAGGAGTCGCCGATCGTCTTCCTGCGGCTGCGCAAGGCCGTCCGCAAGCACGGCCTGCGGGTGCGTGCCGTCGGCCCGTTGCGGTCCCGGGGGCTGGACAAGCTCGACGGCGAGCTCATATCCACCGCGCCCGGCGCCGAGGCCGCCGCCCTGGAATCCCTGGACCTGCCCGCCGGCGCGGTGGTGCTGGCCGGGGAGCGGCTGGCCGCGGCCCCGGGCGCGTTGTCGGCGGCGGCCCGGCTGGCCGACCGGACCGGGGCGCGCCTGGCCTGGGTGCCCCGCCGGGCCGGAGAACGCGGCGCGCTGGAGGCGGGCTGTCTGCCCACCCTGCTGCCCGGCGGCCATCCGGTGGCCGACCCGCGGGCCCGGGCCCGCATCGCCGCGGCGTGGAACGTCGACGCCCTGCCGGACGGGCCCGGACGCGACACTGCGGGAATCCTCGAAGCGGCCGCCGCCGGGGAGCTCGACGCGCTGGTGATCGGCGGCGTCGAACTGGATGACCTGCCCGACCCGGCCGCCGCCCGGGCCGCGGTCGCGGCCGCCCCGTTCGTCGTCAGCCTGGAGCTGCGCGAGAGTGCCGTCACCGACCTGGCCGACGTCGTGTTCCCCGTCGCCCCGGTGGCCGAGAAGGGCGGCTCGTTCCTGAACTGGGAAGGCCGACAGCGCGCCTTCGGCCCCGCCCTGACCACCAACGCCACACCCGACCTGCGGGTCCTGGCGATCCTGGCCGACGAACTCGGAGTGGATCTGGGGGTCCGCACCGCCGAGCGGGCCCATGACGAGCTGGCCGGCCTGGGCAGCTGGTCCGCGACGACGGACGTGGCCACCGATGTCGGGACGGACCTCGGGGCCGACACGGCCGACTCGCCGCCACCGGCGGCCGGGCAGGCGGTACTGGCGACGTGGCGGATGCTGCTGGACCGGGGTCGCCTGCAGGACGGTGAGCCGTACCTGGCCGGAACCGCCCGCCCGGTCGTGGCCCGCCTCTCGGCGGCGACCGCGGCCGAGATCGGCGCCGGCGACGGGGATCTGGTGTCGGTCCGCACCGACCGGGGAGCCATCGTGGTGCCGCTGGTGATCACCCCGATGCCGGACCGGGTGGTGTGGCTGCCCACCAACTCCCCCGGCTCGGCGGTGTACGCCACGCTGGGCGCCGGCGCCGGCGCGGTCGTCGGCATCTGCCGCGGGGAGGTGTCATGACCTACCCGGACCCCACCGTGTTCGGGCACGACCCGTGGTGGCTGATCCTGGCCAAGGCGCTGGGCGTGTTCGCGTTCCTGCTGCTGACCGTGCTGGTGGCGATCCTGGCCGAACGGAAGATCCTCGGCCGCATGCAATTGCGCTACGGACCCAACCGGGTCGGCCCGTACGGGCTGCTGCAGAGCCTGGCCGACGGCGTCAAACTGGCCCTCAAGGAGGGCCTGACCCCGGCCGGGGTGGACAAACCCATCTACCTGATGGCCCCGGTGATCGCCGTCATCCCGGCCATCCTGGCGTTCGCGGTGATCCCGATGGGGCCGGTGGTCAGCGTGTTCGGCCACCGCACCCCGCTGCAGCTGACCGACCTGTCCGTCGCGGTGCTCTACGTGCTGGCGGTCACCTCGATCGGCGTCTACGGCATCGTGCTGGCCGGCTGGTCCTCGGGGTCGACCTATCCCCTGCTGGGCGGGCTGCGCTCCTCGGCGCAGGTGGTGTCCTACGAGATCGCCATGGCGCTCTCGTTCGCCGCGGTGTTCCTCTACGCCGGCACCATGTCGACCTCGGGAATCGTGGCCGCCCAGACCCACACCTGGTTCGTGTTCCTGCTGCTGCCGTCGTTCCTAGTCTACGTCACCGCCATGGTCGGGGAGACCAACCGGGCCCCGTTCGATCTGCCCGAGGCCGAGGGCGAACTGGTCGGCGGCTTCCACACCGAGTACAGCTCACTGAAGTTCGCGATGTTCATGCTCGCCGAGTACGTCAACATGACCACCGTCTCCGCGCTGGCCACCACCATGTTCCTGGGCGGCTGGCATGCGGTCTGGCCGATCAGCCTGATCCCGGGCGCCAACACCGGCTGGTGGCCCCTGATCTGGTTCGTCGCCAAGGTCTGGGCGTTCCTGTTCTTCTACATGTGGCTGCGCGCCACGCTGCCCCGCCTGCGTTACGACCAGTTCATGGCGCTGGGCTGGAAACTGCTCATCCCCCTGTCGCTGACCTGGATCATGGTGGTCGCCCTGGCGCACACCCTGCGGTCCGGCGGGGCCGCCCCGTGGACCACCGCCGTGCTCTACGTCGGGTTCTTCCTCGCGGTCATCGGACTGGCCGCGCTGTGGAACCGGCACCGCCGCGCACGCCGCCATCGGCGCGCCCCGAACCCGTTGGCGTCCACCGGCTTCCCCGTGCCCCCACTGCCACCTCGATCCGAGGAGACAACCCGTGTCTAAGCTGCTCGACACCGTCGCCGGTTTCGGTGTCACGCTCGGCTCGATGTTCAAGCGCCCGATCACCGAACAGTATCCCGACGACAAACGCCCGACCGCGCCGCGCTACCACGGCCGCCACCAACTCAACCGCTACCCCGACGGCCTGGAAAAGTGCATCGGCTGTGAGCTGTGCGCCTGGGCGTGCCCGGCCGACGCCATCTACGTCGAGGGCGCCGACAACACCGAGGCGGAGCGCTACTCCCCCGGCGAACGCTACGGGCGCGTCTACCAGATCAACTATCTGCGCTGTATCGGCTGCGGGCTGTGCATCGAGGCCTGCCCCACCCGCGCCCTGACGATGACCAACGACTACGAAATGGCCGACGACAACCGTGCCGACCTGATCTACGGCAAGGACAAGCTGCTGGCCCCCCTGCAGCCGGGGATGGACGCGCCTCCACACCCGATGGCCACCGACGCCACCGACGACGACTACTACCTCGGCAACGTCACCCCGGACGGGGTACGCCGGTGACCGCCACCTCCACCACCGAGGCCGTCGTGTTCTGGGTGCTGGCGGTGCTGGCGGTGGCCGGGGCGATCGGGGTGGTGGCCGCGCCGAAGGCCGTCTACTCGGCGATCTTCCTGGCCTCCACCATGATCAGCCTGGCGGTGCTCTACGTCGCACAGGATGCGCTGTTCCTCGGGGTGGTCCAGGTGGTGGTCTACACCGGCGCGGTGATGATGCTGTTCCTGTTCGTGCTCATGCTGATCGGCGTCGACTCCTCGGAGTCACTGGTCGAAACGATTCGCGGCCAGCGGGTCTCGGCCATCGTGCTGGGCGTCGGTTTCGGAGTCCTGCTGATCGCCGGGATCGGAACCGCGTTCGCCGCCCCCGGCGCCGGCTTCGCCGGGATGGCCGAGGCCAACGCCGGCGGCAACGTCGAGGGACTGGCGGCACTGATCTTCACCCGCTATCTGTGGACGTTCGAGTTGACCAGCGCCCTGCTCATCACCGCCGCGCTGGGGGCCATGGTGCTCACCCACCGGGAACGCTTCGAGAGGCGAAAGACCCAACGCGAGCTCGCCGAGGCGCGGTTCCGCAACCTCGACACCGGCGCCGACCCCGACACCGGCCCCGGCTTCGATCCGGCACGGTATCCGGGGACGCTGCCGGGTTCGGGCGTCTACGCCCGCCACAACGCGGTCGACATCCCGGGCCGGCTGCCCGACGGCACCGAGGCGGCCGTCTCGGTCAGCGCCATCCTGACCCGGCGCGGCGTCGCTCCCGAGACCCCCGGGGACGGCGGGAGCCACCCATGAACCCCGCGAACTACCTGTACCTGTCGGCGTTGCTGTTCACCATCGGCGCCGCCGGAGTCCTGCTGCGGCGCAACGCGATCGTGATGTTCATGTGTGTGGAGTTGATGCTCAATGCCGCCAACCTGGCCTTCGTCACCTTCTCCCGGATGCACGGGCACCTCGACGGGCAGGTGGTGGCGTTCTTCACCATGGTGGTCGCGGCCTGCGAGGTGGTCGTCGGGCTGGCGATCATCATGACCATCTACCGCACCCGACGCAACGCCAACGTCGACGACGCGCACCTGCTGCGCCACTAGGGGGCGAGGATGGGACTGGTCTGGCTGATCGTGGCGCCGCTGGCCGGGGCGGTGGTGCTGCTGCTGGGTGGGCGGCGCACCGACCGGTGGGGCCACCTGCTGGGCTGCGCCACCGTGGTGGCGGCCTTCGGCGTGGCGGTGGCGGCCTTCGCCGGACTGCTCGGGCGACCCGCCGAGGACCGCACCGTGCACCAGGTGCTGTTCTCCTGGGTTCCGGTGGGCGAGCTACGGGTCGACTTCGGCCTGCAACTGGACCAGCTCTCGGTGTGTTTCGCGCTGCTGATCACCGGGGTGGGCGCGCTGATCCACATCTACTCGATCGGATACATGGCCCACGATCCGGATCGGCGGCGGTTCTTCGCCTACCTGAACCTGTTCGTGGCCGCGATGCTGCTGCTGGTCCTGGCCGACAACTACCTGGGGCTCTACGTCGGCTGGGAGGGCGTCGGTCTGGCCTCCTACCTGCTGATCGGATTCTGGTCGTCCAAACCGAGCGCGGCGACCGCGGCCAAGAAGGCGTTCGTGGTCAACCGGGTCGGCGACGTCGGCCTGGCGGTCGCGGTGATGGTCATGTTCGCGACTGTCGGATCCATCTCCTACGCCGGCGTTTTCGCCGCCGCCCCCCGGCTCGGTGACACCACCCTGACGGCGATCGGGTTGTTGCTGCTGCTGGCCGCCTGCGGCAAGAGCGCCCAGGTGCCGCTGCAGTCCTGGCTCGGCGACGCGATGGAGGGCCCCACCCCGGTGTCGGCGCTGATCCACGCCGCGACGATGGTCACCGCCGGGGTGTATCTGATCGTGCGGTCGGGTCCCGTGTTCGACCTGGCGCCGGCCGCGCAGACCGCTGTGGTGATCGTCGGGGCCGTCACCCTGTTGTTCGGGGCGATCATCGGCTGCGCCAAGGACGACATCAAGAAGGCCCTGGCCGCGTCCACCATGAGTCAGATCGGCTACATGGTGCTGGCCGCGGGGCTGGGCCCGGCCGGCTACGCGGTGGCGATCATGCACCTGCTGACCCACGGCTTCTTCAAGGCGGGACTGTTCCTGGGGGCCGGGTCGGTGATGCACGCCATGGCCGACGAGACCGACATGCGCCGCTTCGGCGGCCTGCGCAACGTCCTGCCGATCACCTTCCTCACGTTCGGGCTCGGCTATCTGGCCATCATCGGGATCCCCCCGCTGGCCGGATTCTTCTCCAAGGACGCCATCATCGAGACCGCGTTCGCCGCCGGCGGACTGCGCGGCGCGCTGCTGGGCGGGGCGGCCCTGCTGGGCGCGGGTATCACCGCCTTCTACATGACCCGGGTCATGCTGATGACCTTCTTCGGGTCGCGCCGCTGGACCGAGGAGGCCGCCGGCGCCCACCCGCACGAGGCCCCCGCGGTGATGACCGTCCCGATGATCATCCTGGCCGTCGGCTCGGTGGGCGCCGGAGCCGTGCTGGCCGTCGGCGGCACCCTCACGCACTGGCTGGAGCCGGTCGTCAACCCCGCCGGCGCCCACGAGGCCCACCTCGGGATCCCGATCTGGGCGCTGACGGCGATCACCCTGTCGGTGGTCGCCGTCGGGGTCGGTCTCGCCTACCGGATGTACGCCGCGACGGTGCCCGAGACGGCCCCCGAGGATGTCTCCGCGCTGACCGTCGCCGCGCGGCGCGACCTGTACGGCGACGCGGTCAACGAGGCGGTGTTCATGCGGCCCGGCCAACAGCTCACCCGCGACCTGGTGACCCTCGACAACCGTGGCATCGACGGCGCCGGCAGTGCCCTGGCCGCCGCGGTGGCCGCCCTGTCCGCCGGATTACGCCGCCTGCAGACGGGTTTCGCCCGTTCCTACGCGCTGTCGATGCTGGGCGGTGCCGCGCTGATCGTGGCGCTGATTCTGGCGGTGAGGGTGTGGTGAGGGTGTGGTGACGCGATGCTGCTGACGGTTCTGTGGGCGGTACCCCTGGTGGGGGCCGCGATCATCATCGTGCTGCCGCCGGCGGCGCGGCTGGCCGCCAAGTACGCGGCGCTGGCGGTGGCGGTGGCGGTGCTGGCGGTCACCGCGGTGCTGGCGGTGCGCTTCGATCCGGGTGGCGACCGCTACCAGTTCGTCGTCGACTACAAGTGGATTCCGTCGTTCGGCACCGGCTACATCCTGGGCGTCGACGGCATCGCGCTGGCCCTGGTCGTCTTGACCGCCGTGCTGGTCCCCATCCTGTTGCTGGCCGGGTGGAACGACGCCGCCGGCCGCAGCGGCCTGGCCGGGCGCTCCGAGCACAGCTACGTGGCGCTGATCCTGGCCGTCGAGGGCATGGTGTTGATGTCACTGGTGGCCCTCGACGTGCTGCTGTTCTACGTGTTCTTCGAGGCCATGCTCATCCCGATGTACTTCCTCATCGGCGGGTTCGGGGCGTCCCCGCAGCGGGCGTCGAAGGCCGCGGTGAAGTTCCTGCTGTACAACCTGTTCGGTGGGCTGATCATGCTGGCCGCGGTGATCGGCCTCTATGTGGTCACCGCCACCAGCGGCGCCTTCGCCGCCGGCACGTTCGACTTCCGCGCCGTCGTCGACGCGGTCTCCGCGGGAACGCTCGGCGCCAGCCCCGCCGTCCTCAACGCCCTGTTCCTGGGCTTCATGTTCGCCTTCGCCGTCAAGGCCCCGCTGTGGCCGCTGCACCGCTGGCTGCCCGGGGCGGCCGCCGAGGCCACCCCGGCCTCGGCGGTGCTGATGATGGCGGTGATGGACAAGGTCGGCACCTTCGGCATGCTGCGCTACTGCCTGCAGCTGTTCCCCGAACCGTCGATGCTGTTCCGTCCCGCGATCATCGCCCTGGCCGTCATCGGGATCGTCTACGGCGCCGTGGTGGCCATCGGCCAGACCGACGTGATGCGCCTGATCGCCTACACCTCGATCAGCCACTTCGGCTTCATCATCCTGGGCATCTTCGTGATGACCAGCCAGGGCCAGGCCGGGTCCACCCTCTACATGGTCAACCACGGCATCTCCACGGCCGCACTGTTCCTGGTCGCCGGGTTCCTGGTGTCGCGGCGGGGCAGCCGGCTCATCGCCGACTTCGGCGGGGTGCAGAAGGTGGCGCCGGTGCTGGCCGGCACCTTCCTGATCTCCGGGCTGGCCACCCTGTCGCTGCCGGGTCTGGCACCGTTCATCAGCGAGTTCCTGGTGCTGCTGGGCACGTTCACCCGCTACCCGGTGTTCGCGGTGATCGCGTCGAGTGCGCTGGTGCTCTCGGCGGTCTACGTGCTCTGGCTCTACCAGCGCATGATGACCGGCCCGGTCCGCGACGGCAACGAGCGGCTGCGTGATCTGGTGCCGCGCGAGATCGCGGTGGTGGCGCCGCTGGTGGCGCTGCTGCTGGTGCTGGGGGTCTATCCCAAACCCGCCCTGGACGTCATCAACCCCGCGGTCGATCACACCCTGACCACGATCGATCAGCACGACCCGGCACCCCGGGTGGCGGAAGGTCCGGTGAAATGAGTCTCCCCACACCGAGTATCGAGTACGGCCTGCTCTCCCCCCTGCTCATCGTCTTCGGTGTCGCCGTGGCCGGGGTGCTCGTCGAGGCACTGCTGCCGAGGGCCGCCCGCTACCGTGCGCAACTGGTGTTGGCACTGGGCGGCCTGGCCGCGGCCCTGGTCGCCGTGGTGGTGCTGGGCCGCCACCTGGCCGGCACCGGCCGGGTCGCGGTGCTGGGCGCCGTCGCCGTGGACGCCCCGGCCCTGTTCCTGCAGGGCACGATCCTGCTGGTGGGCCTGCTGGGCGTGTTGCTGATCGCCGAGCGGCGGATACCGGCCGCGGAGGATCCCGACGGCGGCGCGGGCGGGCTGGACGCCTTCACCCCGCAGGCTCCGGCGGTGCCGGGAAGCGTGGCCGAGAAGACGGCCGCCAGGGCCGGCATCACCCAGACCGAGGTCTTCCCGCTGACCATGTTCGCCACCGGCGGCATGCTGCTCTTCCCGGCGGCCGACGACCTGCTGGCCATGTTCATCGCGCTGGAGGTCCTCTCGCTGCCGCTGTATCTGCTGTGCGGGCTGGCCCGCCGCCGCCGGCTGCTCTCCCAGGAGGCCGCCCTGAAGTACTTCCTGCTTGGCGCGTTCTCCTCGGCCTTCTTCCTGTACGGAATGGCGCTGCTCTACGGCTACAGCGGGACGTTCTCGCTGACCGGTATCGCCGCGGCCGTCGAGAGCGGAACCGACACCCGGAACGCGTCCCTGGCGCTGATCGGGATGGGCCTGCTGGCCGTCGGCGTGCTGTTCAAGGTCGGCGCGGTGCCGTTCCACTCCTGGATTCCCGACGTCTATCAGGGTGCGCCGACCCCGATCACCGGCTACATGGCCGCGGCCACCAAGATCGCCGCATTCGGTGCGATGCTGCGCATCTTCTACGTCGGCCTGCCCGGGCTGCACGTGGAATGGCGCCCGGTGCTGTGGGCGGTGGCGATCGCGACCATGGTGGTCGGCACGGTGACGGCGGTGAGCCAGAACGACGTCAAACGCATGCTCGCCTACTCGGCGGTGGCCCACGCCGGGTTCATCCTGACCGGCGTGATCGCACTCACCGACAGCGGTGTCTCCGCGACGCTGTTCTACCTGTTCGCCTACGGGTTCTCCACGCTGGGGGCGTTCGCGGTGGTCAGCCTGGTCCGCGACCGCTCCGGGCACGAGGACACCGAGCTGGCGCACTGGGCCGGCCTGGGACGTCGCTATCCCGTTGTGGGAGTGGTGTTCTCGCTGTTTCTGCTGGCGTTCGCCGGTATCCCGCTGACCAGCGGGTTCGTCAGCAAGTTCGCGGTGTTCAAGGCCGCCGGCGAGGGCGGGGCGATCCCCCTGGTCATCGTCGGCGTGATCGCCAGCGCGGTGGCCGCCTACTTCTACGTCCGGGTGATCGTGCTGATGTTCTTCACCGACCCGCCCGAGGACGCACCCGAGGTGGTGACCCCGAGCTGGACCAGCACCGCGACGGTGACCCTGACCGCGGCCATCACGCTGGCGTTGGGCGCGTTGCCACAACCGCTGCTCGACCTGGCCAACGAGTCGACGCAGTTCGTCCGTTAGCGTCATCGGATGACGCCCGTCCTCATCGCCGACCACCCCGCAGACCAGATCTCCGGCCACGGCACCGTCCGGATCGTCACGATGAACCGGCCCGGGGCGCGAAACGCCTTGAACCGTTCACTGATCCACTCGCTCTTCGATGCGCTGACCGATGCCGACGCCGACCCGGCCGTGCGCGCGATCGTGCTGACCGGCACCGACCCGGCATTCTGCGCCGGCGTCGACCTCAAGGAGGCCCAGCGGCTCGGCACCGAGTACTTCGGGGAGTTCCGGTCGCACAACTGCATCACCAAACCCGCGGAGCTGGCCACCCCGATCCTGGGGGCGGTCAACGGTGCGACGTTCACCGGCGGGCTGGAGATGGCGCTGGCGTGCGATTTCCTGATCGCCTCGGAGCGGGCGGTCTTCGCCGACACGCACGCGCGGGTGGGGATCCTGCCCGGCGGCGGCATGACCGCCCGCCTGCCGCGACTGGTCGGTGCGGCCATGGCACGCCGGTTGTCCATGACCGGCGAGGTCGTCGACGCCGCCCGCGCCGAACGCATCGGACTGGTCACCGAGGTGGTGCCGCACGGCGATCTGCTCGACCGCGCGGTCGAACTGGCCGCCGGCATCGCGGAGGTGCCCGCGCCGACCATGGCCGGGCTCAAGGCGATCTACCGCGGCGGGCTCGATCCGCTCATCGAACCGGCGTTGCGCGCCGAACAGGACATCGCCGGGGCGCAGTCCCGCGACTTCGCCGGTCTCGGTCAGCAGTTCCGTTCGGTGAGCCGGCGCAACAAGCAGCAGATCACGCCGTCCTGACGGCACCGCCCCGGCGGCGGCACACTCCCCCGCGCCGCCGGCGCCTGCAGAATCCACTACTGTAAGTTTTCCCGTATCAGCCTCCGCGAGGATCGCAGCAAGGACATGCCATGCCGACCGCCAGCCTGACGCCCTTCTTCGTGCCCGACGGCGACACCTTCGTCCCCCACGAGGTGGCCCAGGGCGGCTGGGGCCCCACGCTGGGCGGTCAGGTGGTCGGTGGCCTGCTGGCCCGCGCCGTCGAGGGCCGTCGCGCCGATCCGGAGCTCGTACCCGCCCGGCTCACGGTGGACATCCTGCGCCGGGTGGCCACCGAACCGGTCACCGTCGACGCCGAGGTGCTGCGGGTCGGCCGGCGCATGCAGGCGATCGACGCGGTCATGACCCAACGCGGCGAGACGGTGGCACGCGCGTCGGCGCTCTACCTTCGCGGCGGTGAGCAACCACCCGAAACCCCCTGGAGCACCCCCGTTTCCATACCGCCGCTGCCCGCGGAGCCGGAGCGGTTCGACACCTCGGTCCCGATGTTCATCCGCGCCTACGGCCGCGATCCCGACCACGGCGGCGGCGGATTCGAGTGGCAACACGACGGTCCGCGCTACGCCTGGCTGCGTGAGATCCGCGCACTCGTCGACGGCGAGGAGATCTCGCCGTTCGTGCGCGCCGCGATGGCCGTCGACGTCACCGCCTCGATGACCAACTTCACCACGGCGGGGCTGGGGTTCATCAACGCCGACTACACCCTGACCCTGTGCCGCCTGCCCGAGGGGCCCTACATCGGGCTGGCCGCACTGACCCACTGCAGCGCCGGCGGCGTGGCCACCGGCACCGCCGCCCTCTTCGACACCGTGGGGCAGATCGGCGCCGGTGTGACGACCTCGGTGTCGAACCCCCATTTCGCCGGAACCCCGGCCCGGGCCTGACTCAGACCGTCAGGGCGGCACTGGCGGGGTCGATCAGGACCTTCGCGTGCCGGCCCGGCGCGCCCAGCGCGTCGAAGGCGGCCTCGACCCCACCCAGGCCGACCGTCCCGGTGACCAGCGCGGAGGCGTCCAGCTTGCCGTCGGCCAGCATGTGCAGGGTGTCGCGGAATTCCAGCGGCGTGTACCCGAACACGAACCGCAGGTCGAGTTCCTTGCCGATCGCGATCGCCGGGCGCAGCCGATCGACCTCCATGCACACCCCCACCACCACGATCCGGGTGGCCACCGGCGCCTCGGCGGCCACCGCGTCGATCATGCCGGGCACCCCGACGCATTCGAAGACGACAGGGCGCTTCGGGCCGGCCGCCCCGAGGCGGTCCGCGAGCCGGTAGAGCCTGGCCCACCCCGGCAGCCGGCGCATCCTCTCCATCGAGCCCACCCCCAACGAATACAGCGAGGCGGCCGAGGTGAACACGCCCCGGTGTTCGGCCATCGCGTCATACGGTGAGTCCAGCGCCGGGTCGACGACGACGTCGGCTCCGCACCGGGTGGCCAGTTCCCTGCGTCGGGCGGAGAAGTCGCTGGCGATGATCGTCGCCACACCGAGGGCCTTGAGTTGGCAGATGACGGCCAGCCCGACCGGGCCGCAGCCCACCACGGCCGCGACGTCGCCGCGCCCGATCTCGCTGCGGCGCACGGCATGCAGTGCAACCGCCATCGGTTCGGTGAGCGCGGCGGTGTCCAGATCCAGCCCGTTGGGAACCGCGAACGTCATCGAGGCCTCGGCCAGCACCCGCTCGGCATAGCCGCCCGGCGCCAGCGGCGACAATCCGGTCAGGTGCACCTCGCCGTCGGCGCGCAGCAGCGGGAAGGACACCACCGGGGTCCCGGGCCTGAACGCCTTGCCCACGCCGCGCCCCCGCTCGGCCACCTCACCGCAGAACTCGTGCCCCAGCACCACCGGGGTGTCGCCGCGCATGAACCCGTCATAGCCGACCGCCGACATCACCCCGGTCAGTTCGTCGGCGTGCACCCGGGCATGCAGGTCCGAGCCGCAGATGCCGCAGCGCCGCACGTCCAGCACCAACTGGCCGGGCCCGGGCCGGGGCGTGGGCAACTCCACCACCGACAGCTCCCCGTGCAGGCAGCTCACGGCTTTCATGGTGTCCATCGTGTTCCCTCCTTCAGGGTCCGAACGGATCGAAGCTGCCATCGAGCACCTGCCGGTGGCCGATGGTCCGACCGGTGACGGTCTGCGGATCGACGAGCGCCAGCCGCACCACCGCCTCGGCGAAATCCTCCTCCGAGCCGACGTCGTCGAAATCGGTGCGGTAGTACGACAATCCCGGCGTCAGCATGGCCTGCGACGGGGACAGCGCGTTGACCGCGATGTTGCGCCTCTGCAGCTCGTAGGCCGCCGATTCGGTCAGATGCTCCAGCGCCGCCTTGGATCCGCCATAGCCGGGCAGGACACCGCCGGAGAAGTCGCGGTAGGGGCCCGCCCCGGGAATCCGCGAGGCCACCGAGCTGATGTTGACGATCGCGCCGCCCCCGGCGTCGATCATGTCCGGGACCACCAGCTGCATCAGCTCGTAGGCGGCGAACACCGCGATCTCGAAGTGCCGCCGAAACGCGTGCACCGGGGTGCCGACGAAGGGCGGCCAGTCCGCGCGCGGGGCCGCCGTCGTGGGCGGCCCCGCGGCGGCCCGCGTGGCGCCGGGCCGCGGCGGGCGGCCCGGCGCCGTGAACGCGGCGTTGTTGACCAACAGGGTGACCGGGCCGAACGCGGCGCGGGCCTGCTCGACCAGGCGGGGCAGGTCGTCGCGGTCGGTCAGATCCGCACGAATCGCCACGGCGCGGCCGCCGGCGGCCTCGATGTCGGCGACCGTGTCGCCGATGGTTCCGGGCAGCTTGTCGTTCCACACCCGTTCGGTGCGGGCCGCCACCGCCACCGCGGCGCCCTGTGCGGCCAGGGCCAGCGCGATCGCGCGGCCCAGCCCCCTGCTGGCGCCCGTGACGATCGCGGTCCGTCCGTTCAGCCGGACACCCATCACCTATCTCCTCACTTGGTGGACGACCCCGTGGACGACTATGGCGGTGGTCTGATCCACCCAGTCGTCGCCGAGTTCTCCATCCCCGAACGGGCCGGGCGCCAGCAGTATCCGAAGCAGGGTGGCGCCGCCGATCACCTCGACGAGCCGGTCGGGGTCGATGTCGGCGTGCACCTCACCGCGGGCGACGGCGTCGGCCACGCGCTCCCGCACCGCGGCGAACACCTCGGTGAACCGGCCCATCACCCGGGTGTTGAGGTCGGGGTCGTCGGCCATGTCGGCGATCAACCCGGGCAGCGCGGCGCGCACCACCGGTGTGGTGAACACGTCGCGGGCCGCGGCGATCATCGCGCGCACGTCGGCGGCGATGTCGCCGGCGGGCGCCGCCAGTGCGGTCGGGGCGGCCGGGAACGCCGCCTCGTGCACGAGCTCGGCCTTGCCGGACCACCGCCGGTACAGCGCCGTCTTGGTGGTGCCGGCCCGCTCGGCCACGGCGGCCATCGTCAGGTTCGCGTAACCGATTTCGACAAGCAGGTCCGCCGTGGCGGCGAGTATGGCAGCGTCGATACGCGGGTCGCGGGGCCGCCCCGCCCCCGGGGTCTTGTCAAGCGATGACGAGCCTGCTTTCATCATAACGCTACCAACCGTATCGTATTTGCAGCGGAGGAAGTACCGTGGCCAGTGACCAGACCGTCGACAGCGGTGTCGACACGTCCGTATCGGAGGTCGACCATCTGCAGCGCTCCAGTCGTGACCTGACCACCCTGCCGACGGTGTTGTCGCACTGGCTGTCCTCCGTCATGCCCGGGGGTGTCACCCCCGACATCACCGTGGAGAGCGGCATCGACTCCAACGGCATGTCCTCGGAGACCATCATGCTCACCGGGCGCTGGACCGAGGACGGCGTCGCCCGCGAACAGAAGTGGGTGGCCCGGGTCGCCCCCACCGACGACGACGTTCCGGTGTTCTCCTCCTACCGGCTGGACCACCAGTTCGACGTCATGCGGGCCGCCGGCGAACTGACCGACGTGCCGGTGCCGCGGGTGCGCTGGCTGGAGAACACCGGCACCGTACTGGGCACCCCATTCTTCCTGATGGACCACGTCGAGGGCGTGGTGCCCCCCGACGTCATGCCCTACACGTTCGGCAACAACTGGTTCGCCGACGCCACGCCCGAACAGCAGCGCCGACTGCAGGACGCCACGGTGGAGGTGATCGCGAAGCTGCACGCGATCCCCGATGCCGCGAGCCGGTTCGACTACCTCGCCGAGGCCAACCCACCCGGGGACACCGCGCTGCGCCGCCAGCTCGAATGGCTCACCCGCTGGTATGACTTCTCGTCACCCGACATCGGCCGGTCCCCGCTGGTGGAGCGGGCCCTGGTCTGGCTGCAGGACAACTTCCCCACCGACGTCGCCGCCGGGCAGTCGGTGCTGGTGTGGGGCGATTCGCGGATCGGCAACGTGCTCTACCGCGATTTCCGGCCGGTCGCGGTGCTGGACTGGGAGATGGCCACCATCGGCCCCCGCGAGCTCGATGTCGCCTGGATGATCTTCGCCCACATGGTTTTCCAGGAACTGTGCGGGCTGGCAGGCATGCCCGGGCTGCCCGGGGTGCTGCGCGAGGAGGACGTGCGCACCACCTACCGCGACCTCACCGGCGCCGAGATCGGCGACCTGCGCTGGTTCTACATCTACTCCGGGGTGGTGTGGTGCTGCGTGTTCATGCGAACCGGGGCGCGCCGGGTGCACTTCGGTGAGATCGAGCGCACCGACGACCCCAACTTCGTGGAATCGCTGTTCTACCACCGGTCACTGCTGGAACGCCTACTGGAAGGACACCCGTGATGCTGGGCCCGATGGACGAATACCCGGTTCACCAGATCCCGCAGCCGATCGCCTGGCCGGGCTCCTCGGACCGCAACTTCTACGACCGCTCCTATTTCAACGCCCACGACCGCAGCGGCGACATCTTCGTGATCAGCGGCATCGGCTACTACCCCAACCTCGGGGTCAAGGACGCCTTCCTGCTGATCGCCCGTCGAGACGGGGCGTTCGGCAGCTCCGGGCACACCCAGACCGCGGTGCACCTGTCCGACGCGATCGACGCCGACCGGCTGCACCAGCGCGTCGGCAACTACCGGGTCGAGGTCGACGAGCCGCTGCGCAGGCTGCGCATCGTCCTCGAGGAGACCGAGGGCGTGGCCGCCGACCTCACCTGGGAGGGTCTGTTCGGCGTGGTGCAGGAACAACCGCACATCATGCGGCGCGGCAACCGGATCACACTGGACGCCCAGCGGTTCGCCCAGCTGGGCGCCTGGCGCGGGCACCTGCAGGTCGACGGGCAGCTGGTCACCGTGGACCCCGACGTGTGGATCGGCAGCCGCGACCGGTCCTGGGGCATCCGCCCGATCGGCGAGGCCGAGCCGCCCGGGCGGCCCGACGACCCGCCGTTCGAGGGCATGTGGTGGCTCTACATCCCGATGGCCTTCGAGCACTTCTCCATCGTGCTGATCATCCAGGAGGACCCCAGCGGGTTCCGCTCGCTCAACGACTGCACGCGGATCTTCCCCGACGGACGCGTCGAACAGCTCGGGTGGCCGCGGATCAGGATCCACTACCGTTCGGGCACAAGGATTCCCACCGGCGCGACGATCGAGGCCACCGCACCCGACGGCTCGGCCGTGCACTTCGACGTGGAGTCCAGGCTGCCCTGCCCGATTCACGTCGGCGGCGGTTACGGCGGGGACCCGGACTGGATCCACGGCATGTGGAAGGGCGAGAAGTTCACCGAACGGCTCACCTACGACATGACCGATCCGGCCATCGTGGGACGGGCCGGCTTCGGCGTGATCGACCACGTGGGCCGGGCGGTGTGCCGCGACACCGCCGGCGAGCACGAGGGCTGGGGCCTGTTCGAACACGGCGCGCTGGGCCGCCACGACCCGTCGGGCTTCGCCGACTGGCTCACCGTCGCCGAATAGCGATTTCGGTGCAGCCGGTCCCGCTGGACGGGACCGGCTGCACCGAAATCGCGGTGGGCTAGCGTGGCGGGCATGCGCGCGATCCAGATCACCCGGCTCGACGGTCCCGATGCGATCGAACTCAACGAGGTCGACGAGCCCGCCGGCGTCCACGACGACACCAACGTGGTCATCGAGGTCCACGCCGCGGGCGTGGCCTTCCCCGATGCCCTGCTCTCGCGCGGGCTCTACCAGTACAAGCCGGAGCCGCCGTTCACGCCCGGGGGCGAGGTGGCCGGCGTCGTGCGCAGCGCCCCCGCCGGCGCGCACGTCTTCCCCGGCGACCGGGTGCTCGGGCTGACCATGATCACCGACGGAATGGCCGAGGTCGTCGCACTGCCGCCCGACCGGGTCTTCCGGCTTCCGGACAACGTCTCCTTCGAGGCCGGTGCGGGGGTGCTGTTCAACGACCTCACCGTCCATTTCGCGTTGCGCACCCGCGGGCGGCTGATGCCCGGGGAGACCGTCCTGGTGCACGGGGCCGCCGGCGGGATCGGCACGTCCGCACTGCGGCTGGCACCGGCGCTGGGCGCCGGGCGCACCATCGCCGTGGTCTCCACCGAGGACAAGGCCGCCATCGCCAGGGCGGCCGGGGCGTCGGAGGTCGTGCTGGCCGACGGGTTCAAGGACGCCGTGGCGGAGCTGACCGACGGCCGCGGTGTCGACATCGTGGTGGACCCGGTCGGTGGCGACCGCTTCACCGATTCGCTGCGCTCGCTGGCGCCGGCCGGCCGGCTGCTGATCATCGGCTTCACCGGCGGCGAGATCCCCACGATCAAGGCCAATCGGCTGCTGCTGAACAACGTCGACGCGGTCGGGGTCGGCTGGGGCGCCTGGGCGATGTCACACCCGGGCTATCTCGCCGAGCAGTGGGACGAGCTGGAGTCGCTGCTGGCCTCGGGCAGGGTCAGCGCACCACAGCCGCAGGTCTTTCCCGCCGAGCAGGCCGGCGCGGCCCTGGCCTCGCTGGAGAACCGCACCGCCCACGGCAAGGTCGTCCTGCGATTTCGGTGCAGCTAGTCCCGCTGGGCGGGACTAGCTGCACCGAAATCACCGTAGGAGTCACCGCAGGGCGTCGACGATTGCGCCGAGCACCCCCGGGTCGATGACGCCGGGCTGATAGAGGCACACCGTGTCCACGGTCATGTCGTCGATCCCGCGGACCCGGTCGCGAATGTGCGCGGCGATCTCGGCGGGGGTGCCGCAGGCGGCGACGGTGTGCAGTATCTCGTCGTCGATGAGCCCGCCCATCTCCTGCCAGCGGCCCTGCTTGGACAGCGCGTTCAACTCGTCCTGCAGCGCGCCCCAGCCGTGCGCCTCCAGCACCGGGCGGTAGGCCGGGGTGGAACCGTAGAACGCCAGCAGCCGCCGTGTCGCGGTGTGATCGTCGCCGGCGGACACGATGATCTCCGGTATCAGCGCCAGCGGCCGCGCCCCGCCGGCGCGGCCGGCCAGCCCCGCCCGCACCGAGGGCAGCGTCGTCTCCTGCAGGAACCGCCGGCTGCCGAACGGCATGACCAGCAGCCCGTCGGCGTGTTCGGCGACCGCCCGCGTCAGGCGGGGCCCCAGGGCGCCGACGAAGATCGGCGGTGGCCCGTACGGGTTCGGGCCGGGGCTGAACGTCGGGGTCATCAGGGTGTGCCGGTAGAACTCGCCGCGGAAGTTCAGCCGCTCCCCGCTCTCCCAGGCCGAGAAGATCGCCCGCAGCGCCGCGATCAGTTCGGTCATCCGCGCGACGGGGCGGTCGAAGTCGGCGCCGAACCGCTTCTCGATCTGGGTCCGGATCTGGGTGCCCAGCCCCAGGGTGAACCGTCCCCCGGACAGCAGCTGGTGGTCATTGGCCTGGTGGGCCAGATGAATCGGGTTGCGCGGAAACGCGATCGCGACGTTGGTCATCAGATCGAGACCGCCCACCGTGCTGGCCAGGGTCAGCGGGGTGAACACATCGTGGGGGCCCTCGAAGGTGAAGACCCCGGCCGCACCGGCCTCACGCAGTGCGCGGGCCCGGTCGATCGCATCGGCCGGGCCCAACAACGCCGTCAGGATCTTCATCGGGACTTCACGGGGGGAGCCTAATGCGCTTGACTGGTCGGTGTGCGTGACCGGGCAGATGTCGTCGTGGTGGGTGCGGGGTTCGCGGGGTTGTCCGCGGCGCGGGACCTGCGCCGCCGCGGCCATGACGTCATCGTCCTGGAGGGCCGCGACCGGGTCGGCGGACGGTCCCACACCGGCGCGGTGGCCGGACTGCCCGTCGATCTGGGCGCCACCTTCGTGGGCCCCACCCAGGACGCGGTGCTGCGGCTGGCCACCGAACTCGGCTGCACCACCACACCCACCTATTGCACGGGCGCCAACGTGATCAACTGGCGCGGGCGGGTCCGGTCGTATTCGGGCACCGTCCCGTCGCTGTCGGTGGGCGGGCTGCTCAACGTGGCCCGCATCCGTTGGCAGTTCGGCCGCCTCACGCGTGGTGTGCCGGTGGACAAGCCGTGGACCGCCGCGTCGGCGGCCCGCCTGGACGGCCAGTCGCTGGCCCAGTGGCTCCGCTCGGTACGGGCCTCCAGCACCACCCATGACCTGATGGCGATCATGTCGCGGGTCACCTGGGGCTGCGAACCCGACGAGGTGTCCATGCTGCAGGCCGTGCGCTACGTCAAGGCCGCCGGCGGGCTGGACCGCATGCTCGACGTGACCGGCGGGGCACAGCAGGACCGTTTCCCGGCCGGCACCCAGCAGATCGCCCTGCGGATGAGCGAGGAACTCGGCGACGGCGCCGTGGAATGTGACGCCGTGGTCACCACCATCGACCACGAGGAGCCCGGCACCGTGGTGGTGGGCTGCTCCCGCGGGGAGGTCACCGCCTCGGCGGTGGTGGTGGCGGTGCCCCCGCAGCACCGCGCCGCGATCGCCTTCTCGCCCGCGCTGCCGGCCGAGCACACCCGGCTCACGCAGATCTGGCCGCAGGGCACCCTGAGCAAGGCCTACGCCGCCTACGAGACTCCGTTCTGGCGCTCCGACGGCCGTTCCGGTGAGGCCCTGTCCGACACCGGCCCGGTGTTCATCACCTTCGACGTCAGCCCCCGCGACGACGGGCCCGGTGTGCTGCTGGGCTTCGTCGACGCGCGCGAGTTCGACGCGCTGGCCCCCGAGCAGCGGCGCAGCCGGGCGCTGGCCGGCTTCGCGGCGCTGTTCGGCGACGCGGCGCTGGACCCGATCGACTACCTCGACCACTGTTGGGGCCTGGAGCCGTTCGCCCCCGGCGGGCCGACCGCCGCAGTGCCGCCGCAGTCGTGGAGCACCGTCGGCCGGTGGCTGCGCAGCCCGGTGGGCCCGGTGTTCTGGGCCGGCACCGAGACCGCCGACGAGTGGACGGGCTTCCTCGACGGGGCGGTGCGCTCCGGTCTGCGCGCCGCCGCCGAGGTCGACGCCCTGCTACGGGCCTGATCCGGACCCGCCGGCGGACTCCGCCAGTGCGCGCAGGTGGCGGTTGACCTCCGCGGGACGCTCGAGGATCGCGCAGTGACCGCCGGCCAGTTCCACCAGCTCCACCAGGTTGGGCACCGAGCGCGCGATCCGGCGCTGGGCGGCCAATGGCAGCAGCCGGTCGTGATGGCTGCCGATCACCAGCGTCGGTACCGTCAGGCCGTCCAGGCGGATGTGGCGCCGTTCGATCGAGTCCATGAGCATGCGGGCGCAACCGCCCCGGCCGGCCGGCGGGGTCTTCTCGTAGAGCTCGTAGACGAACTCGGCGACATCCGGATGGGCGTCACGGCCCACCGCGAGCGTCGCGACGAACCGGCGGCTGGCCCGCTCGGCGGCGCGCAGGGCCGGTACCCCGCCGAAGGTCCGCACGATGCGGGTCCCGACGGCCACCCGCGGGGCGGCCAGCCGTGCATGCAGCGGCAGGAAATTCAGCTGGCGGAAGATCTCACCGGTGGTGGTGTTGATCAGGGCCACGGCGTCCGCGCGCTGCTCGACGCGGTGCCGGTAGCGCTCCGACCAGGCCTCGATGGCGATACCGCCCATCGAATGCCCGGCGATGACGGCCCGCTCGCCGGGGGCCAGCGTCGCCTCCAGCACCGAGTCCAGGTCCGACGCCAGGTGGTTGAGCGTGTAGTGGCCCCGGGCCGGCACGCCGCTGCGGCCGTGGCCGCGATGGTCGTAGGCGATCACCCGGTAGTCGCGGGCGAGGTCGGCGATCTGCTCCCGCCATACCCGGATGGCGCAGGTGATGCCGTGGGACAACACGATCGGGTAGCCGTCGGGTGGACCGAAGACCTCGGTGTGCAGGCGGGTGCCGTCGGCCCCGCGCACGATCACCGGACGGCCTGGGGGCAGCTGCGTGGGCGGCCGCACCGGACTGGGATGGCCCATGATGTTGCTCTCCGTGCCGGGCCCGGCCTCGTCGCCGGGTGTGGGTCACCAGGATAACCGCGCCGAGGCGTCGCTGGCCAACCGGTGGGTCGGGAGCCGCGACCCGGCTGCGGACCGCTACAACACCTCGTTGATCTCGTTCTTCAGGGTCTCGGCCTGCGTACCGAACACCGCCTGCACGCTGTTGCCGACCTCGATGACCCCGGCGGCACCCAGGGTGCGCAGCCGCGCCTGGTCGACTTTGCCCGGGTCGGAGACCTCCATGCGCAGCCGGGTGATGCAGGCGTCGACATTGACCAGGTTGTCCCGCCCGCCGAACGCGGCGATCAGCTGTTCGGCCCGGGTTGCGGCGGGGGACGCCCCGGCCACTGTCGACGCCTCCACCCCGTCCCTCTCACCCACCCACACCCCC
>NZ_NVQF01000109.1 GCF_002592005.1 Mycolicibacterium palauense | reverse complement strand
CCCCACGTCGTATCGTCCGCCGCGTCCGATGTGTAGACGACACCGCCCACCACCCCGGCACGCGCATCGGCCAGCAGCACCGGCACGCAGTCGGCGGTCACCACCGCCAGCGCCAGCCGCGGGGTCGCGGTCACCAGTGCGTCGGTGTTCTCGACCGCCGATTCCACTGGGGCATCGACGAATTCGACGTGGTCGGAGTGGACCTGGTTCATCCAGACCACCCGCTGGGGGCCGAGTCCGATCGCGGCGCCCAGCCGCCGGCGGTTGGCCGCCACGGCGGCCGGATCGTCCCCGACGTGGTCGCCGAGGTTGAAGGTGTCGAACGGCGGGGCGGACACGCCGCCGGCCCGGGTCGTGGTCACGCGACGAACGGAGAAGCTCACGGTCGCCAGTATCCCGGGTCGGCACCACCCCGACGCCTCCCGGCGACGGGCATCCGCGCCCTAGTGCCGCATGAAGGGGGGCACGTCGACATCGTCATCGGCAATACCGCCGTCGTCACCGTCGCCGCCGCCGACGCGGACGGTGGCCCCGTTGGTGTGCGGGGGAACGCTGGCGGCGTCGGCGGGCTCGAACAGCGCCGAGGACACCTTGCCGGCCCGCCCCGAGGCGATCGACTGACCCGACCCGGGCGCCGGGGCGGTCCCGCCCTGCCCGACCACGGGTTTGCGCGCGGGTGATCCGGCCTCGAACCCGGCGGCGATGACCGTCACCCGCACCTCGTCGCCCAGCGAATCGTCGATGACGGTGCCGAAGATGATGTTGGCGTCGGCGTGGGCGGCGTCCTGCACCAGCGAGGCGGCCTCGTTGATCTCGAACAGGCCCAGGTCACTGCCACCGGCGATGGACATCAGCACGCCCTGGGCGCCCTCCATCGAGGCCTCCAGCAGCGGGGAGTTGATGGCCACTTCGGCGGCCTTGAGCGCACGACCGTCGCCGCGGGCGGCGCCGATGCCCATCAGGGCCGTGCCCGCGCCGCTCATGATGCCCTTGACGTCGGCGAAGTCGACGTTGATCAGCCCGGGGGTGGTGATCAGGTCGGTGATGCCCTGCACGCCGTTGAGCAGCACCTCGTCGGCACTGCGGAACGCGTCCATCAGCGAGACCGCGGCATCGCCCATCTGCAGCAGCCGGTCGTTGGGGATGACGATCAGCGTGTCGCAGCTCTCGCGCAGCGCGCCGATACCGGACTCGGCCTGGTTGGAGCGCCGCTTGCCCTCGAAGGAGAACGGCCGGGTCACCACGCCCACGGTCAGCGCACCCAGCTTGCGGGCGATGGTGGCCACCACCGGGGCGCCGCCGGTGCCCGTGCCGCCGCCCTCCCCGGCGGTGACGAAGACCATGTCGGCGCCGCGCAGCAGCTCCTCGATCTCGTCCTTGGCGTCTTCGGCGGCCTTGCGCCCGACCTCGGGGTCCGCGCCGGCGCCCAGGCCCCGGGTGGAGTCACGGCCGACGTCGAGCTTGACGTCGGCATCGCTCATCAACAACGCCTGCGCGTCGGTGTTGATGGCGATGAACTCGACGCCCTTGAGGCCCTGTTCGATCATGCGGTTGACGGCGTTGACGCCGCCGCCGCCGATGCCGACCACCTTGATCACGGCGAGGTAGTTATGCGGGGGGGTCATCGGTCGCCTTCCTCCCTGGGTAAGTGTCTGCCAGCCGAAACTCCTGATCGGTAAACCCTCAACCTCAACCATAGGCTTAGAGTTATGTCAAGTAGTTCCGCGTAACCAGAACCGTAGGGCGGTTATCACGGTGAACCCCGCAGGCGCGCCGACACGGCGTGGCGAATTTTCGGCCGATCCGCCCCGGACAGCGGCCCCGAGACGGGCGCGCGGCGCGACTGACCTCTTGACCGCCCGGCGGTCGCCTCCTACTTGACCGCCCGGCGGTCGCCGCCCACCTGACCGCCCGGCGGTCAGCGCCCAACTGACCGCCCGGCGGTCGCCGCCTACTTGACCGTCGGCAGGTCCGGGCTCGACACGTCGTAGGTCTGGCCCGGCTGGGTCAGCAGCGCGGCCAGCGTCTCGGCCTTCTCATCGGTGCGGTCGTTGGTGCCCCAGATGACCGTGCGGCCGTCGGTCAGGGTCAGCGTGATCGAGGCCACCGACGGTGCCGCGATCCGGCCCACCTGGGCTGCGACCTCGGGACGCAGCGTGGTCAGCACCGTCAGCGCCGCCTTCGTCGGCGGGTCGTCGGGACCCGGATTGTCCACGTCGAGGTACGGCAGCGCCGGCGGCGCCGGGCCGGTGGCGAAATCCACCCCGTCACGGTCGTAGACGTGCGGCCCGTCGGGGAAGTCCTTCACCGCGATCGGCACCCGCTCCACGACGGTGATCCGCAGTGCCGACGGGTACTCGCGCTGCACCCGCACGCTGGCCACCCGCCGGATGGTCGCCACCCGGTTGGCCACCTGATCGGTGTCGATCTGCAACAGCGGGGTCCCCGGCGCCACGTCGGCGGCGGCGATGACCTCCTCGCGGGGCACCGCCTCGGTGCCGGTGACGACGATCGAGCGGGCCGACATCAGCGGCGTGAAGTAGAGCACCAGCCCCAGCGCCACCGCGGTGACGGTCAACAGCACCGCCCACACCAGCATCTTCAGCCCGCGCACCGCACGCCGGGTGTCGGGTCTGGGGTTGGCCGGCACGTCCTGCAGCCGGCGTTTGGCCTCGCGCCGGGCGTCCTCGATGGCCCGGGCGCGGTCCTGGGCGGCGCGGCGCTCGGCGCGTTCGCGGCGGGCCCGCCGGCGCGGTCCCTCGAAATCCTCGTCCTGCCCCGCCCCGGCGTCCCCGGCGTCCCCGACGGTCTCCGCCCGAGCGGCCTCGGGCCCGGCGCCGGCCGGGGCGTCCTCGGTCAGGGCCTCGGTCAGGGCTTCCTCGGTCAGCGCCTCGCCGGCCGCGGTGTCCCGGGTCGACGCCTGCGGCGGCGCATCCCGCGGCTCGGTCATGTCCCCGCCCCCGGCTGCCCCGGCGCCCCGCGCAGCTGCACCTCGGCCAGGATCTCGGGGCCCAGCATGGTGACGTCGCCGGCGCCCATGGTGACGATGACGTCACCGGGTCGCGCCACCTCGGCCACCCGGGCGGCCACCGCCGAGAAGTCCGGCTCGTAGCTGACCGGCGACGTGACGTGCTCGGCGACGGTGACACCGCTGACACCCGGCAGCGGTTGCTCGCGGGCGGCGTAGACGTCGAGCACGAAGGCCCGGTCCGCACCGCTGAGCGCCGCCCCGAAGTCCCGGGCGAAGTCCCGCGTCCGCGTGTAGAGGTGGGGCTGGAACACCGCCAGCACCCGGCCTCCCCCGGCCTGTTCGGTCACCGTGCGCAGCGCGGACAGCACCGCGCGCACCTCGGTCGGGTGGTGGGCGTAGTCGTCGAAGATGCGGACACCGGTGGCCGTGCCGACCAGCTCGAAGCGCCGCCGCACCCCCTCGAAACCGGCCAGGCCGTCCAGGACCGCCGCCACGGGGGCGCCGGCCTCCGCGGCGGCCAGCAGCGCGCCCAGCGCGTTGAGGGCCATATGCCGTCCCGGCACCGACAGCCGCAGCGCGCGGGGCTGCGGCTCCCCCGCCAGCTGGATCTCGGCGACCGCGCCGGTGCCCTGCTGCTGCCAGCTCAGCAGCGCACCGGCCAGCTCGATGCCCTCCGGAGCCGCCCCGGGCGTTCCGTAGGCCAGCACCCGCACGCCCTCGGCGGCCGCACGCGCGGCCAACGCGGCCGCACCCGGATCATCGACGCACACCACCAGCGCACCGCCGGGCGAGATCCGCTCGACGAACGCGTCGAAGACCGCCGAGTACGCCTCCGGGGTGCCGAAGAAGTCCAGGTGGTCGGCCTCGATGTTGGTGACCACCGCGACGTCGGGGGCGTATTCCAGCAGCGAGCCGTCGCTCTCGTCGGCCTCGGCGACGAAGAAGCCGCCGCTGCCGTGGTGGGCGTTGGTGCCGGCCTCGCCGAGCTCTCCGCCCACGGCGAAGGACGGGTCCTTGCCGGCGTGCTGCAGCGCCACGATCAGCATCGACGTCGTCGTCGTCTTGCCGTGTGTGCCGGTGACCATCAGCGTCGTGTGGCCGGCCATCAGTTTGGCCAGCACCAGCGGCCGCAGGACCACCGGGATGGCCCGGCGCCGGGCCTCGACCAGCTCGGGGTTGGTCTTGGGTATCGCGGCGTGGGTGGTGATCACCGCGGTGGGGCCGCCGGGCAGCAGATCCAGCGCCGCCGCGTCGTGGCCGATCCTGATCTCGGCGCCGCGTGCGCGCAGGGCGACCACCCCGCGCGACTCCTTGGCGTCCGATCCCGACACCAACGCGCCGCGGTCGAGCAGAATGCGCGCGATCCCGGACATGCCCGCCCCGCCGATACCGACCATGTGGACGCGGCGCAGCTCCTCGGGCAGCGGGGCGCTCACCGGGCCTGCCCCTGGGGTCGCCGCGCGCCGCCCGCTCGGGCCTCCTGGGCCACCTCGAGCGCCACCCGCGCCACCCGCCGGGCGGCGTCGCGGTGTCCGGCGAGCGCGGCGGCGGTGGTCATCGCCGTCAGCCGATCGTCATCGCTGAGCAGCCCGGCCACCGTCTCGGCGACGAATTCCGGGGTCAGCCCTGCGTCGGGGATCGACAGTCCACCGCCGGCGTCGACCACCGGCATGGCGTTGAGGCGCTGTTCACCGTTGCCGATCGGCAGCGGTACGTAGACCGCCGGCAGCCCGACGGCCGACACCTCGGCCACCGTCATCGCCCCGGATCGGCAGATCGCCAGGTCGGCCGCCGCGTAGGCCAGGTCCATCCGGCTCAGATACGGAACCGCCACGTAGGGCGGCGCCCCGGGACCGCGGGCCGGCAGCTCCAGGGTGTTCTTGGGCCCGTGCGCGTGCAGGACCGAGATCCCGCGGGCCGCCAGCGCCGGCGCCGCGCCGGCGACGGCCCGGTTGATCGACGCCGCACCCTGCGACCCGCCGAAGACCAGCAGCACCCGCGCGTCCTCGGCGAAACCGAAATGGGCACGCGCCTGCGCCCGCAGCGCCCGGCGGTCCAGACCGGTGATGCTCTCGCGCACCGGGACCCCGACCACCTCGGCGGGCCCGAGACCCGCGTCGGGCACCGCCGAGAGCACCCGGCGCGCCGAGCGCGCCCCGACCTTGTTGGCGATGCCGGCGCTGGCATTGGCCTCGTGGACCACGACCGGCACCCGCCGGCGGCGCAGCCCGCCGCGTGCCGCCAGGTAGGCCGGCAGTGCCACATACCCGCCGAACCCGATCACCACGTCGGCGTCGACGTCGTCGAGCACGGCACGCGTCTGGCGGACCGCCCGGCGCACCCGGCCCGGAAGCCGGACCAGATCACCGGTGGGCTTGCGCGGCAACGGCACCGGCGTGATGAGCTCGAGCCGGTAGCCGCGTTCGGGCACCAACCGGGTCTCCAGCCCCCGCGCGGTGCCCAGCGCGGTGATCGCGATGTCGGGGTGCAGCGCCCGCAGCGCGTCGGCCACCGCCATCGCGGGCTCGACGTGTCCGGCCGTGCCGCCACCGGCCAGTACCACCGAGAACGCAGCACCGGCAGTCGGCTCCGTGACCGAGTCGTTCACCCGTGACGCTGACCTTCCAGTACCTGTCTGCCGGCCCGCCGGCCCTTCTCCGAACCCTTCGCCGAGCCGCCCCGGACCCTGTCCCGCGGCTGGGCTCGCACGGTCTCCCGCGCCTTGCCCCGGCCCTTCGCCGAGCCCTTCACCGGGCCCTTCGCCGAACCCCGGCGGCCGGACTCGGCGCTGCCCTTGGCCGCCACGGCGGCTCTGCCCTTGGCCGGCGCGCCGGCCCTGCCCTTGGCCGCCGCCGCGGCGCCGCGCCGCGGTGGGCCGTCTCCATGATGCACCGGCCGCCTGTCCGGCTGTCGGGCAGCCTTGACCGCCCTGGCCGGTTTGGCGGCCTTGATCGCCCCGGCCGGCTTGGCGGCCTTGACGGGCTTCGGGGCGCGCGAGGCGGGCTTGGCCGACCTGACCGCCTTGGGCTTGGACCGCAGCCGGTCGCGCAGCGCCTCCACCCGGGAGGGCACGTACGGTGCGGGCAGCGGCAGACGCAGCAGACGGTTCATCCGGTCGTCGCGGCCGGCCCGCAGGGCCGCCACGGCCTCGGGCTCATGGCGCGCCGCGTTGGCGATCACCCCGATCATCAGCAGCGTGGTGGCCGTCGACGTTCCGCCCGCCGAGATCAGTGGCAGCTGCAGGCCGGTGACCGGCAGCAGGCCCACCACATACCCGACGTTGATGAAGACCTGCCCGATGATCCACATCGTCGTGGTGGCGGTGAGCAGGCGCAGGAACGGGTCCGCCGAGCGCCGGGCGATGCGCATCCCGGTGTAGGCCAACAGACCGAACAGGCACAGCAGGCCGAACGCCCCGATGAAGCCCAGCTCCTCGCCGATGATGGCGAAGATGAAGTCGTTGTGCGCGTTGGGCAGGTAGTTGTATTTGGCGGTGCCCTGACCCAGTCCGTCACCGAACACCCCGCCGTTGGCCAGCGCGAACTTGGCCTGCCGCGCCTGGTAGCCGGCCCCCTGGGCGTCGGCGGAGGGGTTGAGCCACGACTGCACCCGCGCCGAGCGGTATCCCTCGGCCATCGCCAGCACCGCGCCCGCGGCCAGCACCGACAAAAGCGAGGTCAGGAACACCCGCAGCGGCAGCCCGGCGTACCACAGCAGGGCCAGCAGGATCACCCCGAGCGACACCGTCTGGCCGAGGTCGGGCTGGGCCACGATCAGCCCCAGCGTGATGACTGCGGCCGGGATCAGCGGAATGAGCATCTCGCGCAGCGACGCGTGCTCCATCCGGCGGGTCGCCAGCAGGTGGGCCCCCCAGATCGCGAAGGCGATCTTCGCCAGCTCGGAGGGCTGCATCGAGAACCCGGCGATGACGAACCACCCGCGTGAACCGTTGGCCACCTTACCGACCCCCGGGATCAGCACCAGCACCAGCAGCACCACGGTGAAGGCGAAGCCGGGGAACGCCAGCCGGCGCAGCATCGAGACCGGCATCCTCAGCGCGGCGTAGAAGGCGACCAGCCCCACGGCCGTCCACAGCAACTGGCGGCCGAAGACCGCCCACGGCGAACCATCGGAGTCATAGGAGTACACCCCCGAGGCCGAGAGCACCATGATCAGGCCCATGGTCGTGAGCAGGGCCGCCACCGCCACGATCAGATGGAAGGACGTCATGGGCCGGCTCAGCCAGGTTCCCATCCGGTGGCGCGGGCCCGTCGACTGCGCGGCCCCCGCGGCTCCGGCCCCCGCGGATCCGGATTCAGTGGATCCAGTGGACTCGGGGCGGGGGGCGCTCCCGTCCGGCTCGGCGGCCGGATCGGCCGGGCCGTCGGGGGAATCGCCCTGGTCGGTCCGCCGGCGCCAGCGGGTCAGAAGGCCGGTCATCGCCTGGATTACCGGAGGTGGGCGCGGGCCGCGGCGGCGAACTGGTCGCCGCGGTCGGCGTAGCTGGCGAACTGGTCGAAGGACGCGCCGGCCGGCGCCAGCAACACCGTGTCGCCGGCGGTGGCGTAGCGGCGCGCCACCGTGACCACCTCGGCCATGACCCGCTCACCGACCGAATCGTTGGTCACATTAACCACATGAGTCACACCCAACTCATTTGTCCCATGCACCCCAGCATCCTCCCCCGTAACAACCTCGACGACGGGGACATCGGGCGCGTGTCGTGATAACGCGTTGGCAACCGTGTGCCGGTCCCGGCCGATCAGGATCGCCGCGACCAGCCGGTCGGCCACCCTGGTCACCAGCTCGTCGACCGCGGCGCCCTTGAGCAGTCCACCGGCGATCCACACCACCCGGGGGTAGGCCAGGATCGACGCCTCGGCCGCGTGCGGGTTGGTGGCCTTGGAATCATCGACATAGGTGACACCGTCGCCGACCGCGACCACCTCGGCCCGGTGGCGGCCCACCCGGAACGACGCCAGCGCCTCGGCGATGGCCTGCGGGCGCACCCCGACGGCCCGCGCCAGCGCGGCCGCCCCCAGCGCGTCGAGGCGCCCCACCGGCCCGGCCACCGGGATCGAGGACGTCGGCGCCAACTCGACCGGCGCGCCGGCCGTGAAGGCCGTGAACGCGTTGTCGACCAGCATGCCCGCGCGCACGCCCAGCTCCCCGCGGGCCGGCTCGGCCAGCGTGAAGGCCACCTTCACCTCGGCCGGCGACCCGGCCAGCAGGCCCGCCGCGACCGGGTCGTCGCCGCCCACCACCGCGACCCGGCCGGCCAGGGCGCGGGCCTTGGCCGCCGCGTAGGACGCCATGCCGCCGTGCCAGTCCAGATGGTCCTCGGCCACGTTGAGCACCGCGCCGGCCTCCGGGCGCAGCGAGGGCGCCCAGTACAGCTGGAAGCTGGACAGCTCCACGGCCAGCAACTCGGCCGGCTCGCCGAGCACATCGAGCACCGGATCACCGATGTTGCCGCACAGCAGACTGGTCCGTCCGTCGGCGACCAGCATCGCGTGCAGCATCGAGGTGGTCGTCGTCTTGCCGTTGGTCCCGGTGACCACCAACCAGCGCCGCGGCGGACCGTAGGTGCCCGCGGCGTCCAGCCGCCAGGCCAGCTCCACGTCACCCCAGACCGGCACCCCGGCCGCGGCCGCGGCCACCGGGATCGGTGCCGTCGGCGGCAGTCCGGGGCTGACCAGCACCAGCGCGTACTCCCCCACCCGCGCCGCGGCCTCCTCGGCGGCGACCACCCTCACCGCGTCGCCGGCCAGCCGCTGCGCGGCCGCGGGGTTGTCGTCGGTCAGCTCGGCGCGCACCCCCAGCGGGGCCAGCGCGGCCAGCAGCGCGCGCCCGGTCACACCGGCACCCACCACCAGCACGCGCGCCCCGGACACCAACGGCCCCAGGCCCGGTCCGGTCATCTCAATCCCCGATCGCGGAGAGCCACTCGCCGTAGAAGAGCGCCACCCCCAGGCCGCAGGCGATCGCCGTCAGCAGCCAGAACCGGATGATCACCGTCGTCTCGGCCCAGCCGACCAGTTCGAAGTGGTGGTGGAACGGCGCCATCCGGAACACCCGTCGGCCGGTGGTGCGGAACGCCAGGATCTGCACGATCACCGAGACGATCTCGGCGACGAACAGGGCCCCGAGCACCACGGCGAGGATCTCGGTGCGGCTGGTCACCGAGATGCCGGCGATGATGCCGCCCAGCGCCAGCGAACCGGTGTCGCCCATGAAGATCTTGGCCGGCGCCGCGTTCCACCACAGGAACCCGATGCAGGCGCCGGCGGTGGCCGCCGCCACCAGGGCCAGGTCCAGCGGGTCGCGGACGTTGTAGCAGCCCAGACCGGGCGCCGTGGCGCAGGCGTTGCGGTACTGCCAGAACGTGATCAGCACGTAGGCGGCGGTGACCATCCCCATGCTGCCCGCGGCCAGGCCGTCCAGCCCGTCGGTGAAGTTGACCGCGTTGGACCAGGCCGAGACGACCAGCACCACGAACAGGACGAACAGCGCCGGGGCGAGCGTCACGGTGGCGATCTCGCGGACATAGGACAGCTCGGGGCTGGCCGGGGTCAGCCCGTTGCCGTTGCGGAAGCCCAGCACCAGGATTCCGAACAGCACCGCGGCGGTGATCTGTCCGACGGTCTTGGCGGTCTTGTTCAGGCCCAGGTTGCGCGAACGGCGGATCTTGATGAGGTCGTCGACGAA
Organism: Mycolicibacterium palauense; assembly: GCF_002592005.1. Lineage (GTDB taxonomy): Bacteria > Actinomycetota > Actinomycetes > Mycobacteriales > Mycobacteriaceae > Mycobacterium > Mycobacterium palauense. The sequence continues at coordinate 5,655 of NZ_NVQF01000109.1, read as the reverse complement.
TCCGACGGCGCCCAGTGCGGTGGCCAGGCCCAGCACCAACAGCCCCGACGCCGACGGGCCCGTCCCGTCCAGGGCCACTCCCACCAGGTGGGTGCCCAGATAGCCGGCCCAGATACCGGCCAGGATCGCCACGCCGCCCATCGAGGGGGTACCCCGCTTGGTCTTGTGGCTCGGGGGCCCGTCCTCGCGGATCTCGTGGCCGAAGCCCTGCCGGGTGAACAGCCGGATCAGCACCGGGGTGAGCAGGATCGACACCGCCAGCGAGAGGCCGACGGCGATGAGGATCAGCCTCATCGGGACCCGTCCCCAGCGGATTCGGCCCCGTCTTCGGCCACCGGATCGGCCCCCGAACCGGCCCCCGGATCGGCCCCCGGATCGGCCCCCGGATCGATGAGGGCTTCGGCCAGGTCACCGAGGCGGGCGGAGTTCGACGCCTTGACCAGGACCACGTCACCGGGGTGCAGTTCGGCCCGCAGCAGCGCCAGCGCGGCATCGGCGTCGTCGACCTGCACGACCTCCGATCCCCACGATCCCTCCATGACCGCCCCATGGTGCATGGCGCTCATAGCCCTCCCGGTTCCGACGACGACAAGTCGAGAGACATCTAAGCGCACCGCCAGCCGGCCGACGCGATCGTGTTCGGAAATCGCGTCGTCGCCGAGTTCGGCCATCTCACCGAGCACCGCGACGCTGCGCCGCGGTGCGCCGCCGCCGCGGGCCATCCAGGCCAGCGCCTGCAGGCCGGCGCGCATCGAGTCCGGGTTGGCGTTGTAGGCGTCGTTGATGACGGTGACCCCGTCGGGGCGGGTCGACACCGCCATCCGGTGCTGCGAGACCGGCCCCGCGGCGGCCAGCGCGGCGGCCACCTGGTCGCCGGTGGCACCGCATTCGAAGGCCACCGCGGCCGCGCACAGCGCGTTGGAGACCTGGTGATCGCCGTGGACGGCCAGGGTCACCGGCACGGCCACCTCGGGCCCGCCACCGTCGTCGCCGGGGCCGCGACGGTGCAGGGTGAACCGCGGCCGGGCCAGCTCGTCGAGGACGACGTCCTCGGCCCACACCGCGGCCCCTTCCGGGTCGCGGTCGCGGCTGACCCGCACGACCCGCGCCGGGGTCGTGGCCGCCATCGCGGCGACCGCCGAGTCGTCGACGTTGAGCACCACCACGCCGTACTCCGAAACTGCTTGGGGCAATTCGGATTTGGTGTCCGCGATGGCCTGCCGGGAACCGAACTCGCCCAGATGCGCGGTGCCCACGTTGAGCACCACCGCGATCTGCGGCGGGGCGATCCGCGCCAGCGCGGCGATGTTGCCGGGGTGGCGGGCCGACATCTCCAGCACCAGGAAGTCGGTGTCGGCGGTGGCCCGCAACACCGTCCAGGGGTGGCCGAGTTCGTTGTTGAACGACCCCGGCGGGGCCACCACCTCGCCGAGCGGGGCCAGCACCGCGGCCAGCAGGTCCTTCGTCGAGGTCTTGCCCGACGAACCGGTGACGCCGATGATCCGCAGCCCGCCCGCGGCCAGCCGGCGCGCCACCACGCCCGCGAGCGTGGCCAGTGCCGCCAGGACCGCGGCCCCGGAGCCGTCGCGGTCGTGCTCCAGGACGCTGGCCGAACGGTCGCCACCGCCGCCCGGTGCCACCACGATCGCCGGCACACCGACCGGGCGGGCCGCCAGGACGGCCACCGCACCGGCGGCCACCGCCGCGGCGGCATGGTCGTGGCCGTCGCTGCGGGCCCCGGGCAGGGCCAGGAACAGCCCGCCGGCGGTGACCGCGCGCGAGTCGAATTCCACGGTGCCCGTGACGTGGGTGCGCTGGGCCTCGGCGGCCGAGATGTCGGCCAGTTCACCGCCGACGATCTCGGCGATCTGGGCGAGGGTCAGGTCGATCACCGGGCCGCCTCCAGCGCGGCCGCCAGCTCGGACCGGTCGTCGAAGGGCCGGGTCTGCCCGGCCGCGGTCTGCCCGGACTCGTGTCCCTTGCCGGCGACGAGCACGACGTCGCCGGGGCCCGCCCAGGCCACGGCATGTTCGATCGCGGCCCGCCGGTCGGCGATCTCGACCAGCTCGCCCGCCCCGCCGGCGTCGCGGGCGCCGGCGAGGATCTCGGCCCGGATCGCCGCCGGATCCTCGTCGCGCGGGTTGTCGTCGGTGACCACCACCAGGTCGGCCGCGGCGGCGGCGATCGCACCCATCGGGGCCCGTTTTCCGGGGTCACGGTTGCCGCCGGCGCCGAACACCACCGCCAGTCGTGCCGTGGTCGGCCGTCGCCGCAGGGTGTCCAGCACCGCCTGCAGGGCACCGGGTTTGTGCGCGTAGTCGACCAGGGCCAGAAAGTCCTGACCCCGGTCGACCGATTCCAGCCGCCCTGGCACCTGCGCCTGGCGCAGGCCCGGCGCGGCCTGCTCGGGGGCGACACCGACGGCGTCCAGCACGGCCAGGGCCACCAGGCTGTTGGCGACGTTGAAGGTGCCGGGCAACCCGACACCGATGCGGTGGTGGACGCCGGCGGGGTCGACCGCGGTGAACTCCTGGGCGCCGGTGGGCAGGTGCAGCACGTCCTCGGCGGTCCAGTCCGCGCGACCGGTCACCGAGACGGTGACCAGGGCGGCCGCGCCGGATTCCGCACCGGCCGCGGCACCGGCCCGCGCCGCCATCGCCCGTCCGGCGTCGTCGTCGACGCAGATCACCGCCCGTTCGGCGTGCAGCGGTGAGGCCGGATCGAACAGCCGGGCCTTGGCCTCGAAGTAGTCGGCCATGCTGGGGTGGAAGTCGAGGTGGTCCCGCGAGAGGTTGGTGAACGCGCCGACCGCGAACCGGACCCCGTCGACACGCCCGAGTTCGAGGGCGTGGCTGGAGACCTCCATGACGGCGGTATCCACACCACGCTGGCCCATCAGCGCCAGCAGCGCCTGCAGCGCCGGGGCCTCGGGGGTGGTCAGTGCGCTGGGCACGTCGGCGCCCGCGATGCGCACCCCGACGGTGCCGACCAGCCCGGCCGTGCGTCCGGCGGCCCGCAGCCCGGCCTCGATCAGGTACGTCGTGGTGGTCTTGCCGGAGGTGCCGGTGACACCGATGACCGTGATGTGGTCGGAAGGCTGCCCGTAGACCTGCGCGGCCAGCCCGCCGAGGACCGCGCGCGGATCCGGGTGAACAACCACGGCCACCCCGGGCAGCTCACCCAGCAGTGCGACCCCGGCGGCGTCGGTCAGGACCGCGACCGCGCCGCGGGAGACCGCGTCGGGGGCGTAGCGCGCGCCGTGCGAGGTGGACCCGGGCAGCGCCGCGAAGAGGTCACCGGGGTGGGCGTCCTGCGCCCGGAGGGTGACCCCGGTGACGGTGACGTCGGCGACGTGGCCGCCGTGTGCGGCGACCGCGCCGGCAGAGGCGGCCAGGGCCGGCAGGGCGACCCCCGCGGAGCCGTCGGGACGAAGCGGCGTGGACATCCGCATCACCTCCGTATTTCTCGGCTCCGTACTCTCGGGCCCCGTCGCGCCGGCGCGCGGCGTTGCCCGTTCCGGCCAAGACACCCTACCCAGGGGCCGGGGCCCCGTTGCGCCGCGGCGCCGGACCGGTGGGGCCGGGCGGGGCCGGCTCAGTCGGCCTGCAGCACGAGTTCCGGGCCCGGGTCCGCCGAGAGCGGCACGTTCTCCCGCTGCATCAACCATGACGCGATGTTGTGGAACAGCGGGGCCGCCGAGGAGCCCGGGGACCCGTCGGCCGCGCGGTGCGGGGCGTCCATCATGATGCCCACCACGTAGCGCGGATCGTCCGCGGTGGCCAGTCCCGCGAAGGTGATCCAGTAGACGTCGCTGTAGTAGCAGCCGCAGGCCGGGTTGATCTGCTGGGCGGTCCCGGTCTTGCCGGCCATCTGGTAGCCCTCGACCGCCGCCTGGGGCCCGGTGCCCTGCTGGTATCCCATCGGGTCGCGCTGCACGACCGCGCGCAGCATGTTGCGCACGGTGCGCGCGGTCTGCGCCGAGACGACCCGCACGCCCTCGGGCCGCGGTTCGGCCTTGCGGGTGCCGTCCGGGGCGATGGTCGCCTTGATGATGCGCGGCGGCACCCGCACGCCGTCGTTGGCGATGGTCTGGTACATGCCCGCCATCTGCAGCAGCGTCATCGACAGGCCCTGGCCGATGGGCAGGTTGGAGAACGTGCTGCCCGACCACTGGTCGATCGGCGGGACCAGGCCCGCGCTCTCGCCGGGCAGCCCGACCCCGGTGCGCTGGCCGAGGCCGAACTTCTCCAGCATGTCGGCGTAGCGCTCCGGGCCGATGCGCTGGGCGAGCATCAGGGTCCCGACGTTGGAGGACTTCCCCAGGACTCCGGTGGTGGTGTAGGGCATCACGCCGTGGTTCCAGGCGTCGTGCACGGTGACCCCGCCCATGTTGATCGAGCCCGGGACCTGCAGCACCTCATCGGGGGTGGTCAGCCCGAGGTCGATCGCGGTGGCCATCGTGACGACCTTGTTGACCGACCCGGGCTCGAACGGCGAGGACACCGACAGGTTGCCCAGCTGCTTGTCCTGTTGGCGGCCGACGTCCTGGGAGGGGTCGAAGGTGTTGTCGTTCGACATCGCCAGCACCTCACCGGTCTTGGCGTCCAGCACGACCGCCGAGACGTTCTTGGCCCCGGAGGCGTCCTTGGCCATCTGCACCTGCTGCTGGACGTGGAACTGGATGTCGTCGTCGATGGTCAGCTGCACCGTGGAGCCGTCGACCGCGTCGTGCCGGTTGCGGTAGCTGCCCGGGATCACCACGCCGTCGGATCCGCGGTCGTAGGTGATGGACCCGTCGGTGCCGGCGAGCACGGCGTCCAGAGAGTCCTCCAGGCCGAGCAGACCGTGCCCGTCCCAGTCGATCCCGCCGACGATGTTGGCCGCCAGCGAGCCACCCGGGTACTGCCGGAGGTCCTGGCGTTCGGAGCCCACCTCGGGGAACTTCTCGGTGATGGCGCCGGCGATCGCCGGGTCCACCGCCCGGGCCAGGTAGACGAATGTCTGATTGCTCTTGAGCTTCTTGAGCACCGTTGCCGCGTCGGGCTTGTTGTCCAGCCGCGCGGCCACCTCCCGGGCGATCTCCCGCAGGCGCGTCTGGGGCTCCGGGGCCGCCGACGACTTCTGCCGGGCCTCTTCGAGCTGCTTGCGGATGCGGATCGGTTGGAAGGTCAGGGCCCTGGCCTCGATCGTGAAGGCCAGCTTGTCGAAGTTTCGGTCCACGATGGTGCCCCGCATCGCCTTCTCGACGTCGGTGACCTTCAGCTGGCCGGCGGCCTCCGCGCGCAGTCCGGCCGCGCGGGGCACCTGCAGGTTGAACAGCTGCACCGAGGCGACCAGCAGCAGCACCAGGATGACGATGTTCCCGCCGCGCTGCCGGAAACCGAACGAGGAGGTGCGCAGGCCCGGGATCTGAGGCTCGCGGATCCGCCGGGCGTCCGCGGGCCTGCCCTGCTGGCCCGCAACGGCGGGCTTCTTGGCACCCCGCTTGCGCTCGGCGCGGCTCACGCCGGCGCCCCGGCGGGAGCGACCGGCGCGGCCGCGGCGGCGGGAGCCGGCACCGGGGCCGGCACGGCCGGCGGTGCGGCCGGCGCCGGCACGGCCGGCGGTGCGGCCGGGGCCGGGGCGATCGCCGGGGCCGGCGGCGTGGCCACCGGG
>NZ_NVQF01000108.1 GCF_002592005.1 Mycolicibacterium palauense | reverse complement strand
GCGACGACACCCCGCTGGCGCGGATGTACGGCTGGCAGCGGGCGATGCGGATCTTCGACGGGCCCGACGAGGTGCATCTGCGCACCATCGCGCGCACCGAGATCGGCCGGGACAAGGGCGCCCTGGCCGCAGCGGTGACACAGAAGTGAGCGCGCCCGACGAGCCGCCCACCGGGCACCTGTCCGGGGCGTGGAACTTCCGCGACGTCGCCGAGTCGACCGGCGGCGCCATCCGGCCCGGGCTGCTGTTCCGTTCGGGCGAGCTGACCCGGCTCGACGACACCGGAATCGACCAGCTCCGCGACCTGCGGGTCACCGACGTGGCCGATCTGCGTTCGGCCCGCGAGGTGGAGCGCCACGGCGCCGACCTGGTCCCCGGCGGGGTGGACGTGCACCTGCTGCCGTTCGTCGACGTCGTGGCCGCCGTGGACGGTGAGGCGCCCCACGAACACGCCTTCCGGCGGCTGATGACCGAGAAGCCCGACGCCGAATCGACCGTCGATGCCGCCAAACGCTATATGTCCGAGGAATACACCCGCTTCGCCACCGCCCCCGGCGCCTCGCGGGCCGTGCACCGGATGGTGACATTGCTGAGCAGGGGCGCCACGGTGCTGACCCACTGCTTCGCCGGTAAGGACCGCACGGGATTCGGGGTGGCGGTCGTCCTCGGCGCCGCCGGTGTCGACCGCGACGCCGTGATGAGCGACTACCTGCGCAGCAATGCCGCGGTGCCCCAGCTGCGGGTGCAGGTCATGGAGATGATCAGCAGGCGCTTCGACGGGAACATGCCCGCCGAGGCCGCCGAGTTCACCGAGACGCGGCTCTCCGACGACGTCCTCGGGGTGCGCGAGGAGTATCTGAGCTGCGCGCTGCAGGTGGTCGAGCGCGAATTCGGTTCGCTGCAGGGCTATCTGCGGGCGGCGGGCATCGACGACGACACCGTGCGCGGGCTGCGCTCCGCCCTGCTGGGTTGAGCCCGGCCGAGCGGGCCAGACCGTCGGGTTAGGTCCAGAACACCACCGCGCACACCCACAGCACCGCGGCCAGCAGGGCTCCGGTGAACTCCACCCCCACCGAGAGCGCCACCCCCTTCAGCGCGTGCCAGGTGGACACCCAGGCCCGGGTGACGTCGCGGCGCAGCGCCAGTTCGGCGACGAAGACCCCGGCCACGAACCCGATCAGCAGACCGATGACGGGGATCACGAAGAAGCCGACGACGCCGCAGACCCCGCCGACCACCAGGATGGAGGTTCGCACGTCGGCCCTTCGCATCCGGCGCACCGGCCAGGCGTACTTGATCACCTCGGCGAGCAGGAACAGCGCGGCGGCCACGCCCAGCGTCACCCACGCCGCCGGTGTCTTCTCCGCGATCGCCCACACCGCGATCGCGGAGAACACCAGCAGGCCACCGGGCAGGATCGGCACGATGATGCCCACCAGGCCCACGGCGATCGCCAGGGCGACCAGGGCGGTCCCGAGCACGCCCATCAGGGCTCGAGCACGACCTTCCCGAACACCGCCCCGTCGGCGAGCGCCTGCAGTGCGGCACTCCCCTCGGACAGCGGATATCTCTGCGGCGGAGGCGGTTTCAATCCCGCTGCCACCAGTTCGGCCAGCCCGTCCGAGAAGACCCGGGCCGAGGCGGGATCGCGGCTGATGTATTCGCCGTAGGCCACACCGAGCACCCCGATGTTGCGCAGCAGCAGCCGGTTGACCTTGACGGTGGGGATGCCCCCGGCGGCGAACCCGATGACCAGCAGCCGCCCGTCGGTGGCCAGGGTGCGCACCGCGTCATCGAAGGCCGTGCCGCCCACCGGGTCGACCACGACGTCCACGCCGCGCCCACCGGTGGCCTCCCGCACCGCCGCGGCCCAGCCCTCGGTCATCGGGATCACCGCGTCCGGCCCCAGCGAGCCGACGAAATCCATGGCGGCCGCGCGGTGCACCACGGCGATGACGCGGGCCCCCATCGCCGCGGCGATCTGGATGGCCGCGGTACCCACCCCGCCGGCGGAGCCGAGCACCAGCACGGTCTCACCCGGTTGCAGGGCGGCGCGGCGGGTGTAGGCGAAGTACATCGTGTTGTAGTTGACCAGCAGCGACACCGCCTCGGCGTCGTCGAGTTCGGCGGGGCTGGGCAGCACGCCGGCCGCCGGCACCGCCACCCGCTCGGCGTAGCCGCCCAGCATGGTCGAGGCCGAAACCCGATCGCCGACGGCGAATCCCGATCCGGCCGGGGCGGCGGCCACCACACCGGCCACTTCCATTCCCGGCACGAACGGCGGGTCCAGGCGCAGCTGGTACTCCCCCTTGGTCAGCAGCAGATCCGGGAAGCAGACACCGGCCGCCCGGACGTCGACGAGGATGTTCTCGGCGCCCGCCGACACGTCGGGCACGTCCGTGTAGGACATGCCCGACGGGCCGGTGAGCTCCTGTACGACACAGGCTTTCATGAAGCGGTCCCGGCCGGGATCAGCGCAGGTTGAAGGTCGCCTGCTGGGCGGCCGACAGATCGTCGATCTCCGTCCACCGGGATGCGACGTCGTCGACCGACGGCGGCGCGGTGAAGGTCACACCCTCGTTCTGGAACAGCGCGGTGCGCTGCACCTTGCCGCCGCCGACGATGAAGATCGAGCCGGTGTCGGGCACCTCCTCGGTGCACAGGTAGGCCATCACCGGGGCGACGAACTCCGGGGTCAGGTTCTTCAGCACCTCGGGCGGCAGGATGTCCTCGGTCATCCGGGTGGCCGCGATGGGGGCCAGCGCGTTGGTCTTGATGTTGTACTTGGCACCTTCCTGGGCCAGCGTGTTGATCAGGCCCACCAGGCCCAGCTTGGCGGCGCCGTAGTTGGCCTGACCGAAGTTGCCGAACAGACCGCTGGTGGAGGTGGCCACGACGACGCGGCCGTAGCTCTGTTCACGGAAGTGCGGCCAGGCCGCGCGGATCACGTTGAAACCGCCGTAGAGGTGGACCTTGAGCACCGCGTCCCAGTTCTCGAAGGTCATCTTGTGGAAGGTGCCGTCGCGCAGGATGCCGGCGTTGCTGACGATGCCGTCGATCTTGCCGAACTCGTCGAGGGCGGTCTTGACGATGCCCTCCGCCCCCTCGGGCTCCGCGACGCTGTCGTAGTTGGCCACCGCGCGGCCACCGGCGTCCTTGATCTCGGTGACCACCTGATCGGCCATCGCCGACCCCGCACCGGTGCCGTCGCGGGCACCACCGAGGTCGTTGACCACCACGCACGCGCCCTCTTTGGCCAACGTCAGCGCGTATTCACGGCCCAACCCGCCACCGGCTCCGGTGACGACGACGACACGGTCCTGCACTCCGGGCATCTAGCTTCCTTCCTCACCAATGTCGATACCAATGTCGATCCCAATGTCGATCCCAATGTCGACGCGCCCGCGCGACACCCTCCTCAGAACAGGCGCCGCGCCAGCTTCCATGCCTTCTCTGTATACGGGGGGTAGATCAGGGCCGTTAAGTCGGGTCGGGTCGGCTTGGTCAGCACCGACTTGCGGTGGCTGAACTCCTCGAAACCCCACCGGCCGTGATACCCGCCCATCCCGGACGGACCGACACCGCCGAAGGGCAGTTTGGTGGTGGCGAAGTGGAAGAGCAGGTGGTTGATCAGCATGCCGCCGGCGGCCACCTGCCGGATCACCCGCTCGCGGACGGTCTTGGACCTGGTGAACAGGTAAGCCGCCAGCGGCTTGGGTCGCGCATTGACGAATTCGATTGCCTCGTCGACGGATCCGACGGTCACCACCGGCAGGATGGGGCCGAAGATCTCGTCGCTCATCAGCGGCTCGTCGAGATCGGGGTCCACGACGACGGTCGGATCGATCCGCAGTGTCGTGGCGTCCGAGCCGCCACCGACGGCCACCCGTCCCTTCGTCGCGGCCAGCGCGGCGGTCAGCCGCTCGAAGTGGCGTTCGTTGACGATCGGCTTGCCCCCGGGAGAGTCGGACTCGAACTTCGCAACCGCCTCACCCATCCTGGTGACCAGTTCGTCGCGGATCTTCGCGTCGGCGAGCACGTAGTCGGGGGCGATACAGATCTGGCCCGAGTTGATCAGTTTGGTCCAGGCGATCCGTTTGGCCGCGACCGCGACGTCGGCGTCAGCGGCGACGATGACCGGGCTCTTGCCGCCCAGCTCGAGGGTCACCGGGGTCAGGTGGGTCGCCGCGCTCTCATACACCTTGCGGCCGATCTCGGTACCGCCGGTGAAACAGAGCCGGTCGAATCCCTGCGCGATCAGCTCCTGACTCACCGCGCCGTCGCCCTCGACGACCTTGATCGCCTCGTTGTCCAGGTACTTGGGCACCAGCTCGGCCATCAGCGCCGAGGAGGCCGGCGACACCTCGGAGGGTTTGAGAACCACCGCGTTGCCGGCCGCGATGGCGCCCACGGCCGGGCCCAGCGTCAGGGCGAACGGGAAGTTCCACGCCCCGATCACCAGCACCGTGCCGTACGGCTCGTACTCCACCCAGCCGCGGCCGGGGAGCTGGGACAGCTCCAGTCGGCGGTGCTTGCGGCGCATCCACTTTCCGACGTTCTTGGCCGCGTCGTGCGCCTCGGAGGCGGTGCTGGCGATATCGGCCAGCCAGGCCTCGAACGGTTTGCGGCCCAGGTCCTGGGCCAGCGCGGTGGCGATGGCGCCCTCGTTCTCGGTCATCAGCCTCTCCAGCGCGTGCAGCTGGGTGCGCCGCCATTCGACGGGGCGGGTGCGTCCCGAGGCGAAGGCGGCGCGTACACCCGCAACCAGGTCGGGGATGTCGAGCGAGCGTTCGGCGGCGGAGACCGGTGCGACGTAATCGGTGGTCATGGTTGTCCCTTCCTGACCCTTGGAATACCCGATCCTAACCAACCGGTTGGCTTGGCCATAGGCCTCATCCGGGGGAGCCGGGGACGGCCGTTCGGGACAGTCGAAGCGCCGCCGCGCGCGCCCGGTCAGTCCCTGGTCGCCACCACGAACTCGGAGAACGCGTCATCGGCCCGGATGTCGGCCGGGACGTCGGGTGCCGCGTCGAGGGTGTAGCGGCCCAGCCGGCGCATCTCGTCGGTGGACCTGACCGACGTGCTGGTCCAGCCGTGCGCGGCCAGCCATTCGGCGACGTCGGCACGCTCGGGGTCGTGGTAGATCAGGTCGGAGACGTCGACGGTCTGCTCGATACCGAATTCGTCGGCGACCCGGGCGAACCGCTCGCGCATCTCCTCCCGGCGATCCTCGGAGTGGTTGCCGGCGGTCTCGGCGGCGAGGCGACTGCCCGGCGCCGACAGGCCGGTCACGGTCTCGAAGAGCCGGTCCTGGGCCTCGGCGGGCAGGTACATCAGCAGTCCCTCGGCCAGCCAGGCGGTGGGTTTCGCCGGATCGAAACCCTGCGCGAGGAGCACGGCGGGCCAGTCGAAACGCAGGTCGACGGGCACTTCGTGGCGGACCGCCGCCGGTTCGGCGCCGTGGGCGGCCAGCGTGGTGCTCTTGTACTCGAGCACCTTGGGCTGATCGATCTCGAAGACGACGGTGCCCTCGGGCCACGTCAACCGGTAGGCCCGCGAGTCCAGTCCGGAGGCCAGGATGACCACCTGCCGGATGCCGGCGGACACGGCCCCGGCGAAGTAGGCGTCGAAGAAATGGGTGCGGACGGCCTGGTAGCCGAGCATGTGGGTGAAGATCACCGCGACCTCGGGATCGATCTTCTCCAGCCGCTCGAAGACCGAGTCCTCCAGCATGTAGCTCCAGGAACCGCCGCCCACACCGTCGACGAGGATCCTGGCGTAGGGGTCGTCGATCAGCGGCTGTGCGGATGCGGTCTCGGCGGCGCGGGCGGCGGCCACCATCGCCGCGGTGCTGCCCACGCTGGTCGCGATGTCCCAGGTGTCGTCGTCGGTACGCAGACTGCTCATGGGTTGTCCCTCTCAAGACTTCGGGCTCAAGACCTCGTGCCGGGCTGGGCTGGGACACCATGCTACCCAACAACTTAGCCGACCTATGCGAGCGCTGCGTTCCCGCCACGGCCCGGGGCCAGCGTCCACAGCCGTTGCTCGAGCAGCGAACGCAATGCCGTGGTGACGTTCTTCATGTCGCCGTTGTCGCCGACGAACCCGGCGTAGAACCCCATTCCCCACAGCACCGCCACCAGCATCTCGACCAGAGCACGCACATCGGTGCCCGTCGCGAGCTCCCCGGCGTCGATGGCCTCCCGGACCGCCCAGGTGACGAACGCGCGCGAGTTCTCCAGCGAGTCGTTGTTGCCCTGCCGCAACTCGGGATGGCGCTGGGATTCGAGCACCGAGGTCACCAGGAAGGCGGCCGCGGAGCGGTCCTGGTCGTCGGCCTGGATGGTGGAGGCGATATAGCAGCCCAACCGGTCCACCAGCGTGGGCGCGGTTCGGGCCCGCTCGGCACCGACCTTGGCCACCCGCGCGTTGGTCTGCTCGACGAGCTCGGTGTAGAGCGCGCGCTTGTTGGTGAAGTAGTGATTGATCGCCGGGCGCGTCAGGTCGGCGCGGACTGCGATGGCCTGGAAGGTGGCCGCGTCGTAGCCGAGTTCGCTGAAAACCTCGCGCGCAGCGCGAAGGATGCGTTCGCGGGTGTCCGCAGCCTTGGCTGCGGGAGGGCGACCCGGACCCCGGCTGGCGGTGTGCGGCACGATCCATAGTGTGCCACATCAATGTGGCGGGGGGACCCCGGTTCACCCACACCGGGAATCCCCGGACTCCCACCGGGCCCGATCTGACGTGCGGTTTTGGCGCCCCCGATCGGGTACCGGAACGTACCCGCGAGTGGTCCGACCACGGATCCGCCGGCGCGGCACCGCCCGCGGGCGCCGTTGCCGGCGAGCGGAACACGCCTCCCGGCGCCGCGGATCGGCGACGAATTCCGCAGGACCGACCGGCGAACACGCCCTTATTTGCCGGCTCGTCAATCGGGCGGGCCGGTGGGTGACCGCAGGCCAAGACCGAATTACTGTGCTGAGTCATGCCGACCGTTTCGCACCGTGAGGTGTATTTCGAGGCGGGCCTCGAAATCCTCGCCGAGGCGGGGTTCGGCGGCCTCAAACTCGCCGAGCTGTGCGGGCGGCTGGGGGTCACGACGGGGTCCTTCTACCACTACTTCGCGAACTGGTCGGCCTACACGAAGGAACTGGTCGACCACTGGTTCAAGGGCCTGACCGTGGGGCGCGTCCAGCAGCTGCGGGCCGAGCCCGACCCGCGCCGCCGCATCGACGCCACCATCCAGGTCGGCCTGTCGCTGCCGCACGGCGCCGACGCGGCCATCCGCGCGTGGAGCTCGATGGACCCGACGGTGGCCGCCGCCCAGCGGGAAATCGACCTGCAGCGCTATCAGCTGCTGCGCGATTCGGCGGTTGAACTGCTCGGCAATGCCCGGCAGGCGCAGCTGTTCGCCAACTGGGCGGTCTACCTGCTGGTGGGCTACGAGCAGGCGATGCTGCCCCCGGACACCGACGGCCTGGAATGGATCGTCGGCCAGTTACTGGAGGCACTGGACTCCGGGCGGTTCGCCACGGTGCCCGATGACGCCTCGACCTAGGCCCGACCTGTGCCCGCTCCGATGACCCGGGCCCGGGCCCGGCGGCCTTCCCGGTCCGGACCGGTGGCGCTGCTGCGCCGCGCCCTCGACTGGCTCGAGTCGCGCGACCCCGAACTGGACGCGCTGCGCCGGGCCGCCCGCGCCGCCCTCGTCATCCCGGTCGCGGCCGGGATCGGTTTCGCCTTCGGCGGCGGTCAGACCCCCCTGTTCGCCACGTTCGGCTCGATCGCCCTGCTGGTCATGGTGGACTTCCCCGGCAACCGTTCCGGGCGTGCGGTGGCATACGTCGTGCTGGCTCTGGTCGGGGCGGGGATGATCACGCTGGGCACCCTGGTGGCGCCGCACCCGTGGCTGTCGGTGCTGCTCATGTTCGTCCTGGGCTTCGGTGTCACCTTCGCCGGTGTGCTCAGCAGCGCGCTGGCCGCCGCGCGCCGCCCCACCCTGCTGACGTTCGTGCTGCCCGCCTGCACTCCGGTCGGCCCGATCGACGAGCGGCTGCTGGGGTGGTCGATCGCGCTGGTGGTGTGCATCCCCGCGGCCCTGTTCCTCTTCCCGCCCCGCCACCACGACGAACTGCGCCGGCACGCCGCCGAGGTGTGCGCGGTGCTGGCGCACCGGCTGCAGGGCAGGGCCTCGGCCCGCGACGTCACCGCCGCCATGAACGCCCTCTACGCCACCTTCCTCGACAGCGACTACCGCCCGGTGGGCCTCACCGCCGGCAGCCGCGCCCTGGTGCGAGTGGTCGACGACGTGGGCTGGCTGTGCGACCAGGTCAGCGGCAAGACCGCCGACACCCTCGGGGTGATGGCCGCGCCCTCGGTGCGCGTGCTGCGCGCCTGTGCCCGACTGCTGCGCATCGTGCGGGTGGCCGACCGCGCCCCGGCCCGCGCCGAACTCGACGGGGCCATCGCGGAGCTGCGGTCGGTGGCCCAGGGCCGCTACCGGGAGGACATCGCCGAGATCCTGCGCGAGGACTCCGATGCCGCCGCCGTCCGGGTCGGTGAGCGCCTCCTGATCAGCCGTACCTTCGGCGCGACGGTGGGGGCCACCGGCCGGGTCATCGCCGGGGCGGCCGCCGCCGACGAGCGCCCGGTACTCAGCCGGGTGCTGGGCCGTCAGCTGCCCGAGACCGGCGCCGCGGTGCGGGTGCTCTCCGAGACGCAGGCAATGGCCAACATCCCCTCGGGCTACCTGGCCACCCGCGCGGTCATCGTCCGCAACAGCCTGCGCACCGGGCTGGGCCTGGCCGCCGCCGTCGCGGTCACCCACCTGTTCCCGGTGCAGCACGGCTTCTGGGTGGTGCTGGCGGCGCTGTCGGTGTTGCGCAGCAGCGCGTTGACCACCGGCACCAAGGCGGTCCGGGCCGTGACGGGCACCGTGGTCGGCTTCGTCATCGGCGCGGTCCTGATCGAGCTTCTCGGCGTGGACCCCGTGGTCCTGTGGGCGATGCTGCCCGTCGTCGGGTTCGTGGCGGCCTTCGTCCCCGAGATCGCCTCGTTCGCCGCCGGTCAGGCGGCCTTCACCATGCTGGTGCTGATCGTCTTCAACCTGATCCACCCGACCGGGTGGAAGGTGGGGCTGATCCGGATCGAGGACATCGTCGTCGGCGGCGCCGTGGGCATGGTGGTCTCCCTGTTGCTGTGGCCGCGGGGCTCACGCACCGCGGTGGCCTCCGCCGTGGACGCGGCCTGCGAGGTGGGCGCCCGCTACCTGCGCACGGCGGTCTCCCGGATCACCCGGGGCACCCCGGCCGAGGCGGTCACCGAGCTCAGCCACCAGGCGCTGACCGTGACGCGCACACTCGATGACGCGGTGCGCCAGTATCTTTCCGAGAGCGGCGGCCCCACCGACGAACGCGCACCGGTGATCGGCCGGGCCAACCGGGTGATCCGGCTGCGCGGGGCCGCCGATCTGATCGCCGACATCCCCGCGGCTCCCTCTCCCGGCTCGTATCCGCAGACCCGCACCGTGCTGGACGCGCACGCGACGTTGGTCGCCGACCGCATCGCCGGGCGCACCGACCGGGCGCCGGGTTCCGCCCCGATCACCGAGCACTTCGTGATCGCCCTGCGGGCCGAGGCCGGCGAGGCGGCCCATCCGATCGCCGACGCACTGCCCCTGGTGACGGTCGCCGCCAACCTGGGCGAGCTCGAGCTGCTCTATCCGGCTCCGTCCACCCCGGCCGAGCCGGGGCCCGCACCGGTGCAGTCCACTTAGTCGCGGCGCGCCGGCCGCAGCGCCCCCGGCGGGACGCTGCCGAACCGTCCGGCGTTGAAATCCTCGATAGCCGTGATGATTTCGGACTTGGAGTTCATCACGAACGGGCCGTACTGGAATACCGGCTCCCGGATCGGGCGGCCGCCCAGCAGCAGTACCTCCAGCGCCGGGTGGCGGGATTCCTGGCGGGTGTCGGCGGCGACGGTGACGCGATCCCCAGGGCCCAGCACCGCGAGCTGACCCTGGTGCAGGGGGTGGTTCAGCGGGCCGGCGCCACCGCGCCCGGAGAGCACGTAGACCAGGGCGTTGAAGTCGCGGTTCCACGGCAGGTCCAGCCGGGCTCCGGGTTGGATCGTGGCGTGCGCCACGGTGATCGGGGTGTGGGTGCGTCCGGGTCCGGCCTGCCCGGCGACATCGCCGGCGATCACCCGCACCAACGCTCCACCGTCCGCGGAGGACAGCAGGCCCACCGAGGGCCCCTCGATCGACTGGTACCGCGGCGCGCTGAACTTGTCGCTGCGCGGGAGGTTGACCCACAACTGGATCCCGTGGAACAGCCCGCCGCTCGCGACGAGTTCGGCCGGCGGCGTCTCGATGTGCAGGATGCCCGCCCCCGCGGTCATCCACTGGGTGGCGCCGTCCCCGATCAGCCCGCCGCCGCCGTGGGAGTCCTGGTGGGCGAATCGGCCGTCGAGCATGTAGGTGACGGTCTCGAATCCGCGGTGCGGATGCCAATCGGTGCCGCGGGGTTCGCCCGGGGCGTATTCGACCTCGCCCATCTGGTCCAGATGGATGAAGGGATCCAGTTCGGCGGGGCTGACACCGGCGAACGCCCGGACCACGGGGAAGCCCTCTCCCTCGAGGCCGCGGGGGCCGGTGGTCACGGACCGGACCGGCCGCTGGCTCTCGGTGGCGGCGGGAGCCGGGATGCGGGGCAGGGTCAGGGTGTCGGCGGTGACGGCGGGCATGGCACACCTCCGGGGTGGTTGTGGGTGACACCCCCAATAACCGGACTGAAGTCCGAATATTCCCGGCGCAGCCCCGGCCCGATGATCAGTCCCCGAGCACCGCGAGTGCCGCCGACCGCGCCTCCGACGCGCTCGCGGCGTCCAGGACGGCCTCGGCGGCGTGGCGGCAGTCCGCCAGCGTGGCCGACGCCAGCCGGGCTCCGACGCCGGAGACCGCCGCCGCGGCCGAGGACAGCGAAGTGACCCCCAGGCCGACGAGCACGCAGGCCAGCAGCGGGTCGGCGGCGGCCTCGCCGCAGACTCCCACCGGCTTTCCGGCCGCGGCACCGGCGCGGGCGGTGAGGCCGACGAGCGACAACACCGCCGGCTGCCAGGGGTCGGTCAGCATCGCCAGCTCGGCGGACATCCGGTCGGCCGCCATCGTGTACTGGGCCAGGTCATTGGTGCCGATGGACACGAACTCGACGTGTTCGAGGATCCGGTCGGCCAGCAGGGCCGCGGCGGGCACCTCGATCATCACCCCGGGGGTCAGTCCGCGGGCCCGGGCCCGGTCACCGAAGTCACGGGCCTCGCCGGGCGTCGCGATCATGGGGGCCATCACCCAGGGCCGGGCGCCGACGCGTTCGGCGGCCACCGCGATGGCCTCCAGCTGCCGGTCGAGCAGGCCCGGGTTGCCCCAGGAGATCCGCACCCCGCGCACCCCCAGCGCCGGATTGGCCTCCTCCGGGTGCCCGACGAACCTCAGGGGTTTGTCCGAACCCGCGTCCAGGGTGCGGATGACGACCTTCTTCCCCGGGAACGCCTCGAGCACCTCGGCGTAGATGGCGGCCTGCTCGTCGACCCCGGGCTCGGTCTCCCGGTTGAGGAAGCACAGCTCGGTCCGGAACAGCCCCACCCCCTCGGCCGGGGTGTCGGCGGCGGCACGCGCCGCCGCGCCGTCCTGGACGTTGGCCAGCACGGCCACCGGGTGGCCGTCGGCGGTGGCGCCGGGTCCCGTCCACGTCGCGGCGGCGGCGGCCGCCCGCTCGGCCGCCTCGACGGCGGCGGCGGCACCGGCCGGCTCGGGAGTCACCTCCACCGTGCCGTGGGTGCCGTCCAGCAGGACCATCGCGCCGGCCTCGACCTCGTCGAGGCCCGGGACCGCGACCACGCAGGGAATGCCGAGCTGGCGGGCGATGATCGCGGTGTGGCTGGTGGGCCCGCCCAGGGTGGTGGCCAGGCCGACGATCAGTGCGGGATCCAGACCCGCGGTGTCGGCGGGCGCGAGATCCTCGGCGCACAGCACCGAGGGCTCGTCGGGAACCGGGACTCCAGGCTCGGGCAGGCCGCTCAGTTCGGCGACCACCCGGTCCCTGATGTCGCGCAGGTCGGTGACGCGCTCGGCCATCAGGCCACCCATCTTGGTGAACATGTCGACGAACTGGTCGACCGCCTCGACGGTGGCGCGCACCGCCGGGGTGCCGTCCTTGATCCGCTTCTCGGCGGCACCCAGCCAGGCCCGGTCCTGGGCGAGTTGGGCGGTGGCGGCCAACACCTCCGCGGCCGCCCCGCTGGCGTGTGCGGCGCGCCCGCGCAGCCGCTCGGCGACGACGGCCGCCGCCGAGGTGAACCGCTCGGCCTCGGCGGCCCGCTCGGATTCCCCGATTCCGGGCGCCGCGTGGGCGACCGCGGACTCGGCCGTCACGGGGGTCCGGCCGGGCCGGATCACCGGCGCGTAGCGGACACCGGGGACGACCGGGACACCGGCGAGGACGGCCCCCGAGCGGGCGGGTGATCGGCTGGGTGATGCAGACGCTGGCGAGGAGCTCATGTGAACCAGATTACAGAAAGTCGTTGACAAGTCAACATGAACAGGCGTAAAACCATACATATCAACATCCAGTCACGATCAAACCCACATAAACGGAGCCACACGGTGTACCCGGAAGAACGTCAACACGCCATCGCCTCAACCGTGGTGGCCCGCGGGCGCGCCTCGGTCAACGAGCTCGCCGAGACCTACGGCGTCACCACCGAGACGGTGCGCCGGGACCTCGCCGTCCTCGACCGCGCCGGGGTGCTGCGCCGCGTGCACGGAGGTGCGGTACCGGCCACCGCCCTGCACGCGGTGGAACCCGATGTCGCCGCCCGCGAGGGCACCCGCACCGACCTCAAGGACGCCATCGCGCGCGCCGCCTCGGAGTTCTTCCCGCTCAGCGGCGGCACCGTGCTCTTCGACGCCGGCACCACCACCGCGCGGGTCGCCGCCCAGCTGCCCACCGACCGGGACCTGGTGGTGGTCACCAACTCGGTGCCGATCGCGGCCCGGGTCGCGACCATGCCCGGCATCGGCCTGCACCTACTCGGCGGCCGGGTCCGCGGGCTGACCCAGGCGGCGGTCGGCGAGCAGACGCTGCGGGTACTGGACACCCTGCGCGTCGACGTCGCCTTCATCGGCACCAACGGGATCAGCGTCGGGCACGGGCTGTCCACCCCCGACACCGACGAGGCCGCGGTCAAGCGCGCGATGGTGGCGTGCGCCAACTACGTCGTGGTGGTCGCCGACTCCTCGAAGGCCGGCCACGAGGACTTCGTCAGCTTCGCCCCGATCGGCAGCGTCGACGCGCTGGTCACCGACGCCGAACTGGCCGCCGACACCCGGACGGCCCTCACCGAGGCCGGAGTGGAGGTCGTCATCGCATGATCGTCACCGTCACCCCCAACCCCAGCATCGACCGCACGGTCACGCTGGCCACCCCGTTGACCCGCGGTGCGGTGCACCGGGTGCGGTCGGTGTCCTCCGAGCCCGGCGGAAAGGGCGTCAACGTCGCCCGCGCCCTGACCCTGGCCGCGCTGGACGCCGTCGCGGTGCTGCCCGCGGCGGTCAACGACCCGTTCCTGACCGCCCTGCGCGCCACCACGGTCCGGTGCCACCCGGTTCCCGTCGCCGGCCCCGTCCGCACGAACCTCGCCATCACCGAGAATGATGGCACCACAACCAAACTCAACGAGCGCGGTCCCGAACTCGACGCCGCCGCGCTGCAGGCGCTCACCGACTGCGTGGTACGGCACGCCGCCACCGCGAGCTGGGTGGTGCTGTCCGGCTCGCTGCCGCCGGGAGTGCCGGACCGCTGGTACGGCGACGTCGTCGCCCACCTGCGCGACCTGGACTGCCGGATCGCCGTCGACACCTCGGAGGGACCGCTCGCCGCCCTGGCCGAGTCCTTCGGCCGCGCCGCCCCCGATCTGATCAAGCCGAACGCCGAGGAACTGGCCGACCTGGCCGGGGTCTCCGCGGCCCACCTGGAATCCGCGGTGGCCGAGGGGGACCCCGAGCCGGTCGTCGCGGCGGCCCGCGACCTGATCGACCGGGGTGTCGGCAGCGTGCTGGCCACCCTGGGCGCGGCGGGGGCGGTGCTGGTCAACGACACCGGCGCATGGCTGGCCACACCGCCGCCGATCGTTCCGCGCAGCACCGTCGGGGCCGGCGACTCGTCGCTGGCCGGCTACGTCCGCGCCGACGTCGCCGGCGCCGAGGCACCCCGGCGGCTGCAGATGGCCGTCGCCTACGGCAGCGCCGCCGCGGCACTGCCCGGGTCGGCCCTGCCCACACCGGCGCAACTCGACCTCGACGGGGTTCGGGTCGTCCCGATCGCCCCCGCACCGTGAAACCCCGCACCGTGAAACCCCGTACCCACAAAGCAAGTACAGAGTCCCCCGCAACCGGCAAAGGTATCTGATATGACCCACTCGACCCCATCCATCACGACGGCAGACATCGTCCTGCTCGACGTCGACGCGGGCACCGACAAGGAGGCGGTGATCGGGCGACTGGCCCGGGCGCTCGCGGACGCCGGCCGGGCCTCCGACGCCGACGCGCTGACCGGCGCCGCGATGGCGCGGGAGGCCCAGTCGGCCACCGGGCTTCCCGGTGGGATCGCGATCCCGCACTGCCGGTCCCCCCACGTCGAATCCGCATCCATCGGCTTCGCCCGGCTCTCCCCCGGCGTGGACTTCGGGGCCCCGGACGGCCCGGCCGATCTGGTCTTCCTGATCGCCGCGCCCGAGGGGGCGGGATCCGAACACATGAAGCTGCTGTCCAGCCTGGCCCGCGCCCTGGTGCGGCCGGACTTCGTGGCCTCGCTGCGGGCCGCGGGCTCCGCCGACGAGGTCGTCTCGCTCGTCGACGGCGTGGTCAACCCGGCCCCCGCCGCGCCCACAGCCCCGGCGGCCCCGGCATCCCCGGCGGCCGAGCCCGCCGAGCCCGCCGAGCCGGCGAAACCCAAATCGGTCGTCGCGATCACGGCCTGCCCCACCGGAATCGCGCACACCTACATGGCCGCCGACTCGTTGAAGATGGCCGCCGAGCGGGCCGGGGTGGAGTTCACCGTCGAGACCCAGGGCTCCGCGGGCAGCACACCGATGAGCAGCGACACCATCGCGGCCGCCGACGCGGTCATCTTCGCCACCGACGTCGGGGTCAAGGACCGCGGCCGCTTCGCGGGCAAACCGGTGATCGCCTCGGGCGTCAAGCGGGCCATCAACGAGCCCGACGCGATGATCTCCGAGGCCCTCGCCGCGGCCGACAACCCCGCCGCCGCACGCGTCGAGGGCAGTGTCGGGGGCGGGGTTGTCGGCCGCGGCGAGGGCGTCGGAGAGCAGC
>NZ_NVQF01000107.1 GCF_002592005.1 Mycolicibacterium palauense | reverse complement strand
CGCCCGCGCCGCCCGAAGCTGCGGCCGCCCCCGCCGAAGCCCCGCCCGAGGCGGCGCCGGTTCTGGACACCATCGCGCCGACGGCGGGCCGGCTGGATCGGCTACGAGGTCGGCTGGCCAAGTCGCAGAACGCGCTGGGGCGCAGCGTGCTGGGGCTGCTGGGCGCCGGCGACCTCGACGAGGACTCGTGGGAAGAGGTCGAGGACACCCTGCTCATCGCCGACCTGGGGCCGGTGGTGACCGCGTCGGTGATGGAACAGCTGCGCAGCAGGCTCGTCTCCAGCGGGGCCCGAACCGGGGCCGACGCGCGCGCGGTGTTACGGGATGCGCTGATCTCCGAGCTGCACCCCGAGTTCGACCGGTCCATCAGGGCGTTGCCGCACGCCGACGCTCCCTCGGTGCTGCTGGTGGTCGGCGTCAACGGCACCGGGAAGACGACCACGGTCGGCAAACTGGCGCGGGTGCTCGTCGCCGACGGCCGCCGGGTGGTGCTCGGAGCCGCCGACACGTTCCGCGCCGCGGCCGCCGATCAGCTGCAGGCCTGGGGGTCGCGGGTCGGCGCGGAGGTGGTCCGCGGAGCTGAGGGCGCCGATCCGGCCTCGGTGGCATTCGACGCCGTGGACACGGGCATCGCCGACGGCGCCGACGTCGTCGTCGTCGACACCGCGGGCCGACTGCACACCAAGGCGGGCCTGATGGACGAACTCGGCAAGGTCAAACGGGTCGTGGGCAAACGGGCCGCCGTCGACGAGGTGCTGCTGGTGCTCGACGCGACCATCGGCCAGAACGGGCTGGCGCAGGCGCGGGTGTTTGCCGAGGTCGTCGACATCACCGGCGTGGTGCTCACCAAGCTGGACGGTACAGCCAAGGGCGGCATCGTCTTCCGCGTCCAGCAGGAGCTCGGTGTTCCGGTCAAGCTGGTGGGTCTCGGCGAAGGACCCGACGACCTGGCGCCGTTCGAGCCGGGCGCCTTCGTCGACGCGCTGCTGGGGTAGCGGGAAACCCCCGGACGATGCCCCGGAAAGGGGCTCCGGAGGGCCGGACGGGCCGGGGGGCGAAGTAGCCTGCCACGTCTTCGCCCGGCCCGCATCCCGGAACGGCATGAAACACAGGTGTAACAGATCTGGGGAAGCCGTTCACTTCAAAGAAACACAACAGAATCACAGGCGAAACCGCTTGCATCGAACCTTCTCGTGATGCCGATCCGTCGGCGCACGTCCAAAGGAGGTTCACACAAAGTGGTCTTAGCCTTGCCTGACGACCAGTTCCTGCCCTTCGGTCCAGATGGCCTAAGCGCGGGTGATACCGCGTGGGTCATCACGGCCACCGCCTTGGTGTTGTTCATGACACCCGGCCTGGCGTTCTTCTACGGCGGGTTGTCCCGCCAGAAGTCCGTCCTCAACATGATGATGATGTCGTTCGGCTCCATCGGGGTCGTCAGCATCATCTACGTGCTGTGGGGCTACTCGATGTCCTTCTCCTCGGCACACACCGGGGAGAGCGATATCTGGGGTGTTTTCGACAACCCCTTCTCCCTGTTCGGCGTTAGCCAACTGCTGGAGACCAAAGATCTCGGTGACGACGTCACCGGTTATGTGATGGGTGGTTTCGGGACGGTACCCGCCATCATCTGGGTCGCCTTCCAGCTCACCTTCGCCGTCATCACGGTCGCCCTGATCAGCGGTGCGGTCGCCGAGCGGATGAAGTTCGGCACGTGGCTGCTGTTCGGCGGCCTGTGGGCGACGCTGGTGTACTTCCCGCTGTCGCACATGGTCTGGGGCGGTGGTCTGCTGTCCGGGGCCGAGAGCAGCTTCGCTTCCTGGATGTTCGGAAGCACCGACGGTGAAGCCAACGTCGCGCCGATCGACTTCGCCGGTGGCACCGTGGTTCACATCAACGCCGGTATGGCCGCGCTGGTGCTGGTGCTGCTGATCGGCAAGCGGGTCGGATTCGGCAAGACCGCCTACCGGCCGCACAACATTCCGTGGGTGATGCTGGGTGCGGCGATCCTGTGGTTCGGCTGGTACGGCTTCAACGTCGGCTCCGAGGGGGCCGCGGACATGATCGCCGGCCAGGTGTTCGTCAACACCACCGCGGCCACCGCGGCCGCGATGATGGCCTGGCTCCTGGTGGAGAAGGTCCGTGACGGGCACGCCACCAGCGTCGGTGCCGCTTCGGGCATCGTGGCCGGCCTGGTCGCGATCACCCCGGCGTGCGGTGCGCTCTCACCGATCGGTTCGATCATCCTGGGGGCGATCGCGGGCATTCTGTCGGCGCTGGCCATCGGGCTGAAATACAAGTTCGGCTATGACGACTCGCTCGACGTGGTGGGTGTGCACCTGGTCTCCGGCCTCTGGGGCACCGTCGGAATCGGCTTCCTGGCAACCGAAACCGGGCTCTTCTACGGCGGCGGCATCAAGCAGCTGGTGGTGCAGGTCGTGATCGCTTTGTCGGCACTGATCTTCACCGGAGTGATGACCGTCATCATCGCTTACATCGTCAAGCCGCTGGGCTGGCGGGTCAGCGTCGAGGACGAGGAGCATGGAATTGACCAGGCCGAACACGCGGAGACGGCTTATGAACTCGCCTGATCGGGAACAATCGACAGTGTCTGGGAAGGGGCCGACCAAATGAAGCTGATCACTGCGATCGTTAAACCGTTCACGCTCGAAGACGTCAAGACCGGACTCGAACAGACGGGTATCCTCGGTATGACCGTCAGCGAAGTCCAGGGATACGGACGCCAGAAGGGACACACCGAGGTCTACCGAGGCGCCGAGTACTCCGTGGATTTCGTGCCCAAGGTTCGCGTAGAGGTGGTGGTCGATGATTCCGCCGTCGACAAGGTGGTGGATGTCATCGTCCAGGCCGCCCGCACCGGCAAGATCGGTGACGGGAAGGTGTGGGTCAGCCCGGTCGAGACCGTGGTCCGGGTCCGCACCGGCGAGCGGGGGACCGACGCACTGTGAGCGACAACGTCTGAGCGTCCCCCGGGCCCGTGCCGAGTGAGCACTTGTCGGTATAGAGCCCGGGAGGACTGCAGATGACACGATCAGAAGAATCCGCCGCCGGCGCCTCCGATCAGGGGGCCCCGGCGGCGGGCTCTTTCAACCCGACCGCAAAACCCGCCTCCGATCTGGCCGCGGCCGTGCGCCAGTTGGTGACCGGGGGAGCGCGGCAACTGGACGCGGCGGCGCTGCGCGACGCCCTGCTCGACCTGCACGAGTTCTGGCTCGCCACCAAGGCCACCGAGATCGGTATCACCCCGACCAGCGGGCTGGCCATCGTTGCGACCGGCGGCCTCGGCCGGGGTGAGATGGTGCCGTTCTCCGATCTCGACCTGATGCTGTTGCACGACAACCTGTCGCAGGATCAGGTCAGCGAGGTCGCCGAGCGGTTGTGGTATCCGTTGTGGGACGCCAATATTCGCCTCGACCACAGCGTGCGTACGGTTCCGGAGGCGCTGCAGGTCGCCGGTGAGGACACCTCGGCGGGTCTGGCCATGCTCGAGGCGCGCCACATCGCCGGCGACTCCGAGCTCTCGTCGTTGCTCATCGGCGGGGCGCGCCGGCAGTGGCGCACCGGAATCGCGGCCCGTTTCGACGAACTCGTCGAGCACGCCCAGGACCGCTGGCAGCGGTTCGGCCAGATCGCCCACCGCGCCGAGCCCGACATCAAGAGCGGGCGCGGCGGTCTGCGTGACGTGCAGCTGCTCAACGCACTGGCGATCGCCCAACTGGCCGACGTCTATCCGAGCCAGTCGCTGGCATCGCCGAGCGGCTCGCTCGGCGGCGCCCACCTGGCGCTGCTGAACGTGCGTACCGAACTGCACCGGGTCTCGGGCCGGGGGCGCGACACGCTGCTGGCCCAGCACGCCGACGAGATCGGAGCCGCACTGCAGATCGGTGATCGCTTCGACCTGGCCCGCATGCTCTCCGACGCTGCCCGCACCGTCAGCTATTACGTCGACGCCGGTATTCGCACCGCCGGAAACGCCCTGCCGCGCCGTGGTTTTTCGGCCCTGCGGCGCCCGGCGCGGCGTCCGCTGGACGAGGGCGTCATCGAGTTCAACGGCGAAGTCATCCTGGCCCGCGACGCCCGGCCCGAGCGGGACCCGGGCCTGGTGCTGCGGGTGGCGGCCGCCTCCGCGATCACCGGGCTGCCGATGTCCTCGTCGACGCTGAGCCGCCTCGCCGATTCGGCGCCCGAACTGCGCACCCCGTGGCCCCGGCAGGCGCTCAAGGACCTTCTCGTGCTGTTGGCCGCGGGCCCGTCGACGGTGGCCACCGTGGAGGCGCTGGACCGCACCGGCCTGTGGGGCCGGCTGTTCCCCGAATGGGGGGCGGTGCGCGACCTGCCGCCACGCGACGTGATCCACATCTGGACCGTCGACCGCCATCTCATCGAGACTGTCTCGCGGGCGAGCTCTTTCACCACCCGGGTGTCACGACCCGACCTGCTGATGCTGGGCGCCCTGCTGCACGACATCGGCAAGGGGCGCGGGGGCGACCACAGCGTGATCGGCGCCGAGCTGGCCACCCAGGTCGGCACCCGGCTGGGCCTGTGGCCGTCGGACATCGAGACGTTGTCGGCCATCGTGCGTTTCCACCTGCTGCTGCCCGACACCGCCACCCGCAAGGATCTGCAGGACCCCGAGGTGATCAACGCGGTGGCCAACGCGCTCGGCGGCGACGCGGTGCTGCTGGAGCTGCTGCACGTGCTGGCCGAGGCGGATTCGTTGGCGACCGGCCCCGGCGTGTGGGGCGACTGGAAGTCCTCCCTGATCGGGGATCTGGTGCGCCGGTGCCGGCTGGTGATGGCCGGTGAACCGCTGCCGCAGGCCGACCCGATCGATGCCCGCCACCTGGCGCTGGTCGAGGACGTCGGTGGGGTGCGGGTGGAGATGAGCCGCATCGACAACAGCCACACCTACAGCGTGACGGTCATCGCCCCGGACACCCGCGGGCTGCTGTCCAAGGCCGCCGGTGTGCTGGCGCTGAGCTCGCTGCGGGTGCACTCGGCGTCGGTGAACAGCCACCGCGGCTTCGCCATCAACACGTTCATGGTGTCGCCGCACTTCGGCGCCCCGCCGGCGGCCGAGCTGCTGCGTCAGCAGTTCATCCTCGCGCTCAACGGGGAACTGGACGTCTACGCGTCGCTGGACAAACGCGACCGGGACGCCCAGGGCACCGCCCGCGTCGGGGAACCGCCCCCCGCGGTCCCGATCAGGCCGCCGGCCGCGCCGCCCAGGATTCTCTGGCACGGCGACCCCGCCGCCGGCCAGCTGGTGGCCGAGGTCCGCACCACCGACAGGTCCGGTCTGCTGGCGATCCTCACCCACGTGCTGGAGCGCTTCGGCGCCGACATCACCTGGGCGAAGGTGACCACACTGGGATCGTCGGTGGTCGACGTCTTCGGGATCAGCGGGTCGGAGCTGGCCGACAAACGGGCCGAGCTGGAACGCGAGCTCTATGCGGTGCTGCCGGCGCCACCGCCGCCCAAGCCGGTCCAGGAGGCCAGCTGACGGGTTCTGACGGGTTCGCCCCGGGTGCGGGCCCTGGGCTCGTGGGCGGCCCCGGATGCACCCCGGATGCCACCGTGCGCCCCGCCGGTCAGCGGCGGAACACCACCCAGCGCATCGCGCTGTACATGTAGACCGCCTCGCAGCCGCCGGCGGCGATGCGGGCCAGGTGGTAGTCGACACCCAGCGCGGCCAACCCGCTGGTCACGCCGAGGATGAACAGCAGATAGTTGATGGCGACGACCACGACATAGACCGCGATCTGCGGTCCGACCCGCGCGTGTGAGGAGAAGTTGAAGATCCGGTTGAGCGTGAAGGCCAACGCGAACGCCGTGGCGTAGGCGATCGTGATGGCGACCGGCAGCGGCGCTCCCAGCCCGGAGTGCAGCGCGGTGAGCACCGTCAGATCCACCGCGAAGGTGCCGCTGTTGATGATCGCGAACCCGAGGAAGGTCGGCGCGACAACGGAATCCAGACCGAACGGCAGCCGCGCGACGACGGCCGCGCACAGCCGGTGGAAGCGCTCCACGGCCGCCGGGACCGGGGTGGGTCTCGAGTCCGGAACGGCGTACACGTCGTCACTGTGCCAGCCCCATGCCAGCTCCAAGCCAGCCCCGGGTGTCGAAAACGTGAGCGCGAAACGAACTTCACGCACCCGGACCGGTCGGCTCGCCGGTGCCGCCCCCGGAGCGGTCCGGCCCGCACCAGTAGGCTTGGCACGTGTTTGAATCGCTCTCCGACCGGTTGACCGGGGCGCTGACCGGCCTACGTGGCAAGGGCCGGCTGACCGACGCCGACATCGACGCCACCGCGCGCGAGATCAGACTCGCGCTGCTGGAAGCCGACGTGTCGCTGCCGGTCGTGCGGGCGTTCATCGGGCGGATCAAGGAACGCGCCAAGGGTGCCGAGGTGTCGGCGGCGCTGAACCCGGCCCAGCAGGTCGTCAAGATCGTCAACGAGGAGCTGGTCGGCATCCTCGGCGGTGAGACGCGCCGGTTGGCCTACGCCAAGAACCCGCCGACCGTCATCATGCTGGCGGGCCTGCAGGGCGCCGGTAAGACGACCCTGGCCGGCAAACTCGCCAAATGGTTGAAAGGGCAGGGACACACCCCGCTGTTGGTGGCCTGCGACCTGCAGCGCCCCGGCGCGGTCAACCAGCTCAAGATCACCGGTGAGCGAGCCGGCGCCGACGTGTTCGCCCCGCACCCCGGCACCGCCGCCGAGGCCCCCGAGACCGAGGGCGGGGGACCCGGGGACCCCGTCGCGGTGGCCGCCGCCGGCCTCGCCGAGGCGCGGTCCAAGCACTACGACGTGATGATCGTCGACACGGCCGGCCGGCTGGGCATCGACGAGGTGCTGATGGCGCAGGCCGCCGCGATCCGCGATGCCGTCCACCCCGACGAGACGCTGTTCGTGCTCGACGCGATGATCGGTCAGGACGCGGTGTCGACCGCCGAGGCCTTCGGCGCCGGCGTCGGCTTCACCGGTGTCGTGCTGACCAAGCTCGACGGCGACGCCCGCGGCGGCGCGGCCCTGTCGGTGCGTGAGGTCACCGGTGTGCCCATCCTGTTCGCCTCCACCGGGGAGAAGCTGGAGGACTTCGACGTCTTCCACCCGGACCGGATGGCCAGCCGCATCCTGGGCATGGGCGACGTGCTGAGCCTGATCGAGCAGGCCGAGCAGGTCTTCGATCAGCAGAAGGCCGAGGAGGCCGCCGCCAAGATCGGCTCCGGCGAACTCACGCTGGAGGACTTCCTCGAGCAGATGCTGGCCATCCGCAAGATGGGCCCGATCGGCAACCTGCTGGGCATGCTGCCCGGTGCCGGCCAGATGAAGGACGCCCTGGCCGCCGTCGACGACAAGCAACTGGACCGGCTGCAGGCGATCATCCGCGGCATGACCCCGGCCGAGCGTGCCGACCCCAAGATCATCAACGCCTCACGGCGGCTGCGGATCGCCAACGGCTCCGGGGTCACCGTGTCCGAGGTCAACCAGCTCGTCGACCGGTTCTTCGAGGCCCGCAAGATGATGTCGTCGATGGCCGGCAAGTTCGGCATGCCCGGCGTCGGTCGCAAGAACACCAAGAGCAAGGGCAAGAACGCGAAGGGCAAGAAGGGGCAGAAGGGCCGCAAGAAGGGCCCCACCCCGCCGAAGGTGAACAACCCGCTGGGCGCGCCGATGGCCGGCGGATTCCCCGACCTGTCGCAGATGCCGCCGGGCCTCGACGAGCTGCCGCCGGGGCTGGCCGACTTCGACCTGTCCAAACTGAAGTTCCCGGGGCAGAAGTAGGCCCGGGGTCCAGACGGTACGGCCGGACGGTACAGAAGTGCGCACAGTCCAGAACGCTCCCGGGGCGCTGCACCTGCGCGGACGCTCGCTGCCCGACGGCGAGGCCGTCGAGTGGTGGGTGCGCGACGGTGTCCTCAGCGCCGAACCGGTCGCCTCCGCGCAGACCGTCTTCTCCGACGGCTGGCTGCTGCCCGGGCTGGTGGACGCGCACTGCCACGTCGGGCTGGGCTTCCACGGTCCCACCACCCTCGACGAGGCCGCCGGGCAGGCCGAGACCGAGCGCGACGCCGGGGCGCTGCTGCTGCGCGACGCCGGTTCCCCGGTGGACACCCGCAGCTTCGACGAGCGTGCGGACTTGCCGCGCATCATCCGCGCCGGCCGCCACCTGGCGCGGCCCAAGCGCTACATCCCGCGCCTGCCCATCGACATCGAGGACGAGGCCGACCTGCCCGCCGCCGTCGCCGAACAGGCCCGCTTCGGCGACGGTTGGGTCAAGCTGGTCGGCGACTGGATCGACCGCGGGGTCGGCGACCTGGCGCCGCTGTGGTCCGACGACATCCTCAAGGCCGCGATACGGGCCGCCCACGACAACGGGGCCCGCGTCACCGCGCACGTCTTCGGCGAGGACGCGTTGCCCGGGCTGATCGGTGCCGGCATCGACTGCATCGAACACGGCACCGGACTGACCGACGAGACCATCGAGGCGATGGTCTCCCACGGCACGGCGCTGGTGCCGACCCTGATCAACATCGAGAACTTCCCGGGATTCGCCGACGCGGCCACGAAGTACCCCACGTACGCCGCGCACATGCGTGACCTCTACGCCCGCTGTGCGCAGCGGATCGGCGCCGCCCACGACGCGGGGGTGCCGATCTTCGCCGGCACCGACGCGGGCGGGGGCATCGCCCATGGCCGCATCGCCGACGAGGTGCAGGCGCTCACGGGCATCGGTATGACCCCCACCGAGGCCCTGGGCGCCGCGTCGTGGGCCGCGCGGCAGTGGCTGGGCCGGCCGGGCCTTGAGCACGGCGCGCCCGCCGACCTGGTGTGCTATTCCGCCGATCCCCGCCGGCCGGGCGTTCTCGACCACCCCGACGTGGTGATCCTGCGCGGGCGGGTGTTCGCCGGCCCGGCGCCGGTCTGAGCGCGTACGGCGGCGCCCGCGGGCCTCAGGGCCGGGCGAATCCCCAGTCGAACAGGTCGACGGCCTGCCCGTAGAGGTCGCCGGTGCCGTACATCTGCACGACGATCAGCCGCCGGTTTCCGCGCTGGGCCGCCCCGATGTAGGTCTTGCGGGCCAGGTTGGTGTAGCCGGTCTTGCCGGCGAGGTCGCCGGGGTAGCGCCGCAGCAGCTCGTTCTGGTTGACGATCGTCTTGTAGCCGGTCCGGTCCGGGAACTGCGCCTCGGGCTGTCGCATGATGTGGGCGATCAGCGGATATCTCAGCGCGGCGCGCAGCATCACGGCCAGGTCGTGCGGGGTGGTCACCGACTCCCAGCCCGGCCCGTCCAGCCCCGACGGCGAGGAGGCCCGGGTGCTGCGGGCCCCCAGCTGGGCGGCCTTGACGTTCATCCGCCACACCGCGGCGCGCATCCCGCCGAGCATGTCACCGAGCAGATTGGCGGCGTCGTTGCCCGACACCAGCAGCAGACCTTCCAGCAGCTGGCGGGTGGTGTAGACCTGGCCGGGCACCAGACCGACGCAGGAGCATTCGACCCGGGT
The DNA here is from genome assembly GCF_002592005.1 of Mycolicibacterium palauense. GTDB lineage: Bacteria > Actinomycetota > Actinomycetes > Mycobacteriales > Mycobacteriaceae > Mycobacterium > Mycobacterium palauense. The sequence continues at coordinate 6,155 of NZ_NVQF01000107.1, read as the reverse complement.
GTGCACCGGGGCCGCGCGCACCGCCGCGCCCGGATGCAGGTGGTCGAGTACGACCATCGCCAGCAGCACCTTGATGGTGCTGGCGGGAGCGTGCGGCTGGTAGGGGTTCTTCGAGGCCAGGATGCTTCCGGTGTCCATATCGGCCAGCAGCCAGGCCGCGGCCGGGCCGTCGGGGGCCGCGAGCGCGCCGGCCGGGCCGGGGTCGGGGGCCGCGGCGGCACGGCCGCCTATCGGCCCGGCGCCCACGACGAGGGCCACGAGAGCCACGGAGGACGCGAAGGACGCGAAAAACCTCGTCAGAGCCGGCAGGCTCACCACGGCTGCCGCCGGCAGAAAGCGGCGCGAAACGGGGCGCACGAGGGCCGAGCGTAGCCAGGGGGTGTCTCGAAACGGCCGCGGAACGGCAACGTTCGGCGCTCCCGTCGCGGGGCGCACTCATCTGTGGGCGGTCGGTGCTGGGCGGTGGGAGCCCTACAGCATGCCGACGCTGGCGTTGCGGTCCAGCGCGAAGCCCCAGTCCAGCAGGCTCGAGGCCTGATCCCAGTAGGTCGGGCCGCCCTCCTTGACCAGCCCGTACATCATGGCGACCACGAGCCTGCGGTCGCCGCGCTGCGCGGCACCGACGTAGGTCTTCTTGGCGACGTCGGTGAATCCCGTCTTGCCGCCCAGCATCCCGGGGTAGCCGAACAGCAGCTCGTTCTGGTTCACCAGCTCGCGGGGCCCGTCGGGGCCCGGGAAGGGCGCCCGCGGCGTCGCGGTGATCTGTGCGAACGCCGGATTGGCCAGCGCGGCGCGGAAGATGATCGCCAGGTCGTGCGGGGTGGTGAAGCCGTCGATACCGGGACCGTTGAGGCCCGACGGAGACCCGGCCAGGGTGTCGTGCGCGCCCAGGGCGGCGGCCTTGGCGTTCATCTTTGCCACCGCGGGGCCGATCCCCCCGAGCATGTGCGCCAGGGTGTTGGCGGCGTCGTTGCCCGACACCAGCAACAAACCGTCGAGCAGCTGGCGGGTGGTGTAGGTGGCTCCGGGCCGTACCCCGGCGCAGTTGCACTCGACATCGGCGTCGGCGGCGTCGGCCACGACGGTGGCGTCCAGCGGCAGCTCGTCGAGCACCACCTGGGCGAGCAGGACCTTGATGGTGCTGGCGGGGGCGTGGCGGACGTTCTCACCGCTTCCGGCCAGGATCTGGCCGCTGTCGAGGTCGGCGACCACCCAGGTCGGCGCCGGCCCCGGCGGGATGGGCGCCGAGCCCACCGGCTGGACGTCCACGGTGTCGGCGCCGGCGCCGGGGGAGCCCGCCAGCGTCACGCTGGCGAGCAGCACCGCGAGCGCGGCAAGCAGTTTCGGCGCGGCGGCTGGCTTCCACATGGGGGCTGAGCCTAACCCTGGCCCAACCCCGCACGCACGCCGGCGGATCCCGCGGTGTTGAATGCAGACATGCTGAGTCTGGAGGAGATCTCCGACCGGTTGGAGATCCAGCAGCTTCTGGTCGACTACTCCACCGCCATCGATCAGCGCCGCTTCGATGACCTCGACCGGGTGTTCACCCCGGACGCCTACATCGACTACCGCGCGATGGGCGGCATCGACGGCCGCTACCCCGAGGTGAAGGCCTGGCTGGCCGAGGTGCTGCCCAACTTCCCGGCCTACTCGCACATGCTGGGAAACCTGTCGGTCGTCATCGACGGCGACACCGCCAGCTCCCGCGTGATCTGTTTCAACCCGATGGTGCTCGACTCGGAGAACGGGCAGGCGGACAAGCAGGTGCTGTTCTGCGGGCTGTGGTACGACGACGAATTCATCCGCACGCCGGACGGCTGGCGGATGACGTCTCGGGTAGAGACGAAGTGCTTTGACAAACTAGTCTGACCAGATGTGACCGACGTCGACGAGTTCGTCCCGGAATCCATCGTCAGAAGCGTCGAACGAGCGGTCGATCACGGCTCCTTCGCCGAACTCACCGCCACGTTGAGCGCCCTGCCCACCGGCCAGATCCTCGACATCCTCGAGCGCCTGGACAGCAAGCGACGGGCCGTCGCCTACCGCATGCTCCCGAAGGGGCGGGCGCTGGAGGTCTTCGAGGTGCTCGACCCCAGCCTGCAGAGCGATCTGGTGGGGGCGCTGCAGGACGAGCACACCGCCGAGCTGTTCGCCGACATGGACCCCGACGACCGCGTCGAGCTGCTCGACGAGCTGCCCGCCAACGTGGCCCGCCGGCTGCTGCAGGGCCTGCCCGCCGACGAACGGGACATGACCGCGGAAATCCTCGGCTATCAGCACGGCTCGATCGGCCGCCGGATGAGCCCGGAATTCGTGCGGGTGCGGCCCGAATGGACCACCGCCACCGCGCTGACCAAGCTGGCCGACCACCTCGAGGACGCCGAGACGGTCTACACGCTGCCGGTCACCGACGAGGACCGCACGCTGATCGGCGTGGTCAGCCTGCGTGAACTGCTCAAGGCCCCACCGGGGACGACGATCGCCGAGGTGATGCAGCCCGCGCAGTGGGTGCACGCCACCGACGACGCCGAGACGGCCGCGCGGCGCTGCGCGGACCTGAAGATGCTGGCGCTGCCGGTCGTCGACAACGACACCCGCATCGTCGGCATCCTGACGGTCGACGACGCGCTGTCGATCCTGGAGGACGCCGACTCCGAGGACCAGGCCCGCATCGGCGGCGTCGAACCGCTGCGCCGGCCCTACCTGACCGCCCCGGTGCTGGGACTGATGCGGTCGCGGGTGGTGTGGCTGCTGGTCCTGGCCGTCGGCGCGACGCTGACCGTGCAGGTCCTCGAGGTCTTCGAGGACACCCTCGCCGAGGTGGTGACCCTCGCGCTGTTCATTCCGCTGCTGATCGGAACCGGCGGCAACACCGGAAACCAGGCGGCGACCACGGTGACCCGGGCGCTGGCGCTCGGCGATGTCCGCCCCCGCGACCTGGGCAAGGTGCTCTTCCGGGAGTTCCGCGTCGGTCTGTCGCTGGGTGTCGTGCTCGGCGCCATCGCGTTCCTGATCGTCTCGATCATCTACAGCGTGTCCATCGGCACCGTCATCGGGCTGACCTTCCTGGCGTTGTGCACCATGGCCGCGACCGTGGGCGGGGGGATGCCGATGCTGGCGCGCGCGATCCGGGCCGATCCCGCCGTGTTCGCCAATCCGTTCATCTCGACGTTCGTCGATGCCAGCGGCCTGCTGGTCTACTTCTTCATCGCCAAGGCGGTGCTGGGGATCTGAGGCCGGACCGCGATTTTTGGTGACGCGGCCGGTTCTGGCACAATCTAGGGCTGTCCGCCGCGCGGTTTCCTCCGTGGATGCGCCGTGCGCTGGTCACACACGCGAGGCAAAACCGGATCCTGGCATCCCGCCCGAGATCGCTGAATTGCAGCGTGGCAATCCGAGGAGAAACGTTTCACCATGGCTGTCAAGATCAAGCTCACCCGGCTTGGCAAGATCCGCAACCCCCAGTACCGCATCGCCGTCGCCGACGCGCGCACCCGCCGTGACGGGCGCGCCATCGAGATCATCGGCCGGTACCACCCCAAGGAAGACCCGAGCCTGATCGAGATCGACTCGGAGCGCGCGCAGTACTGGCTCGGCGTCGGTGCTCAGCCCACCGAGCCCGTCCTGGCCCTGCTCAAGATCACCGGCGACTGGCAGAAGTTCAAGGGCCTGCCGGGCGCCGAGGGGACCCTCAAGCTCAAGGAGCCCAAGCCCTCCAAGCTGGACCTGTTCAACGCCGCGCTGGCGGCCGCCGACGGTGCGCCCGCCGGTGAGGCCACCCAGCCGAAGAAGAAGAAGGCTCCCGCGAAGAAGGCCGAGCAGGACGCCGCCGAGTCTGCCGCGGAGCCCGCTGCTGAGTCTGCCGCCGAGACCAGCGCCGAGACCAGCTCGGAGACCAGCGCCGAGACCAGTTCGGAGACCACCGCCGAATGAGCACCGTCGTCGTCGACGCCGTCGAGCACCTGGTGCGCGGGATCGTCGACAACCCCGATGACGTCCGCGTCGACATGGTGACCAGCCGGCGCGGTCGCACCGTCGAGGTGCACGTCCATCCCGACGACCTCGGCAAGGTCATCGGCCGGGGCGGCCGGACCGCCACCGCGCTGCGCACACTCGTGGCCGGTATCGGTGGACGCGGCATCCGCGTCGACGTGGTGGACACCGACCAGTAGGTCGACCGGGGCATGGAACTGGTCGTCGGGCGCGTGGTCAAGGCCCACGGGATCGCCGGCGAGCTGGTGGTCGAGGTTCGCACCGACGATCCCGACGCGCGATTCGTCCCGGGCACCGTGCTGCGCGGCCGGGCGCCCAGGGGCGGGGGAGACCGCGACCTGGTGGTCGATTCCGTGCGCACACACGGCGGCCGGCTGTTGCTCCGGCTCGCCGGCGTCGGAGACCGTGATGCGGCGGACGCGTTGCGCGGGATGCTGTTTCTGGTGGACTCCGGGCAGCTGCCGCCGATCGACGAGCCCGACGAGTTCTACGACCATCAGCTCGAGGGGCTGCGGGTCCGGCTCGTCGACGGGGCCGACATCGGCACCGTCACCGAGGTCGTGCACACCGCGGGCGGTGAACTGCTCTCGGTGAAAAGGGATTCCGGTTCCGAGGTGCTGGTGCCCTTCGTGTCGGCGATCGTCCCGACGGTTTCCCTGGCCGACGGCGTGGTCGAGATCGACCCGCCCGAGGGTCTGCTGGACCTCGAGTAGGGCCGCACCGATGCGCATCGACGTCGTCACCATCTTCCCCGGGTACCTCGAACCCCTGCGGCAGTCGCTGCCGGGCAAGGCCATTCAGTCGGGGCGGGTCGCGCTCGGGGTGCACGACCTGCGCGGGTGGACACACGATGTGCACCGTTCCGTCGACGATGCACCCTACGGCGGTGGGCCGGGCATGGTGATGCGTGCTCCGGTCTGGGGAGACGCCCTCGACGAACTCTGTTCGGAGAAGACCCTTCTGGTCATCCCCACCCCGGCGGGTGTGCCGTTCGACCAGGCGACCGCCGCGCGATGGAGCGGGGAAGAGCATCTGGTGTTCGCCTGCGGACGCTACGAGGGGATAGACCAGCGGGTCGCGATCGACGCGGCGCGGCGCATGCGCGTCGAGGAGGTTTCCATCGGTGACTACGTGCTGCCCGGGGGGGAATCCGCCGCCCTGGTGATGATCGAGGCGGTGGTGCGTCTGCTGCCCGAGGTGCTGGGCAATCCGCTTTCCTCGCAGGACGACTCACACTCCGCCCACGTCGGCGGGCTGCTGGAGGGGCCGAGCTACACCCGCCCGCCGAGCTGGCGGGGACTCGACGTTCCCGAGGTGTTGTTGTCGGGCAACCACGCCCGCGTCGACCAGTGGCGCCACGAACAGTCGCTGCAGCGCACCCGGCAGCGGCGGCCCGACCTGCTCGGCTAGATCCGGCCGTCCGGGAACATCGTCTTGACCGCCTGGGTGATGGTGGCGCGCGCGGTCGCGGCGTCGGTGGGCTGCAGTGAGTAGATCACCATCAGGTAGCGGCGGTCGGAGCCGATGATGCCGGTGGACAGATGCATCCAGTCCGATCCGACGCAGCACATCCAACCCTGTTTGACTGCAACGGGTTCGGCGTAGAGACCGTCGGGGATGCCGAAGCGCTGCGGGTACCCGTCGATACCGTTGGGGGTGGACTGGGCCAGGTTGTTGACGATGATGTTGGCCCGCTCCGGGGGTAGTCCGCCGGTGCCGTTGAGCAGCATGTCGTAGTACTGCACCAGATCCTGAGCGGAGGTGACGGTGTTCCACCAGCGCCCGTTGTCCGGCGGTGAGGTGGCGCCCAGCCCGTAGCGCCCGGCGACCCGGGTGATGATGGCGTCGCCGCCGCCGCGGTTCCAGAACATCTCGGCGGCATCGTCGTCGGAGGAGCGCAGCATCACGTCCAGGGATCTGCGGTCGTCCGGGGACAGGTCCGGCTCGCGCATCAGCAGATCGTCGGCGATGAACAGCTTGGCCACCGAGGCGGTCGCCAGGCCCCGGGTGTTGCCGCTGGACACCTCGTGCCCGGTCTCCCGGTCGAGCACCAGGAACGCGATGTCGGCGCCCTCGTCGGCGGCGTCGGTGGTGGCCTGAAGGGCCCGGGTGTTGAGCCCCGCGAACGGGGGCGCGGAGAGGTTCTGTGGCGAGTCCGGGGT
>NZ_NVQF01000106.1 GCF_002592005.1 Mycolicibacterium palauense | reverse complement strand
AGTGATAGACAGATGACTGCATGTGGTTGTGCGGATGCAGAATGGTGAATAGTGGTTTGGTTACGAGACAGAGAGAGATGGGAGATTAACACAAGCAGTATCGTCGGAAGCGTCGGATGTGTATAAGAGGCAGCCATGCCGCCGCTGAATCCGCCACGCAGCACGTTGCCGATGATGATCCCGCCGATCACCGAGCCCAGGTCGGCGCCGCCGCGTCCGCCGTACTGACCCGCGTAGTGCCGCTGCGCCGCGCGGGCGTCGTCGTTGGCCAGCGACTGCGCCCGGGCGGCCAGCGCGGCCGCACCGTTGGCGTGCGCGATCGCCTCGGTGACGTCGGTGCTCTTCTTGGCCTGGGCGGCCTCCAGCTGCCGCTGGGCCTCGGCGAGCCGGGTGCGGGCCTCCGGTCCCACGCTGCCGCGCCGGGTGTCGATGAAATCCGAGACGGCCTTGACCCGCGAGGACGCGGTGAACAGCGCCTGCTCGAGCATCCGGGCCTGCCGCGCGGCCTCCTGGCGTTTCTCGGTGACGCTGGCCAGGATCCGGTCCAGGTCGGCGTCGGCCTTGGTCACCGCGGTGAACGCCCCCAGCGGGTCGGAGGCCCCGTCGCGGTCGGCCTCGGCGACCGCCCGGACCGCCGCATCGCGTGCGGCCGTCAGCTCGCCGGGCTGCGGGGTGCCCGGCTGGGCCAATTGCGCTGCCGCCGCGTCGATTCCGTTCTGGATGTCGGCGATGGCCGCGGGCAGGCCGGCCACCGCGTGGTTGATGTCCGAGGACGCGCTGTCGACGGCGTCGAGCAGCTGGGTGGCCTGCTGCAGCGCCCCCTCGGCGGCGTGGACCGCGTCGACGAGCCCGGTCTGGTCGGCGGCCGGCCGGCTGACCAGGCCGCGGGCCGAGGTGATGCTGTGGTCGGCCAGCGAGAGCCGCTGGCGGGCCGTGTCGACGTTGTCGGCCACCGAGGCCAGCGCGTCGTCGGAGAACTGCCGGTGCAGGCCGGCCAGGGTCTGTTCGGCCGGCTCCAGCCGCGCCGTCAGGGCCACCATCCGCTGGGTCAGCGTGTCCAGCCGCGTCGGTGCGCTGATCACCAGATCGCGCAGCTGCTCGAAGGCCTCGCTCTGGGCGTCCAGTTCCCGGTCGGCCTTGGCGGCCGCGACGATGACGCGGGTCAGCAGGTCCCGGCGCTGGGTGGGCGTCTCCGGCACGGCGTCGTCGAGGATCTGCCGGACGTTGAACGCCTGCGCCAGGGTCTTCTTGGCGGCCTCGACCGCGGCCCGGAACGGTTCGGTGCGCTTCTCGCCGAACTCCTCGACGGCCAGCGTGAGCTCGTTCTGGCTGGTGCGCACCGCGTTGTCGACGTCGACGACGATCGTCTGGGACAGTTCGTCGAGGGCCTCCAGCGGGACCCCGGCCAGCGCGTTGGGGTCGGTCGGATCCACCCGCTTGGCCGCCTCGACCTCGGCCTCGTGCCGCTGCCGGCGCCGGCGCCGGCTCCACATCCACCACAGCAGGCCCAGCACGGCGATCACGCCCAGCGCGGTCAGCAGTCCGCCCCAGGGCAGCGGCTTGGCGGTGGTGTTCAGCCCGTTGGCCGCGGCGATCGCCGCGCCGGCCCAGTCGCCGCGGCGCAGCTTGGGCTCGATGTCGTTGCGCTGCACGTCGTCTGCCTGGGTGGAACTGACCCCGGTGGTGTCCAACGGCACCTGGAAGGCGTACTCGCGGTCGCCGACGGCCACCGCCAGCAGCGCGTCGTCGTCACCGAAGCCGCTGGCCCGCATCGTGTCCTGTGCCCAGGAGACACCGTTCTGCCCGTCGAAGCTCTCGACGAAGACCACCCACAGCTGGATCCTCTTGTTGTCGTAGAGCTTGTCGAGGGCGTCCTGGACGTCGGCCCGCTCCGACGGGCTCAGCGCCCCGGCCTTGTCGGTGATCTGTTCGGGCACCCGGAACGGCGGTTCGGCCACGGCCGCGGGCGCGATCAGCAGTGCCGTCAGTAGTGCCGGGAGCAAGGTGGTGAGCAGCAGGGCCAGCGGCCGGACGGTGCGCATGAGTCACAATCTAATGGGGGCGGCCCGAATCGCATGCAGCCTGCCGGAACCGATCCGACGCGGGCTGGCAGACTGTGGCTCGGTGAGCACGTATCCGCAGGACCATTATCAGGCGTTCGACCGCGAACGTCCGGTGCCCGAGGCGCCGAAGACCGCCGCGCTGCCCGGCACCGACTCCGAGCACCGCAGCGACTTCGCCCGCGACCGGGCCCGGGTGCTGCACTGCGCGGCCTTCCGCCGGCTCGCCGACAAGACCCAGGTGGTGGGGCCGCGGGAGAGCGAGACGCCGCGCACCCGGCTGACCCATTCGCTGGAGGTCGCCCAGATCGGGCGCGGCATGGCGATCGGGCTGGGCTGCGACCCGGACCTGGTGGACCTGGCCGGGCTGGCCCACGACATCGGCCACCCGCCCTACGGGCACAACGGCGAGCGCGCCCTCAACGAGATCGCCGCGGCCTTCGGCGGCTTCGAGGGCAACGCCCAGAACTTCCGGATCCTCACCCGGCTGGAACCCAAAGTCCTTGATCCCGAGGGGGCTTCGGCCGGGCTGAACCTGACCAGGGCCGCCCTGGACGCCGTGACGAAATACCCCTGGCGGCGCCCGGAGGGCGGGTCGGGCAAGTTCGGCTTCTACGCCGACGACATGGTGTCGGCCGAGTGGGTGCGCCGCGGGGCCCCGGTGGACCGGCCGTGCCTGGAGGCCCAGGTGATGGACTGGGCCGACGACGTGGCCTACTCGGTGCACGACGTCGAGGACGGGGTGATCTCCGGGCGCATCGACCTGCGGGTGCTGGCCGACCCGGACGCCGCGGCCACGCTGGCCGGCCTGGGCGCCGCGGCGTTCCCGGCGGTGGCCCGCGACGACCTGCTGGCCGCGGCCGAGCGGCTCTCGCAGATGCCGGTGGTGGCCGCCGTCGGCAAGCACGACGGCACCCTGATGGCGTCGGTGGCGCTCAAGCGCCTCACCAGCGAGCTGGTGGGCCGTTTCGCCAACGCGGCCATCAGCGCCACCCGGGCGGTGGCCGGCGACGGGCCGTTGGGCCGCTTCTCGGCCGAACTGGCCGTGCCGACGCTGGTGCGCGCCGAGGTGGCGGTGCTGAAGATGCTGGCCCTGCAGTTCATCATGTCCGACCACGCCCACCTGCGGATACAGGCCGACCAGCGCACCCGGATCAAGGAGGTGGCCCTGGCGCTGTGGGCGCAGGCGCCGGGCAGCCTGGACCCGCAGTTCGCGCCCGAGTTCGCCGCGGCCACCGATGACGCGGCCCGGTTGCGGGTGGTCATCGACCAGATCGCCTCCTACACCGAGGGGCGGTTGGAGCGAGTGCACGAGGCGCGTGCCCCCCGGCCTCTAGACTGATCCGGTGGCCGGACGCATCTCAGATCGCGATATCGCGGCCATTCGGGAACGCACCCGCATCGAGGACGTGGTCGGCGACTACGTCCAGCTGCGCCGCGCGGGCGCGGACTCGATGAAGGGCCTGTGCCCGTTCCACGACGAGAAGTCCCCGTCGTTTCACGTCCGGCCCAATCACGGCCATTTCCACTGCTTCGGCTGCGGGGAGGGCGGCGACGTCTACGCGTTCCTGCAGAAGATCGAGCACATCAGCTTCGTCGAGTCGGTGGAGATGCTGGCCGACCGCATCGGCTACACCATCACCTACACCGGCGCCTCGGCCACCAACGTGCAGCGCGACCGGGGCAGCCGCAGCCGGCTGATCGCCGCCAACGCCGCGGCCGCGCAGTTCTACGCCGAGCAGCTGGAGTCCGAGGAGGCGGCCACCGCGCGGCGCTACCTGACCGAACGCAACTTCGACGCCGCCGCGGCCCGGCAGTTCGGCTGCGGGTACGCCCCGTCGGGCTGGGACCAGCTGACGAAACATCTGCTGCGCAAGGGTTTCGAGTTCAAGGAACTGGAGGCCGCCGGGCTGTCGCGGGAGGGCAAGCGCGGCCCGATGGACCGGTTCCACCGCCGGCTGCTGTGGCCGATCCGGGTCTCCAGCGGGGAGGTGATCGGTTTCGGGGCCCGCCGGCTCTTCGACGACGACGCCAACCAGGCCAAGTACGTCAACACCCCCGAGACCACGCTGTACAAGAAGTCCAACGCGCTGTTCGGGCTGGACCTGGCCAAACGCGATATCGCCAAGGGGCACCAGGCGGTGGTGGTGGAGGGCTACACCGACGTGATGGCCATGCATCTGGCCGGGGTGACCACCGCCGTCGCGGCGTGCGGCACCGCCTTCGGCGACGAGCACCTGGCGATGCTGCGCCGGCTGATGATGGACGACAAGTTCTTCCGCGGCGAGCTGATCTACGTCTTCGACGGCGACGCCGCCGGCCGCGCCGCCGCGCTGAAGGCCTTCGCCGGTGAGCAGAACCTGGCCGGGCAGTCCTTCGTGGCGGTGGCCGCCGACGGCATGGATCCCTGCGATCTGCGGCTGGCCCACGGCGACGGCGCGCTGCGCGACCTCGTGGCCCGGCGAACGCCGTTGTTCGAGTTCGCGATTCGCACCGCGCTGGCCGACCACGACCTGGACAGCGCCGAGGGCCGGGTCGGCGCGCTGCGCCGCTGCGTGCCGATGGTGGCCCAGATCAAGGACCCGACGCTGCGCGACGAGTACGCCCGCCAGCTGGCCGGCTGGGTCGGCTGGGACGACGTCGCGCAGGTGATCGGGCGGGTGCGCGAGGAGGCGCGGGACCCCCGGGCCCGCACCGAGGGTGGCCGCCGCCCCGCCGCCGTGCGCACGCCGGCCGAACCGGCCCGCCGGCCCGACCCGCGGGACCCGACGCTGTGGCCGCAGCGCGAGGCGCTCAAGGCCGCCGTGCAGTACCCGGCCCTGGCCGGTCCGGTGTTCGACTCGCTGACCGTGGAGAGCTTCACCCACCCCGGCTACGCGGCCGTGCGGGCCGCGATCGAGGCCGCCGGGGGCACGGCCTCGGGCCTGGGCGGGGCGCAGTGGCTGGACGCGGTGGCCAAGCAGACCGGCTCGCCGGCGGCCGCGGCCCTGGTCAGCGAGCTGGGGGTGGAGGCCATCCGGGTCGACGACGACGAGCGGCTGCCGCGCTACATCAACGGGGTGCTGGCCCGGCTGCAGGAGGTCTGGGTGGGCCGTCAGATCGCCGAGGTGAAGTCCAAGCTGCAGCGCATGTCGCCGGTGGAGCAGGGCGACGAGTACCACGCGCTGTTCGGTGACCTGGTGGCCATGGAGTCCTACCGGCGCAGCCTGCTGGAGCAGGCCTCCGGCGACGACCTCACGGCGTGACGGGCCGGTATTGGTTACGCTGAGCACCGGTCCGGCGATAAGCAGGGCGACGGTGTTCGGAGACGAGAGGGGAATCGGTATGGCACGCACAGGACGCCTGATCGCGGGGTTCGCGGTCGCGGCCGCCGCCGTGGCAGCACCCCTCTACGGCGCGCTGAGCACCCCCGGCGCCGCCCCGGCGCAGGCCCAGGGGCCGTGCCTGGCCTGGCTGGGCAGCATGAACGACGGCCAGTGCATCGCCTGGTCGATGGCCGGCGGGGCCGAGTCGACCCTCAACGGTGTCGGTATCGGGGTCAACGGGCCCACCACCGGTAACCCGGGGGTGAGCACCAGCCCGCTGCTGCCGGGCCGGTCGATCAGCATCCCGCTGAACCCCTGAGGTTCCCGGGGGACCCGGCTAGGGTTGCCGCGGCTCGATGACCGCGGTCTGCTCGTCGATCTCGGTGAACTTGGCCATGGCCGCGTCCGGGGACACCCGGTCGGCGATCCTGCGACGCCCGGCGTCGACGGCGGCCTTGGTCGCCGGGTTGGCCGCGACCGCCTTGTAGGTCGCCACGATCTGCTCGTAGCGGCGCCGTCCCGCCTTGGCCCCCAACACGTAGCCGATGCCCAGCACGGCGGCTAAACGGATCACGGGAACTGCCTCCAGGCTCGTCTGAGTGTCGGCTTCCGAGCGTACGCGCGCGCCCGGCTGGTGGAGCTCGATGAGCTCCCCCGGATGGACTCGAACCATCAACCGCCCGATTAACAGTCGGGAGCTCTGCCAATTGAGCTACAGGGGATTGACCGAAGAAAGACTTTAGCGCATGGGGTGGGTCAGAACAGAATCGCCAGGTGGTGCCCCTCGCCCGCCCCTCGCCGAGACTGCACAGTCTGTACGCATCGCCCGAGAGGGCCCGCCAGAATCTGCAGTCTCGGCGCCGGGGTCAGGCCAGCATCTCGGCCTGGCGCAGCTGGGTGGGCACCCCGAACCCGTCGACCAGCAGTTCGGCGTACGGCCGCAGCCGGCGGCAGCGGTCGTTGATGCCACGGGTGACGGCCTTGGCGCGGTCGGTGGACAGGAACCGGTGCTCGACGTACCAGGCCTTGTCGTCCTCGATCACGCTCAACGCGTACAGGTCGCACACCAGGTTGAGGATCTCGCGGGCCTCGTCGTCCTCGCAGCTGTCGATGCCGGCCACGAAGGCCTCCAGCACGATGCGGTCGATGTGCGCGGTGGCCGCGTGCAGCACGTGGTCCTGCACGGAGTTGAACGCGTCGAACTCGCTCATCTCCTTGGCCTTGCTCTGCAGCCGGCGCGCCACCGAGGCCAGCATGTACTCCTCGCGGTCCTCGAACATCTTGACCTGGGTGCCGCGGTTGAACAGGCTGCCCTCCTCCTCGTTGTCCTGGCGGGAATCCAGCAGGGTCTGCACGATGGTCTCCGCGGCGGTGCGTTTGAGCACGCGTTCGCCGGCGAAGTTGGCCGCGAAGCGCACCCAGTCCACCGGGCTCATGCCCCTGATGTCGTCGGCGTAGGCGGTCAGCAGCTCCTTGGCGACGAGCTGGGTCAGCACGTGGTTGTCGCCCTCGAAGGTGGTGAACACGTCGGTGTCGCCGCGCAGCGCGATCAGCCGGTTCTCGGCCAGATAGCCCGCACCTCCGCAGGCCTCGCGGGCCTCCTGGATGGCGGTACTGGCATGCCAGGTGTTGGCGGCCTTCAGGCCCGCGGCGCGCGACTCCAGCTCGCGCTGCTCCTCGGGGTCGGGGTCGTCGGCGGTCTGCAGGTCGTGGCACTTGGAGACCAGCTCGTTCTGCGCGAACTGCAGGGCGTAGGACCTGGCGATCAGCGGGAACAGCCGCCGCTGGTGCACCAGGTAGTCCATGATCAGCACCTCGTCCTCGGAGTCGGGGGCGCTGAACTGTCTGCGCTGCAACGCATACCGGGTCGCGATGTCGAGTGCCACCCGGGCCGCCGCGGCCGCGCTGCCCCCCACGGTGACCCGGCCGCGGATCAGGGTGCCCAGCATGGTGAAGAACCGCCGGCTGGGGTTCTCGATGGGCGAGCTGTAGGTGCCGTCGGGGGCGACGTCGGCGTACCGGTTGAGCAGGTTCTCCCGCGGCACCCGCACGTGGTCGAACATGATGCGGCCGTTGTCCACGCCGGGCAGCCCGCCCTTGTAGTCACAGTCCGAGGTGGTCACGCCCGGCAGGTCGTTGCCGTCGTCGTCGCGGATCGGCACCACCAGGCAGTGCACGCCGTGGCCGGTGCCGCCGGTGATGAGCTGGGCGAACACCGCGGCCACCCGGGCCGTCTCCGCCGCGCCGCCGATGTAGTCCTTGCGCGAGGACGCGGTGGGGGAGTTGATGACGAACTCCTCGGTGGCCGGGTCGTAGCTGGCGGTGGTCTCGATGGACTGCACGTCGCTGCCGTGCCCGGTCTCGGTCATCGCGAAGCAGCCCAGCAGCTGCAGGTCGATGATCTTCGGCACGTAGGCCTCGTGGTGGCGTTCGGTGCCCAGGTTCTCGATGGCGCCGCCGAACAGGCCCCACTGCACGCCGGCCTTGACCATCAGCGACAGGTCGCTCATGGCGAGCATCTCGATGCGGGTGATCGCCGCGCCGACGTCGCCGGTGCCGCCGTGGCCCTTCTTGAAGCTGTCCTCCGCGGCGCCGTGGGAGGCCATGATCCGCATCTGTTCGTTGACCTTGGTGCGCGCGATCACCGTGTTGGGTGTGTAGTGCGGCCGAAAGACCTCGTGGGACAGCTCGGCGCGCATCGCGTTCTTGACGTCGCGCCAGCGGCCGTCGAGGGCATTGCGCAGATGTTCTCCAGTGCTGGTCATAACTCGACGGTATCCCGTAGCTGGCCTCGGCAAACGTGACTCCGGCAACGTTGGCGCGGAATTCATGACGCCGGCCGTGGCCGGGATTAGATGACGCCGGCCGGTGGCCGGGATTAGATGGGCGCCATGACAGCAGAGGGCCTGCCGCACGAGATCGACCATCGGCACAGCGACGTCACCGGCGGGTGGTTGCGGGCGAGCACGTTCGGGGCGATGGACGGCTTGGTCAGCAACACCGCGCTGATCGCCGGGGTGGCCGCGGGCGCCAGCGCGCCGACGGTGGTGCTCGGCGGGGTGGCCGGACTGCTGGCCGGGGCGTTCTCCATGGCGCTGGGCGAGTTCACCTCGGTGAAGACGGCCAACGAGCAGATCGACGCCGAGGTGCGGGTGGAACGCCGCTCATTCCCGCTGCACCCGACGGCCGAGCGCGCCGAGCTGGTCGACACGTTGACCAAGCTGGGCATGACGCCGGAGACCGCCACCACCGCGGCCGCCGAGATCCACCGCGACGAGCAGCGTGCGCTGCACTTCCACCTGGTGTCGGAGCTGGGTGTGGACCCGCAGGAGACGCCGTCGCCGCTGCTGGCGGCGGGTTCGTCGTTCCTGACGTTCGTGGTCGGTGCGGTGATCCCGCTGATCCCGTATCTGCTGGGGTTCACCTCGCTGTGGCTGGGTCTGGCGTTCGGCGGGATGGGGCTGTTGATCGTCGGCGGGCTGGCCGCCCGGCTGACCCGCCGGCCGGTGTGGCTGGGCTCGACGCGGCAGCTGGCGTTCGGGGCGGTCGCGATCGCGGCGACCTATCTGGTGGGCAGTCTGGTGGCCCTCTGACCCGCCGAGCCTGCAGGTTCTGCCGGGCCCACTCGGCGTTCGTGTACAGACTCTGCAGTTTCGGCGGGTGTGCACAGGGCTGACTACCGGCCGGGAGGCCCGTCGCCCACCATGCCCGCATGCCCCGGCTCGTCGTCGCCAGCACCGAACTGGCCGCCGGCCGGCTGACCCGCCGCGACCTGCGCCGCGGCTACGACAAGGTGTTCCAGAACGTCTACGCGCGCCGCGGTGTCGAGCTGACGGCGCGAGAACGCGCCGTGGCGGGTTGGCTGTGGGCCGGGGGTGAGGCCACCGTCGCGGGCCTGTCGGCGGCCGCGCTGCTCGGGTCACGCTGGATACCCGACGACACCCGGCCCGAACTGATCCGCACCCAGCCGCGGGCCCCGGCGGGTGTGCTGGTGCGCACCGACACCCTGCGCGACGACGAGGTCTGCCTGCTCGACGGGATCGCGTGTACGACCACCGCGCGTACCGCCTACGACCTGGGGCGGCGGCTACCGCCGACGGAGGCCGTCATCCGGATCGACGCCCTGCTCAATGCCACGGGCGCACCCGTGACGGCGGTGGCCGCCCTCGCGCGGCGCTACCCGGGGGCCCGCGGGGTCCGGCGGCTGCGCTCGTCGCTCTCGCTGGCCGACTCCGGCGCCGAGTCGCCGCAGGAGACGCGGCTGCGACTGCTGTTGATCCGTGGCGGGCTGCCCCGGCCGCAGACCCAGATCCCGATCAGGAACCGCTGGGGCAAGGTGGTGCGCCGGGTCGACATGGGTTGGGAGCACTGCCGGGTCGGCGTCGAGTACGACGGGCCGCAGCATTGGACCGATCCCGGCCAGCACGCCGGCGACATCGACCGTCTGGAGTTCCTGGCCGGTCGGGGGTGGCGGATCGTGCGGGTCAGTGCCGCCCACCTGCGCGACGACCCGTGGGGCACCGTCGCCCGCGCCCGTGAGGCGCTGCGGGCCGCCGGCTGGACTCCCTGAGCCCGCCGAGCCTGCAGGTTCTACCGCCCGCACCCGCGTTTCGGGTACACAAGTTGCAGTTTCGGCGGGAGGCGGGGTCAGGACCCGACCGACAGCGCGGTCGCCTCGTCCTGCTCGCGGTCCAGCTCGCTCTCGGGGGCGTCGACACCGGTCAGGTGCTTGCGGGTCAGGGTCAGCACCACCGCGCCGAGCAGCACCGCGCCGGCCCCCACCCAGTAGGGCAGGTGGACGCTGACCCGCTCGCCGAGCAGCCCGGCCAGCCACGGCGCGACGGCCGCGCCGCCGAACCGCAGGAAGCTGTAGGCCGCCGAGGCCACCCCGCGCTCGACGGGCGCGGCCTTCATGACGGTCTCGGTGATCAGCGTGTTGTTGATGCCGATGAACAGCCCCGCCACCACCACGCAGGTTGCCAGCACCGCCTTGTCGTCGGTGCCCACCGCCATCACCACCAGCGTCGCCGTCATCGCCAGCAGGTTGGCGATCAGCGTGGGCAGCGTGCCGAAGCGCAGCTGCAGCCGCGGCGCGACCACCACCGAGGTGAACGCCAGCGCCACGCCCCAGCCGAAGAAGATCAGCCCGATCTCGTGGGCGGACATGTCCAGCGGGAAGGGGGTGAACGCCAGCAGCGTGAAGAATCCGAAGTTGTACAGCAGCGCGGTGACGGCCACCCCCAGCAGGCCTCGGTGGCGCAGCGCGCGGAACGGGTCGGCCAGGGTGGTGGCGCGCTGCGGTCGCGGCGTCTCGGGCAGCAGCAGCGCGGTCACCAGCAGCGCGATCACCATCAGCGCCGACACCCCGAAGAACGGTCCCCGCCACGAGATGGAGCCCAGCACCCCGCCGACCAGCGGTCCGACCGCGATGCCCAGTCCCAGGGCGGCCTCGTAGAGGATGATCGCCTGCGCCACGGAGCCCTTGGCCGAGTTGACGATGGTGGCCAGGGCGGTCGCGATGAACAGGGCATTGCCCAGGCCCCACAGGGCGCGCCAGCCGACGATCTGCATGACGGTGTCGCTCATACCGGCCAGCCCGGCCCCGGCGATGATGATGACCAGTCCCAGCAGCAGGGTGCGTTTGGGTCCGATGCGGCTGGAGACGACGCCGGTGATCAGCATCGCCACGCCCATGACCGCCATGTAGCTGGTGAACAGCAGCGAGACCTGCGACGGCGTGGCGTTCAGGTTGTCGGCGATGGGCTTGAGGATCGGGTCCACGAGTCCGATGCCCATGAAGGCGACGACGGATGCGAACGCGACGGCCCAGACGGCCTTGGGTTGACGCCACATGGGGCGGGGGTTCTCCTAACCGGGTTGGGGTGTGACGGTCTCAGCTCTCCTGGGCGATCTGCAGCAGCCGGCGCATCGTGCCGACCGCGGACTCCAGGACGTCGCGGTCCTCGTCGCTGAGCTGGGCCACCAGCGGGTCGATGACCGCCTGTCGGTTGATCCGGGCCTGCTGCAGGACGCGCCGGCCCTCGTCGGTGATCCGGATCCGCACCGCGCGGGCGTCGTTGGGGTCCGGCGTGCGGGTCACCAGTCCGGCGTCCTCCAGGCGCCGCACCTGGGTGGTCATGGTGGGCTGTGAGCAGTGGTCGAGCGCGGCCAGGTCGGAGATCCGGGCCTCGCCGTGGTCCTCGATGGTCGACAGCAGGCGGGCCTGGGCCCAGGGCAGTGGCAGGCGGGTGCGTTGGGTGGCGAGCCGGTTGAGCCGGGAGACCACCGCGAGCAGCTCCGCGCCGAGTTCGGTGCGCACGACGGGACGGGCCGAGTTCATGGACCCCATGTTTGCATAGGATTGCTATATAGATCAAGGTGGCATTTTTCACAGCCGATTCCCAGTCTGGACCCACGACTCGCGAGTCGGGGCCGGGCCGACTGGCAGAATTGGGTGATGACCGCGACCAGCCCGGCACCGGCCCAGGCGCACCGGGCCGCGTCGTTGCGGCCCGCGGAGATGGCGCAGGCCGCCGTGATGGCCGCATTGTGCGCGGCCACCGCCATCATCGCCGTGGTCGTCCCGTTCGCCGCCGGGCTGTCGTTGTTGGGCACCGTGCCCATGGGGCTGCTGGCCTACCGCTACCGGATCCGGGTGTTGATCGCGGCCACCTTCGCCGCGGCCACCATCGCCTTCCTCATCGCCGGCATGGGCGGGTTCATGACGGTGGTGAACTGCGCCTACATCGGCGGGCTCACCGGCATCGTGCGCCGCCGCGGGCGCGGCACCCCCACCGTCATCGCCGCGTCGTTCGTGGCGGGGCTGATCTTCGGTGCCGTGATCGTCGGTGCGCTGACGGTGCTCAGCCGGCTGCGGCACCTGATCTTCGCGTCGATGACCGCCAACATGGAGGGCGTCGCCAAGACGATGGACCGGTTCGCGGTGCTGCAGCCGGCCGCCGAGGACCTGCGTTCCTTCTTCTATGCCGCGCTGACGCACTGGCCGTGGCTGATGCTGGGCTACGCGGTCGTCGCGATCATGGGGGTCTCGCTGATCGGCTGGTGGGTGCTGTCCCGGGTGCTCGAACGGCTGCGCGGCATCCCCGACGTGCACAAGCTGGACCCGCCGGTCGGCGACGGCGAGCCGGGCCCGCTGCCGGCGCGGCTGCGTGACGTGCGCTTCCGCTACCCGGGCGCCGAGCACGACGCGCTGCGCGCGACCAGCATGGACCTCGGTGTCGGCGAACACATCGCGGTCACCGGCGCCAACGGTTCCGGGAAGACCACGTTGATGCTCGTGCTGGCCGGTCGCGCCCCGACCTCGGGCACGGTGGAGCGCCCCGGTGGCGTCGGGCTGGGCCGGCGGGGCGGCACCGCGGTGGTGATGCAGCATCCCGAAAGCCAGGTGCTGGGCACCCGGGTGGCCGACGACGTGGTGTGGGGCCTGCCGCCCGGCACCACCGTCGACGTCGATCGGCTGCTCGACGAGGTGGGCCTGACCGGCATGGCCGACCGCGACACCGGCGGGCTCTCCGGCGGCGAGCTGCAGCGGCTGGCGGTGGCCGCCGCCCTGGCCCGTGACCCCGCCCTGTTGATCGCCGACGAGGTCACCAGCATGGTCGACCAGAAGGGCCGCGAAGACCTGCTCGGTGTGCTCTCGGCGCTGACCGACAGGCATCGGATGGGCCTGATGCACATCACGCACTACACCGCCGAGGCCGAGGGCGCCGACCGGGTGGTCAACCTCAGCGGGTCCCTGGACAACGCCAGCATGGACGCCGGAAGAAACATGGTGCAGAAGGCCGCGGCGCCGGCAGCCACCGTCGGCGGGGCACACCCGCGCCCCGGCGTGCCGGTGCTGACCCTCGACCGGGTCGGCCACGAGTACGGCGTCGGCACCCCGTGGGCCAAGCCGGCGCTGCGCGACATCAGCTTCACCGTGCACGAGGGCGACGGCGTGCTCATCCACGGCGGCAACGGTTCGGGCAAGTCGACGCTGGCCTGGATCATGGCCGGGCTGACGGTGCCCAGCTCCGGGCGTTGCCTGCTCGACGGCCGGCCGGCCCACGACCAGGTGGGGTCGGTGGCCATCGCGTTTCAGGCCGCGCGGCTGCAGCTGATGCGGGCCCGCGTCGACCTCGAGGTGGCCTCGGCCGCCGGTTTCCCCGCCGCCGACCACGACCGGGTGCTGGCCGCGCTGGCCGCCGTCGGTCTGGACGGGTCGCTGGCCAAGCGGCGCATCGACCAGCTCTCCGGCGGGCAGATGCGCCGGGTGGTGCTGGCCGGGCTGCTGGCCCGTTCGCCGCGGGCACTGATCCTCGACGAGCCGCTGGCCGGTCTCGACGCCGAGAGCCAGCGCGGGCTGCTGCGGCTGCTGGAGGATCTGCGCCGCAACTCCGGGCTGACGGTCGTGGTGATCTCGCACGACTTCGCCGGGCTGGAGGGGCTGTGCCCGCGCATCCTGCACCTGCGCGACGGCGTGATGGAACCGGCCGAACAGCCGGCGGGCGGCATGTCGTGACCCCGCCCGCAACCGACCCCCAGCCCGGCCCGGTGCCCAATCCCGGCCCCGGCCCGGCGCCCACCAACCCGCAGCCGCGGCCGGTGGTGCTGCTGCGCCCGGTGCCCGGCACCAGCGTCATCCACGAGCTGTGGGCCGGAACCAAGCTGATCGTGGTGCTGGTCTTCGGCGTGCTGTTGACGTTCTACCCGGGCTGGGTGCCCATCGCCCTGGTCGCGGTGGTGGTCGCCGTGGCGGCCCGGCTGGCACGCATCGGCCGGGGCGTGCTGCCCTCGGTGCCCATCTGGCTGTGGGTGGTGGTGCTGCTGGGCGCGGTGACGGCCGCGCTGTCGGGCAGCCCGCCCGAGATCGTCCTGGGCTCCTGGCATGTCGGCCTGGGCGGGTTGCTGTACTTCCTGCGGGTCACCGCGCTGTCGATCGTGCTGCTGGCCCTGGGCATGATGGTGTCCTGGACGACCAACGTCGCCGAGATCGCGCCCGCGGTGGCCACATTGGGCCGTCCGCTGCGGTTCCTCCGGATCCCCATCGACGACTGGGCGGTGGCGCTGGCGCTGGCGCTGCGGTCCTTCCCCATGCTCGTCGACGAGTTCCGGGTGCTCTACGCCGCACGCAAGCTGCGGCCCAAACCCGTTCTGCCGCCGGGACAGCCGCGCCGGCGGCGCTGGGGGTTCGAGGTGGTCGACCTGCTGGCCGCGGCGATCACCGTGACGCTGCGCCGCGGCGACGAGATGGGTGATGCGATCGCCGCCCGCGGCGGCACCGGCCAGATCTCGGCGGCCCCGTCGCGCCCGCACCGCCGCGACTGGGTCGCGCTGGCGGCGGTCGCCGCGGTGTGCGCGCTCGCCCTGGTGCTGGAGCTGACCTTCCTGGGCACCAGCGGGCGCTGAGGAATCAGCTCGCGGCGCTCATCGGAAGCGCTGCCGATTCGAGCCTGCACATCAGCTCCGTGACCCGCCGCAGACCGCGCACCCCGGACTTGGCGCCGGCCAGCTCGAGCACCTCTCCCGGGGTCAGGCCGGTGGCGTCCATCAACGCGGCGAGGATCGGGAGCGCCTCGGCCCCCGGGCGGGAGCGGCCGATGTCGAAGGCGGTGCGCGCCGGGGTGCTGACCGTCATCCCGTCGACCCGGCACACCTCGTCGCCGGCCAGATCGTAGCGGCGGCAGACGATCGCGGCCTGGCGGCGGCCCCGGGCGCCGACGAGTTCGGCCGGCCACCGCGGGTCCAGCCGCGGGGTCCCGTGCACCGCGGCGGCCGAGATCCCGACCAGGGTCGCGGTGCGCCCCACCGACAGCCACGCCGCGCGGGCCCGCAGTGCCGCGGTGACGGCGACGCCGGCGGGCAGGTACACGTCGCGGTAGACGGCGCGGTGGTGGCGCAAAAGGTCGGCGCGGGTCACCGCGCCGCGGGCCAGGGCTTCGTGTCCGAGGATCGGCTGCATGCCCGTCGATGGTGGTGCCCGGGGCGTTTGTGGGGTATTCGGATATCCACAGGCGTGCCGGATGCGGGCCCGGGGGATCAACGGCGATTCCGGTCCCCGGGTGTGCGCATCGGGTCTAGAAAGGACATCCATGACCACCCGTGAGCAGGACATCACGCGATCGTTCTTCGGTCACCCGATCGGGCTGACCAACCTGTTCGGCGTCGAGCTGTGGGAGCGGTTCTCGTTCTACGGGATGCTGACCATCCTCGGCTACTACCTGTACTACTCGGTGACCGACGGCGGTCTGGGGCTGCCGCAGGCCACCGCGACGGGCATCGTCGGTGCCTACGGCGGGCTGGTGTACCTGTCCACGGTGCTCGGCGGCTGGGTCGCCGACCGGGTGTTGGGCATGGAACGCACCGTGTTCTACGGCGGCGTGGTGGTGATGATCGGCCACATCGCGCTGGCGGTGCTGCCCGGGCTGTCCGGGGTGGGGGTGGGCCTGGTGCTGTCCCTTATACACCTCTGACGCTGCCGACCATACGCCTTCTTTATATCTGTGGTCTCCGGATCTTTGAAACAAAAACGCAATTCACCATATGATCAATGACCTCATA
>NZ_NVQF01000105.1 GCF_002592005.1 Mycolicibacterium palauense | reverse complement strand
ACAAGGGGTATCGTCGGCAGCGTCCGATGTGTATAGGAGACGGGGGCCGCACCGAGCGTGCGTACAGATCGACCTCACGGGCCGAGCGGCGGTCTGCGCGCACGTTCGGTGCGGGTGGGCCGGGTGCGCGCGCAGGGTGCGGGTGCGAGGCACTTGACAGCCGTCAAATCGTGGGCGTGAACTGATCGGCATGAAGACCCCGATCTGCGAACGTTTCGGCATCGAATTCCCGCTGTTCGCCTTCAGCCATTGCCGCGACGTCGTCGCCGCGGTCACCAACGCCGGCGGATTCGGTGTCCTCGGCGGCACCGCCTTCACCCCCGAACAGCTGGAGCAGGAGCTCGGCTGGATCGACGAGCAGGTCCGCGGCAAACCCTACGGCGTGGACATCATCGTGCCGGCCAGATACGAGGGCAAGGGGGAGGGCCTCTCGGGCGCCCAGCTCGCCGACCGGATCCCGTCGCAGTACCGCAGCTTCGTCGCCGAACTGCTGGCCGGGCACGACATCCCGGCGGAGGACCGGCCGCGCCTGGGCGGCACCAGTCTCTCCGGCGACACCGGCGAGGCGCTGCTGGAGGTCGCGCTGCGCCACCCGATCGGGCTGATGGCCAACGCGCTGGGCGTGCCCCCGCCCTACATGATCGAGGCCGGACGCTCGGCCGGCGTGCCGGTCGCGGCGCTGGTCGGCGCCAGGGAGCACGCGCTCAAACAGGTCGCCGCCGGGGTGGACGTGATCATCGCGCAGGGCACCGAGGCGGGCGGGCACTGCGGCGAGGTCTCCACCCTGGTGCTGGTACCCGAGGTGCTCGACGCGGTGGCCGCGGCCGGCAGTGACGTGCCGGTGCTGGCGGCCGGTGGCATCGTCACCGGCCGGCAGATGGCCGCCTGCGTGGCGATGGGCGCCGCCGGCGCCTGGACCGGGTCGGTGTGGCTGACCACCGAGGAGGCCGAGACCGCGCCGCACACCGTGCAGAAGATGCTGGCCGCCTCGTCGCGGGACACCGTGCGCTCGGCCGGGCGCACCGGAAAGCCCTCGCGGCAGCTGGTCTCGGACTGGACCGCCGCCTGGCAGCCCGCCGAGGGTGGCCGGAAACCGCTGCCGTTGCCGCTGCAGTCGATGCTGGTGGAGCCGGTGCTGCGGCGCGTGGACAAGCTGGCCGCCGCCGGCCACCCCGGCGCGCAGGCGCTGGCCACCTATTTCGTCGGGCAGGGCGTCGGCCTGATGAACAGGGTCAAGCCGGCCCGCGAGGTGGTGCTGGAGTTCATCGAGGACTACGTCGCCGCCGCCGAGCGGCTCGGCGACTCGCTGGCCGAGTAGCGCCGGCCCGGCGGGACGTCGCGCCGACGTCGTTCGTTCACCTGGGCTTCACCCTGTCCGATTACCGTCACCCGGGTGGCTGCCGACGACCTGACGGGTCTGCAGGAAGACATCCGCGCGCTGCTGGAGCGCCTCGAGGACGCCGAACGGGCCTGGGCGGCCTGGATCGAGCGGGTGGCCGAGGCGCACCGGCCCGACGCCCTCAACCTCGTGCACTACTGGGCGATTCGCCAGGTGGACCTGCGCGACATCCAGACGCGGCTCGCGGCGCTGGGGCTCTCGTCACTGGGCCGCAGCGAGGCCAATGTCCAGGTGAGCCTGCGCGCGCTCGAGGCCGCACTGGCCGCGCTGAGCGGCGGGCCCCTGCAGCTGCCCGAGCCCGGTGCCGTCCCCTTCGGCGCGGGCGCGACGATGCTGGACCGCAACGCCACCGAACTGCTCGGCCCGGCCCCGCAGGACCACTCGTCGCGAATCATGGTCACGCTGCCGTCGGAGGCCGCCACCGACGCCGACCTGGTGTCCCGGCTGGTGCAGCGCGGCATGATGATCGCCCGGATCAACTGCGCCCACGACGACGCCGAGGCATGGAGGGCGATGGCCGGTCACGTGCGTGCGGCGGCCGCCGCCGCGGGCCGCGGCTGCCTGATCGCGATGGACCTGTCCGGCCCGAAGCTGCGGACCGGCCCGCTGGAGCCGGGCCCGCAGGTGGTGCGGTTGCGCCGCACCCGCAATGCGTTGGGGCAGACGCTGGTTCCCGCACGGGGCTGGCTCTCCTCGGCCGGCATGCCGGCCGACCCGCCCGACCCGGGCCTGGCGTCGCTGCCGGTGCCCGGCGGCTGGTTGCGCAGCCTGACCGACGGCGACGTCGTCGAGCTGCGTGACACCCGGGATTCTCGGCGCTGGCTGGAGGTGGAGAAGGTCTGCGACGGCGGCGTGATCGTCTGCTGCGAGCAGAACGTTTACGTCGGCACCGGCACCGAGCTGCGGGTGGTGGGCACCGGCGCCGGCGCACGGGTGGGTGCGCTGCCCCCAGTGGAGCAGGCGCTGCGGCTGCAGGCCGGCGACCTGCTGACCGTCACCCGGGATCTGACCCCGGCGCCGGTGGATCCGTCGGCCCCGCGGATCGGCTGCACACTGCCGGAGGTCTTCGACAACATCGCGACCGGCGACCGGGTGCTCTTCGACGACGGCAAGCTGGGCGGGCACGTCACCGACACCGCGGCGGACTCGTTCACCGTGCGCATCGAACACCCCGCCCACACCGTGGTGAAGCTGCGCGCGGGCAAGGGCATCAACGTCCCCGACACCGCACTGCCGATCTCGGCGCTCACCGACAAGGACGTCGCCGACCTGGCCTGCGTCACCGAGATCGCCGATCTGGTCCAGCTGTCCTTCGTCCGCCACCCCGAGGACGTGGCCCGGCTGCTCGACGAGCTGGAGCGCCTCGGCGACCACGGCCTGGGCATCGTGTTGAAGATCGAGACCCAGACCGGCTTCGAGAACCTGCCACAGCTGCTGCTGACCGGGATGCGCCGCGGCCGGATCGGGGTGATGATCGCCCGCGGCGACCTCGCGGTGGAATGCGGCTACGAACGCATGGCCGAGGTCCAGGAGGAGATCCTGTGGCTGTGCGAGGCCGCCCACCTGCCGGTGATCTGGGCGACGCAGGTGCTCGAGCAGCTCGCCAAGACCGGGCTGCCCTCCCGCGCCGAGATCAGTGACGCCGCCCTGGCCGAGCGGGCCGAGGCCGTCATGCTCAACAAGGGCCCCTACATCGACGACGCGGTGTCCGCGCTGCGCGACATCCTGACCCGGATGGCCGGTCACCACCGCAAGAAGAACGCGCTGCTGCGCTCACTGCGGTCCTGGCGGCCGACCGACCTGCCTCAGGTGCAGCCGCCCCAGACCGCCTCGGAGAGCCAGGACGGGTCGGTCAGGTAACGCCGGGCCAGCTCGGCGGTGCCCGCGGCGAAGCTGCCGGCCAGGGGGATCGCGTCGTGGGCGTCGGCGTGCGAACCGATCCACGCCGTCAACATGATCCGGCGCAGCATCACGAACGTCGGCACCAGCTCGAGGTGCTCGTCGGCCAGCGGGCGCACCGTGCGGTAGCCGCGCAGCCAGTCGGTGATGATGGTCTCGGCGGCCGGGGTGTCCTCGATGAAGGAGACCACCGCGCCCAGATCGGCCAGATACCAAGACCATCCGGAATCGTCGAAGTCGATCACCGTGATCGCGTCGCCGGCGCCGGGATCCACCATCAGGTTCGCCATCCGCAGGTCGGCGTGCACCAGCCCGAAACGGTCCGGGCCGCTGCCGTATTCGGTCAGGCGACGGTCGATCTCGGCGACGGCCCGGGTGATCAGTCCGGCATCGGCCTCGGACAGGTTCGGCGCCCCGCGCCAGTCACCCCAGCGCGCCCGCGGACTGATCATGGTCTCGAAGTCCCAGCGGAAGCGGGTGAAGGTCTCCGGTGCCGTCCAGCCCTCGACGTGGTCGTGCATGACCGCGGTCAACCGGCCCAGCTCGTCGAACCCCACCGTGTCCTGGGCGTCCTCGGCGGTGCACCCGGGGACGAACGAGACGGCGTCGACGTACAGCGCCGAGGAGCCCACGCGGGCGGTCACCACCGGGGAGCCGTCGGCGGCGGGGACCAGTTCGGGGGTGCGCACGTCGGTGTCGCGGCTCAGTGCGGCCATCCAGGCCAGCTCCGAGCGGATGGCCTCCAGCGAGTGGTAGCCCGGACGGTGCACCCGCAACACCAGGGGATCGCCGTCCTCGACCAGGTAGGTGGCGTTCTCCGACAGGCTCAACAGGCGCAGCGGGGCCCGTTCGGATCGGCCGTAGGCCGGCAGTGCGGCACGGGCGAACGCTTCGTGGTTGGGCGGGAGTCCGGACATGCCATCAGTGTGACCCGCACCGTCACGCCCGGCAGAATGAGGGCCCGCTGTGGCAGGCTGAGAAGCCGATGGGCTTCTCCAACATCATGGATTCCAACAGCTACTCCGGCGGCTCGGCCGCGGAGCCGCTGATCGCCGCCCGCCAGCAGGTCCTGGGGCCCGCCTACCGGCTGTTCTACGACCGCCCGGTGCACCTGGTGCGCGGCGAGGGCTGCTACCTGTTCGACGCCGACGGCACCCGCTACCTCGATGCCTACAACAACGTGGCCAGCGTCGGGCACGCCCACCCGCACGTGGTGGACGCGGTCAGCCGGCAGCTGGCGACGCTGAACACCCACACCCGGTACCTGCACGACGCGATCGTCGACTACTCGCGGCGGCTCCTGGCCACCATGCCCGCGCCGGTCGACCAGGTGATGTACGCCTGCACCGGTTCGGAGGCCAACGACCTGGCCCTGCGGGTGGCCGCGATGCACACCGGGGCCACCGGCGTCGTCATCACCGCCGACGCCTACCACGGCAACACCGCCGCGGTCACCGCGATCTCACCCTCGTTGGGCGGGGCGACCAGCCTGGGCCCGCACGTGCGGACCGTGGCGCCGCCGGCCCGGGGGGCCGGGCGCTTCGCCGACGAGGTGGCCGACGCGATCGACGACCTGCAGGCCGCCGGCCACGGGCTGAGCTGCCTGATCGTCGACACCATCTTCTCCTCCGACGGCGTCTACCCCGACCCCGCGGTGCTCGCGCCGGCCGTGGCGGCCGTCCACGCCCACGGCGGGGTGTTCATCGCCGACGAGGTGCAGCCCGGTTTCGCCCGCACCGGCGAGTCGATGTGGGGCTTCGACCGGCACGCGGTGGTGCCCGACCTGGTGACCATGGGCAAGCCGATGGGCAACGGTATGCCCGTGGCGGCGATGGCCGCCCGCTCCGAGGTCCTCGCCGCCTTCGCCACCGGCGTGCCGTACTTCAACACCTTCGCCGGCAACCCGGTCTCGATGGCCGCGGCGGCCGCCGTGCTGGACGTGATCGACTCCGAGCGGCTGCAGACCAACGCCGCCAACGTCGGAACCGCACTGCGCGAGGAACTGCGCCGGCTGGCCGCCGACCACGCCCGTCTCGGCGAGGTGCGCGGCGCGGGGCTGTACCTGGGGGTGGAGGTGCTCACCGGGGCCGGCGAGCCGGACCGGGCCGCCGCGCGCTGGCTGGTCAACACCCTGCGGGAACGCCGGGTTCTGCTCTCGGTGTGCGGGCACGACGGCAACGTGCTGAAGATCCGTCCGCCGCTGGTGTTCTCGATGGCCGACCTGGACTGGTTCTGCTCGGAGTTCGCCGCCGTCACCGCAGACCTGTGAGCCGCCGGCGGCCCCACCCCTGAGCGTTCACTCGGTACTGCGAGCGACCCGCACCGGCTGTTGGGCGTTCTGAGTACCGAATCAATGCCTGCGGGTGGGCCAGTCGGGGTCAGTCGGGGACCAGCGGCAGCCGTACCTCGAAACGCGCGCCCGTGCCCAGGTTGTGCGCGGAGAGGGTGCCGTGGTGGGCCTGCACCAGACCGGCGGCGATCGCCAGCCCGAGGCCCGATCCGCTCGGCAGCGAGGCGTCGGCCCGCGGCACCCGCCCGTTGGAGCCCCGGTAGGCCACGTCGAACACCCTCGCCAGGTCGGCCTCGTCGATGCCGACGCCGGTGTCGTCGACGCGCGCCCAGGCCGATTCCGCGTCGGCGCCCAGCGCCAGTTTGACGGTGCCGCCCTCGGGGGTGTGCGCGATCGCATTCGCCACCAGGTTGGACAGCACCCGCACCAGGGCCCGGTCGCTGCCCAGCACCCGCACCGGCTCCGCGGGCAGCACCGCCTGCAGGTCGACACCGGCGCGCTCGGCGGCGATGCGGTGCGCGTTGATCACGTCGTCGACCACCTCGTCGAGCGCCACCCGGTCGAAGGCCGGGACCACCGCCCCGGCGTTGATCTTCGACATCTCGAACAGGTCGTCGACCATCTCCGAGAGCCGCACCGACTCCTGCTCGATGTGTTTGGCGTTGTCGCGGACCTCCTCGTCGGAGAGCACGCCGTCGGCGATCGCCTCCGAGACCGCCCGGATGCCCGCCAGCGGGGTGCGCAGGTCGTGGCTGACGAACGCGACCAGCTTGCGCCGCGACTGCTCGGCGGCCCGCTCGGCCTCGCGGATCTCCTGCTCCCACACCGTGCGCCGGGCCTGGTAGCGGCCCAGCATGACCGCCGCGGGGATCGTCACCACCGAGACGATCACCAGCACGACGGCGATCTGCTCGAAGGTCTCGGTGATCATGAACCCGCTGGCGCCCAGCACCCCGGTGAAGGTTGCCACCAGC
Source organism: Mycolicibacterium palauense (assembly GCF_002592005.1). Classification (GTDB taxonomy): domain Bacteria; phylum Actinomycetota; class Actinomycetes; order Mycobacteriales; family Mycobacteriaceae; genus Mycobacterium; species Mycobacterium palauense. The sequence continues at coordinate 9,957 of NZ_NVQF01000105.1, read as the reverse complement.
GGGATGAGGACCAGCACCACCATGCTGGCCGCCAGCGACCACGACCGGGCCAGCCGGATGATGATCGCGCCGGCGATGACCACCGGTACCGAGCACGCCAGCGCCCAGCCGACGATCTCGACGAGGTCAGTCGGCGGCACCGGCCCTCGCTTCGTCCCGGTCGGCGTCGTTGCCGCGCCACAGGTAGCCGCGGCCCCACACCGTCTGGATCCGGTGCTGGGCGCCCAGCTTGGAGCGCAGGCGCTTGACGTGCACGGTGACCGTCGACAGGTCACCGAAGTCCCACCGCCAGACCCGTTGCAGCAGTTCCTCCCGGGTGAACACGGTGTCGGTATGGGTGATCAGGAACAGCAGCAGGTCGAATTCGCGATTGGTCAACCCGACGGGCACCCCGTCAATGTAGACGGTGCGGGCCGCGGTCGACACGGTGAGCGCGTCGACGGTGATCTCCAGCGGCAGCGCACCGAGGGGGGCGGGGGACCGGCGCAGCACCGAACGGACCCGCAGCGCCAGCTCGCGCGGGCTGAACGGCTTGGTCAGATAGTCGTCGGCGCCCGCCTCCAGCCCGGCGATGCGGTCGTCCTCCTCGCCGAGTGCGGTCAGCAGGATCACCGGCACGCTGAAATCGCCGGCCCTGCGCAGGCTGCGGCACAGCGCCAGCCCGTCCGGTCCCGGCATCATCACGTCGAGCACCGCCACGTCCACCCGGGTGCTGCCCAGCAGCCGCAACGCCTCGGTGCCGTCGTCGGCCACCGAGACGTCCATGCCGTCGCGTTCCAGGTAGCGACGCACCACATTGCGCACAACGGCGTCGTCGTCGGCAATCAGCACATGCGCACCCACAGGCCCCAGACTAGCCACTGGTGGCCCCGTCGAAACGTCACTACCAGCGCTAACGTCATTGATTCGTCAGGATTCGCCCAGCCAGAGCTGCTAGCGTCGACGGGCATGCCGCCGTGTTCCGGCCCCAGCCCCGGCCCCGTCGCCCTCCCGGTCACCGTTGTCCTGCCCTGTCTGAACGAGGCGGACGCGCTGCCGACCGTGCTGACCGCCCTGGCCGAACTGCCGCAGCACTACCGCGCGCTGGTGGTCGACAACAACAGCACCGACGACACCGCGGAGGTGGCCCGCAGCCACGGCGCCGAGGTGGTGTCCGAACCGGTGCCGGGCTACGGCTCGGCGGTGCACGCCGGCGTGGCCGCGGCCGGCACCCCGGTGGTGGCGGTGATCGACGGCGACGGTTCGCTGGACCCGTCCGACCTGCCGCGCCTGGTCGCCGCGCTCGACGACGCCGATCTGGTCACCGGTCGGCGGCGGCCGGTGCCCGGCCTGCGCTGGCCGTGGCACGCCCGGCTGGGCACCGCCGCGGTGTGTTGGCGGCTGCGCCACCGGCACGGCCTGGACGTGCACGACATCGCCCCGATGCGGGTGGCCCGCACCGAGGCGCTGCTGGGGTTGGGTGTGACCGACCGTCGGTCGGGGTATCCGCTGGAACTGCTGGTCCGCGCCGCCGCCGCGGGCTGGCGGGTGACCGAACTCGACGTGGACTACGGCCCGCGGGCCGGCGGAGTCTCCAAGGTCAGCGGTTCCGTCCGGGGAAGCGCCGTCGCGGCCGTGGACTTCTGGAAGGCCATCTCGTGACCGGTACCCCCGATTCCGAACTGCCGGTGACCCTGCTCGTGGTCGCCAAGGCGCCGGTGCCCGGGCTGGCCAAGACCCGGCTGGCCGCCGGCCTCGGCGGTGACACCGGCGCCGACACCGCCGCCCACCTAGCCGCCGACCTCGCCGCCGCGGCGCTGCTGGACACCCTCGACGCCGTCGCCGACACCCCGGCCGCCGCCCGGGTGGTCGCGCTCACCGGCGACCTCGACGCGGCCTGCCGGGCCGCCGAGCTCCGGGACCGCCTGGCCGGCTTCACGGTGATCGGCCAGCGCGGCGGGGATTTCGCCGAACGGCTGGCCAATGCGCACGCCGACGCGGCCGCCGCGGGGCCGGTGCTGCAGATCGGGATGGACACCCCCCAGGTCAGCCCGGCGCTGCTGGCCGACTGCGCCCGCAGCCTGCTGGTCGTGCCCGCGGTGCTGGGCCCGGCCGCCGACGGTGGCTGGTGGATCGTCGGGGTGCGCGACGGCGCCGCCGCCGACTGCCTGCGGACGGTGCCGATGTCGCGCCCGGACACCGGGGTGCTGACGCTGGCGGCGCTGCGGGCCGGCTGCACCGAGGTGGCCCTGCTGCCGGAGCTGCGCGACGTCGACACCGTCGACGACGTCGCCGCGGTGAGCGCCGAGTGCGCGCCGGGCAGCCGGTTCGCCGCCGCGACGACAGCGGTGGTGGGCTGAATTGTTCGGTCAGCTCTACGATCGCGCGCTCGGCGGCGAACGCTGTTGGATCCGGCATTCCGACGGGCGAACCGACCGGCTCCCGGTGCACGCATGGCTGGGCGGACGTCACTCCGACAGCGAATTCGACGAGACCCTGGTGGCGATGTGCCAGGGGCCCACGATCGATCTGGGCTGCGGGCCGGGCCGGCTGGTGGCCCACCTGATCCGCCGCGGGATCCCCGCGCTGGGAGTGGATCTGTCGCCGACCGCGGTCGGGCTGGCCCGCCGCAGCGGCGCGCCGGCGCTGCACCGCGACCTGTTCGACCCGCTGCCGGCCACCGGCCGCTGGCACACGGTGCTGCTGGCCGACGGCAACGTGGGACTGGGCGGCGACCCCTGGCGGGTGCTGCGGCGCTCGGCCGAACTGCTCCGCGCCGGCGGCCGCTGCCTGGCCGAATTCGACGCGGTCACAACGGGTATCCACGTCGACCGGGTGCGGCTGGAATCGCGCAAGACGATCGGGCCGTGGTTCCGCTGGGCCTCGGTGGGTGTCGACGCGGCCGCGACGCTGGCCGAGGAGGTGGGCCTGGCGGTCGCCGACGTGCACCGCATCGGCAACCGCGTCGTGGCGTCGCTCACCCCGCTGTGACACCGCGGTCAGCGCTGACCCCGCTGTGACACTGCGCCGACCCCAGCGGTGACGCCGTGGGCGCTACCAGTTGGTCAGGATGACGTGGTTGAGCACCAGTGCCCCGATCACGTTGAGCGCCAGCCACCACCGGTGTGAGCGGGCCGGCAGCAGCGCGGGCGCGGCCGTCAGCCAGACGGTGAACGGAAGCCAGATCCGTTCCACCTCGGCCTTGCTGAGCATCGACAGGTCCGCGCACAGGATGGCCGCCAGCGCGCCCAGCACCACCAGATGGATCCCGGAGCGGGCACGGATGTCGGACGGGGAGAACACCTTCGTCAGCCCGGCGACGGTGCCCAGCCCGACCGCGCAGACCACCGAGGCCAGGTTCGCCCAGCCCCAGTACTGGAAGGGCCGGTTGAGCGCGATGCCCTGCCAGTAGCGGTGCTGCACCGCGTGATAGCCGTCGAACCAGAAGAACCCCGTCAGCCAGAACACCGCCGCCACCAGGGCGGCGGCCACCGCGGCCGCGCCCAGCACCCGCAGCGCCCAACGCCATTCGCGCGCGCTGCACAGCACGGCCACCGCCGGCAACGCCATCAGGCCCAGTCCGTAGTTGAGGAAGATCCCCCAGCCCAGCAGCAGGCCCGCGGCCACGGCGGCCAGCACCGGCAGCCGCACCGTGCGGTGCACCGCCAGCGCCAGCAGCGCGATGCCCCAGGCCGCCACCGCGGCGAAATAGCCGTCGGCCGAGACCGCCACCCAGATGGCGGTCGGCGCCACCGCGACGAACGGGGCCGCCCGCCGCGCGGTCTGTTCGTCGGCCAGGGCGCGCACCGCGATCACGATCGCCGCGGCCGTGCTGGAACCGATCACCAGCACGAAGGTGGCCGCCCAGGCCCCACCGCCGAGCCCGAGACGGTCCAGCCACACGAACGTCAGCAGCGCCCCGGGCGGGTGCCCGGAGACGTGGGTGATCCACGAGTCCGGCTGGAAGTCGGGGATGCGGCGGGCGAACGTGCGCAGCGCCTCGCCGATGTCGGTGATGTCGGGCACCTGCCGCAGGTACTCGTGCGGGGCCTCGAGGCGGTGGGTGAAACCGCGATACCAGCCGTCGACCATCGCCAGCGAGAAGGCCCAGGCCGCCGAGGTGGCCCACGTGGTCAACGTCAGTGCCCGCCAGGGCAGCCGGCGCGCGAGCGCGGGCCCCCACAGGACCGCCGCGACGGCGATCAGCACGGCCGGCACCGTGCCCCACCCGACGTGGGCGTTCCACCACCCGAAGATCGGCGCCGTCTCGGCGTACATCGCGATCTTGCGCGGCGAGCTGTTGATCAGCGGGGTGACGATGCCCAGTCCGAGGTGCGGAACCACGAACGCCGCCGCCACCAGCAGCGCCGCCAGGATGACCGCGACCAACGGGGCGAGGTACTCCCGGCGGGTCTTCACGAGAACCCACTGTATTGGTCGGTTCCGGGTGCTCCGTGCGATGCCGCTGACGATTCGGTGACGGGGCTAGTGGAGAACGGGCTAGTAGAGAACGGAGCGCATGGCGTCCTCGCTGTAGTACTTCTCCAGCTCGGCCAGGCTCATCCCGGTGCGCGCCGCCTGGGCCATCTTGGCCACGCTGGGCAGCGCGGTGGGGTTCCAGGTCTCCGGGCGCCAGGCGTCGGAGCGCAGGAACGCCTTGGCGCAGTGGAAGAACACCTCCTCCACGGCGATCTCCAGCGCCAGGATCGGCCGTTTGCCCTGCACCCGCATGGCGTCGAAGTAGTCGGCGTCCGACAGCACGGTGGCGCGGCCGTTGATCCGCAGCGTGTCGCCGCGACCCGGGATCAGGAACACCGTGCCGACTCCGGGGCGCTGCAGCACGTTGAGATAGCCGTCGACGCGCTTGTTGCCGGGCCGTTCGGGGATCGCGATCGTCGTCTCGTCGACGACGTGGACGAACCCGGGCGGGTCGCCCTTGGGGGAGACGTCCACCCGGCCCTCGGCGTCGGAGGTCGCCACGAAGGCCAGCGGTGAGTGCGCCAGCCAGTCCCGGTGGATCGGCGTCAGGGAGGCCCCGACCTTGTTGGCGACGTAGTCGTTCGGATGGCCGACGATGCCGCGCAGCTCGTCGACGGTGGAGACCTCGGTGCGCATCGGTTCATCATGCCCGGCGCAGCGACCGAGTTGGGGGCTAGCTGCGCGCGCCGAACTCGCGGGCCAGGGCCCGCCGGTCCACCTTGCCGATGCCGCGGCGCGGCAACTCGGCCACCACGTGTACCTCCCGTGGCGCGGCGGTGACGTCCAGGACGGCGGCCACGTGCTCGCGCAGCTCGGCCACGCCGGGCGCCGTCACGCCGGGGAACACCGTGATGGCCGCGACCACCCGCTGCCCCAGCCGGTCGTCCGCGACGCCGAACACCGCGCACTCGGCCACCCCCGGGTGTTCGCAGAGCACCGCCTCGACCGGTTGCGGCAGCACCGTGAGCCCGCCGGTGCTGATCGCCTCGTCGGCGCGGCCCACCACACTGAGCACCCCGTCGCGCAGCGCGCCGATGTCGTCGGTGCGGAACCACCCGGGTTCGGCGAACGGGTCGGGGTCGGCGGGGTTGCGGTAGCCCTTGGCCAAGGTGGCGCCGCCGAGCAGGACCCGGCCGGAGGAACCCTCCTCCCCGTCGCTGCCGTCGATGCGCACGGTGACGCCGTCGAGGGCGACGCCGTCGTACACACACCCCCCGCAGGTCTCGCTCATGCCGTACGTGCGGACCACCGAAATACCCTCGGCGGCCGCCCCTTCGAGCACCGCGGCGGGTGCCGGGCCGCCGCCGAGCAGGACGGCGTCGAGCTCGGCCAGGGCGGCGGTGGCCGCCGGATCGGCCAGCGCCTTGGCCAGCTGGTTGGACACCAGCGACACGTAGCGCCGTCCGGTGCCCATCGCCTCGACCGCGGCGGGCAGTGCCGTCACGTCGAAACCGTCGGAGACGTCCAGCTCGACCGGGACGGTGCCGGCGAGCACACTGCGCACCAGCACCTGCAGGCCGGCGATGTGATAGGCGGGCAACGCCAACAACCAGGTGCCCGGTCCGCCGAGGCGCTCGTGGGTGGCCGTGGCACTGGCCACCAGCGCCGGCGCGGTCAGCATGGCGCCCTTGGGGATCCCGGTGGTCCCGGAGGTCGGCACCACCAGCGCCACGTCGTCGTCGATGTCCTCGCCGGCCCGCAATGTCGTTGTCAGCAGCTCGCTTTGGCGCAGGTCGCCGCCGGGCACGGGCAGCACCGGGGTGTCGCGGCCGTCGAGGATGCCCTCCAGGGCGGCGGTCATCGCCAGGGCCGAGGGGCCTGGCGGGACGATGAGCGTTCGCAAGGTGGTGATGAGCTGCCCCCGGGCTAGTCGGTGTGCTGATCGTCGGCGTCGCGCGGGTCGTCGAGCGACCAGCCCCGGGCGGCCAGGTGCTCACGCACGCGCTCGACATCCTCGGGGGCGGGCAGCTCGTCGGTGATGCTCATGATCGCGGTGGCGATGTCGACATCGTCCAGTTCCGGGTCCAGTTCCGGGTCCAGTTCCGGGTCCAGCTCCGGCTCGCGCAGCAGCTGCACGGCGACCAGTCGCACCTCGTCGGCGGTGAGCCGGCGCGACAGCAGCGCCAGCAACGGCAGATAGTCGGTGCGGGGCACCCCGTCGGGATAGCCGGAGCGCAGCCAGGAGACGATGGCGCTGAGAAACCGGTTCACCGCCGCCAACTCCACCGCCTCCACCCTCTGCACCCTCGCTGCCCGGCAAGCTCCGGTCACGACCCGTTCCGATCGTATGGCATCGCTTCGGGGGTGTCGGGCGCTGCGGGCGCCGCCGTTGCGGGGAACGGGCGGGGCTCTCGGGGTGAACACTGCATGAACTTCGGGCCGAGGCTGGCAAACAGCCAGGTCAATCGGCATTTTCAGCGACTTCACAGTTAGTCGAACTCGGTACCTCGGCCGCAGAATGAGCATCCATGAGCGCAGAGCTGATCATCCTGGTGCTGCTGGTCGCCACGGCCCTGGCCTTCGACTTCACCAACGGCTTCCACGACACGGGCAACGCGATGGCGACGTCGATCGCGACCGGGGCGCTCAAACCGAAGGTGGCCGTGCTGCTGGCCGGAGTGCTCAACCTCGTCGGTGCGTTCCTGTCGGTGGAGGTTGCCGCCACGGTGACCAAGGACGTGCTGAACATCCAGGACACCTCCACGGGCGCGCTGCTGCCCGCCATCAACGCGACCACGGGGCTGACCATCATCTTCGCCGGGCTCATCGGCGGCATCCTGTGGAACCTGCTGACCTGGCTGTTCGGTATCCCGTCGAGCTCCTCGCACGCGCTGTTCGGTGGGCTCATCGGTGCCGGGCTGGCCGCGCTGGGCGTGGCCGGGGTGAACTGGACGGGCATCACCCAGAAGGTGCTGATCCCCGCGCTGGCCGCCCCGGTGATCGCCGGCGTCGTCGCGGCCTGCGGCACCTGGCTGGTGTACCGCATCACCCGCAGCGTCGTGAAGCGGCGCCGCGAGGAGGGCTTCCGCTGGGGCCAGATCGCCACCGCCTCGCTGGTCGCGCTCTCCCACGGCACCAACGACGCGCAGAAGACCATGGGTGTCATCGCGCTGGCGTTGATCACCACCGGCCACCTGACCGGTGACGTCAAGGAGCAGGGCCTGCCGTTCTGGATCGTGTTCAGCTGCGCGCTGGCCATCGGCCTGGGCACCTACATCGGTGGCTGGCGGGTCATCCGGACGCTGGGCAAGGGCCTGGTGGAGATCGAGTCGCCGCAGGGTCTGGCCGCCGAGGCGTCCTCGGCGGCGATCATCCTGTCCTCCAGTGCGGCCGGAATGGCGCTGTCGACCACCCACGTGGCCACCGGGTCGATCCTGGGCAGCGGTGTCGGCAAGCCCGGCGCGGAGGTGCGCTGGGCGGTGGCCGGCCGGATGGCGGTGGCCTGGCTGGTGACGCTGCCGGCGGCCGCGGTGGTCGGCGCCCTGAGTTACTGGCTGGCCCACGGGGTTTCGGTGGTGACCAGCCCGCTGCTGGGCAGCCTGGTCATCTTCGCGATCCTGGTCGCGCTGTCGCTCTACATCTGGTGGCGCGCCCAGCAGCAGAAGGTCGACCACACCAACGTCAACGCGGACTGGGACACCAGTACCAACTCGGTGGTGCCCGCCGAGGTGCGGGCGGCCCGCGCCGACCTTCCCCCGTCGGACAAGACCCCGATCGCCTGAGCGCGGAGAGGACAGGTAGATGCACTACTTCGAGAGCATCCTGCGAGTGCTGCTGGTGGGCCTGATCCTGGGCGCGGGGCTGCCGGCGGTGTTCGCCGTCGGACTGCTGGCCTTCTCCGAGGGCTCCGGCGGCGCCGAGGCCGACGGCTCGGTGCGGGCCCCGAACCCGCTGCTGAGGTTTCTCGGGATCCTGTTGTTCGTCGTGGTCGGCATGGTGATCGTGGTCGCCATCCTGTGGATCACCCGGGCCACGATCATGCACCACTTCGGTGTGGACCTGTTCCCGTTCATGGGCACGAAGTGAGCGGGGAGACCGTCATGTCCGACAACAACCCGAGCCCGCTGGACAGCGTGCTGGAGTGGCTGCACCGCGGCTACCCGCACGGCGTCCCGCAACAGGACTACTTCCCGCTGCTGGCGTTGCTGGCCCGCACCCTGACCGAGGAGGAGGTGGTGCGGGCCGCGCAGACGTTGCTGCGGGAGGGCGACCTGGACACCCCGGTCACCGCTGACGACATCCGCGCGGCCATCCGCACCGTCGCCGAGAAGGAGCCCAATCCCGAAGAGGTGCACCAGGTCGCCGCGCGGCTGGCCTCGGTCGGCTGGCCGCTGGCCGCACCCATGCGCTGAGCGCTGGTGGCGGCTCAGCCGCGGGTGTCGCGGCGCAGCGGATGGTCGTCGGGAACCTGGACGAAGATCAGGTCGACGCCGTCGGGGTCGACCACGTGCATCTCGTGCAGCCCCCACGGTTCGCGCCGCGCCTCCCGGGCGATCGCCACGTCGCGGTGCCTGAGTTCGGTCTGGGTGGCGTAGAGGTCGCGCACCTGCAGCCACAGCGCACCGGGAAACGGTGGCGAGCCGGCCGGGGGAGCGCCGTGGCCGGCGAGCTCGATCAGCGACTGCCCGGCGTAGAACACGGTGCCGCCGCTGTATTCCCGCGCGATCGCCAGCCCCAGGGCGTCGCGGTAGAAGGACAACGAGCGCTCGTAGTCGGCCGGGCGCAACAACACCCGGCTGGCCAGGATCTCCATACGGTCCAGTGTTCCCGCCGCCGGGACGCTCTCGCACCGACACGCCGGGACCGCTCCGGCTCAGCCGGGTTGAATCCCCTGCCGTTTCATGATCGCGTTGACCCAGCCCGGGGCCAGCACGTCGACCGCCCGGGACGTGACCGCGATGCGGGGCGCGATGCGCACCGGCCGGGTGCGCGCCGCGGTGAGCATCCAGTCGGCGGCCTCCGAGGCGCTCAGCGCCGGCAGCCCCTGGTAGGCCTCAGTCGGGGCGATCATCGGCGTCGCGACCAGGGGATAGAACAGCGTGGTGGAGTGCACGCCCTTGTCGCTCCACTCGGTCTCGATGACCCGGCTGACCGCGGTCAGCGCCGCCTTGGAGGCGTTGTACACGGCGAACAGCGGCGACGCCTCGTTCATCACACCCCAGGTGGAGACGTTGATGATGTGGCCGTCGCCGCGCTCGATCATGCCGGGGGCCAAACCACGGATCAGCCGCAACGGCGAGTAGTAGTTGAGCGTCATCGTCCGCTCGACGTCGTGCCAGCGGTCCAGCGACTCCGCCAGCGGGCGGCGAATGGACCGGCCCGCGTTGTTGATGAGGATGTCCACCTCGCCGATCTCCTCGACCAGCCGGTCGATGGCGTCAAGGTCGGCCAGGTCGCAGGGGAACGCCCGGGCCCGCCCGCCCGCGTCGGCGATCCGGGTGACCACCTCGTCGAGCAGCTCGGCGCGGCGGGCCACCACCGACACCGTCGCCCCGGCGG
>NZ_NVQF01000104.1 GCF_002592005.1 Mycolicibacterium palauense | reverse complement strand
GTGGTATCGCTGGCAGCGTCAGAGGAGTATAAGAGACAGGGCCAGCACGGCCCCCCAGGCCCCCCAGGCCAGCAAGGCTACTAAGGCCACCGTGCTGGCCGAGGCCCTGCCCTGGCTCAAGCAGCTGCACGGACGCACCGTCGTGGTCAAGTACGGCGGCAACGCGATGACCGACGCCACCCTCAAGACCGCCTTCGCCGCGGACATGGTGTTCCTGCGCAACTGCGGGATCCACCCCGTGGTCGTGCACGGCGGGGGGCCGCAGATCAGCGCCATGCTCAAGCGGCTCGGTATCGCCGGCGACTTCAAGGGGGGCTTCCGGGTCACCACCCCCGAGGTGCTCGACGTGGCCCGGATGGTGTTGTTCGGCCAGGTGGGCCGCGAGCTCGTGGGGCTGATCAACGCCCACGGGCCCTACGCGGTGGGCATCACTGGCGAGGACGCCGGACTGTTCACCGCCGTGCGGCGCAGCGTCCTGGTCGACGGGACGGCCACCGACATCGGCCTGGTCGGCGACGTCGACCGGGTCAACACCGACGCGGTGCGCGACCTGATCGGCGCGGGCCGGATCCCGGTGGTCTCGACCATCGCCCCGGACGCCGACGGCGTGGTGCACAACATCAACGCCGACACCGCCGCGGCCGCGCTGGCCGAGGCGCTGGGCGCCGAGAAGCTGTTGATGCTCACCGACGTCGAGGGCCTGTACACCGACTGGCCCGACCGCACCTCACTGGTCACCGAGATCGACACCGCCGCACTCACCCAGGTGCTGCCGCGCCTGGAGAGCGGCATGGTGCCCAAGATCGAGGCGTGCCTGCGGGCCGTGGAGGGCGGCGTGCCCAGCGCGCACATCATCGACGGCCGCGTCGAGCACTGCGTGCTGGTGGAACTGTTCACTGACGAGGGGACCGGGACGAAGGTGGTCGGCGCATGACACAGGACACCGTGCAACACCCCGAGACCGCGGATCTGCGGCAGCGGTGGTCGGCGGTGATGATGAACAACTACGGCACCCCGCCGTTGGCGCTGGCCGCCGGCCGGGGGGCGGTGGTCAGCGATCCGGACGGCAGGACCTACCTGGACCTGCTCGGCGGCATCGCGGTCAACCTGCTCGGGCACCGCCACCCCGCGGTGATCGAGGCCGTCACCGCCCAGCTGAACACGCTCGGGCACACCTCCAACCTGTACGCGACCGAGCCGGGCATCGCGCTGGCCGAGGCGCTGGTGGGCCAGCTCGGCAACCCCGACCAGGGGGCCCGGGTGTTCTTCTGCAACTCCGGCACCGAGGCCAACGAGGTGGCGTTCAAGATCACCAGGCTCACCGGGCGGACCAGGCTCGTCGCGGCCGAGGGCGGATTCCACGGCCGCACCATGGGTTCGCTGGCGCTGACCGGTCAACCCAGCAAGCGGGCCCCGTTCGAGCCGCTGCCCGGCGAGGTCACCTTCGTGCCCTACGGCGACACCGAGGCCCTGGCCCGCGCCGTCGACGACCGGACGGCCGCGGTCTTCCTCGAGCCCATCATGGGCGAGGGGGGCGTGGTGGTCCCGCCCGCGGGGTATCTGGCCGCCGCCCGCGAGATCACCACCCGGCACGGCGCCCTGCTGGCCCTCGACGAGGTCCAGACCGGCGTGGGGCGCACCGGCGCGTTCTTCGCCCACCAGCACGACGGCATCACCCCCGACCTGGTGACCCTGGCCAAGGGGCTGGGCGGGGGACTGCCGATCGGGGCGTGCCTGGCCATCGGCGACACCGCCGACCTGCTGACCCCCGGGCTGCACGGCAGCACCTTCGGGGGCAACACGGTGTGTACCGCGGCCGCGCTGGCGGTGTTGCGCACCCTGGCCGCCGAGGATCTCGTGAACCGGGCCGGCGCGCTGGGCAAGCACCTCGGCTCCGCGATCGAGGCGCTGGAGCACCCCCTGGTCGACCACGTGCGCGGCAAGGGGCTGCTGCAGGGCGTGGTGCTCTCCGAGCCGGTGGCCAAGGCCGCCGAGACCGCCGCCCGCGAGGCCGGCTTCCTGGTCAACGCCGCGGCACCCGACGTGGTGCGGCTGGCGCCGCCGCTGATCATCACCGAGGCCCAGCTCGACGAGTTCGTCGCCGCGGTTCCCGGCATCCTCGACACCGCGGGAGGGCAGGCATGAGCGCCCCGGTGACCGGGGCGCCGCCGACCACCGGGATTCGCCACTTCCTGCGCGACGACGACCTGTCGCCGGCCGAACAGGCCGAGGTGCTGGCCCTGGCCGCCGAGCTCAAGCGGGCTCCGCTGAGCCGGCGCACCCTGGAGGGTCCGCGTGGGGTGGCGGTGATCTTCGAGAAGAACTCCACCCGCACCCGGTTCTCCTTCGAGATGGGCATCGCCCAGCTCGGCGGGCACGCGATCGTCGTCGACGGACGCAGCACCCAGCTGGGCCGGGAGGAGACGCTGGAGGACACCGGCCAGGTGTTGTCCCGCTACGTCGACGCGATCGTGTGGCGGACCTTCGCCCAGGAGCGGCTGACCGCCATGGCCACCGGTTCGACGGTGCCGATCGTCAACGCGCTCTCCGACGAGTTCCACCCCTGCCAGGTGCTGGCAGATCTGCAGACGCTGGCCGAGAGGAAGGGCTCGCTGGCCGGTCTGCGGATGACCTATCTCGGTGACGGCGCCAACAACATGGCGCACTCGCTGATGCTCGGCGGGGTCACCGCCGGGATGCACGTCACCGTCGCCGCCCCGCACGGGTTCGACCCGGAGCCGGGGATCGTCGCCGCCGCCGAGCACCGCGCCGAGCAGACCGGCGCCTCGGTGTCGCTGACCACCGATCCGATCGCTGCCGCCACCGGCGCCGACGTCCTGGTCACCGACACCTGGACCTCGATGGGTCAGGAGAACGACGGCCTGGACCGGGTCCGCCCGTTCCGCCCGTTCCAGGTCAACGACGCACTGTTGAGCCACGCCGACTCCGAGGCCGTCGTGCTGCACTGCCTGCCCGCCCACCGCGGCCACGAGATCACCGACGAGGTCATCGACGGCGCCCACAGCGCGGTCTGGGACGAGGCCGAGAACCGGCTGCACGCCCAGAAGGCACTGCTGGTGTGGCTGCTGGAGCGGTCCCGATGACCGTGGCCGGGACCCGCGCCGGGCGCCAGGCCCGCATCATCGCGCTGCTGTCGGAACGCCAGGTGCACAGCCAGAGCGAACTGGCCGCGCTGCTGGCCGGTGAGGGCATCGACGTCACCCAGGCCACGCTGTCGCGGGACCTGGAGGAACTCGGCGCGGTCAAGCTGCGCGCCGCCGACGGCGGTGTGGGAGCCTATGTCGTGCCCGAGGACGGCAGCCCGGTTCGCGGCGTCTCCGGGGGCACCGAACGGGTCTCGCGGCTGCTGTCGGACCTGCTGGTGTCCACCGACGCCAGCGGCAACCTCGCGGTGCTGCGCACGCCGCCGGGCGCGGCGCACTACCTGGCCAGTGCCATCGACCGCGCGTCGCTGCCGTACGTGGTCGGGACCATCGCCGGCGACGACACCATCCTGGTGGTGGCGCGCGAACCCATGACCGGGGCCGAACTGGCCGACACCATCGAGAAGCTGCGCTAGCGCAGCCCACACCCGGGGCCCCAAGCCCCCACTAGCCCCTACTAGCAAGGAGATTGGTTCATGTCCGAGCGCGTCATCCTGGCGTATTCCGGTGGTCTGGACACCTCGGTGGCCATCAGCTGGATCGGCAAGGAGACCGGCCGCGAAGTCGTCGCGGTGGCCATCGACCTCGGCCAGGGCGGCGAGGACATGGAGGTGGTGCGCCAGCGTGCCCTCGACTGCGGCGCCGTGGAGGCCGTCGTCGTCGACGCCCGCGACGAGTTCGCCGAGCAGTACTGCCTGCCGACCATCCAGTCCAACGCGCTCTACATGGACCGCTACCCGCTGGTGTCGGCGATCAGCCGCCCGCTGATCGTCAAGCACCTGGTGGCCGCCGCCCGTGAACACGCTGGCGGCATCGTCGCCCACGGCTGCACGGGCAAGGGCAACGACCAGGTCCGGTTCGAGGTCGGGTTCGCGTCGCTGGCACCGGATCTGGAGGTGCTCGCCCCGGTGCGCGACTACGCCTGGACCAGGGAGAAGGCCATCGCGTTCGCCGAGGAGAACGCCATCCCGATCAACGTCACCAAGCGTTCTCCGTTCTCCATCGACCAGAACGTGTGGGGCCGCGCGGTGGAGACCGGCTTCCTCGAGCACCTGTGGAACGCGCCCACCAAGGACGTCTACGACTACACCGAGGACCCGACGGTCAACTGGCGCACCCCCGACGAGGTGATCGTCGGGTTCGAGCGCGGCGTCCCGGTGTCCGTCGACGGTCAATCGGTGACGGTGCTGGAGGCCATCGTCGAGCTCAACCGGCGCGCCGGTGCGCAGGGGGTGGGACGGCTCGACGTCGTCGAGGACCGCCTGGTGGGCATCAAGAGCCGCGAGATCTACGAGGCGCCGGGCGCCATGGTGCTGATCACCGCGCACACCGAGCTCGAGCACGTCACCCTGGAACGCGAGCTGGGCCGCTTCAAGCGGATGACCGACCAGCGCTGGGGCGAACTGGTCTACGACGGGCTGTGGTACTCGCCGCTGAAGACCGCGCTGGAGTCGTTCGTGGCCACCACCCAGGAGCATGTCACCGGCGAGGTCCGGATGGTGCTGCACGGCGGGCACATCGCCGTCAACGGACGGCGCAGCGCGGAGTCGCTCTACGACTTCAACCTGGCCACCTACGACGAGGGTGACTCCTTCGACCAGTCCAGCGCCAGGGGCTTCGTGCACGTGCACGGGTTGTCGTCGAAGATCGCCGCCAAACGCGATCTGGGTCTGTGACCTTGAGCACCAACGAGGGGGGCACCAACGAGGGTGCGCTGTGGGGCGGCCGGTTCGCCGCCGGGCCCGCCGACGCGCTGGCGGCGCTGAGCAAGTCCACCCACTTCGACTGGGCGCTGGCGCCCTATGACGTGCGGGCCTCCAAGGCCCACGCCCGGGTGCTGCACCGCGCGGGACTGCTCACCGACGACCAACGCGACGGGCTGCTGGCCGGGCTGGACAGCCTGGGCAGCGACGTCGCCGACGGCAGCTTCGGCCCGATCCCCACCGACGAGGACGTGCACGGCGCGCTGGAGCGCGGGCTGATCGACCGGGTGGGGCCCGAACTCGGGGGGCGGCTGCGCGCCGGGCGCTCCCGCAACGACCAGGTCGCCACGCTGTTCCGGATGTGGCTGCGCGACGCGGTGCGCCGTGTCGCGAACGGACTGCTGGACGTGGTGGGCGCGCTGAGCGTGCAGGCCGCGGCGCACCCGACCGCGATCATGCCGGGCAAGACGCATCTGCAGTCGGCGCAACCGGTGCTGCTGGCCCACCACCTGCTCGCGCACGCCCACCCGCTTTTACGCGACGTGGACCGCATCGTCGACTTCGACGACCGCACCGCCATCTCGCCCTACGGTTCCGGCGCGCTGGCCGGGTCGTCGCTGGGGCTCGATCCCGACTCGATCGCCGCCGAGCTCGGGTTCGCCGCGGCCGCCGACAACTCGATCGACGCGACCGCCTCGCGTGATTTCGCCGCCGAGGCGGCCTACGTCTTCGCCCAGATCGGCGTGGACCTGTCCCGGCTGGCCGAGGACATCATCCTGTGGAGCTCCACCGAGTTCGGGTATGTGACCCTGCACGACGCGTGGTCGACCGGCAGTTCGATCATGCCGCAGAAGAAGAACCCCGACATCGCCGAGCTGGCGCGGGGCAAGTCCGGCAGGTTGATCGGCAACCTGACCGGGCTGCTGGCCACGCTGAAGGCCCAGCCGTTGGCCTACAACCGTGACCTGCAGGAGGACAAGGAACCGGTGTTCGATTCGGTGGCCCAGCTCGAGCTGCTGCTGCCGGCGATGGCCGGCCTGGTGCGCACCCTGACCTTCGACGAGCAGCGGATGGCCGCGCTGGCCCCGGCCGGCTACACCCTGGCCACCGACGTCGCCGAATGGCTGGTGCGCCGCGGTGTGCCGTTCCGGGTCGCCCACGAGGCCGCCGGCGCCGCGGTGCGGGTGGCCGAGGGCCGAGGGATCGGCCTGGAGGACCTGACCGACGACGATCTGGCCGCGATCAACCCCGATCTGACACCCGAGGTGCGCGAGGTGCTCACCGTCGAGGGTTCGGTCGATTCCCGCAGCGCCCGCGGCGGCACCGCACCGGTGCAGGTGGCCGAGCAACTCGGACTGGTGCACCGCGCGGTCGAGGAGATGCGGATCCGGCTCTCGCGCTGAGGTCCCCGTCGCTGAGGTCCGGGTCGCTCCTGGCCATCGGGTCGGGCCGGGTCACTCCAGCTGCTCGGAGAGCTCCAGCCAGCGAGTTTCCTGCTCGGCGATGCGATCCTCGAGCTCACGCAGCTGCCCGGTGAGGTTTCCCAGGCCGACGTGGTCGGTCTGGTCGTGGGCGGCGAGCTCCTCGTGTTTGGCCGCGACCTGCTCGGACAGTCTGGCCAACGAGCGGTCGATCGAGGAGATCTCCTTCTCGATGCTGCGCAGTTCGGCGCCGGACAGAGCCCGTGCGGGAGCGCCGCCGGCGCCATTACCGGCAGCGCCGCCGGCGCCATTACCGGCAGCACCGCCGGCGCCATTACCGGCAGTGTGGCCGGGACTGGTGCCGGAACCCTCGCCGGTGGGCCCGGGTCGCGACGCCGACCGGGCCGCGGCCAGACGCAGATACTCCTCGACGCCCCCGGGCAGGTGGCGCAGGTGTCCGTCGAGGATCGCGTACTGCTGGTCGGTGACCCGCTCCAGCAGGTACCGGTCGTGGGACACCACGATCAGGGTGCCCGGCCAGGAGTCCAGCAGGTCCTCGGTGGCGGCCAGCATGTCGGTGTCGACGTCGTTGGTGGGCTCGTCGAGGATCAGCACGTTGGGCTCGGCCAGCAGCGTCAGCATCAGCTGCAGGCGCCGCCGCTGCCCGCCGGAGAGATCACCCACCCGGGCCGAGAGCTCGGCGCGGGCGAAGCCGAGCCGCTCCAGCAGCTGGGCCGGGGTCAGGTCGCGCCCGTCGACCTGATAGCCGCTCTTCAACCGGCCCAGCACCTCGCGCACCAGGTCGTCTTCGAGGCCGGCCAGCACGCCGGCCTGCTGGTCGAGCATGGCCAGCTGCACCGTCTTGCCGCGCTTGACCCGCCCGGAATCCGGCACCACCGTCCCGGCGATCAGGCCGAGCAGCGTGGACTTGCCGGCGCCGTTGGCGCCCAGGATCCCGGTCCGTTCGCCGGGGCCGATCCGCCACTCGACCTCGCGCAGCACCGGCTTGCCCGCATAGGAGACCGACGCGTCGAGCAGGTCGATGACGTCCTTGCCGAGGCGGGCGGTGGCCAGCTTGGCCAGCTCGACGTCATTGCGCAGGGGAGGGACGTCGGAGATCAGCGCGTTGGCGGCGTCGATGCGGAACTTCGGTTTCGAGGTGCGCGCGGGTGCCCCCCGTCGCAGCCACGCCAGCTCCTTGCGCATCAGGTTCTGCCGCTTGGCCTCGGCCGCCGCGGCGATCCGGTCGCGTTCCACCCGCTGCAGCACGTAGGCGGCGTAGCCGCCGTCGAACGGCTCGACCAGCCCGTCGTGCACCTCCCAGGTGGTGGTCGCGACCTCGTCGAGGAACCATCGGTCGTGGGTGACCACCAGCAGTCCGCCGGTGTTGCGGGCCCAGCGCGCCTTCAGGTGCGCGGCCAGCCAGGTGATGCCCTCGATGTCGAGGTGGTTGGTGGGCTCGTCGAGGGCCACCACGTCCCAGTCGTCGATCAGCAGGGCGGCCAGCTGCACGCGGCGGCGCTGACCGCCCGACAGCGTGCCCACGGCCGCGCCCCAGTCGATGTCGGCGACCAGGCCGCCGACCACGTCGCGCACCCGCGCATCGCCGGCCCACTCGTGTTCGGCCAGGCCGCCGACGAGTGCCCGCCCCACCGTCTGGTCGTCGTCGAGCACGTCGGCCTGCTCCAGCGCCCCGACGCGGACCCCGCTGCGCCAGGTGACGCGCCCGGAGTCGGGGGTCACGGCCCCGGTCAGCATGCGCAGCAGGCTGGACTTGCCGTCGCCGTTGCGCCCGACGATGCCGATGCGGTCGCCGTCGTCGACGCCCAGTGACACCGAGTCGAACACGACACGGGTCGGGTATTGCAGGTGCAGGCCTTCGGCGCCGAGCAGGTGTGCCATCGCCGCCGACCCTATCGGCCCAGCGGAGCGGGCGCGGGGGTGGCTGTGGGGGTGGCTGTGGGCGTGGCGAAAGCCGCCGAGCCTCCCCGTGGCGTATGCCAGAATGTGCAGGCTGTCGGGGCACACGAGGAGCGTGTTGTAGGGGAGATCGGGTGGATCTGAACTTATCGGCGGTGACCAGACCGGTCGGACGCCTGGTGGCGACGGCCCAGAACGGCCTGGAGGTGCTGCGGCTCGGGGGGCTGGAGACCGGCGCGGTGCCCTCGCCCTACCAGATCGTCGAGAGCGTTCCGATGTACAAGCTCCGGCGCTATTTTCCGCCCGACAACCGGCCCGGCCGCGCCCAGGTGGGCCCGCCGGTGCTGATGGTGCACCCGATGATGATGTCGGCGAACATGTGGGACGTCACCCGCGCCGAGGGCGCGGTGGGCATCCTGCACGAGGCGGGCCTGGATCCCTGGGTGATCGACTTCGGGGAGCCCGACAAGGTCGAGGGCGGTATGCGCCGGACCCTGGCCGACCACCTGGTGGCGCTGAGCGAGGCGATCGACACCGTCAAGAACGCCACCGGCTGCGACGTACATGTCGCCGGCTACTCCCAGGGCGGGATGTTCTGCTACCAGACGGTGGCCTACCGGCGGTCCAAGGACGTGGCCAGCATCATCGCGTTCGGCTCCCCGGTGGACACGCTGGCGGCGCTGCCCATGGGGATCCCGCCCAACCTCGGGGCCGTCACGGCGGACTTCATGGCCGATCACGTGTTCAACCGGTTGGACATCCAGGGCTGGATGGCGCGGATGGGCTTCCAGATGATGGATCCGCTCAAGACCGCCAAGGCGCGCATCGACTTCCTGCGCCAGCTCCACGACCGCGAGGCGTTGCTGCCGCGCGAGCAGCAGCGCCGGTTCCTGGATTCGGAGGGCTGGATCGCCTGGTCGGGGCCCGCGATCTCCGAGTTGCTCAAGCAGTTCATCGCCCACAACCGGATGATGACGGGCGGCTTCGCGATCAACGGCCAGCTGGTGACGCTGACCGACATCACCTGCCCCGTGCTGGCCTTCATCGGCGAGGTCGACGACATCGGGCAGCCGGCCTCGGTCCGGGGCATCCGTCGGGCCGCCCCCAGCGCCGAGGTCTACGAGACCACCCTGCGTGCCGGCCACTTCGGGCTCGTGGTGGGCTCCAAGGCCTCCGAGATCACCTGGCCGACGGTCGCCGACTGGGTGCTGTGGCTGGCCGGGCAGACCTCCAGACCGGCCAACGTCGTGCCGATGGAGGACCAGCCGGATGAGCCCGGCGACAGCGGTGTCCCGCTGGCCTCACGGCTGGTGCACGGCGTGGGGGAGGCCTCCGAGGTCGCGTTGTCGCTGGCCAAGGGTGCCGCCGGCGCCGTGGTGGCGGCCAACAAGTCGCTGCGCACGCTGGCGGTCGAGACGGCACGCACGCTGCCGAGGCTGACCCGGCTGGGCCAGATCAACGACCACACCCGCATCTCCCTGGGCCGCATCATCGCCGAGCAGGCCAGCGGCACCCCCGACGGCGAGTTCCTGCTGTTCGACGGCCGCGTGCACACCTACGAGGCGGTGGACCGCCGGATCAACAACGTGGTCCGCGGCCTGATCGACGTGGGCGTGCGGCAGGGCGAACACGTCGGTGTCCTGATGGCCACCCGGCCCAGCGCCCTGGTGGCCATCGCCGCGCTGTCACGCCTGGGTGCGGTGGCGGTGCTGATGCCCCCGGACGGCGACCTCGCCGAGGCGGTGCGGCTGGGCGGGGTCACCGAGGTCCTCACCGACCCGACCAATCTGGAGGCCGCGCGCCGGCTGTCGGTGCAGGTGCTGGTGCTCGGCGGCGGCGACTCGCGGGCCCTGGACCTTTCCGCCGACGACGACGCCGACGTCATCGACATGGAGCAGATCGACCCCGACACCGTCGCGCTGCCGGGCTGGTACCGGCCCAACCCGGGCCTGGCCCGGGATCAGGCGTTCATCGCCTTCAGCACCGTCAACGGCGAGCTGGTGGCCAAGCAGATCACCAACTTCCGGTGGGCGCTGTCGGCGTTCGGGACGGCCTCGACCGCGGCGCTGGGACACGGCGACACGGTGTACTGCCTGACCCCGCTGCACCACCAGTCCGGCCTGCTGGTGGCCCTCGGCGGTGCGGTGGTCGGCGGGGCGCGCATCGCGTTGTCGCGGGGGCTGTGCCCGCAGACGTTCGTCTCCGAGGTCCGCCAGTACGGCGTGACGGTGGTGACCTACACCTGGGCGATGCTGCGTGACGTCATCGACGACCCCGGTTTCGCGCTGCACGGAAACCATCCGGTGCGGGTGTTCATCGGCTCCGGCATGCCCACCAGCCTGTGGCGGCGGGTCACCGAGGCGTTCGCCCCGGCCCGGGTGGTGGAGTTCTTCGCCACCACCGACGGCCAGGCGGTGCTGGCCAATGTCTCGGCGGCCAAGGTGGGCAGCAAGGGACGCCCGCTGCCGGGCGGTGGCCAGGTCGAGCTCGCCGCCTACGACGCCGAGCACGACGTCATCGTCGAGGACGACCGCGGTTTCGTCCAGGTCGCGGGGACCGACGAGGTCGGCGTGCTGCTGGCGCGGCCGCGCGGGCCCATCGACCCGACCGCCTCGGTCAAACGCGGGGTGTTCGCCGCCGCCGACACGTGGGTGTCCACCGACTACGTGTTCCGCCGCGACGAGGACGGTGATTTCTGGCTGGCCGGCAGCCGGGGCGGCCTGATCCACACCCGTCGCGGCATCGTCTACCCCGAGACGGTGACCAATGCCGCCGGCGGGATCGGCGCGGTGGACCTCGCGGTGACCTACGGCGTCACCGTCGGCGACGGCGACACCGATGCCGCGCTCGCGGTCACCGCGATCACGCTGCGCCCGGGGGCCTCGGTGACCGCCGCGGATCTGACCGAGGCCGTCGCGGCCGTGCCCATCGGAGTGGGGCCCGACATCGTGCATGTCGTCGAGGACCTGCCGCTGTCGGCGACCTACCGGCCCATGGTCGGTGCCCTGCGCGAGGCCGGCGTCCCCAAGCCGGGGCGCCACAGCTGGTACCTGCACGCCGAGGACGGCCGGTTCAAGCGGATGACCGCGGCGGTCCGCAACGAGCTGGCCGGGGCCGCGGCGCAGCCGGCCGCCCGGTAACGCCAGCCGGTAACGTCACGGTGCCGGCCGACGACACCACTGTTAGGCTCGACGCTGACTCCTTCGAGTCCACCTACTTCGTGCTGGAGGAATCCCGATGACCTGGTCGACGTCCAAGCAGTCCGCCACCCGGGTCGGTTCGCGCTGGCGCCGCGTCGTCGCCGGCGGTGTCGCCGGTGTGGGACTGGCGCTGTCGGTGAGCCTGGGTATGGGCGCCGGAATCGCCCAGGCCGACGTGCTCGACCAGCTCGAACAGGAGTTCAGCACCGGCGCCGGCGCGGGGCAGGTCGCCAACCTGCTCAACCAGTCGTTGAAGCTGCGCTCCCAGGGATACAAGCCCACGCAGGCCAACCTCAACGCCGTGCAAGCCGCGCTGGACAAGCGGCCCAACCAGAAGCCCCTGATCGATGCGCTGCAGGCGACGGTCGCCGGCCAGCTCAAGCTGCAGTCGCAGATGGGTTCACAGTCCGGCAGCTCTTCTCAGGGCCCGATCGGTTTCAGCTGGAACGCCGGCCCCTGGGGCCCCAACTGGAACCCGATGGCCGGTGACGGGACCGAGATCTTCCCGATGCCCGGTCGCTGATCCGCGACGCGATCGTGGCGCTCGACGCGAAACTGCTGTCCATCCTGGTCTGCCCGGCCGATCACGGCCCGCTGATCGAGGCCGGTGCCGTGCTGTACAACCCGCGGCTGCGCCGGGCCTACCGGATCGAGGACGGTATCCCGGTGCTGTTGATCGACGAGGCCCGCGAGGTCGATGACGAGGAACATGCGCGGCTGACGGCGGGTCACTGAGCTGCGCTCACGGGTGATACTGAGCTGCGCTCACGGTGATGCTGAGCTGCGCTCACGGTGACACGGGCTGCGTTCACCGGGGCAGGTCGGCGGTCAGGTAGCGCTGCAGATTCGGCGCGATCGTGTCGATGATCTGTTCCAGCGGCAGCGACGCGAACGGCTCCAGCTCCACGATGTGGCGCGCCACCACCACCCCGAGCACCTGGGTGGCCACGAATTCGGCACGCACGATTCCGAAGCCGGGCGGGTCGTCGACGCGTCGGGCGACCTCGGCCAGCACGATCTCGCGCAGGAAGTCCTCGAACATGGCGATGCGGTCGCCGGCCAGGGCCGAGCGCAACGCCGCCTTCATGCCCGCACCGGCCTCGTACTCCCACAGCGGCAGCACCACCGAGGGGATGGTGCGTCCGAGTTCGTCGAGGGGAACCGCGCGCACCCGCTCGAGCACCACGTCGGGGTCGACGGGGATGTCGATGGCCGCGGTGAACAGGTTCTTCTTGGTGCCGAAGTAGTGGTGGACCAGCGCCGCGTCGACACCGGCGGCGGCCGCCACGGCCCGTACCGAGGTGGCTGCCATCCCGTTGCGGGCGAACAGGTCACGGGCACTGGCCAGGATCCGTTCCCTGGTGTCGCCCGCGGGACCCGACGGTCGGCCGCGACGCTTGGGCCCGCCGTGCGTGCCGGCCATGGGCTCAGGGGGTCCGCCGCCGCAGAGTGGCGGCGGCCAGACCCAGGGAAGCCAGCGCGAACGCGAGCACGACGACGATGTCGCGGACGGCCACAGCGGTGAGTTCGGGATGCGCGTCGACCTGCTGCAGCGCCTCCAGCGCGTAGCTGGCCGGCATCACGTTGCTGATCCACTCCAGCCAGGCCGGCATCTGCGCGCGCGGCACGATGATCCCGGCCAGCAGCAGCTGCGGCACGATGAACACGGGCATGAACTGCACCGCCTGGAACTCGGTCCGGGCGAAGGCGCTGGCCAGCAGGCCCAGCCCCACGCCGAGGACGGCGTTGATCACCGCGATGACGAACACCCACACCGGGCTGCCCTGCGTCTGAAAACCCAGCAGCCAGAACGACACGACGCAGGCCAGCGTCGCCTGGGCCGCGGCCGCCAGCGAGAAGGCGGTGCCGTAGCCGGCCAGCAGGTCGAAGCGGCGCAGCGGCGTGGCCAGGATGCGCTCCAGGGTTCCCGAGGCGCGTTCGCGCTGCATCGTGATCGAGGTGATCAGGAACATCACGAACAGCGGGAACAGGCCCAGCAGGATCAGGCACGCGGTGTTGAACGGCGGCGGCGCCCCCGGCCGGGTCGGCACGTTGGCGAACATGAAATACATCAGGCCGATCACCAGCACCGGGACCAGCAGGATCATCGCCACGCTGCGGTGGTCGCCGGCCAGTTGCCGCAGGATGCGGGTGGTGGTCGCGGTGTAGCCGCGCAGCCCTAACCGGTTGTGGGCGCGGTGCTGTGCCGGATGATGGACAGGAACGCCTCTTCCAGTGACGTGCATCCGGTCTCCTTTCGTAGCCGCTCGGCGCTGGTGTGGGCCAGCAACCGGCCGTCGCGGATCAGCAGCAGGTCGTCGCAGTTCTCGGCCTCGTCCATGACGTGGCTGGACACCAGCAGGGTCGTGCCGCGACGGGCCAGGTGGTGGAAGCGTTCCCACAGGTCCACCCGCAGCAGCGGGTCCAGCCCGACCGTCGGCTCGTCGAGGACCAGCAGGTCGGGCCGGGTCACCAGGGCACACGCCAACGACACCCGGGTGCGTTGGCCGCCGGACAGGTCCGAACACAGCGCGGTGCGGTGCTCGTCCAGTCCGACGTCGTCGATGGCCTCGTCCACATCGCGGGCCGCGGCGCCGTAGAGGGCCGCGAAATAGCGGACGTTGTCGACGATTCGCAGATCGTCGTAGATGGTCGGGTCCTGGGGCATGTAGCCCACCCGGCGCCGCAGGTCGGAACTGCCGGCCGGCCGGCCCAGAACGGTGACCGTCCCGGACTTGATGATCTGGGTGCCCACGATGCTGCGGATCAGCGTCGTCTTTCCGCAGCCGGACGGTCCGAGCAGACCGGTGATGGTGCCCGCCGCGATGCGCACCGAGAACTCCGCGAGGGCGCGCCGCTTGCCCCGCACCACGCACAGCGCGTCGATGTCGACGGCGGGCTCGGCGCCGTCCCGAAGTAATTCATCGCTCGATGAACTCATCATGTGATGAATATCCACCGCCGGCGGCCGACTGTCAACGGCGGGCACAATCTCTGGGATGAGCGCCGCCGATCTGGGCACCGACCCGGTCACCGCCGCGCGCCGACTGCTCGGGGCGACCCTGGTGGGACGGGGTGTGTGCGCGACGATCGTTGAGGTCGAGGCCTACGGCGGCGTGCCCGACGGGCCGTGGCCGGATGCCGCCGCACACTCCTACCGCGGGCCCAGCCCGCGCAACCGGGTGATGTTCGGTCCCGCGGGCCGGCTGTACACCTACCGCAGCCACGGGATCCACGTCTGCGCCAACGTCGCGTGCGGTCCCGACGGGACGGCGGCCGCGGTACTGGTGCGCGCGGCGGCGATCACCGCCGGTGAGGAGTGCGCCCGGGGGCGGCGCGGCCCCGGGCCGCGTGCGGCCGCGCTGGCGCGCGGACCCGGGAACCTCTGCGCAGCGCTGGGCATCTCACTGGGCGACGACGGAGCGGATCTGTTCGACGTCCATTCGGACATCCGCCTCGCCCTGGGGCCGGCGACCGCCGAGGTCGAGGCGGGGCCGCGGGTCGGTGTCAGCAAGGCAGCCGACCGGCCCTGGCGTTTCTGGCTGTCGGGACACCCCGAGGTCTCGGCCTATCGGCGCAGCCCCCGGGCACCGGCACCCGGGCTCAGCGACTGAGCTCGCCGCGCGTGCGGGAAGATCAACACCATGGGCACGACGATTCTCGACGAGTTGAACTGGCGCGGCCTGATCGCGCAGTCCACCGACCTCGACGCGCTGCGCGCGGAGGCCGACCGCGGACCGCTGACCGTGTACGCCGGGTTCGACCCCACGGCACCGAGCCTGCACGCCGGGCACCTGGTCCCACTGCTGGCGTTGCGCCGGTTCCAGCGCGCGGGCCATCGCCCGATCGTGCTGGCCGGCGGCGCCACCGGCATGATCGGTGATCCCCGCGACGTCGGGGAGCGCACCCTGAACTCGGCCGATGTCGTGGCCGAGTGGTCGGACCGGATCGGCGGCCAGCTGGAACGGTTCGTGGACTTCGGCGACACGCCCACCGGGGCGGTGGTCGAGAACAACCTGAACTGGACCTCCGAACTGTCGGCGATCGAGTTCCTGCGCGACCTCGGCAAGCACTTCTCGGTCAACGTGATGCTGGACCGCGACACCGTCCGGCGCCGCCTGGAGGGCGAAGGCATCTCCTATACCGAGTTCAGCTACATGCTGCTGCAGGCCAACGACTACGTCGAACTGCATCGGCGCTACGGGTGTTCGCTGCAGGTCGGGGGTTCGGACCAGTGGGGCAACATCATCGCCGGTGTGCGCCTGGTCAGGCAGAAGCTGGGGGCCACGGTGCACGCGCTGACCGTGCCGTTGGTCACCGCCGCCGACGGAACCAAGTTCGGGAAGTCCACCGGCGGTGGGAGTCTGTGGCTCGACCCCGAGATGACCAGTCCATACGCCTGGTACCAGTACTTCATCAACACCGCCGACGCCGACGTCGTGCGGTACCTGCGCTGGTTCACGTTCCTGACACCCGAGGAGCTCGACGACCTGGAGCGGGCCACCGCCGAGAAGCCGCACGAGCGCGCGGCGCAGCGCCGGCTGGCCCGCGAGCTGACCACGCTGGTGCACGGGGAGGCGGCCACCGGCGCGGTCGAGCACGCCAGCCAGGCCCTGTTCGGTCGCGGCGAGTTGGGCGGTCTCGACGAACCCACGCTGGCCGCCGCACTGCGGGAGGCGAGTAACAACCAGGTCGCCGAGCTGGCGCCGGGCGGACCCGACGGCATCGTCGATCTGCTGGTGGCCAGCGGGCTCTCGGCGAGCAAGGGTGCGGCGCGTCGCACCGTCGCCGAGGGCGGGGTGTCGGTCAACAACGTCCGGATCACCTCCGAGGCATGGATTCCCGAGCCCTCGGATTTCCTGTTCGGGCGCTGGCTGGTGCTGCGCCGCGGCAAGCGCAACGTCGCCGGGGTACAGAAGGTCGGCTGACGAACCCGAAAAATCGGGGTGATCTGCGTGACACCACGGTGGTGGCCGGCCGGCGCCGCGACGGCCGCACGCCGCCCCGCCCTGGTGTCATCACCGGACCGCCGGGCCCCCCGGCGCCGCCGGGTGGGCACCCAACCGCCGAACCGGTGCCCGTGAAAATGCCGATCTACCAGGCGATTTGACTCCGAGTTTCCAACGTCGTAACTTATCTCTCGTCGCCGCGACACGGCCTCGCCGGAGAGCGCGGAGACATCCCCGGGAATAACCCTGGTAAACAGGGTGTTCCTACTAGTCCGCTCACAAGATCGCGGCCGAAATGGTCGCGGTTCTGTTGCGCGGTCTGGGGACTGCCCTCGGGCGTGTTGTTTGAGAACTCAATAGTGTGTTTGGTGGTTTTTGTTTGTTGTTTTTTTGCCATGCTCTGACTCCCCGTGTTGGGGTGTGGTTTTTTGATGCCAGTTTTTGGTGTCGTTTTTGTTAGGTC
>NZ_NVQF01000103.1 GCF_002592005.1 Mycolicibacterium palauense | reverse complement strand
GGGATGAGAGAGTGAGTGTGGTCGGCAGAGTCGGGTGTGTAGAAGAGGGCGGACCGGGGGGGGCGGGGCGGCGACCATCTGCAACGGCCAGGCCGCGGCGGCCTCCACGACGGGGACCTCGGCACCCCGAGGGGTGTAGGGGTGGGCGTCGCCGGCGGTGGCGAAATACACGGCGGCGGGCGCGACGAGGGCCGCCAGGACCGCCGTCGACCTGCGGCGACCCGACGCCGAGACGCGTCGGCGCGGTGCCATTGCGTGCCTACCCACGCAAAGCACCATAAAAGCTATCGAGGCAAATGTCACGGCGAGATCACGACGCGATCACGAACCGGGGGTGATGGGCGCGCTCGCACACTCCCGTCGACGTGGACGCGCGCAGGGGCAAACACGGCCGGCACCGTGCGATGCTGGGTCGGTGAGTCGACGGCGTCGCTTGCTCCCCACCGGCCGGCTGGAGGCCTTCTCCGACGGTGTGTACGCGATCGTGATCACGCTGCTGGTGCTGGAACTCGACGTCCCCAAGTCCGGCCCGGCGGTGCTGCATGATCTGGCCGCCACCTGGCCGGCCTTTCTGGGCTACCTGGTGAGCTTCGCGTTCATCGGCGGGCACTGGGCCGCGCACGCCCGGCTGACACCCCTGCTGGCGGCCTCCGATGACGGGCTCGTCGGCCTGAATCTGCTCACGCTGCTGTTCGTCAGCTTTCTGCCGTTCACCACGGCGCTGCTGGCCGAGCACCTGACCGATTCGGCGCAGCGCACCGCGGCCGTCCTGTTCGGGGCCAATCTGACCCTGGCCACGGCGATGAGCCAGCTGCTGACCGTGTACGCGCTGCGCTCACCGTCGCTGGTGGCCGAACCGGACCGCCCCGACGTCCGCGCACTGGTGCGGGGCCGCTGGCCGGGCCTGACGCTGATGGCCGCGGCCACGGCCGTCGGGGCGTTCCTGCCGGCCGTCGCGGTGGTCTGCTACCTGCTGGTCTCCGGGCTCATGCTGGTGAGCCCGTTGATCCGGATCGAGCGCTCGGCGCTGCGGGCCCGCCGCCGGCCCACCGCGAAGTAGGCGATCGGCCCCACGAAGTTCAGGAAGCTCAGGCACACCCACAGCGGCTTGGAGCCGTTGATCTGTGCCGCCGGGCGGTTCCTGATGTCGCGCAGCGCGGCGGCCTGCAGCAGCACCTGCACGATCGCGCCGACGACGATCAGCACGCGCGAGCGCGTGGACAACTCGGAGAAACGCCGGCCGGAAAGACTCATGCCACCGACGGTAGCCGGGCCGCCTCGACGCGCCACATCAACACCCCGAGCACGGCGGCGACGATCAGCAGCGCGGGGACGTCGCCCACCAGGTGGCCTCGCTCGGCCTCGTCGGAGACGGCCTGCACGGCCATGATTCCCGCGTGCACCACGCTGGAGACGACGGTGAACCAGATCAGACTGCGGTTGGCCAGCGGGTCACGCGCGGCCAGCACCAGGAACACGCCCAGTGTGGCGTACACGCCGATGATCATCATCAGGTAGTGCGACGAGCCGTGCCCCCAGGACCATCCCGCCGGCCACACCTCGGTCAGCGGGTACACCCCGAACACGAAGATCGCCCCGGTCACGACCAGTGCGACCCGAAGCGCCGTTGTCATCGCATCCTCCCTTCCTCCAGTCCTCCAGCTCAGCCGGCACGACGGATGCGGCGCGCCGCAAAGGTTTCACCGGGTTCCCCCTTGCCCTTGAGATCCAGATGGATGACCTGCCCGTCGGTCACACCGGCGACCCGCGCCACCATGTCACTCATCACGACCTCGCCACCGGCGGCGGCGTGCTGCAGCCGCGACGCGGTGTTGACCACGTCGCCGATGGCGGTGAAATCGCGGATCGCGCCCTCCCCGACGATCCCCACGTACGCCGGCCCGACGTCGAGCCCGATCCCCGCCTCCAGCTCGGGTCCGCGCTTCGAGCCGTAGCCGAGGTCGCCGAGAATGGTGCGCGCGTCGGCGACCATCGACTCGACGAACCGACCGTTGCGGCTCAGCGGCGCGAAATACAGCCCCATCACCGCGTCCCCGATCAGCTTGTCGACGATGCCGTGTTGGACGATCACCTCGGTGGCCGTCGCGTAGAAGCGGTTGAGCCGCGCCGCCATGTCCCCGGGTGCCAGCCGTTCGGCCAGCGCGGTGGAGTCGCGGATGTCGGCGAACAACACCCCGATCGTCAGGGTCACCCCGCCCTCGGGGGCGGTCTCGAAGCACACCTCGCACCAGCGTGGGTTCTTGCGCGAGGGCCCCTTCCCGAGGCGGCGCATCAGCCAGCCGCCCACCCCGCCGAACGGGTTCCCGCACGCCTCGCACCGCGGCGCCGAGGGCAACCGCGACAGGATCCGGACGGCGCGGCGAACCCGGGCGTGGCCGAAGTACTCGTAGAACCGCGCCCATTCCTCCGCGGTCGCCTCCGCGCCCTCGGGCCGCGGCGGCACCCGCCGGGTGACCATGCCCCATTGTCGCACCGACGGCGGCGGCCGTGGCGGTTTCGCCGCAGGTCAGCAGCAGTGGTGACTTCCGGCGGCCAGGTCGGGACCAAGGCCTCCGGACGCGTGTCGCGCCGCGTCCTAGCCTTGAGCCGTAGGGGAACCCGGAGCACTCGGGCACTGAAGGAGAAAGCGAAATGACTGCCCAATCTGAGCACACGTCGCACAGCAGGGGAATCGTTGTGGCAGTTGACGGTTCGCCTCCCTCCGATGCGGCCGTGGCGTGGGCGGCGCGCGATGCCGCGCTGCGGAAGCTGCCGTTGACACTCGTACACGTCCTGCACCCGCCGATGGTGATGGCCTGGCCGGAGACCCCGGTGTCACCGGGCTTCGCCGAATGGCACGAGTCCCAGGGCGCGGAGGTTCTCAAGGCCGCGACCGCCAGGGCCGAGGACATCGTCGGGAGCGTGGCGGGTGACAACCCGCCGGAGATCACCAGCGAGATGTTCACCGGCCCCACCATGCCCACCCTCATCGACCTGTCCAAGGACGCCGAGATGATCGTGGTCGGGTGCCGCGGTATGGGTGCCGTCGGGCGCACGGTGCTCGGCTCGGTCAGTTCGTCGCTGATTCACCACGCCTCGTGCCCGGTCGCGGTCATCCACGACGAGACACCGCCGGAGGACCGCACCCAGGCCCCGGTCATCGTGGGTATCGACGGGTCCCCGGCCTCGGAGGCGGCCACCGCCCTCGCATTCGAGGAGGCCTCGCAGCGCGGCGTCGGCCTGGTGGCCGCGCACGCCTGGAGCGACACCATCGCGATCGAGTATCCCGGCCTCAGCTATCCGACGATGCAGGGCCTCGGCGAGGAGATCCTCGGCGAACGGCTGGCCGGTTGGCAGGAGCGGTATCCCGATGTCGAGGTGCGCCGCGCGGTGGCCTGCGACAAGCCCGCCCACCAGATCCTCGACGAGGCCGAGAAGGCGCAGCTGGTCGTGGTCGGCAGCCATGGCCGCGGCGGTTTCGCCGGGATGCTGCTGGGCTCGGTGAGCACGAAGGTGGCCCACGGCGCCCACGTTCCCGTGATCGTGGCGCGGCAGGGCTGACGCGCGTCGGCCGGGTGCCGTCAGCCGCAGCAGGCGGGATCGAGCACCCGGCACAGCGCACTGAGCGCGTCGCGGCGCGGGCGGTGAAAGACGTTCATGCCCCGGCGCTCCGAGACCACCAGCCCCGCCTTGCGCAGTTGGGTCAGGTGGTGGCTGACCGTCGATTCGGTCAGATCCAGCATTGCCGCGAGTTCGCCGCTGCTCTGCTCCCCGGCGCCGAACAGGAGGGACATGATCCGCACCCGCGCCGGATCGGCGATCGCCTTGAGCCGCAGCGCGATCTGCAGGGCATCGGCATCGGAGATCGGTCCGGCCGCCACGGGGGCGCAGCACACCGGGGCGGAGGTGTCGATCAGCGGAAGGGCCTTGGGCATGGCACCAGCCTCCCAGGTTTGTTGACATATATCAAAAAGGTGGCATGCTCGACGCCATCGAGCTACTTCGATATAAGTCAAATTACCACTGGAGGAAGTCCATGTCCCGCATGCAGCTGGCCCTCAACGTCGACGATCTGGACGAGGCCATCGCGTTCTACTCCGCGCTCTTCAACACCGCGCCGGCCAAGGTCAAGCCCGGCTACGCCAACTTCGCGGTGGCCGAACCCCCGCTGAAGCTGGTGCTGCTGGAGAACCCCGGCCAGGGCGGCACGCTCAACCATCTCGGCGTCGAGGTGGCCACCAGCGACGAGGTCCGGACCGAGATCGCCCGGCTCACGGGGGCGGGGATGTTCACCGAGGAGGAGATCGGCACCACCTGCTGCTTCGCCGAGCAGGACAAGGTATGGGTCACCGGCCCCGGCGGCGAGCGGTGGGAGGTCTACACGGTGCTGGCCGACTCCGAGACCTTCGGCGGGGCCGCATCGGGGCCACGGGAAGACGCCGCCTGCTGCGGCTGAGTCCCGGTTCACCCGATGTTCGCTTGACGGTTGATTCGATGTCCATCAATATCGATGTATGTCGAATTCAGGACCGGTGACCGACGCCGAGTGCTGCCCCCCGGGCGCGCTGCTGCGCGAACCGCTCTCGGCGGCGGCCGCCGCCGAGATGTCGGTCAAACTCAAGGCCCTCGCCGACCCCGTGCGCCTGCGGTTGTTCAGCACCGTGGCCAGCCACGCCGACGGGCAGGCATGTGTCTGCGACATCTCCGCGGGCGTGGAGGTGTCACAGTCCACGGTGTCGCACCACCTCAAGGTGCTCCGTGACGCCGGGCTGCTGACCTCCGAACGCCGGGCGTCATGGGTGTACTACGCCGTGGCGCCCGAGGCGCTGGCCGGCCTGGCGGCGCTGCTGGGCACCAGCGAGCCGGCGGCGACGGTGCCGGCATGACGCAGACCACGAACCACCCGGACGCGGTGGTCGCCAAGCTGTCCACCCTCGACCGCTTCCTGCCGCTGTGGATCGGCCTGGCGATGGCCGCCGGCCTGCTGCTGGGGCGCTGGGTGCCCGGCCTGAACACCGCCCTGGAAGCCGTGGCGATCGACGGCATCTCGCTGCCCATCGCCCTCGGTCTGCTGATCATGATGTATCCGGTGCTGGCCAAGGTGCGCTACGACCGGCTGGACACCGTGACCGGCGACCGCCGGCTGCTGGTGTCCTCGCTGACACTGAACTGGCTGATCGGTCCGGCCCTGATGTTCACGCTGGCCTGGCTGCTGCTGCCGGATCTGCCCGAGTACCGCACCGGGCTGATCATCGTCGGGCTGGCCCGCTGCATCGCCATGGTGATCATCTGGAACGACCTGGCCTGCGGCGACCGGGAGGCCGCGGCGGTGCTGGTCGCGCTGAACTCGATATTCCAGGTCGTCATGTTCGCCGTGCTGGGCTGGTTCTACCTCTCGGTGCTGCCCGGCTGGCTGGGTCTGCCCCAGACCACCATCTCCACCTCGCCGTGGCAGATCGCCAAGTCGGTGCTGATCTTCCTGGGCATCCCGCTGCTGGCCGGATACCTGTCGCGGCGCATCGGTGAGCGCACGAAGGGCCGCCAGTGGTACGAGACCCGGTTCCTGCCGCGGGTGGGTCCGTGGGCCCTCTACGGGCTGCTGTTCACCATCGTGATTCTCTTTGCGCTGCAGGGCGATCAGATCACCAACCGTCCCTTCGACGTCGCCCGCATCGCGCTGCCGCTGCTGGCCTACTTCGCGATCATGTGGGGCGGCGGTTACGCGCTCGGGGCGCTGCTGGGCCTGGGATACTCGCGCACCACCACGCTGGCGTTCACCGCCGCCGGCAACAACTTCGAGCTGGCCATCGCCGTGGCGATCGCCACCTACGGCGCCACCTCCGGTCAGGCGCTGGCCGGGGTGGTGGGCCCCCTCATCGAGGTGCCCGTGCTGGTCGCACTCGTCTACGTCTCGCTGGCGCTGCGGCGCCGATTCCCCGCCTCCGTACATGAACACACCGACAACCACACCGACAAGGGAGTCCCCTCGTGAGCAACACCCCCGTCACCCACGCCGGGCGCGACCTCTCGATCGACCAGCAGCTCGCGCTGCGCACCGCCGCCACCCGGCTGCAGGAGCAGTTCGGTCAGCATTTCGGAACGGAGACCATCGAGCGGTTCCTGCACTCCTCCTACGACCAGTTCGCCGGCCGGGCCACGGTGCCCAACTTCCTGCCGCTGCTGGCCGAGCGGTTCGCCCGCCAGCGGTTGACCGCGCTGGCCCGGGTCGAGGGCAAGATCACCGACACCACACCCACGGTGCTGTTCCTGTGCACCCACAACGCCGGGCGTTCCCAGATGGCCCTCGGCTTCTTCACCCACCTGGCCGGCGAGAAGGCCGTGGCGTGGTCGGGCGGGTCCGAGCCCGGCACCGAGATCAACCCCGCGGCGATCGCCGCGATGGACGAGGTCGGCATCGACATCACCGGTGAATATCCCAAGCCGTGGACCGACGAGATCGTGCAGGCCGCCGACGTGGTCGTCACGATGGGCTGCGGGGACGCCTGCCCCATCTTCCCCGGGAAGCGTTACGAGAACTGGGAACTGCCCGACCCGGCCGGCCAGGGTCTCGAGGCCGTGCGCCCGATCCGCGACGACATCGAGGAACGCGTCCGTCGCCTGCTCGATCAACTCCACGTCGCGGTCATCCCCCGACGATGACCGCCGGCCCGCCGACCGTCCTTTTCGTCTGTGTGAGCAACGCCGGGAAGTCCGTCATGGCCGCCGGGCTCATGCGCAGGGAGGCCGGCGAACGGGTCAACGTGCTGTCCGCGGGCACGCACGCCAAGACGGCCGTCAACGCGGTGTCGGTGCAGGCGCTGGCCGAGGTCGGCGTCGACATCTCCGATCACCGCCCGACACAGCTCGACGACGCCCTCATCACCGCCGCCGACCTGATCGTCGTCGTCGGGACGCAGGCCCGCCTCGAACCGACCCCGACCGGCAAGCGCGTCGAGGTCTGGGATGTCGACGAACCGTCCCTGCGGGGCATCGAGGGGCTCGAACGCATGCGGCTCATCCGCGACGACATCGCCCGGCGCGTCCGGGGGCTGCTGAACGAACTCGGGGTCTCCGAACCACGGGGCTAGCGGTGGGTTAGCGGGCGGCCAGGATGAAATCGGCGGCGCGCCAGGCCATCGCCATCATCGGCCCGTTGAGGTTGCCCGCCACCATCGTCGGCAGCACCGAGCAGTCCACCACCCGCAGGTTCTCCACCCCGCGCAGCCGCAGCTCGCCGTCCACCACGTCGTCGTCATCGGGGCCCATCGCGCACGTGCCGGCGGCGTGGTACCCGCAGTAGCCGCCGTCGAGCGCGGAGTCGACGATCTCCTCGTCGGTCTGCACCTGCGTCCCGGGGTAGATCTCGTGGCTGATGCGGTCGGCGATCGGCGACTGGGCGAACACCTGACGCATCCGGCGCAGCACGTTGGCCGCGGTGCTCCGGTCATAGGCAGTGGTGAGGTAGCCGGGGTCGATCCGCGGGGCCGCGGCGGGATCGGCAGAGACGATCTCGATGCTGCCCTGCGACGTCGGGCGCAGCACCATGCCGAGTGCGGAGATGCCCGGCGCGCGTTCCACGGCGACCGGCTCCCCCAGCAGATACGCCGGAATGGTGAACGCCCCCAACAACATCTCGGTGTCGACGCGTTGGACGTCCGGGGTGCTTCTGGCGAAGCCCAGCACGTCGAAGGTCGGTTCGGCCAGCGGCCCCCTGCGGGTGGCCAGGTACCTCAGCCCGGTCCGCGCCTGCCCGGCGGACGTGGCCAGCATGCGGTTGTAGCCGAGGTCGGCGTTGAGCCGGTAGCGGATCACCAGGCAGCGGTGCTCGCGCATCCGGCGCCCGACGTTCTCGCTTTCCAGGTACAGCGGCACCCGTGCGGCCGCCAGCACCTCGCGCGGCCCGATCCCGGAGTGCTGCAGCAGCTGCGGGGTGGCCAGGCTGCCGAGCGCGACGATGACCTCCCGGGTGGCGCGGACCTCGGTGGTGGTGCCGCCGGAGACGATCTCCACCCCGGTCGCGCGGCCGCCGTCGAACAGGATCCTGCGCACCGCGGTGCGGGTCTTCAGGGTGAGGTTGGGCCGGCGCAGAGCGGGTTTGAGGAAGGCGTCGGCGGCGCTGACCCGGCGGCCGCGGCGGATCGTCGAGGTGGCGTAGCCGATGCGTTCGTCGTCGGATTCGTTGACGTCCTGCACGGCGCGCAGGCCCGCGCCGGCACCGGCGGCGATCATCTCGGCCAGCAGCGGGTCCGGGTCCCGCGAGACCGCGACGTTGAGCGGGCCGCCGACCCCGCGGGTGGCCGACGGGCCGAATTCGTTGTTCTCGAATCCCGTGAAGATCGGCAGGATGTGGTCCCAGCCCCAGCCCTTGTTGCCCAGCCGCTCCAGCTCGTCGTAGTCGGCGCGGTTGCCGCGGTTGTAGACCATGCCGTTGATGGAGCTCGACCCGCCGAGCACCTTGCCGCGGGTCCAGTATTCGGATCGGCGGTTCGGGCCGAACGGCGCGGTGCGGTAGCGCCAGACGTACTTCTCGTTCTCCATCAGCATCCCCGAGCCCTTGGGGATGTGGATCATCGGGTTGCGGTCGGGTCCGCCGGCCTCCAGCAGCAGCACCGAGTTGCGGGGGTCGGCGCAGAGCCGTTGCGCCAGAACGCAGCCGGCCGAGCCGGCCCCGGCGATGATGTAGTCGTAGCCGGTCATGTGCGGCCGACCTCGTTCCAGCCCCCGGGCAGCCTCAACGGCAGCGCGCTCATGGAAACGACACGATACGGGTCGTGACGCCGGGGCGGTCCGATTTCGCGCGACCCTGTATCGGCGGCTCACCGTCCCGCAGCACGAGTGACCAACGCGGGGACCAAGGGCCCCGCAACTCCGGTGATCGGGGGGCTACCGGCCGGTAACCTGGAAGACTCAAGACGTCGAGCAAAAGGAGTGACGCGATGGTTCAGGCGGCCAGCCCGGCGCTCACCCACCCCGTCGTCGAGACCGATGCCGGCCCGGTGCGCGGCACCGACGACGGCACCGTCTCCTCCTGGAAGGGCGTCCGCTTCGCCGCGCCCCCGACCGGTGACCTGCGCTGGCGCGCGCCGGTGCCGCCGCAGCGCTGGACCGAGGTCGCCGACGCCACCCGGTTCGGCCCGGTGTGCGCGCAGCCGCACAGCCCCATCCCGATGGGGCCCGGGGCGCGCACCTCCGAGGACTGCCTGTTCCTCAACGTCTGGGCGCCCTCGGGTGCGCGCGAGGGCACGCCGCTGCCGGTGATGGTGTGGGTACACGGCGGGGCGTTCATCTTCGGCGCCGGCAGCCAGCCGCTCTACGACGGGGCCGCGCTGGCCGCCGACGACGTCGTGGTGGTGACGGTGAACTACCGGCTGGGCGCACTGGGCTTCCTGGAGTTGGCCACCCTCGACGAGCGCTCCTTCGACACCAACCTGGGCATCCGCGACGTGGTGCGCGCGCTGGAGTGGGTGCGCGACAACATCGCCGCGTTCGGCGGGGATCCGGAGCGGGTGACGCTGTTCGGCGAGTCCGCCGGCGCGTCGATCACCACCACCCTGCTGACCGCGCCCGCCGCGGCGGGTCTGTTCCACCGCGCCATCGTGCAGAGCTCGCCGGCGACGTCGGCCTACGACGCCGAACGCGGCCGCCGGGTGGCCGAGGTGGTGCTGGACAAGCTGGGAGTCGATGCCGCACAGGCCCGTTCAGTTCCGGTCGACGTCCTGGTCGAGGCCGGCGCGCACGCCTTCGAGCACATCCCGACCGCCACGCCCGGAATCCTGGCGTTCGCGCCCATCGTCGACGGCGATCTGGTGCCCGACCATCCGGTTCCGGCCGCCCGCGGGGGCGGTTCGCACCCGGTGCCGCTGATCCTGGGCACCAACCGCGACGAGGCGGCGCTGTTCCGCTGGCTGAAGTCACCGCCGATGCTGCCGATCGCGCCGAAGACCATCCGCTCGATGTTCGAGCGGATCGCCGTCGAGCAGCCCGAGCTCGCGCTGCCGACCGAGGCCGACATCCTCGCCGCCTACCACGGTGTGCGCCCGCGCGCGCGGGGGCTGCACGTCGCCCGCGACGTGGGTTTCCGGATGCCGACGGTGTGGTTCGCCGAGGGCCACAGCCGGGTGGCGCCGACCTACCTGTACCGCTTCGACTGGACCACCCCGATGCTGCGGCTGCTGCGCCTGGGCGCCGCGCACGCCACCGAACTGCCCTACGTCTGGGGCAATCTGTCGCTGGGCCCCCGCGACGTCACGTTCAAGCTGGGTGGGCTCAAACCCGGCGAGGAGGTCTCGCGGCGCATGCGCGCCCGGTGGACCAACTTCGCCAAGGGCCTGGAGCCCACCGGACCCGGCGGCCAGCCCTGGCGGCCCTACACCGACACCGGGCGTGCGACCCTGCGCATCGGCCGCGACGACGCCGTGGTCGACGACCTCGACGCGGAGATCCGCGCGGCGTGGGGCAGCGAGGTCATCGGCTTCCGCTGAGCGGGGCTCAGCATCGGCTTCCGCTGAGCGGGGCTCAGTCCAGCGGCTCCTCGGCGGCCTCGTCGAGCGCGCTGACCGCGATGCCGTAGGGCAGGAACCGGACCTTGCGTTTCGCGTCGGTGTTGTGTTTGTTGGCGCGCAGGGCCTCCAGCTCGGTGGCGAAGACCTGCTCGACGACCGCGCCGCCGTCGTCGTCGACGGTGTAGATGGCCCACACCCCGTCGCCGGCGTCACCGGTGGTCTCCGGTTCGGGCCGCGAACGCCGGCCCGCCTCGTCGAAGAACGTGCCCCAGCCGCCCTGGGCGAACACGTTGCCCAGGGCGTCGCGCAGGCCCTCACCGGCCTCGCGGACCAGTCGGTCGAAGTCTTCGGGGTCGAACCCGAACGGGCCGTTGTTGCTCATCGCTTCCTCCCGAGCAGTGTGGTGACTCCAGTGTGCGCGAATTCGGGGGCCCGCGCCACGACGTTATGGGGCCGTCACTGGGGCTGCTGGGGCACCGGGATCGGGATCGGCGGCAGGAACGGGATCCTCAGGTGGGTCGTGGTCATCGTGGGCGTCGTGGTGGTGGGTGTTGTGGTCGGCGGGGTGGTCGGTGGCGTGGTCGTCGTTGTCGTCGTGGTCGGCTCGGTTGTCGTCGTGGTCGTCGTTGTCGTCGTTGTTGTGGTCGTCGGCTCGGTCGTCGTCGGCGGCGGCGTGGTCTGCGTGGTGGTCACCGGAGGCGGCGGCGGTGGCGGCGGTTCGGCGGTCACGGTGACGACCTGCGGCGGTGGCGGCACGACGGTGGTCACCGGTTCCGGCGGCGGTGGGGGCGGCGCGGCGCTGGGTGTCGGCGCCGGGATCCGTGAGGTCGTCGTCGGGGTGGTGGCCGTCGATCCGGCGGTCAGGGTGTATCCCACCCCGATGACGGCGACCAGCGCGACCACGGCCGCGATCACCACCGCGAGTTGCGGCCCGCGGTACCAGGGGCGCTCGCCCGAATGCCGCTCGTCGGGTGAGGCGGTGTATTCGATCGCCGGGCGGGGCGAGCTGTCGCCGAGCGCATAGGGGTTCGCAGCCTCGTAGGGGCCCTCCCCCTCGTAGGGCGCCGGCTCCTCGATGAACGCGTCGGCCTCCGACCAGGCCAGCGCCTGGTCCGGCGCCGAACCGGGTTCGGCCAGGTCGGTGGTCACGGTGTCGGTGCCCATCGACGCGACTCC
The DNA here is from genome assembly GCF_002592005.1 of Mycolicibacterium palauense. Classification (GTDB taxonomy): domain Bacteria; phylum Actinomycetota; class Actinomycetes; order Mycobacteriales; family Mycobacteriaceae; genus Mycobacterium; species Mycobacterium palauense. Next base: position 5,193 of record NZ_NVQF01000103.1, on the reverse strand, counting down.
GGTGGTGGCGTCGGCCTGCGGGCCGCGCGCGGCGATCATCGCCGCACCGACCGCGGCGTCGACCTGCGGGACCATCGGGGTCACCACCCGCACCGGCGACCATTCCGAAAGCCGTTGCTGGATAAAAGGAATGGAGGCACCGCCGCCGACCGCCGCGACCGCCGCCAGGCGCGACCGGTCCATTCCGTTGCGCCGCAGAAGATCGTCGAGCGCGGCGAGCACACCGTCGAAGGGCTGCCGCACCACGGCGTCGAGTTCGGCACGGGTGAGCCGGATCTCGGTGCGCAGCCCGGGCAGTTCGGCGGTCAGGGTGGTGGCGGTCTCGGCCGAGAGTCGCTCCTTGGCGCGACGGCACTCGTCGCGCAGCCGGGCCAGCGCACCCACGGCCGCCGTGGCCGCGGCGTCGGCCTGCCCGGCCGCCGAGATCTGGGCCAGCACCTCGCTCAGCAGCGCCTGGTCGATCTGTGCGCCGGAGAAGTCCGGGTGACGCACCGTCTCACCGAGGCCGGCGAACCCCCGCTCGGCGTCGGCGAGGGTCAGGCTGGTGCCCCCGCCGCCGAGGTCGAGCAGCGCCACCACGCCGCGACCGGTCAGTCCGGGGTCGGCCTGCAGCGCGGTCAGAGCGGCCACGGCGTCGGGAACGAGCCGCGGGGGCGTCCCGCCGGGAGCCAGCACCGGGTCGGTGCGCAGGGCGGCCTCCAGGGCCCGCACCGCCGCACCGGTCCAGTGGGCCGGCAGCGCGATCACCACGTCGTCGTCGGGCCCCCGTCCGCCCGCGGCGTCGACCATCGCGTGCAGCGCGTCGGTCACCAGTTGCTCGGCACGGTGCGAGGAGCCGTCGGCGGCCACCATCGGGACCGGGTCGCCGACCCGCTCGACGAAGCCCTGCAGCACCAGGCCGCGTTCGTCGAGGTTGGGGTTCTGCGAGGGCAGCCCCACCTCGGGCGCCCGGTGGCCGAACAGGGTCAGCACGGACCGGCGCGTCACCGGTTGTGCTCCGACACGCGCCGCGACCAGATTGGTCGTCCCGATGGACAACCCGAGCGGGGAGGTCACTACCTGAACACCTTGCGCTGACGGAGGGGCGACGGCCAGTGCACACCCTAGCCGCCGCACCGTCGCACGCCGGTGATCGACACTCGCCCAGGCTTCACCAGCGCCCGGGGAAAACCGCTTCTGCCTGCGTCAATTAGGGAGCTATGACGTTGCTCTGCGCGTGCCCCGGCGCGGGGCCATGGGTCAGAGGACGGTCAGCGGCAGGGATGTGCGCTCTTCGAAGGCGAAGTCGGCGCCGCCGCTGAACTTCACCACGGCCACCTCGGAGGCCTCCTCGACGGCGGTGTCGACGGGGACGAGCTCGGCGGTCCAGTCGGTGTCCGCGCCCTCGACGCGGACCGCGACGTGCGGGTCGACGGCGGTGGCGATGGCCTGCAGAGCGGCGGTGGAGCCGGGTGTGCACAGCGAGATCCACGCACCGTCGTCGTGGGCGGGGCCGTGGTGCACGTGGACGCGGCCGTCGGCGAATTCGGCGTCGACGTAGCCGGCCGGGTTGAACACCGGGTGCAGCCGCATCACCGCCAGCACGCCTTCGGGGCCGGCGGGCAGGTTCAGCGCTTTGTGGATGCGTGCGGCGGCCACGCCGGCCAGGCCGATGAGCTGTTTGGTGCAGATGTCGCGCAGCTGGTCCTCGCCGGTGGCGCGGGCCCCGACCGCCAGGATGTAGGAGAGGTTGAGCAGGTGCATCTGCAGGCACACCTCGTCGGCGATGCGCACCAGCGCGGACCTGGAGTAGGCGGCGAAGTCGAAGTCGCTGACCAGCGGGCCGGAGTAGTCGGACAGGCCCTCGTCGTCGGCGTCGATGGGGCCGAGTTCCCAGGATACGGCGCGGGTCTTCTCGATGGCGGCCAGCGGCGGCAGCGGTCCGACCGGCGGGTGGGATTCGTCGATGGTGACCGTCCACGCGCAGTGCGGGTGCCGGTCGGCGGGGGTGCGCGGCGGGCGGTGGATGGGCCGGATCTGCGCCTTGGCGTTGGTGGCGACGGCGGTGGCGTCGAAGGTGGGGTCCTCGATGTCGTGGCACATGCCGCGCACGTACTCCTCGCCCATCGGTTCGACGTCGAGCAGGGCGCCGCAGTGGTCGAGGTGGAATTCGCCGTGCCAGCGGTCGTGCACGGTGTAGCGGAAGTCCATGAACTGCGGGGGCGCGCCGATGTCGAGCTGCAGGCCCTTGAAGATGGTCGGGACGTCGTCGCCCTGGTAGTTCAGCGCCTTCTGCATGCGTCGGGTGTAGATGGGGCTGGCGCCGGCCCATTCCTCGATGGCGATCCGCAGCATCTCCTCGCGGCCGAAGGCGCTGATGCACCAGGCCATGCCGGAGCGGTCGATGAGCTGGCCGATCAACAGCAGTTCGGGGACCAGGGTGGCCAGCTGCTCGCGCGTGAGGGACTCGAAACGACTTCGGGCCGGCGTCATGGCCCAAACATAGAGTCGGCAATGTTATAAAGTCAACGATGACAAGTACGACGCCGTCGGTGCCCACGCGGCAGACCACGTCCCCGCGCAAACGCGGCGACGACACCCGCGCGCGGATCATCGAGGAGACGGTGCGCTGCATCGCCGAGGAGGGTTTCCCGGCGGCGACGGCCAAGCACGTCGCCGAGCGCGCCGGGGTCACCTGGGGGGTGATCCAGTACCACTTCGGGGACCGCAACGGGCTGCTGATGTCCGTCGTCGACGACGGGGTGGCCCGGCTGCTGGAGAGCCTGTCGGCGGCCGACGTCAGCGACCTGCCGCTGCGGCAGCGCATCGAGACGGTCGTGGATATCGCGTGGGACTGCCACAGCAGCCCCACGTCACTGGCGGCGTTCGAGATCCTGCGCGCCACCCGCGGCCGGCTCGGCGACTCCTCGCGCCGGCACCTGTTCGACATGAACGACGCCATCGGCGGGCTGGGGCGGCTGATCTCCGAAGATCCCGCCGATCACTCCGTCGCCGAGGTGATCTGGGCGTCGCTGCGCGGCATGGTGCTCGTGGAGATGATCATGGGTGAGCCGATCGACTGGCAGCGCGAACGCCGCACGCTGGTCGAGATGGCTACGCACTTCCTGGAGCGGAACCGGTCAGCCGATCGGTGACGCTCACGACGCGGCGCGCCAGGTGGTCCAGGGCGGCCAGGGTGGCGTCGGAGAGCTCGTTGCTGTTCTCCGGGCCGGTGACATGGCCGACGCCGTAGGGGTTTCCGTCGGCGAACTTGACCGGGTCGGTGTAGCCGGGCGGAACGATGATGCCGCCGAAGTGCATCAGGGAGATGTAGAGCGCCAGCAGGGTGGCCTCCTGGCCGCCGTGCTCGGTCTGCGAGGACGTGAACGCGGCGTAGACCTTGTCGGCGAGTTGGCCCTTCGCCCAGAGCCCACCCAGCCCGTCGATGAAGGCGCGGAACTGCGAGGCCGGGGAGCCGAACCGGGTGGGCGTGCCGAAGATGACGGCGTCGGCCCACACGATGTCCTCGCCGGTGGCCGCGGGCAGGTCCTTGGTGGCCTCGTAGTTGGCGCTCCAGGCCGGGTTGTGGGCGAAGGTCTCCGGGTCTCGGGTCCCGGCGATGTGGCGCACCCGCACCTCGGCGCCCGCACCCTCGGCGGCGTCGGCGACCCGCCGGGCCATCCGGGTGCCGTGCCCGGTGGCCGAGTAGTAGATGACGGCCAGCTTGGTCATGATTGGACCTCCTCGTCGGAGCGGAAGAACTTGCCGATCAGGATGTTTCCGGCGATGCCGAGGGCCAGCATGGCGCCGGCCACGGCGTCGGGGATGTCGCCGGTGATCCACCCGACGATGCCGACGATCAGCACGAAGGTCGGGATCCAGGCGACCAGTGCGGTCTTGGCGGGGACCGGTTCGGGTTCGCCCTGCCTGCGGGCTTCGACGGCGGTGGCGTAGTCGGGGTAGAACTCGGTGAAGGTGACCGCGAAGAACAACGCGGCCAGCGGCAGGATCCAGCCCGTCCAGAAGTCGTCGCCGTCCTTGAGGACCAGCAGGCCGAACAGGCCGCAGGCAGCCGAGAAGGTGAACGCCAGCCCCCAGACGGTGGAGATGGTGTAGTTGATCCGCAGGAAGACCGGGCTGTGCCAATGTTCTTCCGGGGTGGTCTCTTTGGCGTAGGGCAGGGTGAACGGGCGGCGTACCGCGATGGTGGCGAAAACGAACAGCGCCAGCACGATGGTGGTCAGCTCGCCAGCCCAGCGCTCCAGGGTGGCGATGACGTCGTCGGAGGCGAGCAGGCCGATCACGGTCAGCAGCACGAAGAACGCCAGGCCCAGGTAGTCGATGGCGTGGATGGTGATGCCGCGCAGCCGACTGGCCAGCATGACGAGCAGGTTCAGCGCGAGGGCGGCGGCCGCCGCGATCTCGAAGCGGCCCGGGCCGGTGAGCACCGCCATCAGGATCCACGGCGCCAGGCCCGAGAACGGCGACCTGAGCACCGAGTCCAGGACGTTCGCGGCGGCGCGCGGCGCGGTCATGAACTGACCTTAACGATCTCGGCCGGTCGGCGGGCGGTGCTGTGCTGCAATGGGCGGCATGGGTGATCTGGAGGAGATCGAACAGGTGAAGTACCGGTATCTGCGCACGCTCGACACGAAGAAGTGGGACGAGTACGCGCAGACCATGACCGAGGACGTGGTCGGCGACTACGGATCCTCGGTGGGCGAGGAGCTGCACTTCACCGACCGCGACGCGCTGGTCGAGTACATGCGGTCCTCGCTGCCGGCCAACGTGATCACCGAGCACCGCGTCACCCACCCCGAGATCACCGTCGACGGGGACACCGCGACGGGCACCTGGTACCTGCAGGACCGGGTGATCGTGCCCGAGTTCGACTTCATGCTGATCGGCGCGGCGTTCTACCGCGACACCTACCGGCGCACGCCGCAGGGCTGGCGGATCAGCGCGACGGGGTACGACCGCACCTACGAGGCGACGATGTCGCTCAAGGGGCTGGACTTCAAACTCAAGCCCGGCGCGGCGCTGGACTGAGTTCCCCAAGGAACCTTCGCCGGACCGACTGGCGCGGCGGTGCCGCGCCGCTAGCCTCAGGTCTGACTCTTATACCCATCTGACGGTGCCCACGATCCCCCCTGCGTATAGCTCGTAGCGCGCCGAACAGTTCATCACGAAAGAACCAGACATACACATAGCATA
>NZ_NVQF01000102.1 GCF_002592005.1 Mycolicibacterium palauense | reverse complement strand
TGCAGCCACCGCGCCCGCTGTTCCTCGGTGGCGAACAGGTGCAGCGTCTCCATGTTGCCGGTGTCGGGGGCCGCGCAGTTGATCGCCTCCGGGGCGATCTCGGTGCTCCACCCCGAGATCTCGGCCAGGCCCGCGTACTCCAGGTTGGTCAGACCGGACTCCGAGGGCAAAAACAGGTTCCACAGGCCCCGCTCGCGGGCCAGAACCTTGAGCTCCTCGACCACGGGAGGCACCGTGAAATCCTGCGGGCCGGCCTGGGCGCGGTACTGCTCGTAGGAGACCTCCGCGGGCAGGACATGCTCGACCATGAACTCGGTGAGCCGTTTCTGATAGTCCTGAGCCTTGGCCGACAGCGCGAAGTCCATACAGCGTCCCTTCCGGTACCCGACCATCGGCGTTGGTCGGACTCGCTCCCACACCATATGACACGTGTCCAGGCGGCATCGGAGGGCGTCAGAGTCGGTGCCGGGGGCCGTCGGGGACCGCCCGGAACGGCTCCCGGAACAGGCCCCGGAAGGGGGACCGCGACCGCGCGCGTGGCGCGGCGGTCGGCGGCCCGGACGGCTCGTCAGGCAGCCGTGGGGTAGACCCCGGCGGCGACGGCGCGCTGCACGTCGACGGTGACCGGCTCGACACCGGTGGCCAGGGTCTGCAGTTGTGTGTTGGCCGGATCGGCGGAATGTCCGGCGGATGCCGGGTAGGTGGGCACGGCCGCACCGGCCGTCGTCTCGGCCACGATGGCCGTGCCGGTGAACATCCCGGCGGCCAGCATCGGAATCGCCAGGGCACCGATGATGCGGCGAGTCTTCTGGTTCATGTCGACCTCCTGTGTCCGACCGGCCCGGCGGATTCGGCCCGGTTCCTGGTGTTCCTGCCCTGCTGGCATCGACTATTCCGCACCCGGGTGCCCGTCGTCTGTCCGCCGAACGGACCGCGAATGGGATGAACCGGGTTGTCCCCCAATCGGTGGACATGGCGCACCCGGTACTCCGGGCGGGCATTCTGTGCGAGGCTGCCAGCCATGGTTGCGACGGCGGGTGGCCGGGGAGGAGACCCGGATGACGCGGCCCCGGAGAACGGGTCCGTGCGGGTGGTCGTGGGCGACGACCACCCGTTGTTCCGCGAGGGTCTGGTGCGTGCTCTCGCGGGAAACGAGACCGTCGACGTCGTGGGTGAGGCCGAGGACGGCGTCGCCGCCCTGGCGCTGATCCGGCAGCACCGGCCCGACGTCGCGCTGCTCGACTACCGGATGCCCGGGATGGACGGCGCCGCGGTGGCCGCCGCGGCCCGCCGCGACGACCTGCCCACCCGGGTGCTGCTGGTGTCGGCGCACGACGAGGCCGAGATCGTCTACCAGGCACTGCAACAGGGGGCGGCCGGGTATCTGCCCAAGGACTCCACGCGCGCCGAGATCGTCGAGGCGGTCCTCGACTGTGCCCGCGGGCGCGATGTGCTCTCACCGCGGCTGGCCTCCGGACTGGCCGGCCAGATCCGCCGCCACGCCGAGCCGGCCAGGCCCGCGTTGAGTCCCCGCGAGGCGGAGGTGCTGCGCCTGATCGCCACGGGCCGAAGCGTTCCGGCGATCGCCGAGGAGCTCTACCTCGCCCCGTCGACGGTCAAGACGCACCTACAGCGGCTCTACGAGAAGCTCGAGGTGCGCGACCGTGCCGCCGCCGTCGCCGAGGCCATGCGCCGTGGCCTGGTGGACTGACCCGCTGCCCGCCGCGCGCCGCGCGCTCGGCCATCTCGGTGCCGAACCCGTTCGGGTGTCGGCGATCCTGCGCCTGCCGCTGATCGCCCTGATCGGTCTGCTGGTGTACGTCCGCGGCGTCGAACACTGGCTGCCGACGGCCTACCTGGCGGTGTTCCTCGTCTATGCGGTGGCAGCGGTCGGGTGGCTGGTGCTGGTGTCCGGCCGCGCCATGCCGCGCTGGGCCGACTGGGCGCCCGCCTATGTCGACGTGCTCGTCGTGTCCTCGCTGTGCGTCGTCTCCGGGGCCGCCACCCTCGAACTGCTGCCGGTGTTCTTCATGATCCCGGTCTCGGTGGTGTTCCTGGAACGTCCGCGGCTGGTGGCCGTGCTGGGCGTCGGTGCCGCGGTGGGCTACCTGCTGGCCTGGTTCGTCTACGCGCGGCGCGAGGCGGTTCTCGACCTCGCGCCGGTGATCTATGTGCAGGTGGGGTGTCTGCTCTGGTTCGCCGCGGCCACCACGGCGCTGTGTCTGGTGCTGACCCGCCGCGCGCGCCGGGTTCGGGCCCTGGTCGATGTGCGGCGCACGCTGGTCTCCGAGGTGATGAATGCCGAGGACCGCTACAACCGGCAGGTCGCCGAGCAACTGCACGACGGCCCGTTGCAGAACCTGCTCGCCGCCCGGCTGGATCTGGAGGAGCTGCGCGAGCAGCCCGGCCAGGCGGCGCTGCAGCGCGTCGACAACGCCCTGCGGGAGAGCGTAACCGCGTTGCGCGCCACGGTGACCACCCTGCACCCGCAGGTGCTGGCCCAGGTCGGGCTCACCGCCGCGGTGGCCGACCTGGCCCGCCGGTACACCCCGCCCGGTGGGCCCGTCGTCGACGCCGAGATCGAGGAGGTCGGCCGGCCGGCGGGCCAGGAGCTGCTCTACCGGGCCGCGCGCGAGCTGCTGGCCAACGCCCGCAAGCACGCCCGGGCCCGGCATGTCCGGCTCCGGCTTTCCCGCGGCGCGGGAACGGTGCTGCTCAGCGTCGCCGACGACGGCGTCGGCTTCGACCTCGCCGCGCTGGACGGATGCGTGGCCGCCGGGCACATCGGGTTGTCCTCGCTGCTGGTCGGCATCGAGGCGATGGGCGGTTCGGTGCAACTGACCTCCGAGCCCGGGGCTGGTACGACGGTCGTCGTCGCACTGCCCGACACCAGGCCCGAATCGGTGCCCGGCACCAGGCCCGACGGCGAGCTCAACGTGTCGTGAGCCCGCGCGCGATGACCAGCCGCTGAATCTGGTTCGTGCCCTCGAAGATCTGGGTGATCTTGGCCTCGCGCATCAACCGTTCGACCCGGTAGTCGCGCGTGTAGCCGGCGCCGCCGAACACCTGCACGGCGTCGGTGGTCACCTTCATCGCCGCATCGGTGGCCACCAGCTTGGCCACGCTGGCCTGCTGCGAGTAGGGCAGGTCGCGGTCCTTGCGGCGGGCGGCGTCGAGGTAGGTGGCGCGTGCCGAGGTGACCGCCGCGGCCATGTCGGCGAGCAGGAAGCCCAGGCCCTGGTGGTCGATGATCTTGCGGCCGAACGTGGTTCGTTCGTTGGCGTAGCGGACGGCCTCGTCGAGCGCGGCCTGCGCGATCCCGACGGCCACCGCGGCGATGCCCAGCCTGCCGGAGTCCAGCGCGCTGAAGGCGATCGGCAGACCCTGGCCCTCACCGCCGATGAGCCGGTCGGCCCCGATGTGGGCCTGGTCGTAGAAGGCCGACGTGGTCGGGACGGCGTGCAGGCCCATCTTCTCCTCGGGCTTGCCGAACGACAGCCCGGGCAGGTCCCCGGGCACCAGGAAGCACGACACCCCCCGTGACCCCTCGCCGGTCCGGGCGAACAGGGTGTAGAAGTCGGCCACGCCGCCGTGGGTGATCCAGGCCTTCGAACCGTTGAGGGTGTAGCCGTCGCCGGTGGGGGTGGCCGCGCAGCGCAGCGCGGCGGCGTCGGAGCCGGCCTGCGGCTCCGACAGGCTGTAGGCGCCGATCTGCTCTCCGGAGAGCATGCCCGGAAGCCAGCGCTGCTTCTGTTCTGCGGTACCGAAGCTCAGCAGCGGGTGCGAGGACAGGCTGTGCACGCTGACTGCGACCGCCACCGCGGCCCAGCGGGCCGCCAGCTCCTCCAGCACCTGCAGATAGACCTCGTAGGGCTGTCCGCCGCCGCCCCACTCCTCGGGCTGGGGCAGGCTGAGCAGCCCGGCGGCACCGAGCTGGGCGAACACCCCCTCGGGATAGCGCTCGGTGCGCTCGTGTTCGTCGACGATCGGATCCAGGATCTTGTCGGCGATTTCGCAGGTCAGCGCGAGTAGGTCCGCGGCGTCATCGGACGGCAGCAGGCGGTCGACACCCATCGTTTGCATCTCCTAGTTTTCGACCCCTGAACTGTATCGATGCGGAGCGTCCGGCTTCGTCCGGGAACCCGTTTGCGGTTATGGTGCTGATCATTCGATGGGATCCGCGGGGTGATGCCGTGGGCGCAGCACGCCGAGAACACGACAGATAGAGATTCAACTCGCCATGACAGAAGTGGACTCCGGCGCTGCGCGCCGGGAGACGAAGACGGGGTCGGTCAGCGTCGGTGTGGTTGCCGAATCCGGTGCCGATGAACGACGCGTCGCGCTGGTCCCCAAGGCGGTGGCGGCACTGGTCAAAAGTGGTGTGTCCGTCGTGGTGGAGGCCGGCGCGGGGGAGCGTGCGCTGCTGCCCGACGAGCTGTACACCGAGGCGGGAGCCACCGTCGGCGATGCGTGGGCGGCCGACGTGGTGGTCAAGGTGGCGCCGCCGAGCGCCGAGGAGGTCGCCCGGCTGCACAGCGGGCAGACCCTGATCGGCTTCCTGGCCCCGCGCAACGCCGACACGCAGATCCCGGCGCTCAAGGCCGCCGGGGTGCAGGCGTTCGCGGTGGAGGCGATCCCGCGGATCTCGCGCGCCCAGGTGATGGACGCGCTGAGTTCACAGGCCAACGTCGCCGGCTACAAGGCGGTGCTGCTGGCGGCCTCGGAGGCCACCCGCTTCTTCCCGATGCTGACCACGGCGGCCGGCACCGTCAAACCGGCCACGGTGCTGGTGCTGGGCGTGGGCGTGGCGGGCCTGCAGGCGCTGGCCACCGCCAAGCGACTGGGCGGCCGCACCACCGGCTACGACGTGCGTCCCGAGGTGGCCGATCAGGTCCGATCGGTCGGTGCCCAGTGGCTGGACCTCGGTATCGACGCGGCCGGTGAGGGCGGCTACGCGCGGGAGTTGACCGACGACGAGCGCGCGGCCCAGCAGAAGGAGCTGGAGAAGGCGATCACCGGATTCGACGTGGTCATCACCACCGCGCTGGTGCCGGGGCGGCCGGCGCCGCGGCTGGTGACCGCGGCCGCCGTCGAGGGGATGAAACCCGGCAGTGTGGTGGTGGACCTGGCCGGGGAGACCGGCGGCAACTGCGAGCTGACCGAACCCGGGCAGACGGTGGTGCGTCACGGGGTCACCATCGCCTCGCCGCTGAACCTGCCGGGCACCATGCCCGAACATGCCAGCGAGCTGTACGCGAAGAACCTGACCTCGCTGCTGGAACTGATGATCAAGGAGGGCGCGCTGGTGCCCGACTTTGACGACGAGGTGCTCGCCGCCTCGTGTGTGACCCGGGAGGCCGAATAGCCATGTACGACCAATTGCTGGCCAACCTCGCGATCCTGGTGCTCGCCGGGTTCGTCGGGTTCGCCGTCATCTCGAAGGTGCCCAACACCCTGCACACCCCGCTGATGTCGGGCACCAACGCCATCCACGGCATCGTGGTGCTGGGCGCGCTGATCGTGCTGGGCAACCTGCCGGCCGACGCCAACTGGGGGGTGCGGATCATCGCGTTCGTCGCGCTGATCTTCGGCACCCTCAACGTCATCGGCGGCTTCCTGGTGACCGACCGGATGCTGGGCATGTTCAAGGGCCGCAAGCCTGAGAACGCCGGGTCGAAGGCCGGAGCCGACCAGTGACCGCAGCGACGATCAACTACGGGGTCAACGCGCTCTACATCGTCGCGTTCGCCCTGTTCATCCTGGGGCTGTCCGGGCTGACCGGCCCGAAGACGGCGGTGCGCGGCAACTGGATCGCCGCGGCCGGCATGGGTCTGGCGGTGGTGGCCACCCTGATCAAGGTGCGCGACACCGCGGCCATCAACTGGATCCTCATCGCGGCCGGTCTGCTGATCGGCGTGGTGCTGGGTGTGCCGCCGGCCAAGAAGACCAAGATGACCGCGATGCCCCAGCTGGTGGCGCTGTTCAACGGTGTCGGTGGCGGCACCGTGGCGCTGATCGCCTGGGCGGAATTCATCGAGACCGACGGCTTCTCCCACTTCCGGCCGGACCAGACCCCGACCGTCGCGCTGGTGGTGGGATCGCTGTTCGCCGCGATCGTCGGCTCGGTGTCGTTCTGGGGCTCGCTGGTGGCGTTCCTCAAACTGCAGGAGTCGATCCCCAAGAACGTCGAGAAGACGCTGGTCCGCTCGGCCAAGCTGTTCCAGGCCGCCAACATCGTGCTGCTGCTGGTCGCGGTGGCGGTGGCCGTCTACATCGGCCTGAACTCCGCCCCCGGCAACCAGACCAGCGTGTGGTGGATCGTCGCGGTGCTGGTCGCCGCGGGGATCATGGGTCTGTTCGTGGTGTTTCCCATCGGCGGTGCCGACATGCCGGTGGTCATCTCCCTGCTCAACGCGATGACCGGGCTGTCGGCCGCGGCGGCGGGCCTGGCGCTGAACAACACCGCGATGATCGTCGCGGGCATGATCGTCGGCGCCTCCGGTTCGATCCTGACCAACCTGATGGCGGTGGCGATGAACCGGTCCATCCCCGCCATCGTGTTCGGCTCGTTCGGTGGCGGCGCCGACGTGGCCGCAGGGCCGGGCGGGGAGCAGGGCACCGTCAAGGCCACCAGCGCGGCCGACGCCGCGATCCAGATGGCCTATGCCAACCAGGTCATCGTGGTGCCCGGCTACGGGCTGGCGGTGGCGCAGGCCCAGCACGCGGTCAAGGAGATGGCCGAACTGCTCGAGGGCAAGGGGGTGGAGGTCAAATACGCCATCCACCCGGTGGCCGGCCGGATGCCCGGGCACATGAACGTGCTGCTGGCCGAGGCCGACGTCGCCTACGACGCGATGAAGGAGATGGACGACATCAACGGGGAGTTCGCCCGCACGGATGTCACCCTGGTCATCGGCGCCAACGACGTGACCAACCCGGCGGCGCGCAACGACCCGAGTTCACCGATTCACGGTATGCCGATCCTCAACGTCGACCAGTCCAGGAGCGTCATCGTGCTCAAGCGGTCGATGAGTTCGGGCTACGCCGGGATCGAGAACCCGCTGTTCTTCGCCGACCAGACCTCGATGCTCTTCGGTGACGCCAAGAAGTCGGTGGGCGAGGTCATCGAGGAACTCAAGGCGCTCTAGAAGGCGCTCTAGACCAGCTCCACCACCTCGGCGATCGACGGCAGCACCCGTCCGGGCCGGAACGGGTACCTGTCGATGTCGGCCTCCGAGGTCGAGCCGGTGAGCACCAGGATGGTGTCCAGCCCGGCCTCGATTCCGGCGACCACGTCGGTGTCCATCCGGTCGCCGATCATGGTGGTGTTCTCCGAGTGTGCCGCGATGCGGTTGAGCGCACTGCGGAACATCATCGGGTTGGGTTTGCCCACGAAGTAGGGGTCGCGGCCGGTGGCCTTGGTGATCATCGCGGCCACCGACCCCGTCGCGGGCAGCGGGCCCTCGGCGGAGGGGCCCGTGACGTCCGGGTTGGTGGCGATGAACCGGGCGCCGGCCCCGATCAGCCGCACCGCCTTGGCGATCGCCTCGAAGGAGTACGTCCGCGTCTCGCCGAGCACGACGAAGTCGGGTCCGGTGTCGGTCAGGGTGTAGCCGACCTCGTGCAGGGCGGTGGTCAGCCCCGCCTCGCCGATGCAGTACGCCGAGCCGCGGGGGAGTTGGTCGTGCAGGAACGTGGCCGTGGCCAGGGCGGAGGTCCAGATGCGGTCCTCGGGGACCGTCAGCCCGGACCGCGCCAACCTGGCGGCCAGGTCGCGCGGGGTGAAGATCGAGTTGTTGGTCAGGACCAGGAACGGACGTTCCTTGTCGGCCAGGCGCTGCAGGAAGTCGGCGGCGCCGGGCAGGGCGTGCTCTTCACGGACGAGGACACCGTCCATGTCGGTGAGCCAGCATCGGCCGGCGTCGTGCTGGCCGGCGCTGTGCTGATCGGCGCTGTGTTGGTCGGCGCTGTGTTGGTCGGCGTCGTGTTGATCGGCGCTGTGCACTGGTGCCCGATCCACCCTGCGGGGGTGGCTCTACACCGGGGGGTAGGCGGGCGGCGGATAGACCCCGCGCAGGGCCCAGGGCAGCCAGGAGAAGAAGTACTCGATCTCGTCGCTTGCGTCGTAATCCGGGTTCGGATCCACCGCCCCACCTCCTCATGACAGCCGTCACGGCAGTCTATCCCCGACGGTGGCCGCGCAACACCGGGTTCGGTCGGGCCTAAACTATCCAACTAGTTGATTGATCGGCCGCCGCGACGGTGTTGCGACGGCCCCGCAAGCAGAGAGTAAACAATGGCGTCTGAGAACGGGTTGACCCGCCGCGAGGAGCTCCTGGCCGTGGCCACCAAGCTGTTCGCCGCGCGCGGCTATCACGGGACCCGGATGGACGACGTGGCCGATGTGGTGGGCTTGAACAAGGCGACCGTGTACCACTACTACGCCAGCAAGTCGCTGATTCTGTTCGACATCTACCAGCGCGCCGCCGAGCGCACCCTGGCCGCCGTGCACGACGATCCGTCCTGGACCGCGCGCGAGGCGCTCTACCAGTACACGGTGCGCCTGTTGGAGCAGATCGCGGAGAACCCGGAGGGCGCGGCGGTCTACTTCCAGGAAGAGCCCTACATCAACGAGTGGTTCACCACGGAGCAGGTCGCCGAGGTCCGGGAGAAGGAGACCCAGGTCTACGAGCACGTGCACGGGCTGATCGACCGCGGTATCGCCAGTGGCGAGTTCTACGAATGCGACTCGCACGTGCTCGCGCTGGGCTACATCGGTATGACGCTGGGGGCCTACCGGTGGTTGCGCCCGCACGGCCGGCGCAGCGCCCAGGAGATCGCCGCGGAGTTCAGCACCGCGCTGCTGCGCGGCCTGATCCGGGACGAGGCCGTACGCGCGCACTCGCCGCTGGGCGAGTCGACGGCGGCGGGGGCATAGGGCCTGGGTAGTGGGGCCTGGGTAGTGGGCCTGGGGTACGGCAGGGCGGACGCCCGCATCCGGACCGCCCCTCTTAGGATCACCGAATGCCGATCGTGAGCAAGACCGTCGAGGTCAACGCCGACGCGGAGGCGATCATGAGGATCGTCGCCGACTTCGAGGCCTACCCGCAGTGGAACGAAGAGGTCAAGGGCGCCTGGATCCTGGCCCGCTACGACGACGGACGGCCCAGCCAGCTGCGCCTGGACACCTCCGTGCAGGGCATGGACGGCACCTACATCCAGGCCGTCTACTACCCGGGGCCCAACCAGATCCAGACCGTCATGCAGCAGGGCGAACACTTCTCCAAGCAGCATCAGGTGTTCTCGGTGGTGGCGATGGGGCCCACCTCGCTGCTCACCGTCGACATGGACGTCGAAACGACGATGGCCGTGCCTCAGATGATGGTGAAGAAGGTCGTCAACGACGCCCTGGAGCACCTGGCCAACAACCTCAAGGCCCGCGCGGAGTCACTGGGCGCCTGATCGACCCGGCTCCGGAGCGGGGGTCTCCCACAGGCCGCTGTCCTCGAGCACCTCGGTGAGTCGGCGGGCCCCGTCGGTGAACTGCCATTCGGTCAGCCGGACCACCTCGGCGGTGTCGCGGGCGCGCAGCGCCGCGATCAACAGGCGGTGGTTCTCCACGGCGTCGGCGCCCCAGCCCGGGTCGGTGGCGTAGAGCAGATGCGGCGTGTAGCGCGTTGCGTGCAGCAGGAACCAGGCCAGCTTGAGCCGGTCGGCGGCGTGGTTGAACGCCCGGTGGAACTCGAACTCGGTGGCGGTGATGGCGGTCGCGTCGGCGGCGGCCACGGCATCGGCGAGTTCGTCGCCCAGCCGCTCCAGCTCGTCGATCTCCTCGTCGGTCATCCGGGCGCAGGCCGAGGCGGCCAGCTCCTTGGCGATCGTGGACTGCAGCCAGAAGATGTCCTGCACGTCGGTGCGGCTCAACGGGAGCACGACGTGCCCGCGGTGCGGCTCGAGGTCGACCATCCCTTCGCCGCGCAGCGTCAGCAGCGCCTCGCGCACCGGGGTGATGCTCACGCCCAACTCGGCCGCGGTGTCGTCGAGGCGGATGAATGTGCCCGGCCGGAGCCGCCCGGTCATGATGGCGCCGCGCAGGTGGCTGGCCACCTCCTCGGAGAGTTGAGCCCGCCGGACGCCCTTGGTGGCGCCGCGCTGCGTCCGTGCCCGAACCGGTGCCTTCACGTGATCCCCCGGTGGTCGGTTGGTCTTGTCTTGCCTGATCGTGGCGCCCATACTGTGACCGGCGCAACAACATGTTTGATCAAATGTAAGATCCTCGCAAGTTCTGCAACGAGAGGGGATTGTCGTTGACCGCACAGCTGAGCACCGCAACGGGTACCGCAACGAACACCGAGACCGGACACACCGGGACCGCCGAGCAGCCCTATCTGTCCCGTCGCCAGAACTGGAACACCCAGCTCGCACGGCACGCCCTGATGCAGCCCGGCGCCACCGCGCTGCGGTTCATGGGCAAGACCACCACCTGGGGTGAGCTCGACCGGCGTGTCACCGCGCTGGCCGACGCGTTGGCCAAGAACGGGATCGGCGCCGGGGACCGGGTGATGATCCTGATGCTGAACCGGCCCGAATTCCTCGAAGCGATGCTGGCGGCCAACCAGCTGGGTGCGATCGCGGTCCCGGTCAACTTCCGCCTGACCTCCCACGAGCTGGCGTTCCTGGTGGAGGACTGCGAGTCGCGGGTCATCATCACCGAGACGGTCCTGGCCCAGGTGGCCACGGCCGTGCGCGAGTTGGCGCCGCTGGCGCAGACCATCGTGGTCGCCGGGTCTCCCTCCGACGACGGCACGCTGGGCTACGAGGAGTTCCTGGCCCAGGAGGCCGATCCGCATCCGGTCGCCGACGTTCCCAACGACAGCCCGGCGCTGATCATGTACACCTCGGGCACGACGGGCCGGCCCAAGGGGGCGGTGCTGACGCACACCAACCTCACCGGGCAGACGATGACGATGCTCTACACGGGCGGCGCCGACATCAACAACGACGTGGGATTCATCGGGGTGCCGCTGTTCCACATCGCCGGGATCGGCAACCTGCTCGTGGGTCTGACCCTCGGCGTGCCCACCGTCATCCACCCGCTGGGCGCCTTCGACCCCGACCAGCTGCTCGACGTGCTGGAGGCGGAGAAGGTCACCGGGGTGTTCCTGGTTCCGGCCCAGTGGCAGGCGGTCTGCGCCGCACAGCAGGCCAAGCCCCGGAGCCTGCGGCTGCGCACGCTGTCGTGGGGTGCCGCGCCGGCATCGGACACGCTGCTGCGCCAGATGTCGGAGATCTTCCCGGACAGCAAGATCCTGGCGGCCTTCGGCCAGACCGAGATGTCGCCGGTGACCTGCATGTTGTTGGGGGAGGACGCGATCCGCAAGCTCGGGTCGGTGGGCAAGGTGATTCCCACGGTCTCGGCGCGCATCGTCGACGAGAACATGAACGACGTGCCCGTCGGCGAAGTCGGCGAGATCGTCTATCGCGCGCCGACGCTGATGGCCGGCTACTGGAACAACCCGCTGGCCACCGCCGAGGCGTTCGACGGGGGCTGGTTCCACTCCGGGGACCTGGTGCGGGCGGACTCCGAGGGCTACGTGTGGGTCGTCGACCGCAAGAAGGACATGATCATCTCCGGGGGCGAGAACATCTACTGCGCCGAGGTGGAGAACGTGCTGGCCGCGCATCCGGCCATCGTGGAGGCCGCCGTCATCGGCCGGCCCGACCCCCGCTGGGGCGAGGTCCCCGTTGCTGTGGTTGCCGTCTCCGCGTCGTCTCTGAGCCTGGAGGACCTCGAGGAGTTCCTCGACGACCGGTTGGCCCGCTACAAGCGGCCCAAGGCGCTGGAGATCGTCGAGGCTCTCCCGCGTAATCCGTCTGGCAAAGTGCTCAAGACCGAATTGCGGACTCGTTTTTCTGCGCCGGGAGAGGGGCATTCTCCCCGGTAAAACCGCTGCGTGGAAAGGCTTTTGTTGGCGCCGGGCGAATGATTGACGGCAGCGCTAAATTTGCGGGGCAGTGGCGGGAAGGTTAATCGCACGGATGCTGTGCAGGGCCGGAGGGTCATCGGGTACATTCCTGTGGTCCGCCTTACTACTCAGGAGTAGGAACGCGGCTGTCACGGACTTCGGGTCGGGCGAAGGAGGGGACGTGCAAATCGTCTCGCCGTTGCGCGATCCAGTGCGCGGCCCCGTGCAGGTCCCCTTGCATGTTGCTGCACGGGCGGTCCACCCGCGGGTCGTCGCGTGACCGCGTCGACGGGTGGCCTCACCGGCTGGGTGGCCGATCAGCTCCGCACACCGCTGGAGCTCGTCGGCGGTTTCTTCCGGATGTGCGTGCTCACCGGTAAGGCCGTGCTGAGGCCCTTCGAGTGGCGCGAGTTCATCCTGCAGAGCTGGTTCCTGATGCGGGTCGCATTCCTGCCCACGCTGGCGGTCTCGATCCCGTTGACGGTGCTCATCATCTTCACCCTCAACATCCTGCTGGCCGAGTTCGGTGCCGCCGACGTCTCCGGTGCCGGCGCGGCGCTGGGTGCGGTCACCCAGCTGGGGCCGCTGGTGACGGTGCTCGTGGTGGCCGGGGCCGGGTCCACCGCGATCTGTGCGGACCTGGGCGCGCGGACCATCCGCGAGGAGATCGACGCCCTGGAGGTGCTGGGCATCGACCCCATCCGCCGGCTGGTGCTGCCCAGGGTCGTCGCCTCGACCTTCGTGGCCTTCCTGCTCAACGGTGCGGTGATCACCATCGGGCTGGTCGGCGGATTCATCTTCGGTGTCTACATCCAGAACGTGAACGCCGGGGCCTACGTCTCCACACTGACCCTGATCACCGGGCTGCCCGAGGTCATCATCTCGATCGTGAAGGCGCTGACCTTCGGTCTGATCGCCGGGCTGGTCGGCTGCTACCGGGGGCTGACCGTCTCCGGCGGCGCCAAGGGGGTCGGTACCGCGGTCAACGAGACGCTCGTGCTGTGCGTGGTGGCCCTGTTCGCCGTCAACGTCGTCTTGACCACCATCGGCGTCCGGTTCGGGACGGGGCACTGAGGTGGGCACCGACATGGGCACTGAGGTGGGCACCGAGATGGGCGGGTTTCCGGCATGACCGCGACACAGGTCCTCCGCAGCCGGTTTCCCCGGGCCTACACCGACGTCACCCGGGTGGTCGGCGCGCCGGCGCGATTCCTGGACATGCTGGGCCATGTCGCGTGGTTCGTGGTCACCGCGATCGGCTCCATACCGCACGCGCTGCGCTTCTACCGGCGCGAAGTGCTGCGCCTGATCGCCGAGATCGGCATGGGCACCGGAGCCATGGCTGTCATCGGGGGCACCGTGGCCATCATCGGCTTCGTGACCCTGAGCGCGGGCTCCCTGATCGCCATCCAGGGTTTCGCCTCGCTGGGCAACATCGGGGTGGAGGCCTTCACGGGCTTCTTCGCCGCCCTGGCCAACGTGCGTGTGGTCGCACCGATCGTCACCGGGCAGGCGCTGGCGGCCACGGTCGGGGCCGGTGCCACCGCCGAGCTGGGGGCCATGCGGATCAGCGAGGAGATCGACGCGCTGGAGGTCATGGGCATCAAGTCGGTGTCCTACCTGGTGTCGACGCGCCTGCTCGCCGGGGCCGTGGTGATCATCCCGCTGTACGCCATGGCGATCCTGCTGTCCTTCTTCTCCGCGCAGATGGTGACCACGGTCTTCTACAACCAGTCCACGGGCACCTACGACCACTACTTCAACACGTTCCTGCGGGTCGACGACGTGATGTACTCGTTCATCGAGGTCATCATCATGTCGGTGATCGTCATGCTCAACCACTGTTACTTCGGCTACTTCGCCAGCGGCGGCGCCGTGGGCGTCGGCGAGGCGGTGGGCAAGTCGATGCGGACCTCGCTGGTGGCCATCGTGTGTGTCGTCCTGTTCGCCTCGTTGGCCCTCTACGGGGTCGACCCGAACTTCAACCTGACGGTGTAGCGCCATGACGAACATGGAGCAGGTCAGGGCCCCGCAGAACTCGACCCGTATCCCGCCCTACAAGGTGGCCGGCCTGGTGCTGCTGTTGTTGAGCGTGGTGGTGCTGGTGGCGGTGTGGATCCAGTTCCGCGGCGGGTTCACCGCGACGACCCCGCTGATCCTGGAGAGCAAACGCGCCGGGCTGGTGATGGACCCCGGCTCCAAGGTCACGTTCAACGGTGTCCAGATCGGCCGGGTGGCCGCCGTCGAACCGCTGGAGCGCGACGGGACGACGATCGCGCAGCTGCGCCTGGACATCACCCCCAAATACGTCGACCTCATCCCGGCGAACGTCAATGCCGAGATCGCGGCCACCACCGTCTTCGGCAACAAGTACGTCTCGTTCACCTCGCCGGACAACCCCGTTGCGGCGCGGGTGAGCGCGGGTGAGGTCATCCAGGTCAAGGGCGTCACCACCGAGTTCAACACGTTGTTCGAGACCATCACGTCGATCTCGGAGAAGGTCGACCCGGTGAAGCTGAACCTCACCCTCTCGGCGACCGCGGAGGCGCTGACCGGCCTGGGAGAGAAATTCGGCCAGTCGCTGGTCAACGGCAACGCCATCCTCGACGACGTCAACCCGCGGATGCCGCAGGTGCGCCGGGACCTGCGGGGTCTGGCGGATCTGAGCGAGGTGTACTCGTCGGCGGCGCCGGATCTGTTCGACTCGCTGGACAGCGCGGTGACCACGGCCCGCACGCTCAACGCCCGGCGCGGCGACCTGGATGCCGCCCTGCTGGCCGCCGTCGGATTCGGCAACACCGCCGGCGACGTCTTCGAGCGCGGCGGCCCGTATCTGGTCCGCGGGGCCGCGGACCTGGTGACCACCGCGGCGACCCTCGACGAGTACAGCCCGGAGTTGTTCTGCACGGTCCGCAACTTCGCCGAGGTGGCGCCGAAGGTGGCGGCTTCCCTTGGCGGCAACGGTTATTCGCTGGACACCAACACCACGTTCCTGGGTACCGAGAATCCCTACGTCTACCCGGACAACCTGCCGCGGGTGAACGCCAAGGGCGGGCCCGGCGGTGCGCCGGGCTGTTGGCAGCCGCTCACCCGTGACCTGTGGCCGGCGCCCTACCTGGTGATGGACACCGGAGCCTCCATCGCCCCGTACAACCACTGGGAGCTGGGCCAGCCGATCCTGACCGAGTACGTCTGGGGCCGGCAGGGCGGGGAGAACACGATCAACCCATGAAAATCACCGGAACAGTCCTCAAACTCGGCGCCTTCTCGCTGGTGCTGCTGGTGTTCACCGGGATCATCATCATCGTCTTCGGCCAGATCCGGTTCGACCGCACCAGCTCCTACAGTGCGGAGTTCAGCAACGCGAGCGGCCTGCGGTCGGGCCAGTTCGTCCGCGCCTCCGGCGTCGAGGTCGGCAAGGTCTCCGAAGTGGAACTGGTCGACGGGGGCCAGCGGGTGCGCGTGCACTTCAACGTCGACCGGTCCCTGCCGCTGTACCAGTCCAGCACCGCCGAGATCCGCTATCAGGATCTGATCGGCAACCGCTACCTCGAACTCAAGCGGGGCCAGGGTGAGGGGTCCGACCGGATCCTGCCGCCCGGCGGGCTCATCCCGTTGTCGCGGACCCAGCCCGCGCTGGACCTCGACGCGCTGATCGGCGGGTTCAAGCCGCTTTTCCGCGCCCTGGATCCGGAGAAGGTCAACGCCATCGCCTCCTCGATCATCACCGTGTTCCAGGGGCAGGGCGGCACCATCAACGACATCCTGGATCAGACCGCCTCGCTGACCGCCGCGCTGGCGGACCGTGACCAGGCCATCGGCGAGGTGATCGACAACCTCAACACCGTGCTGGCCACCACGGTCAAGCACCAGAAGCAGTTCGACGACACGGTCAACAACTTCGAGGTGCTGATCACCGGGCTCAAGGATCGGTCCGGCGAGATCGCCGACGCCACCGCCAACATCAGCAATGCCGCGGGCACACTGGGCGACCTGCTGGCCGACAACCGCCCCGTGCTCAAGGACACCGTCGGGCATCTGGAGACCATCCAGAAGCCCCTGGTCGACCGCCAGGACGAGGTCGACGACGTGCTGACCCAGCTGCCCTCCGCGCTGAAGCTCATCGGCCGCGCCGGCGGGATCTACGGCGACTTCTTCAACTTCTACCTCTGCGACCTGACGCTGAAACTCAACGGTCTGCAGCCCGGCGGCCCGGTGCGCACGGTCAAGGTCTTCTCCCAGCCGACGGGCAGGTGCACGCCGCAATGAGAACGCTGGAAGGGCCGAACCGGATCCACAACGGCGTCCTCGGCATTCTGATCCTGGTCCTCGTCGTCGGGGTGGGCCAGAGCTTCGCCAGCGTCCCGATGCTGTTCGCCTCGCCGACCTACTACGGGCTGTTCAAGGACTCCGGCGGCATCAACCCCGGGGACAAGGTGCGGATCTCGGGTAAGGACGTCGGCGTGATCCGGTCGCTGGCCATCGAGGGCGACCATGTGCGGATGGGATTCTCGCTGGGCGGCAACGAGATCGGCACCGACAGCCGGCTGGCGATCCGGACCGACACCATCCTGGGCAAGAAGGTTCTGGAGATCCAGCCGCGCGGCCGGCAGGATCTGCGGGCCAACGGAACCCTGCCGATCGGGCAGAGCACCACGCCGTACCAGATCTACGACGCGTTCTTCGACGTCACCAAGGCCGCCGCGGGCTGGGACATCAGCACCGTCAAGCGCTCCCTGAACGTGCTGTCGGAGACCATCGACCAGACCTATCCGCACCTGTCGGCCGCCCTGGACGGGGTGGCCCGGTTCTCCGACACCATCGGCAAGCGCGACGAGCAGTTCAAGCAGCTGCTGGCCAACGCGAACAAGGTCGCCAGCGTGCTCGGCAACCGCAGTGAGCAGATCAACCAGCTCTTCGTCAACGCCCAGACCCTGTTGGCCGCGGTCAACGCCCGCGGCGCGGCGATCGACTATCTGCTGGAGAACGTCTCGGCGGTCTCCCGGCAGTTCCAGGGGCTGGTCAACGACAACCCGAATCTCAACCACGTCCTCGAGCAGCTGCGGGTGGTCAGCTCGCTGCTGGAGAAGCACAAGTTCGACCTCGCCGACGTGCTGACCACGCTGAGCAAGTTCACCGCCTCGCTGGCCGAGGCACTGGGCTCCGGGCCGTACTTCAAGGTGCTCATCGTCAACCTGCTGCCCGGGCAGGCGGTGCAGCCGTTCATCGACGCGGCGTTCAAGAAGCGCGGGATCGACCCGCAGGAGTTCTGGCGCAACGCGGGGTTGCCGGCGTTCCAGTTCCCCGACCCCAACGGGCAGCGCCAGCCCAACGGCGCCCCGCCGCCGGCACCGCGGGTGCTGGAGGGCACGCCGGACCATCCGGGTCCGGCGGTGCCGCCCGGTTCGCCGTGCTCCTACACCCCGCCGGCGGACGGCATCCCCTCGCCGGGCAACCCGCTGCCGTGTGCGGCCCTGACCACCGGGCCGTTCGGCGACAACCCCTACGGCCCCAACTACGGCCCACCCCAGGGTGTTCTGACGTCGCCGCCGAACCCGGACGCCGGCCCCCCGGCCCCGGGCCTGCCGATCGCCGCGGAGCCGGGCCAGCCGGCACCGACGGTGTCCGGCACACCGGTGCCCATCGGGGAGGGGCCGCTCAATTCGCGCACCGTGCCGCTCGGACCGGCCCCCGGCCCCGCCCCGGCCCC
>NZ_NVQF01000101.1 GCF_002592005.1 Mycolicibacterium palauense | reverse complement strand
AAAAATCGGTTCTGGCATACCCGTTTGCCCACCAGGTATGCCAGCATCTTCCACGGCTGAAAGTCAAATTGCCGCCGCGCCCGCAGCCCCCGCCCCGGGCTCACCCGCGGCAACTGGCCCAGATCGGCCCCTCGATCTCGGAGACCAGCTCGGGCAGGTGATCATTGACGTAGAAGTGGTGGCCGGAAAACTCCCGCATGCGGAACTCCGCGGTGGTCCGGTCGGCCCACGGCGCCACCTTCTCCGTCGTCGCGACCTCGTCGTCGTCGCCATAAAACGCAAAGATCGGGCAGCTCACGGTGGCCTCCGGAGGGCAGTCGTAACTGCTGATCGCCTTGAAACCGCGCAACGTGGGCAGGATCTTTGCGGCGAACTCCTCGTTCTCCAGGAACTCGGGATTGGCCCCGGTCATGGTGGACACCGCATCGAGCAGGCCACGGTCGGACTCGGGGATGTACTCGTAGCCGACCCGCCCGGGGGCGGCCACGGCCGACACGAACAGAGCCACCACCGGCTTGCCCACGTCCTGGAAGCGCCGCGCCACCTCGAAGGCCACCATGCCGCCCATACTGTGGCCGAACAGTGCCACCCTGTCGTCGGGGCCGGTCACCGGCTCGAGCTTCGCGAACACCCCATCGGCCAGCTCGTCGATGCTGGTGAAGGCTCCGACGTCGTGCGAACCTTTGCGACCGGGGTATTGCACCGCCACCCGCTTGACGCCGGTGGTGAACGTCTTGGCGAAGGGGACGTAATAGCTGGGCGCTCCCCCGGCGTGCGGGAAGATGTACAGCTTGGGTGCGGTCTCTGAGGTGGTCTCGGAAGCGGTCTCGGAAGCGGTCTCGGAAGCGGTCTCGGACACGCCGCACAGAATATCGCGTGACCGGCAGGTTACCGGGCAGGGCTATCCGGCCGCCGACCGCGGTTCGTAGAACCGCGCCCCGGACTCGACGACGGGCCGGTACCCGTGGGCGCGGGCGGCGGCCGCCCCCCGGCGGACCAGGGCCGCGGTCCCGACGAAGCCGGCCTGGTCGGTCATCACGAACGGGGTCAGCAACCGGTTGTGCACGAAGCCGAACGACAGCCCCGACGCCGGGTCGGCCCAGCCGACCGAGCCGCCCAGGCCGACGTGGCCGAACCCGGGCAGGATCGATCCCAGCGGCAGAGCGTGATAGCCCAGGTGGAAGGCCATCGGCATGAGCACCGAACGGTCCGGTATCAGGCTGCGCCGCCCGACCAGACCGGCGGTCAGCTCGCGGGACAGGAAGCGGACACCGTCGACCTCCCCGCCGTTGGCCAACGCCCCGTACATCCGCGCCAGACCCCGCGCGGTCGCGACCCCGTTGGCCGCCGGGATCTCGGAGTCCAGCAGCGGGACGTTGCCCTGGACGACGGCCTTCATGCCCGGGAAGTACAGCGCACCGAACCCGGCGGTCAGCGGGGTGCGGGCGGCGCGCGGCGCCAGCAGGTTGAACAACGGGTTGGGGAGGTTGAGCTGCGGATGGATGATCTGCGCCGCCCGCGTCGGCGCCGAGCCGGGCGGCCGGCCCAGATGCAGGCCGTCGGTGTCCAGTGGGGCGGCCACCTCCTCGCGGATCAGGGTGCGCATCCCCTTGCCGGTCACCGATCGGGCCAGCCCGGACAGCAGCCATCCGAAGGTCAGCGCGTGATAGGCCGGCTTGCCGAGCAGCCGCGATACGGGGGCGGCGGCCATCCGCTCCTCCATCGCCAGGTGATCGAGCAGTTCGGCCTTGGTGACCCCGTTCAGATGCGCGAGCCCGGCGCGGTGCCGCATCATCTCGCGCACCGTGATCCGCGCCTTGCCGTTGGCGCCGAAGTCGCGCCAGTACTCGGCCACCGGCGCGTCGTAGTCGATGAGCCCGCGGTCGGCCAACCGGTGGATCACCGTCGCGGCGACCCCCTTGGTCGCGGAGAACACCATCGCGCCGGTGTCCGCCGACCACCGCACCCGGCCCCGGCGATCCGACCACCCGGTCCACACGTCGACCACGGGCTGCCCGTCGAGATACACCGCCAGGGCGCCGCCGCCGAGCCGGCGGTGCGGGAACATCGCCGCGAAGTTGCGTACCGCCCACGCGAAGTTGGGGTCGGCCGCTCCGGCTACCCCGGCCGGGAGCGCCGCGCCGCGCTCACCGGCAGTTGCTTTGCTCACATAACTAAAGTTACTACGTTGCGTGAGCTAACTCACACAGTGTTACCGATCCGTTAGACGGCGGGGTCGGAGCCGCCCTGTCCGCCGGCCGCGTCCAGGATGCGCTGAGCGGCCAGCGCCGGGGTGAGCTCGCCCTCCCGAACCTGCTCTTCGACCCCGGCACGGATGCTCTTGACCTCGGCGTTGCTCAGCACCCTGTCCAACACCGTGTCGCGCACCATCGACCACATCCAGTCCACCTGCTGAGTTCGCCTGCGCGCCTCGAACTCGCCGGCCTCGGTGAGGACCTGCCGGTGCCTGAGCACCGTGTCCCACAGCTCGGAGAGCCCGTTGCCTTCCAGGGCGCTCATGGTCAGCACCGGTGGGCGCCAAAGAGTTTCACGCGGATAGAGCAGCCGGATCGCGGCGCCGAGCTCGCGGGCGGCCTTCTGGGCCTCGACCGCGTGCGATCCGTCGGCCTTGTTGACCACCACGACGTCGGCGAGTTCCAGCACCCCCTTCTTGATGCCCTGCAGCTGGTCGCCGGTGCGGGCCAGCGTCAGGAACACGAAGGTGTCCACCATGTTGGCCACCGTCACCTCGGACTGCCCCACCCCCACCGTCTCGACGAGAATGACGTCGTAGCCGGCGGCCTCCAGCAGGACGATCGTCTCCCGAGTCGCCTTGGCCACCCCGCCCAGGGTGCCCGAGGTCGGCGAGGGGCGGATGTAGGCGTCGGGATCGGCGGCCAGGCGCGACATCCGGGTCTTGTCGCCCAGGATCGAACCGCCGGTGCGCGTCGAGGACGGGTCGACGGCGACCACCGCCACCCGGTGACCCTGCTCGATCAGGTGCATCCCCAGTGCCTCGATGGCCGTCGATTTGCCCACCCCGGGCACACCGGTGATGCCCACGTGCATCGCCGATCCGGCATCGGGCATCAGCTCCAGGAGCAGATCCTGGGCCCGTCGGCGATGGTCGGCGCGGGTCGACTCGACCAGCGTGATCGCCCGGGCCAGGGCCGAGCGGTCGCCGGAACGGATCGCGTCGGCGAGCTCGGTCGCAGACGCCGTGGGGGGTACCGCCATCAACTCAGGTCGCCGTCAACTCAGGTCATAGCCCAACCGGTCGCCCAGCTTGTGCAGCAGGCCGACCGCGGCGTCGGCGATCACCGTCCCCGGGGGGAAGATCGCCGTGGCACCGGCGGCATAGAGCTCGTCGAAGTCACCGGGCGGGATCACCCCGCCGACGACCACCATGATGTCCGGGCGGCCGACCTCGGCCAGTGCATCGCGCAGCGCGGGCACCAGCGTCAGGTGTCCGGCGGCCAGTGACGACACGCCCACGACGTGCACGTCGTTGTCGGCGGCCTGGCGCGCGACCTCCTCCGGTGTGGAGAACAGCGAGCCCACATCGACGTCGAACCCGATGTCGGCGAATGCGGTGGCGATCACCTTCTGGCCGCGGTCGTGGCCGTCCTGCCCCATCTTGGCGACCAGGATGCGCGGCCGGCGTCCGTCCGCCTCGGCGAAGCGCTCCACCAATTCCGTTGCCGCCGAGACGTTCGCCACGTTGCGCCCCCTGCCCACCTCGTCGCGGTAGACGCCGGAGATGGTGCGGATCTCGGCCTGGTGACGTCCGTAGACCTTCTCCAGCGCGTCGGAGATCTCGCCCACGGTCGCGCTGGCGCGGGCGGCGTCGATGGCCAGCGCCAGCAGGTTGTTGCCCAGGCCGTCGGGACCGGCCAGACCGGTTGCGCCGGCGGCCCTGGTCAGTTCGGCCAAGGCCGCCTGGGTGGCCGCCTCGTCGCGCTCGGCGCGCAGCTTCTCCAGCTTGGCGAGCTGCTCGGCGCGCACCCGGCTGTTCTCGACCTTGAGGACCTCGATCTCCTGATCCTCGTCGACCTGGTACTTGTTGACCCCGATCACCGGTTGCTGCCCGGAGTCGATGCGCGCCTGGGTACGGGCGGCGGCCTCCTCGATTCGCAGCTTCGGAATCCCGTTGTCGATGGCCTGGGCCATCCCGCCGTTCTCGGCAACCTCGGCCAGGTGCGCGCGGGCGCGCTGCGCCAGCCGGTGGGTCAGCCACTCCACGTAGTACGAACCGCCCCACGGGTCGATCGGGCGGGTGGTGCCGGATTCCTGCTGCAGCAGCAGCTGGGTGTTGCGGGCGATGCGCGCCGAGAAGTCGGTGGGCAGCGCCAACGCCTCGTCCAGGGCGTTGGTGTGCAGCGACTGGGTGTGCCCCTGGGTCGCGGCCATCGCCTCGATGCAGGTGCGGGCGA
The DNA here is from genome assembly GCF_002592005.1 of Mycolicibacterium palauense. GTDB lineage: Bacteria > Actinomycetota > Actinomycetes > Mycobacteriales > Mycobacteriaceae > Mycobacterium > Mycobacterium palauense. The sequence continues at coordinate 13,907 of NZ_NVQF01000101.1, read as the reverse complement.
CGTTGTTGTACACGTCCTGCGCGGTCAGCGACCAGCCGGAGGTCTGCGAATGCGTGCGCAGCGACAGCGATTTCGGGTTCTTGGCGCCGAATCCGGCCACCAGTTCGCTCCACAGCAGCCGGCCCGCACGCAGTTTGGCGACCTCCATGAAGAAGTTCATCCCGATTCCCCAGAAGAACGACAGCCGGGGGGCGAACTTGTCGATGTCCAGGCCGGCGTCGAGCCCGGCCTTGATGTACTCCACGCCGTCGGCCAACGTGTACGCCAGCTCCAGGTCGGCCGTCGCGCCGGCCTCCTGGATGTGATAGCCCGAGATGGAGATCGAGTTGAACTTGGGCATCTTGGCGCTGGTGTAGCCGAAGATGTCGGAGATGATCCGCATGGAGGGCTTCGGCGGGTAGATGTAGGTGTTGCGGACCATGAACTCCTTGAGGATGTCATTCTGGATGGTCCCGGCCAGCTTCTCCGGCGGTACCCCCTGTTCCTCGGCGGCGACGACGTAGAGCGCCAGGATCGGCAGCACCGCGCCGTTCATGGTCATCGACACGCTCACCGCCGACAGGTCGATGCCGTCGAAGAGCTGGCGCATGTCGAGGATGGAGTCGATGGCCACGCCCGCCATGCCGACGTCGCCGGCGACGCGGGGATGGTCGGAGTCGTACCCACGGTGGGTGGCCAGGTCGAACGCCACCGACAGACCCTTCTGACCCGCGGCCAGGTTCCGGCGGTAGAACGCGTTGGACTCGGCTGCCGTGGAGAACCCGGCGTACTGGCGGATGGTCCACGGCTGGTTGACGTACATCGTGGGGTACGGCCCGCGGATGAACGGCGGCTCGCCGGGGAAGCTGTTCAGCGGGTATCCGTCGTCGGCCGCCTCGTCGCGGTCGGCGGCGACGTAGACCGGCTTGACGTCGATGCCCTCCGGGGTGGCCCACTCCAGTTGGTCCTCGGTGTAGCCCTGCGCCTGCGCCGCGGCGCTGACCACGCGTGCGGCCCCATCACCGGTCACCGGATCCGCGGTCTTCTCCCCGTGCAGGGGTACGTCGGCGAAGCTGCCGAGCGTGGACGTCGAGGCGGTCATGAGTCAGGCCCCCAATCTGCTGAGCATGGCCGAAAGCGCTTCGACCGCATCGATTTTCGCCGTGAGGTAGTCATCGGGCCGGGGTTCGCCGTCGCCGAGGGCCTTCTCGGGGCCGGCGAGGTAGACGTGCCGGACCCCCGCCTTGCGGGCGGCCTCGACCACGGCGGCCGCCTCGGTACCGTAGCGGGCGTCGGTGCCGCAGATCACCGCCGCCACCGGCGACCCCGCCGCCTCCAGCGCCGAAGCCACCGAGCCCGCGTCCACGGTGCCGGGGTTGACGGCCTCGACCCCGCCGGAGGCCAGCAGATTGGTCGCGAACGTCGATCGGATGTTGTTCTCCGCCAACGGCCCGAGGGGCAGCAGCAGCACCTTGGGCCGCTCGCCGTGCGCCGCGAGATAGGCGTCGGAGCGATCACGCAGCGCCTCGAACGCCGCCGCATAGCGGTGCACGCCCGGCGCCGCAGCGGTGTCCGGCAGCGGTTTCTCGGTCAGATCGGGGAACTCGTTGACCCCGGTGACGGCGGTGCGCCGGTGTGCGATGTCCTCGCTTCTGCGGGCGTCGATCTCGGCGATCCGGGTGGTGACGTAATCGGCCGCCTCGGCGAAGCCGCCGCGGGATTCGATGCCCTGGAAGTGCTTCCACGCCTGCTCGGCCAGCTGCTCGGTGAGGTCCTCGACGAACCAGGATCCGCCCGCGGGATCGAACACCCGGCCCAGGTGCGACTCCTCGAGAAGCAGCAGTTGGGTGTTGCGCGCGATGCGCCGCGCGAAACCGGCGCTCACCCCGGGAGCCCCGCCGGGAATGGCGACGTCGAACGGGTGGACCAGCATGGTGTCGGCGCCGCCCACGCCGGCCCCGAACGCCGCCAGAGTGCACCGCAGCATGTTCACCCATGGATCCCGTTGGGTCATCATGGCCAGCGAGCTGACGGCGTGCACCGTCGTGGCACCGGCATCGGGCGCGCCGGCGACCTCGGCGACCCGCGCCCACAGCTGCCGTACGGCACGGACCTTCGCGAGCGTGCGGAACTGGTCGTCGTCGGCGGCCAGCCGGAAACTGATCTGGCGCAGCGCCGCCTCCGTCGCCACCCCGGCAGCGGTCAGCGCCCGCACGTACTCGACCCCGGCCGCCACGACACCGGCGAGCTCCCAGGAGGCGCTCGCCCCGCGGTCATGCAGGGTGGGACCGTCAACGGTGAACGTACGCACGCCGCCGCCGTAGTCGAGCAGGCGCGACGCGACGGACACCGCCTCGGCCACCGACGGGGTCCGCCGGTCCGCCAGCGCGGCCGTCAGCGGGTCGGCACCCAGGTCCACCGAGAGCGCGGCGCGCTGGTCCGGCCCCAGCCCGCCGAGCAGGGCCAGGATCGCCTCGACCGCGGCGGTGAACTCATCGGCTCCGCCGGACACCTCGAGGACGACGGGGACCAGGTCCAGCAGCACACCTTCCAGCAGCCGGTCCAGCTGACCGGGCGCCACCGCGCCGTCGCCGGCCTTCAGTACCAGTCCGCTCACGCCGTCGGACAGCGCGGCCAGTACCGCCGCGTTGCCGTCGGTGACTCCCGTGCCGGGAGCCGGGAACGCTTCGAGCACCTTCCATCCGGAGAGCACGTCGCGACCGGCGCCGCCGAGGGCACCGCCGCGGACGAACGGCCAGTGCCCGGGCAACGCCGGTTCCGGCCGCGCATCCAGCGCGGTGTACAGCGGGCGCACCGCGAACTCTTCGTAGGTGGGGGTGTCCAGGAGGCGCTCGGGCTCCTCGGGCAGATCGCCGGGATCGCGCCGACCGCCCTTGGTCAGTACCGCGGCGACGGCCTGGCGCCACCGTGTACGGCCGTCGGCCAGATCGGCCGGCTCGTCGGGTACAACTGAGGCCTCTGAGGACACTGGGAGCTCCTGTTATCGCGCAGGGCGGCCGACCGCGGACCAGTAGGGCATGTGGTCTGCCACGTGTCCAACAGGCTAGATGATGCCCATCACCGGCGAGGACCCGCCCGTCGGCGCCGGCCGGCCCGGAAACGCGGCACGGACACCGAGATGTGCCGCGCCAGGCCGTAGGCTTGTTTTCCGTGGCCAGGACGGTGAGCAGGTTGACACGCGGGGTACAGAAGACCCGAGCGGCAATCCTGGCCACCGCGCGTCAGGTGCCCCGGCGCCGGATCGTGCTCACCGGGTTCGCCGTTGTGATTCTCGTCGCAGTGGCGCTGCTCGTTCCGCTGCCCACGGCCCTGCAGCTGCGCGACTGGGCCACCTCCGTGGGTCCCTGGTTTCCCCTGGCGTTCCTGGCCACCCACATCCTGGTCACGATCTTCCCCTTCCCCCGCACCGCGTTCACGCTCGCCGCCGGACTGCTCTTCGGCCCGGCCCTCGGGGTGGTACTCGCCGTGGCGGCCAGCACCATCAGCGCGATCCTGGCCGTCGTGCTGGTGCGCGCCTTCGGCTGGCAACTCAATCGGTTGGTCAGCCACCCGCGGATCGAGGCGCTGGACACCCAGCTGGGGCGGCGGGGATGGCCGGCCGTGGTGTCTCTGCGGCTGATCCCGGCGGTTCCCTTCTCGGTGCTCAACTACGCGGCCGGGGCCTCGGCGGTGCGCATGCTGCCCTACGCCCTGGCCACCTTCGTCGGTTTGATCCCGGGAACCGCCGCGGTCGTCGTCCTCGGGGACGCGCTGACCGGAAATATCAGCCCGGCGCTGTTCCTGGTCTCGCTGACCACCGCATCGGTCGGCGTGGCCGGCCTCGTCTACGAGGTGCGCAAGCACCGGCGGACCACACGGGGCGACGCCGCGGGACGGTCCACCGATTCCGATTCCGATTCCGAGACCGATTCCGGGACCGATTCCGAGGCCGAGACCAATCCCGAGACCGAGACGCCGGCCTCGCCGGAGGCGGTGAGTTGACGGGCCGGTCCGGCCCTCACTGCACCGCCGGTCCGCGCGCGGTCAGCGTGGCGAACAGGGCCAGAAACCCCGTGGAGGCAACCAGCCCCGGGCTCCAGTCCCGGGCGCGCACATGCGAGCCGGCGGCAAGCACGAAGTAGACCGTCAGCATCAGGGTCGTCAGCCGCGCCAGCCCGGGAAACCACCGCACGCTGAGCAGTCCGAGCGCCGCGGCGGCCTTGACCACCGGCAGCACCGGCCGATACCGCTCGGGCAGCCCGACCGCGTCGAGCGCCTCGGTGACCTGGGGCAGCGGGATGGCGCAGATCACCGCGTCCCCGGCCTGGAAGGCCGCCAGCAGGTCGTAGGTCCGCGGCGACGTGAGCGCGTCGATCGACATGTCGTCCTCCATCTCCCCCGGCTGGCTTGTGCCGTGCCGCTGGGTCAGGGCGCCCGGTGCACGCCACCCGGCGCGCCACCCGGCGGCGGGCCCGTCAGCCCCGGATCCTGCGACAGGCTGGCCTGGACGGACCGCGGCAGCGACGGCGGGCCCACCGCATCGGTGGTCGAGGTGTCGCGCGCCTGCGCCTCCGCCTTGGCCACCGCCTCGGCGATCGCCGGATCGGTCCGGGTGTTGAACCAGTCCTTGACCTCTTCGGAGTCGTCCTCGGGCTTGGTGAGGTCCTCGTCCACCGGTGACGGCTCGAATCGGAACACCCCGTCTTCGCCCGGCGCCCCGAGCATCTTCGTGAAGCCCTGTAGCGCCGAGCCGAAATCGCTGGGCACCAGCCAGACCTTGTTCGCCTCGCCCTTGGCCATCTCGGGCAGGGTCTGCAGGTACTGGTAGGCCAGCATCTCGGGGGTGGGACGGCCTGCCTTGATCGCCGCGAACGTCTTCTCGATCGCCTTGGCCTGCCCCTGGGCCTGAAGGTAGGCCGCGGCGCGTTCACCCTGGGCACGCAGCATCCGGGACTGCCGGTCGGCCTCGGCGGCCAGGATCGCGGCCTGCTTGGACCCCTCGGCGGCCAGGATCTGGGACTGTTTCTGACCCTCGGCCTGCTTGATCGCCGCCTCGCGGTGGCCCTCCGCGGTCAGGATCATCGCGCGCTTCTCACGGTCGGCCTTCATCTGCCGTTCCATGGAGTCCTGGATCGACGGCGGCGGGTCGATGCTGCGCAGTTCGACGCGGGCCACCCGCAGACCCCACTTGTTGGTGGCCTCGTCGAGAACTCCCCGCAGGGCGGCGTTGATCTGGTCCCGGGAGGTCAGCGTCTGCTCCAGGGTCATCCCGCCGACGACGTTGCGCAGCGTCGTGGTGGTGAGCTGTTCGACGCCGACGATGTAGTTGCTGATCGAGTAGACCGCGGCCTGCGGGTTGGTCACCTGGAAGTAGACGACGGTGTCGATCGACAGCGTCAGGTTGTCCTCGGTGATCACCGGCTGCGGCGGGAAGGAGACCACCCGCTCCCGGAGGTCGACCCGCGCCCGGATGCGGTCGATGAACGGAACCAGCAGGGTCAGCTGACCGCTGACCGTCCGGCTGTACCGCCCGAGCCGCTCGATCACCGCCGCCTCCGCCTGCGGGATCAGCGCCACCGACTTGGCCACGATGATGATCGCGAAGACCACCAGCACGGCCAGCAGAACCAGGCCTGCCACTGCACCATCCATGTCTTCAGCCCTCCCTATTCGCTTCGCCAGACCACCGCGGTCGCACCGTCGATGTGCATGACGGTGACGTGGTCGCCGGGCTCGTAGACATCCTGTTCGTTGAACGGCCGCGCGGTCCACACCTCGCCGTCGAGCTTCACCTGCCCCTGGTGCCGGGTGATCTTGTCGAGCACCAGCGCCGATTTGCCCTGCAGCGCCTCCACCCCGGTATCGAGGGCCTTGGTCGACATCATCCGGCGACGCAACGCCGGGCGCACGAGCACCAGCAACAGCACCGAGACCACCAGGAACACCACGCCGTCGGCCCAGATCGGCCAGGGGGCCAGCGCGCTGGTGCCCGCGGCGGCCAGCGCACCGCCACCGAGCATGAGCAGGAACATGTCGCCGGTCAGGGCCTCGGCGCCAGCAAAGCCCAGAGCGACGATCAGCCAGATGAGGGCCGCAGGCATACCCCCAGGATATCGCGTGTGCAACAGATGGCCGCCCGGTTCGGCGAGCCGCTTCCGCGCGCCGGGCCAGGTCAAGGTTGAGCTATTACACTGCCGCATCATGTGGTGCCCAAGTGTTTCGCTGGCCGTGTGGGCCAACGCCTGGCTTGCCGGACAGGCCGCGCCCGACGACGTCCTCGACGCGCTATCGGCCTGGGCACCAAAACATTCCGTGACCGCCTACGATGCGGCGGCCGCACTGGCCACCGGCCTGCCGTGGCCCGACGTCACCGACTCCGGCGCGGTGGCGCTGTTGCAGACCCTGCGCACGGCCGCCGGCGCCCCGGCCAGGACCGAACCGTCGGTGTCGGTGACGCTGCCCGTCCCCGGCGATGTGCGCGGCCTGCCCGCGGGCTCGACGTTCGCCCAGGAGGCACTGACGGCCGGCGAGGCCGTGATCGCCGTCTCCCAGCGTGGGACCCCGGTCGGGCTGGTACCCGACTTCGTCTACGACGACATCGAGGAGATCGACCCCGGTCCGGAGTTCAGTGCGCCCGACGGCGCCGACGAGCCACAGCTGTGCGCCCTGTCCTGGACCGTCTATTCGCTGCCGGCCGCTCCCACGGCCGCGCACCCGGACCTCGGGGAGGCCGAGTACGAGCTGCGGTCGGCGGTGCGCGCCGCCGCCGAGGCGCTGACCACCCTGCGCGCGGGCGGCTCCGGCGTCGACGTCGAGGACCCGCGCGGGCTGATCGACCAGGTTCTCGACCAGGCGGGCCAGCATCGCGCCCCGGAACACGCTCCGGCCCGGGCACTTCGGGTGCTGCAGAACGCCGCGCACGTCGACGCCATCATCACCGTCAGCGCGGGCCTAACCCCGATCAGCATCGCCTCCTCGTCGGCGGCACAGCTGGCCAACGACGCGCTGCGGCCGCTGAGCCAGGTGGTACGCGAGGCGCGGCTGGCCGCCGTCAGTGCGATTCTGCAGTCGGCCTGGCGGTCCTAGGCGGCCCGGCGGATTCGCAGGCGGGCGTGCAGAACGCACCGTTGAGGCTGCTCCCGTAGGCCGGGACGGGCTCGGGACCAACGACTCTGGCGGGCGGGCGATCATCGCGCAACTCGTCGACGAGGTCGAGGACCAGCTCGGCGAACCGAGGTTGGGCGTTGGGCGCGGCGGCCCGCGCGAACGCGATGCCGGCTGCCGCGGCCTGCTCGCGCAGTTCGTGGTCGAGGTCCCACACCACCTCGATGTGGTCGGCGACGAAGCCCACCGGGCACACGATCACCGCCTCGGTGCCGCGGGCGGCCAGCGCGGCCAGATGGTCGGAGACATCGGGCTCCAGCCAGGGCACCTGCGGTGGGCCCGACCGGGATTGCCACACCTGGTCATAGTCCTCATAGCCGGCCGCGCGGGCCACCAGCTTCGAGGTGTAGCCCACCTGCCGGGCGTAGAGGTCGGGGCCGCACCGCGACGCGGCACGCAGCGGGATCGAGTGGGCGGTGAACACCAGCCGGGCACGATCGCGCAGGTCCGCCGGCAGGGTCGCGGCGGCGTCGGCGATCGCGTCGGCGAACATGGCGATCAACAGCGGATGATCGAAGTACTGACGCAGTTTCACCAGCTCGGGGACCTCGACCCCGGTGGCCCCGGTGCGCCGGGCGACGGCGGCGCGGGCCCTGGTGATGTCCTCCTGGTACTGCGCGCATCCGCTGTAGCCACCCCAGGCGGAGGTGGCGAACACGGCCGCACGGGCGATGCCATCCTCGGCCATCGTGGCCAGGGTGTCCTCGACGTAGGGATCCCAGTTGCGGTTCCCGAAGTACACCGGGAGGTGACGGCCGCGGTCGGCCTGCAGCGCCCGGATCTGGTCGATCAGGGCTCGGTTGATCCCGTTGATCGGTGAGACCCCGCCGAAATGGTGGTAGTGCTCGGCCACGTCGTCGAGGCGTTCCGGTGGCACGTTGCGGCCCCGGGTGACGTTCTCCAGGAAGGGGCGCACCTGCTCGGGGCCTTCGGGACCGCCGAAGGACAACACCAGAATGGCGTCAACGTCCCTGCCGGTGATCCCTGCCGGGTCCATAGCGGGCCCGGTTCCTAGAGCAGCTGGGTGCTGGCGCCGCCGTCGGCGTAGATCACCGTGCCGGTGGTGGCGGGGAGCCAGTCGGACATCAGGGCGCACACGGTCTTGGCGACCGGCGTGGGGTCTTTCATGTTCCAGCCCAGGGGTGCCCGCTGGTCCCAGCCCTCTTCGAGGAGTTTCATCTGAGCGCCGGCCTCGTCGCCCAGGGCGCCGCCGACGATGGCGCTCATCGCCAGGGTGCGGATCGGCCCGGCCGCAACGAGATTCGACCGCACGCCGACCTTGCCCGCTTCGCGCGCGACGAACCGGTTGACCGATTCCAGCGCGCTCTTGGCCACCGTCATCCAGTTGTAGGCCGGCATCGCACGCGTGGGGTCGAAGTCCATTCCGACGATGCCGCCACCGGGATTCATGATCGGCAGCACCGCCTTGGCCAGCGAGGCGTAGGAGTATGCCGAGATGTGGATGCCCTTGGCGACATCCTCGTAGGGGGCCTCGAAGAACGGGTTGACGCCCATACCGGTCTGCGGCATGAAGCCGATCGAATGCACCACGCCGTCGAGCTTGTTGCCCGGACCGATCTCGGCGGAGATCCGGTCCGCGAGCGTGTCGAGGTGCTCGCCGTTCTGCACGTCGAGCTCGAGCAACGGCGCCGGTTCGGGCAGGCGGTCGGCGATGCGCCGGATCAACTTCATCCGGTCGAACCCGGTCAGGACCAGCTGCGCACCGGCCTCCTGGGCGACCTTGGCGATGTAGAACGCGATCGACGAGTCGGTGATGATCCCCGTGACCAGGATCCGCTTGCCTTCGAGAAACCCTGCCATTAGTGCGACTCCTTCTCCGGGGGATGTGTAGGAAAGATTTCGACGAGCCTTTTCATGCGCCGAGGCCCTCGGTCAGTGGCCCATGCCCATGCCGCCGTCGACGGGGATCACCGCGCCGGCGATGTAGCTGGCGTCCTCGGATGCCAGGAAGCTCACCACCCCGGCGACCTCCTCGGCGGTGCCGACCCGCTTGGCCGGGATGAAGTCCAGCGCGCCCGCCTGGATCCGCTCGTCGAGCGCGCGGGTCATCTCGGTGTCGATGTAGCCCGGGGCCACCACGTTCGCGGTGACGTTGGCCTTGGACAGTTCACGGGAGATGGAGCGGGCCATGCCGATCAGACCGGCCTTGGAGGCCGCGTAGTTGGTCTGGTTGCCGATGCCCCACATGCCGGACACCGAGCCCACGTAGATGATTCGGCCGAACCGCTTGCGCTGCATGCTGCGCGAGGCGCGCTGGGTCACCCGGAACGCGCCGGTGAGGTTGGCGTCGATGACCTTCTGGAACCTCTCCTCGGTCATCCGCATCAGGAACGCGTCCGCGGAGATGCCGGCGTTGGAGACCAGGACCTCGACCGGGCCCTGGTGCTCCTCGACCTCGGTGAAGGCCCGGTCGACGGCCTCGTTGTCGGTGACGTCACATTGCACGCCGAAGAGACCCTCGGGGGCGCCGGAGCCGCGGTGCGTGACCGCGACCCGGTGGCCGTCGGCGGCCAGGCGTCGCGCAATCGCCAACCCGATACCCCGGTTGCCGCCCGTCACCAGCACAGATCGGGAGACGAACGCGGGTTTGGCGCCGCCGGGCTCGGCGGTCGCCTCGGCGTGTGCGGTCTCGGCGGTCTCGGTCATGACCGTCAACCTATCGTCTCGGCGTGAGCGGACCGAAATCGCCCTGTCCGCGCGTCGCGGACGGTGGGCGCCGGGTTTCGGCCGCCCGCGGTGCACCCGCGGGACGGCACCGGGTCCGGGCCTGCCCGGGCTATCCGGGCAGGCGGCGGTTGATGACCAGAGCCGCCAGCGCCGCCAGCGCCAGCGCCAGCGCACCCAACCGGAGCCAGCCGACACTCGCGTCGCCCTTGATGGTTTCGTAGCCGATCTGCTGCTGGAGGGTGGAGTAGACCTCCCGCAGCTGCTCCAGGCTGGAGGCCGTATAGGCGTTGCCGCCGGAGAGATCGGCGATCTTGGCGAGCATCTCGTCGTCCACCGGCACCGGCTGGCGCTGGTCGTTGATCTCGACGTACCCGTAGGGCGTGCCGAAGGAGATCGTCGAGATGGGCACACCCTGGTCCTTGGCGGTCCGGGCGGCGGTGAACGCACCCTTGGGGTTGTCCGGGTTCGACGGCACCGTCTCCTTACCGTCGGAGAGCAGGACGATACGCGCCGGCGGCGGCTCGTCGCCGCCACCGATCACCGCGCCGACGGTCGCGATGGCCTGCAGCGCGGTGAAGATGCCCTCTCCGGTGGCGGTGCGGTCGGCCAGTTGCAGCTTGTCGATCGCCTGTTTGGTCGCCTCGCGGTTGGTCGTCGGCGACACCAGCACGGTCGCCGTGCCGGCGTAGGCGATCAGCCCGAGGTTGATGCCCGGTGTCAGCTCGTCGGCGAACTGCTTGGCGGCGTCCTGGGCCGCGGCGAGGCGGCTGGGCGGTACGTCGGTGGCGCGCATGGACTGCGAGACGTCGATGACCAGCATGACCACGGCGCGATTGCGCGGGATCCGCACGTCGTGGGTGGGTCCGGCCATCGCGATGGTGAACAGCACCATCGCGACCACCATCAGGATCGCGGGCAGGTGACGCCACCGGGTCGGACGCTTGGGCGCGACGCTCTCCAGCAGGTCCATGTTGGCAAACCGCAGCACCCGCTGCTCGCGGGCCATCTGGACGACGATGTAGAGCCCGATCAGCCCCAGGATCACCAGGAAGAACAGGAAGAACCAGGGGTGTTCGAAGCCCGAGAGCGACATCGGTCCGAGCAGAGGCAGGGTCATGGCAGGTGAGTCATTTCCGTGTTGTCGATGGCCGTGTTCTCGATGGCCGTGTTCTCGATGGCCGTGTTCTCGATGGCCGTGTTGTCATCGGATCCCCCCGCCCCGTGGCGGGCGCGGCGCCACGGTCGACGGCGCCGGTCACCGGGGTCGGTCACTGGGGTCGGTCCTGGGGTCGGTCACTGTTCTACGAGTCACGTGGGCGTCACTACAGCCCGGCCAGGGCTCCGCGCCGGCGAGAGGCCACGAAGCGCACGATGTCGGCGATCCAGTCCCGGTCGGTGCGCAGGGTCAGCAGCGGGGCGCCGCAGCGCCGCAGCGTGCGGGCCACCTCGGCACGGTGGGCGGCGGCGGCCTGCTCGAAGTCGCCGCGCAGCTGCTCGTCGATGGTGAACTCGCGGGTCACACCGGTCTCGGTGTCCTGCAGGATCACGTCGCCGACCTCGGGCAGTTCGATGTCACGGGGGTCGAGCACCTCGATGCCGAGCACCTCGTGGCGCGCGGCGATCGCCCGCAGCGGCCGCATCCAGGTGATGGGCCCGAGGAAGTCGCTGATCACCACGGCCATGCCGCGGCGGCGTTCGGGCCGGCGCAGCGCGTCGATCGCGGCGGCCAGGTCGCCGCGCACACCCATCGGGGCCCGCGGGGTGGTGGCGATGGTCCGCAACAGCGACTGCTGGTGCTGGCGGCCGGACAGCGCGGGGACGCGGATCATCCGGTCGCCGTTGGCGATCACCGCGCCCAGCCGGTTGCCGCCGCCGCTGTTGAGGTAGGTGATGGCCGCCGCGGCCGCCACGACCAGGTCGCGCTTCTCACAGCCGGTGGTCCCGAAGTCCAGGCTGGCCGACATGTCGACCACCAGCCAGGTCTCCAGCTCGCGGTCGGCGATCATCTGCCGCACGTGAGGAGTCAGCGTCCGCGCGGTCACCGACCAGTCCATCCGGCGCACGTCGTCGCCCGGTTGGTAGACGCGCGAATCCCCCGGCTCCGAGCCCGGTCCGGGAATCAGGCCCAGGTGGTCGCCGTGCAGCACGCCGTCGAGCTTGCGTTTGACGGTCAGCTCCAGGGTGCGCAGTGCCGCCGAGAGTTTGGGGTCGCCGATCTCGCCGCGCTCGAACGACGGCGGATGGACGGTGTCCGGCTCGCTCACCGACCGCCGGCCGCTGCCGCCGCGGCAGGCACCACCGGGGGCACCGAATGACCTTGCTGGGGAACGGCGTTGACCTGCGGCAGCGCCACGGTCTGCAGCACCCGGTTGATCACCGTGTCCGGGGAGATGTCGTCGGCCAGCGCGTCGTAGGTGAGCACCAGCCGGTGACGCAGCACGTCCGGGATGACCTCGATGATGTCCTGGGGAATCACGTAGTCGCGGCCGCGGACCAGGGCCAGCGCCCTCGAGGCTGCGATGATGCCCAGCGAGGCGCGCGGTGAGGCGCCGAACGCCACCCAGGCCTTCACGTCGGACATCCCGAACTGTTCGGGCTGGCGCGTGGCGGTGATGACCCGCACCACGTAGTCGACCAGAGCGTGGTGGACGAAGTTGTTGGCCGCCAGGTCCTGCAGGCGCATCAGGTCGCCGGGGTTGAGGATCTGCTTGGGCTCCGGCGGGGTGATACCCATCCGATAGATGATCTCGCGCTCCTCCTCCGGAGAGGGGTAGTCGACGTTGATCTTGAACAGGAAGCGGTCCCGCTGCGCTTCGGGCAGCGGGTAGACGCCCTCGTTCTCGATCGGGTTCTGGGTGGCCATCACCAGGAACGGCTTGGGCAGCGGGTAGGTCTTGCCACCGATGGAGATCTTGCGTTCGGCCATGACCTCCAGCAGGGCCGACTGCACCTTGGCGGGGGCGCGGTTGATCTCGTCGGCGAGCAGGAAGTTCACCACGACCGGGCCGAGCTCGATGTCGAACTCTTCGCGGCCCTGACGGTAGATGCGGGTGCCGATGATGTCGGTGGGCACCAGGTCCGGGGTGAACTGGATCCGGGCGAAGGTGCCGCCGACGACGCGCGCGAAGGTCTCCACCGCCAGGGTCTTGGCGACGCCGGGCACACCCTCGAGCAGGACGTGCCCCTTGGCGAGCAGCCCTACCAGGATGCGTTCGACGAGCTGGTCCTGACCGACGATGATCCGCTTGACCTCGAAGATCGCCCGCTCGAGCGTGTGTACCTCGGCGGAGAGGCCATTGGGGCCGCCGGCCGGCGGGCCACCCTGCGGGCCCGCAGAGGCGGGCGCCCCCGAGGACGGCGGGGCCGCGTGTGCGCCGGGCGCGGCTCCCGACGTGTAGTTGGGCGACCCACCTGGTGACGTCATCGACAATCCTCCACAACTTGCGTCCGTAAAACGGGCCGGTTCGGGCCTTGGCCGTAACCGCAGCCGAGACCGCCCGCATCAACTATTCCAGGCACTTCGAAATCCGTCGACGTGCCTGCCCCTGGGTTCGCGGCCGCGAGTCCGCCGGCGCGGTCCACCGGCGCGGTCCACCAAGACAGTCCGCGACGGCATCGGCGGTCATGCGACCGACCCGAATCTAACGCAGAGCCGGAGAAACCCGCCGACCGCCGCCACCGCGTGGCGCCCGGCCGGGCGGCGGCGCCCGGCCGCACTCAGCTCTCGATGATGCGCGCCGCGTAGGGCTGCAGGCCGGCGGTGCGGACCGGGCTCACGGTGACCCTGCCCGCGCTGCCGGAGGCCTCCAGCATCTGCCCGTTGCCCAGGTACATGGCGACGTGCTGGCTGCCGCCCGGGCCCCAGAACAGCAGATCGCCGCGCTTGGCCTGCGAGACCGGCACCTTGCGGCCGGTGTCGTACTGGTCTCCGGAGTACTTGGGGATCAGCACCCCGACCCCGGCGTAGGAGAACTGGGTGAACCCCGAGCAGTCGTAGCCGACCGTACCGGCCCCCGAGCCCACCCGTGTCCCTTAGACACATCTGACCCTGCCGACGATACCACGCGGGCAACTCT
>NZ_NVQF01000100.1 GCF_002592005.1 Mycolicibacterium palauense | reverse complement strand
GGTACGGCGCCCCGGGCCCGCAGCAGGGTGGGCAGGGCGGCACCCAGTCGGACGCCCAGAACGGCCCGCCGACCCCACCGACCGGCTTCCCCAGCTTCAGCCCCCCGCCGGCCGTCGGCTCGGGCCAGCCGCAGACCCCGCCCGCCGGGGGCCAGGGGTCCGGGCAGCACGAGGCCCCGTCACAGCCGTCCTCCGGTTCCTCTCCCAGCTAGATGCGGTGGCGCACACCTGGCCCAGGTCTAGACGGCCGGGTGTGCGCCGTCTGACGTGAATGCAGGACAACCGCACGGCTGGGGCACGCCAGGCTCGTGACCTGGTGCGGGTCGCGTTCGGCCCGGCGATGGTGGCGCTGGTCGTCATCGCGGCGGTAGTGCTCGTCCAGCTGCTGATCGCCAACAGCGACATGACGGGCGCGCTGGGCGCGATCGCCAGCATGTGGCTCGGCGTACACCAGGTACCCATCTCGATCGCCGGCCGCGAACTCGGCGCGATGCCGCTCCTCCCCGTCCTTCTCATGGTGTGGGGCACCGCCCGGACCACCGCGCTGGCCACCGCCCCGCGCGCCTCGTGGTTCGTGATCCGGTGGGTGGTCGCCTCGGCGATCGGGGGACCGCTACTCATCGCGGCCATCGCCCTGGCGGTGATCCACGACGCCTCCTCGGTGCTGACCGAGCTTCAGACCCCCAGCGCGCTGCGGGCTTTCACGGGCGTGCTCGTCGTGCACGTCATCGGCGCGGCGATCGGCGTCGGCTCCAAGGTGGGCCGCCGGGCGCTGGTGGCCTGCCGGCTGCCGCTGTGGTTGTCCGATTCCGTGCGCGCCGCGGCGGCCGGCGTGCTGGCGCTGTTCGGGCTGAGCGCCGCGGTGACCGCGTTGTCGCTGGTCGTGCACTGGGGCACCATGCACGAGCTCTTCGCGATCACCGACTCGTTGTTCGGTCAGCTCAGCCTGACGGTGCTGTCGGTGCTCTACGCCCCCAACGTGATCGTCGGAGGCACCGCCATGGCGGTGGGGTCCAGTTCGCACATCGGCTTCGCCACCTTCAGTTCGTTCACCGTGCTCGGCGGGGACATCCCCGCGCTGCCCGTGCTGGCCGCCGCCCCGACGCCGCCGCTGGGACCGGTGTGGG
This sequence comes from Mycolicibacterium palauense, assembly GCF_002592005.1. Taxonomy (GTDB): domain Bacteria; phylum Actinomycetota; class Actinomycetes; order Mycobacteriales; family Mycobacteriaceae; genus Mycobacterium; species Mycobacterium palauense. Next base: position 17,232 of record NZ_NVQF01000100.1, on the reverse strand, counting down.
TGGCGCTGCTGATCATCGGGGCGGCCGCGGCGGTGGCCGTCGGTCAGCAGTGCGCCCGTCGCCCGCTGCCGCTGCTGCCGGCCCTGGCCAAGCTCGCGGCCGCCGCCCTGCTCGGCGCGACGGCGATGGCGCTGCTGGGATATGCCGCCGGTGGGCAGCTGGGCAACTTCGGTGCCGTCGGCGTGGACCAGGCCACCTACGGTCCGGCGGTGTTCCTGTGGTTCTTCGTGATCGGGGCGCTGACCGTCTCGATGTCCGGCGGCCTGACCCGCCGGCCGAGGCCGGCCCGCGCACCCGACCCGCCCGGCCGGGCCGTCGACACCGACGCCGAGACCACACCCCTGGTGCTGCCCGGGCCGACATCCCGCGACGGTGGCACGGCATCCGCCGGTGCCGACCCGTCGGCCGGGGAGGACTCCGACCTCACCGAGGACGCCGACGTCATCGACGTCACCGAGGTCATCGAGGTCACCGAAGTCACCGGGACCACCGTCGAGGCCGACGACGCCGTCGATCCAGTCGACCCCGACGAGCCCGTTAGGGGCGTCCCCGGGCCGCCGGACGAGCAACCCGGTGCCCCCGTGCCCCGTCCGCCCGTCGACCGTGCCGCGCTGGCCGATCTGCCCGACGCCGAGGATCTGCTCGACGCCGACAACGATCCCGGCAGTGATCCCCCGCAGTGATCCCCCGCAGTGATCCCGCACGATGATCCCCCACGATGATCCCCGGTGGACCGGTCCGGTGACCTTCCCGGTGACCGCGCGACTCCCGCTCCGACACCGGCCGGACCCCGACTGACGCTGCGGTAACCACCCATTAGGCTCTAGGCGTGCAGCAACCGCTCCGAGTGCCTCCCAGCGCACCGGCCCGGTTGGTGGTGCTGGCATCCGGCACCGGTTCGCTGCTGGCCTCGCTGCTGGAATCCGCCGCCGGCGACTACCCGGCACGGGTGGTGGCCGTCGGGCTCGACCGCGACTGCCGCGCCGGCGAGATCGCCGCCGCCGCCGGCGTGCCGACCTTCACCACCCGCCTGCGCGACCATCCCGACCGCGCGGCCTGGGACACCGCCATCACCGAACAGGCCGCACTGCACCGGCCCGACATCGTCGTGTCGGCCGGCTTCATGAAGATCCTCGGCCCGGGGTTCCTGTCCCGGTTCCCCGCCCGCATCGTCAACACCCACCCGGCGCTGCTACCGGCCTTTCCGGGCGCCCACGCGGTCGCCGACGCGCTGGCCTACGGGGTCAAGGTCACCGGGACCACCGTGCACCTGGTCGACGCCGGCACCGACACCGGCCCGATCCTGGCCCAGCGTGCCGTCGAGGTGCTCGACGACGACGACGAAGAGACTCTGCACGAACGCATCAAGGTCGTCGAACGACGCCTACTGGTGGACGTGCTGGCCGCGATAGCAACGCGCGGCGTCACCTGGAGTGGACGAAAGGCGACCATAGGATGACTGGTGTCGAGAGGTTGACGGGGATCGAGGGCAAGCGGCCGATCCGCCGGGCCCTGATCAGTGTCTACGACAAGACCGGGCTGGCGGAGCTGGCCGCCGGCCTGCACGCCGCGGGAGTATCCCTGGTCTCCACCGGGTCGACGGCGAAAACGATTGCCGACAAGGGTATCCCGGTGACACCGGTGGAGTTCGTGACCGGCTTCCCGGAGGTGCTCGACGGCCGGGTCAAGACCCTGCACCCGAAGGTGCATGCCGGGCTGCTGGCCGACACCCGCAAACCCGAACACCTCGCGGCGCTGCGCCAGCTCGAGGTCGAACCCTTCGACCTCGTCGTGGTCAACCTCTACCCCTTCACCGAGACGGTGTCCTCGGGTGCCGGCATCGACGAGTGCGTCGAGCAGATCGACATCGGCGGCCCGTCGATGGTGCGCGCGGCCGCCAAGAACCACCCCAGCGTGGCGGTGGTCGTCGACCCGCTGGGGTACGACGGGGTGCTGGCGGCAGTCCGGCACGGCGGGTTCACCCTCGACGAGCGGAAGAAACTGGCGGCGTTGGCATTTCGGCACACCGCCGAGTACGACGTGGCGGTGGCGTCCTGGATGTCGGCCACGCTGGCCCCCGAGGACGGGGCCGGGCCGCTGGAGCAGTGGCGGGGGCAGACCTGGCGGCGTGCCGCGGTCCTGCGCTACGGGGAGAACCCGCACCAGCAGGCGGCCCTCTACACCGACGACGGCGGCTGGCCGGGTCTGGCCCAGGCCGAGCAGCTGCACGGAAAAGAGATGTCCTACAACAACTTCACCGACGCCGACGCGGCCTGGCGGGCGGCGTTCGACCACCAGGACATCTGTGTGGCGATCATCAAGCACGCCAATCCGTGCGGGATCGCGGTGTCGGCGGTGTCGGTGGCCGACGCCCACCGCAAGGCCCACGAGTGTGATCCGTTGAGCGCGTTCGGCGGGGTGATCGCGGCGAACACCACCGTCAGCGTCGAGATGGCCGAACGCGTCGCCGAGATCTTCACCGAGGTCATCGTGGCGCCGGCCTACGAGAACGGTGCGGTGGAGATCCTGTCCCGCAAGAAGAACATCCGCGTGCTGGTCGCCTCCGAACCGATGGAGGGCGGCACCGAGTTCCGCCAGATCAGCGGTGGTCTGCTGGTGCAGACCCGTGACGCGCTCGACGCCGCCGGCGACGACCCCGACACCTGGACCCTGGCGACGGGATCGCCCGCCGACCCCGCGACCCTGGCCGACCTGAAATTCGCCTGGCGCACCTGCCGGGCGGTGAAATCCAACGCGATCGTGATCGCCGCCGACGGAGCGACCGTCGGCGTCGGGATGGGCCAGGTCAACCGCGTCGACGCGGCCCGGCTGGCGGTCGAACGCGCCGGTGAGCGCACCCGCGGCGCGGTGGCCGCCTCCGACGCGTTCTTCCCGTTCCCCGACGGGCTGGAGACGCTGACCGCGGCGGGTGTGAAGGCCGTCGTCCACCCCGGCGGGTCGATGCGGGACGAGCAGGTCACCGAGGCCGCCGCCAAGGCCGGCATCACCTTGTACCTCACCGGTGAACGGCACTTCGCGCACTGATACCCGGTCGGTGTCCAGCTGGCCTGCCCCGCCGGTTGCCCGCTGGACCCGCCGCGGGGCGATAGGTTGACATCATGCTGAGCATGCCCAGGATCGTCGCCGTCGCCGCGGCCGGTGTCGCGCTGCTGACCGCCTCCGCGACCACGTCGTGCACTCGCTACGTCGAGGACGCGCAGGTGGTGCCGGCCCCCGACCTGGGTAGGGCGCCGGCCGCCGCGGCGGCCGACTGCACCTCCGTCGAGGCGCCGCTGACCACGATCCCGACCGCCACCGGCGAACCGGTCATGAAGATCCCGCAGCCCAAGGGCTGGAAACGCTCGACGATGATGGATTCCGAGCTGATCCGGTTCATGATGGGCAACCGCGACCTGACCCAGGACAATTTCGCTCCGACCGCGGTGGTGACGCTGGAGAGCGACCGGGGCATCACCGAGGCCGACGAGGTCTTCGACGCCGAGCGGCACTCGCTGCAGTCCGGATTCGGTGCCACCGACCTGGAGGTCACCAAGCACACGCTGTGCGGCCTGCCCGCCGAGACCATCCACTACATGACGCCCGCGATGGGCACGGTCGGCCCCCATCCGGCGGTGGTGGTGTGTGTGGTGCTGCACACCGAGGACGCCACCTACGCCGCCTCGGTGACGGTGCAGACCACCGATCCGCAGAACCGGATCTTCAAGACCGACGCCGAACAGATCCTGACCGGTTTCCAGATGCTCCCACCGGCCGACTGAGCGGCCCGGGAACCCGGAATCGGGACCCGAACGCGTGCCCCATGTCGGGGACAGTCGTAGCGTGGAGTGGTGACATCAGCTAACAACCTGCCCCGCACCCTTGGCGAGCTGCGTGCTTCCGGCCACCAGGAGAGGGGCGTCAAGCAGGAAATCCGCGAGAATCTGCTGGCCCGGCTCGCGGCCGGCGGTGACGTCGCCGCCGAAATCTGGCCCGGCATTCTCGGGTTCGAGGACACGGTGCTGCCGCAGGTGGAGCGGGCCCTGATCGCCGGGCACGACTTCGTCCTGCTCGGTGAGCGCGGACAGGGCAAGACCCGGCTGCTGCGGGCACTGACCGGCCTGCTCGACGAGTGGACACCGGTGATCGCCGGCGCCGAGCTCGGTGAGCACCCCTACTCGCCGATCACCCCGGAGTCGATCCGGCGGGTCGCCGAGTCCGGTGACGACCTGCCCATCGAATGGCGCCACCGCAGCGACCGCTACACCGAGAAGCTGGCCACCCCCGACACCAGCGTGGCCGACCTCGTCGGCGACATCGACCCGGTCAAGGTCGCCGAGGGGCGCAGCCTGGGCGACCCCGAGACCATCGCCTACGGGCTCATCCCGCGGGCGCACCGCGGCATCGTCGCCGTCAACGAGCTGCCCGACCTGGCCGAACGGATCCAGGTGTCGATGCTCAACGTGATGGAGGAACGCGACATCCAGGTCCGCGGGTACACCCTGCGGTTGCCGCTGGACGTGCTGGTGGTCGCCAGCGCCAACCCCGAGGACTACACCAACCGCGGCCGCATCATCACCCCGCTCAAGGACCGGTTCGGCGCCGAGATCCGCACCCACTACCCGCTGGAACTCGACGCCGAGGTGAGCGTGATCGCCCAGGAGTCCCACCTGTCCGCCGAGGTGCCGGCGTACCTGATGGCGATCATCGCCCGTTTCGCCCGGCTGCTGCGCGAATCCAACGCCGTCGACCAGCGTTCGGGGGTCTCGGCGCGGTTCGCGATCGCGGCCGCCGAAACGGTGGCGGCCTCGGCCCGCCACCGCGGCGCGATCCTCGGGGAACAGGAGCCGGTGGCCCGGGTGGTCGACCTGGGCACGGTGATCGACGTGCTGCGGGGCAAGCTGGAGTTCGAGTCCGGCGAGGAGGGCCGCGAGCAGGCGGTGCTGGAACACCTGTTGCGCCGCGCCACGGCCGACACCGCCTCCCGGGCGCTCGGCGGTCTCGACGTGGGGCCGCTGGTCGCTGCGGTGGAGGAGGGTTCGCCGGTGACCACCGGCGAACGGGTCAGCGCCAAGGACGTGCTGGCCGCGCTGCCCGACCTGCCGGTGCTCGACGACGTCGCCGCGCGGCTGGACGCCCAGACCGACGGCCAGCGCGCCGCCGCGGTGGAGCTGGCGCTGGAGGCGCTGTATCTGGCCAAGCGGATCGACAAGGTCTCCGGTGAGGGGGAAACCGTCTATGGCTGATCGCGGATCCTCGGGGCGCACCAGCAGGTATTCCCGCTACACCGGCGGGCCGGACCCGCTGGCGCCGCCGGTCGATCTGCGTGACGCCCTGGAACAGATCGGCCAGGACGTGATGGAGGGCAGCTCGCCGCGCCGTGCGCTGGCCGAGTTGATGCGCCGCGGGACCCGTGACATGCCCGGCGCCGACCGGTTGGCCGCCGAGGCCAACCGCAAGCGCAGAGAGCTGCTGCAGAACAACAATCTCGACGGCACCCTGCAGGACATCAAGCGACTGCTCGACGAGGCGGTGCTGGCCGAACGCAAGGAGCTGGCCCGGGCGCTCGACGACGACGCCCGCTTCGGTGAACTGCAGCTCGACGCGCTCTCTCCCTCGCCGGCCAAGGCCGTGCAGGAACTCAGCGAGTACGACTGGCGCAGCGGCGAGGCCCGGGAGAAATACGACCAGATCAAGGATCTGCTGGGCCGCGAGATGCTTGACCAGCGGTTCGCGGGGATGAAGGAGGCGCTGGAGAACGCCACCGACGAGGACCGTCAGCGGGTCAACGACATGCTCGACGACCTCAACGAGCTGTTGGACAAGCACGCCAAGGGCCAGGACACCGACCAGGACTTTCGGGAGTTCATGGCCAAGCACGGCGAGTTCTTCCCGGAGAACCCGAAGAACATCGACGAGCTGCTGGACTCGCTGGCCGCCCGGGCCGCGGCCGCGCAGCGGTTCCGCAACAGCCTGTCCGACCAGCAGCGCGCCGAGCTGGACTCGCTGGCCCAGCAGGCGTTCGGGTCGCCGTCGCTGATGAACGCGCTGAACCGGCTCGACTCGCACCTGCAGGCGGCGCGGCCGGGCGAGGACTGGAGCGGCTCGCAGCGTTTCTCCGGCGACGATCCCCTCGGCATGGGCGAGGGTGCGCAGGCGCTGGCCGACATCAGTGAACTGGAGCAGCTGGCCGAGCAGCTCTCGCAGAGCTACGCCGGGGCCACCATGGACGATGTCGATCTGGACATGCTGGCCCGCCAGCTCGGCGACGAGGCCGCGGTCGACGCGCGCACCCTGTCCGAGCTCGAACGCGCGCTGATGAATCAGGGCTTCCTGGACCGCAGCTCCGACGGGTCGTGGCGGCTGTCGCCCAAGGCGATGCGGCGGCTCGGGCAGACCGCGCTGCGTGATGTGGCCCAACAACTTTCGGGCCGGCACGGCGAACGTGAAACCCGGCGCGCGGGCGCGGCCGGGGAGCTGACCGGGGCGACGCGGCCGTGGGCGTTCGGCGACACCGAACCCTGGAACGTGACCCGGACGCTCACGAACGCCGTGTTGCGGCAGGCCGGCACCGGGGAGACGGCCAAGCCCATCGGCATCACCGTCGAGGACGTCGAGGTCTCCGAGACCGAGACCCGAACCCAGGCCGCGGTCGCGCTGCTGGTCGACACCTCGTTCTCGATGGTGATGGAGAACCGCTGGCTGCCGATGAAGCGCACCGCGCTGGCGCTCAACCACCTGGTGAGCACGCGGTTCCGCTCGGATGCGTTGCAGATCATCGCCTTCGGCCGCTACGCGCGAACGGTGAGCGCGGCGGAACTGACCGGTCTGGAGGGGGTCTACGAACAGGGCACCAATCTGCACCACGCCCTCGCGCTGGCCACGCGGCATCTGCGCCGCCATCCCAACGCGCAACCGGTGGTGCTGATCGTCACCGACGGCGAACCCACCGCGCACCTGGAGGACTTCGGCGACGGGGAGGGTTCTTCCGTGTTTTTCGATTACCCGCCGCACCCGCGCACCATCGCCCACACCGTCAAGGGTTTCGACGAGATCTCGCGGATGGGTGCGCAGGTGACCATCTTCCGGTTGGGCAGCGACCCGGGCCTGGCCCGGTTCATCGACCAGGTGGCGCGCCGGGTGGAGGGCCGTGTCGTGGAACCCGACCTCGACGGGCTCGGCGCCGCGGTGGTCGGCGACTACCTGCGCTCGCGGCGGCGCCGCGGGTAGCCGGCCGGGGGAGTTGGCCGGGGCCGGGTCAGTTCTGGTCGGCGCGCTGCCGGCGGCGCTTCTTGCGTTTGATGCCGACGCTGCCCCACAGTGAGAAGCCCTTGATGGTGATGTGCGGGGCGCCCACCGCACCGGCCTGCTCGATGTTGTGGTCGAAGGCCCCCATCACGCCGACACCGTGCACGTCGACGTTGACCTCCATCGGCAGCAGGATGGTCTGCCCGCCCATGATGGAGTAGGCCCGGATGTCGACCTCGTGGGAGGTGAAGTCGGCGTAGCGCAGGTCGACCACCCCGCCGCCCCACAGCGTGAACGTCGTCATCTTCCGCGGCACGTTCCAGCGGCCGCGACGCTCGAAACCACTCATGATCGCCAGCAGCACCGTCGAGGGTGCGGGTTTGCAGGCCCCGCGGCGGGTGTTGGCGATGCCGGGCAGGTCGGCCGAGAGCCGGTCGAGCTCCCGATAGGTGGTCGCCGCATAGGCCTTGGCCAGCCGCGTCTCGTACTCCGACAGGTTCAGCCTCCCCTGCGCGGCCGCATCGGTCAGCAGCTGCGCAGTCTGAATCCGGTCGGTGTCGGCGGCTCGCAGCGATGAGTCGCGCGACGCTGATTCGCTCATCACGCACGAGCCTACGACGAACCTGGTCAACAGCAAAGGTTGGACTTGCTAGTGATCCGATCCGCCCGGTTCCTGCGCCCACGCCGGCGGACGTTTCTGCAGAAACGCCAGCATCCCCTCGCGGGCCTCGTCGGAGACGAACAGCTGCGCGGACTCCAGCGTCAGCCGCTCGGCGTCGCGGTCGAAGCCGGCCAGGATCGACGCGGTGGTCAGCGCCTTCGAGGCCGCCAGGCCCTGGGGGGAGGCCTTGCCCAACGCCGTCACCATCGCCTCCACGGTGGTGGGCACGTCGGCCGAATCGGTGACCGCCGCCGTGACGAGCCCGATCTCCTCGGCGCGGGCAGCGGTGAACGTCTCACCGGTGAGGTAATAGCGACCCGCGGCACGCGGTGCGAGCTTGGGCAGCAACGTCAACGAGATGATCGCCGGCGCCACCCCGATGCGTGCCTCGGTCAGCGCGAAGGTGCTCTGCGGTCCGGCGACCACCATGTCGCACGCGCCCACCAGGCCCATCCCGCCGGCGCGGACATGCCCGTCGACCGCGCCGATGACCGGCCGCGGGCACTCCACGATCGCGCGCAGCACGGTGGTCATCTCGGCGGCCCGCGCGGCCGCCGCGGACACCGGGTCACCCGCTCCGGCCTCGCTGAGGTCGGCGCCCGCGCAGAACGTCGACCCGGTGTGACCGAGGACCACCACCCGCACACGCGGATCGTTGACGGCGTCGCGCAGCCCCTGGTGCAGACCGGCCACCAGCGCCGAGGACAGCGCGTTGCGGTTGTGCGGCGAGTTCAGGGTCAGGCGGGCGACCCGACCGGACACCGCGTAGTCGACGGGGGAGTCCATCAGTACGAACGGGGCAGGCCCAGCGAGGTCTGCGCGACGAAGTTGAGGATCATCTCGCGGCTGACCGGGGCGATGCGGGCCAGCCTGGACGCGGTGAGCACCGAGGCGATGCCGTACTCCTTGGTCAGCCCGTTGCCGCCGAGGGACTGCACGGCCTGGTCGACGGCGCGCACGGATGCCTCACCGGCGGCGTACTTGGCCATGTTGGCCGCCTCGGCGGCACCGAAGTCGTCGCCGGTGTCGTAGAGCGTCGCGGCCTTCTGCATCATCAGCTTGGCCAGTTCCACCTCGATGTGGTTCTGGGCCAGCGGGTGTGAGATGCCCTGATGGGCCCCGATCGGTGTCTTCCAGACCTGGCGGGTCTTGACGTACCCGGTGGCCTTGTCGATCGCGAAGCGTCCCATGCCCACCGCGCTGGCCGCGCCCATGATGCGTTCGGGGTTCAGGCCGGCGAACAGCTGCGCGATCGCGGCGTCCTCGGAGCCCACCAGCGCGTCGGCCGGCAGCCGGACCTCGTCGAGGAACAGCTGGAACTGGAACTCCGGGCTGACGATCTCCATCGGGATCTTGGTGTAGCTGAGCCCGGGGGTGTCGGTGGGCACCACGAACAGCGCCGGGCGCAGGTTGCCCGTCCTCGCCTCTTCGGTGCGGCCGACGACCAGCACCGCCTGGGCCTGGTCGACCCCGGAGATGTAGACCTTCTGCCCGGAGAGGATCCAGTCGCTGCCGTCGCGTCGCGCGGTGGTGGTGATCTTGTGCGAGTTGGATCCGGCGTCGGGTTCGGTGATCGCGAACGCCATGGTGATCGACCCGTCGGCGATGCCGGGGACCCAGCGTTTCTTCTGCTCCTCGGTACCGAACTTGGAGATGATGGTGCCGTTGATGGCGGGGGAGACCACCATCATCAGCAGTGCCGACCCGGCGGCGGCCATCTCCTCCATCACCAACGACAGTTCGTACATCCCCGCGCCGCCGCCGCCGTACTCCTCGGGCAGGTTGACGCCGATGAAGCCGAGCTTGCCGGCCTCGTTCCACAATTCGGTGGTGTGTTCGCCGGCCCGGGCCTTCTCCAGGTAGTAGTCCTGGCCGTAGTTGGCGGCCATCGCGGCCACCGCCTTGCGCAGCGCCTGGCGTTCCGGGCTTTCGATGAAACCGGTGTCGGTCATGGGTGCCTCACTTGTGTTCGGGTTGTCGGCCGTCGGTTGTCGGTTCGTGGCTGGTCGGCTCGGGTGGCTAGGGCTCGGGGGTGTCGACGCGCGCCAGCACGGCGCCCACGTCGACCTGGTCGCCGGGCCCGACATGCAGTTCGGCGAGCACGCCGTCGGCGGGCGCGGTCAGGGTGTGCTCCATTTTCATGGCCTCCAGCCAGATCAGCGGCTGGCCGAGGGAGACCTCGGCGCCGGCCTCGGTGCCGACGCGGATCACCAGGCCGGGCATCGGGGCCACCAGCGATCCCTTGGCGATCGTCGAGCCGGGCTCGACGAACCGTGGGACGACGCTGAATTCGATTCCCCCGGCCGGGGTGTCCACACAGGTGCGCGCGCCGTAGCGGCTGACGTCGTAGGTCGACTCGGCGCCGGAAGGTTCGGCGAGCACCACCCGCTCGGCGGTCGCCGAGACCACCCGCACGCCCTCGTCGTCGGGCAGCGCCACGCCGGTTCGGCAATGGCGGTAGCGGATCCGGTACTCGGTGTCGGCGGTGCTGCGGTAGGTCTTGACCTGGTCCCCGGCGCCGACGTTGCGCCACCCGCCCGGCAGCCCGGCCAGCACGCGTGCGGCGGCTCGGTTGGCCGCGGCGTCGGCGAGGGCGGCGGCCACCGCGCACAGCCGCGCACCGGCGTCGTCGATCAGCGGCGCGGCCAGCTCGGTCAGACCGTGGGTGTCGAAGAAGGCGGTGTCGGTCTCGCCATCCAGGAAGGCCGGGTGCCGCAGCACGTTGACCAGCAGGTCGCGGTTGGTGCCGACCCCGTGCACCCGGGCCCGCGCCAGCGCGTCGGCGAGCGCCCGCACCGCCCGTTCCCGCTGCGGCGCATAGGAGATCACCTTCGCCAGCATGGGGTCGTAGTGGATCGACACCTGCGAGCCGTCGAGCACGCCGGAATCCAGCCGGACCACCGGCGCCTGCGGGTCGCGGCCGTCGGACTCGAAGTGGGCGCGTGCACGCGCCACGTCGACGCGGTGCACGGTGCCCGCCTGCGGTTGCCAGTTGCGGGCGGGATCCTCGGCGTAGAGCCGGGCCTCGATCGCGTGTCCGCGGGTGGGCGGGGGCTGCGGATCCAGCCGGTCTCCCTCGGCGACCCGGATCTGCAGCTCCACCAGATCCAGGCCGGTGGTGGCCTCGGTGACCGGGTGCTCGACCTGCAGCCGGGTGTTCATCTCCAGGAAGTAGAACTCGCCCTGATCCGAGGCCAGGAACTCCACGGTGCCCGCCCCGGTGTAGCCGATGGTGCCGGCGGCCAGCCGGGCCGCCTCGAACAGTCGCTCGCGCATGTCCGGCACGCGCTCGACCAGCGGGGAGGGGGCTTCCTCGATGATCTTCTGGTGGCGGCGCTGGATGGAGCACTCCCGCTCGCCGACCGGCCACACGGTGCCGTGGGTGTCGGCCATGACCTGCACCTCGATGTGGTGGCCCGTGGGCAGGTAGCGCTCACAGAACACCGTGGGGTCACCGAACGCCGACTGCGCCTCGCGGCCGGCGGCGGCGACCTCGCCCTCCAGATCCGCCAACGACGTCACCACCCGCATGCCGCGCCCGCCGCCCCCTGCGGAGGCCTTCACCAGCACCGGCAGGTGCTGTCCGGTGATGGTGTCGGGGTCGAGTTCGTCGAGCACCGGCACACCGGCGGCGGCCATCATCTTCTTGGACTCGATCTTGGAGCCCATCGCCCTGACCGCCTCGGCCGGCGGGCCGATCCAGCGCAGGCCGACGACCTCGACCGCGGTGGCGAATTCGGCGTTCTCGGAGAGGAACCCGTACCCGGGATGGATCGCGTCGGCGCCGGTGGCCCGGGCCGCCGCCAGGATGGCGTCGATGTCCAGATAGCCGTCGGTGCCGGGCAGCCGAACCCGCGCGTCGGCCTCGGCGACGTGCGGCGCCGCGGTATCGGGGTCGGTGTAGACGGCCACCGTGGAGATACCGAGCCGGCGGCAGGTGGCGAACACCCGCCGGGCGATCTCGCCGCGGTTGGCCACCAGGATCCGGTTGATCACGTCTCGCACCTCCTACATCCGGAAGACGCCGTAGCCCGGCGTCCCCGCGATCGGAGCGTTGGCGATGGCCGACAGGCACATGCCCAGGACGGTGCGGGTGTCCCGGGGGTCGATGACGCCGTCGTCGTAGAGCATCCCGGACAGCACCAGCGGCAGCGACTCGGCCTCGATCTGATTCTCCACCGCGGCGCGCATCGCGGCGTCGGCCTCCTCGTCCACCTGCTGCCCGCGGGCCTGCGCGGCGGCGCGGCTGACGATCGAGAGCACCCCCGCCAGCTGCGCTCCGCCCATGACCGCCGACTTCGCCGACGGCCAGGCGAACAGGAAGCGCGGGTCGTAGGCGCGCCCACACATCCCGTAGTGCCCCGCCCCGTAGGAGGCGCCGATCAACAGCGAGATGTGCGGCACCGTCGAGTTGGACACCGCGTTGATCATCATCGCGCCGTGCTTGATCATGCCGCCTTCCTCATAGGCCCGGCCCACCATGTATCCGGTCGTGTTGTGCAGGAACAGAAGCGGCGTGTCGGACTGGTTGGCCAGCTGGATGAACTGGGTGGCCTTCTGCGACTCCTCGCTGAACAGCACGCCCCGGGCATTGGCCAGGATGCCCACCGGGTAGCCGTGCAGCCGCGCCCAGCCGGTCACCAGTGACGAGCCGTAGAGCGGCTTGAACTCGTCGAAGTCCGAGCCGTCCACGATGCGTGCGATCACCTCGCGCGGGTCGAAGGGAATGCGCAGGTCCGCCGGCACGATCCCGATCAACTCGTCCTCGTCGAACAACGGCGGCACCACCGGGGCGGGCGCGGGGCCCTGCTTGGTCCGGTTGAGCCGGGCCACGATGCGCCTGCCGATCCGGATCGCGTCGAGCTCGTCGACGGCCAGATAGTCGGCCAGTCCCGAAGTGCGGGCGTGCATCTCGGCGCCACCGAGGGCCTCGTCGTCGGATTCCTCACCGGTGGCCATCTTCACCAGCGGCGGGCCGGCCAGGAACACCTTGGACCGTTCCCTGATCATCACCACGTGATCGGACATCCCGGGGATGTAGGCGCCGCCGGCGGTGGAGTTGCCGAACACCAGCGCGATCGTCGGGATGCCGGCGGCCGAGAGCCGGGTGAGGTCCCGGAACATCTGGCCCCCGGGGATGAAGATCTCCTTCTGGGTGGGCAGGTCCGCGCCGCCGGACTCCACCAGCGATATCACCGGCAGCCGGTTCTCGAATGCGATCTTGTTGGCGCGCAGAATCTTCCGGAGAGTCCAGGGGTTGCTCGTCCCGCCCTTGACGGTGGGGTCGTTGGCGACGATCAGGCATTCGGTGTCCTCCACGACGCCGATGCCGATCACCATGCTCGCACCCACCTGGAAGGCGCTGCCGTAGGCGGCCAGTGGGCACAGCTCCAGGAACGGGGAGTCGGGGTCGACGAGAGCCTCGATGCGTTCACGGGCGGTCAGCTTGCCGCGGGCGCGGTGGCGCTCGACGTACTTCGCGCCGCCGCCGTCGGCGGCCTTGGCGAACTCGGCGTCGATCTCGGCGAGTTTGGCGGTGGTGGCCTCGGCGGCCGCGGCGTACTCGGCCGATCCCGGATCCAGGCTGGATGTCAACGCGGTCACGACTGGTATCCAAGCGTTTTGGCGGCCAGCGCGGTGAGGATTTCGGTGGTTCCGCCGCCGATTCCCAGGATGCGCATGTCGCGGTACTGGCGTTCGACCTCGGACTCGGCCATGTAGCCCATACCGCCGAAGAGCTGGACGGCCTGGTTGGCCACCCACTCGCCGGCCTCGACGGCGGTGTTCTTGGCGAAGCACACGGCGGTGATCAGGTCGGGGTCGCCGGATCCGGACTCCAGTTGTCGCTCCACGACCCGGCGCGCGTAGACCCGCGCGACGTCGGTGCGCCGGGCCATCTCGGCGAGCGTGTTCTGCACCGACTGCCGCGAGATCAGTGGGCGGCCGAATGTCTGGCGGTCCCGGCACCACTGCACGGTGAGGTCCAGGCAGCGCTGCGCGCTGGAGTAGGCCTGTGCGGCCAGTCCGACCCGTTCGGCGACGAAGGCCTGGGCGATCTGCAGGAACCCCGTGTTCTCGGCGCCGACCAGGTTCCTGGCGGGGACGCGCACGTCGGTGAAGGACAGCTCGGCGGTGTCGCTGCACCGCCAGCCCATCTTGTCCAGTTTGCGGGTGACCTCGAAGCCGGGGGTGCCCTTCTCGACGACGAGCAGGGACACGCCGCCGGCGCCGGGGCCCCCGGTGCGCACCGCGGTGACCACGTAGTCGGCGCGCACCCCGGAGGTGATGAAGGTTTTTGCGCCGTTGACCACGTAGTGGGGCTCGCCGCCGTCCGAGGTGAGTTCGGCGCGCGTGCTCAGGTGCCCGACATCGGAGCCGCCGCCGGGCTCGGTGATGGCCAGCGCGCCGATCTTGTCTCCGGACAGCGTCGGCCGCACGAAGGTGTCGATCAGGTGCGCATCACCGGAGGCCACCATGTGTGGGACCGCGATCCCGCAGGTGAACAGTGAGGCGAAAACGCCCCCGGGGGCTCCTGATTCGTGCAGTTGCTCGCAGATGACCACCGCGTCGGCGCCGTCGCCGCCGCCCCCGCCCACCGATTCGGGGAAGGGCGCGCCGAGCAGGCCCGCCTCACCGGCCGTGCGGTGCAATTCGCGCGGGAGTTCGCCGGCCTCCTCCCAGTCGCGGGCGTGGGGCAGGATCTCGCGCTCGGCGAAGCTGCGCACCGTCTTGCGCAACTGTTCGCGTTCGGGGGTGGTCCAGATGCTCACTCAGATCAGGCTTTCCGGTAGGTCGACGTGACGGCTGCGCAGCCATTCACCCAGCGCCTTGGCCTGGGGGTCGAAGCGCGCCTGGTAGGCGACGCCCTCGCCGAGCAGGTCGTCGATGACGAAGTTGACCGCGCGCAGGTTGGGCAGCAGGTGGCGGGTGACGGCGAGGCCGGCGGTCTCGGGAAGCAGGCGCCGGAGCAGGTCCACCGTCAGTGTGTGTGCCAGCCAGCGCCATTGTTCGTCGGTGCGCACCCAGACGCCGACGTTGGCCGAACCGCCCTTGTCGCCGCTGCGGGCGCCGGCGATCAGGCCCAGCGGTGCCCGTCGCGTGGGGCCGTCGGGAAGCGGTTCCGGCAGCGGTGGTTCGGCCACCGGGAGCACGTGGGCGGTATCGGTGGCCGGGGAGATCTCGGTGCGGCTGCCGTCGGCGTGCACCGCGACGTGTGCGACGGTGGCGGCGTCGACATACCCGGCGGTGAACCTCCCGTACACCTGTCCTTCTGCCGGCGGTGTCGTGGCGTGGAACCCCGGATAGCTGGCCAACGCGAGTTCCACTGCGGCGCTGGAGAATTTACGTCCCACCTTGGCGGCGTCGGCGTCGCGCACCACGCAGTGCAGCAGTGCGCTGGCGGTCTCTTCGGTGTCGGCATCGGAATGGTCGGTGCGGGCCAGGGTCCAGCGCATCTCGGCCGGCTTCACGGTGAGGGTGGCGTCGAGCTGGCGCTGCACCAGTTCGGCCTTGGCATCGATGTCCAGCCCGGTGAGCACGAACGTGAACTCGTTGCGGAATCCACCGATGCTGTTGAGCGACACCTTCAACGACGCCGGTGGCGGCTCCCCGACCACGCCGCTGATGCGGACGCGGTCGGGCCCCTGGTCGGAGAGGTCGCTCAGGGTTGCGGTGTCCATGCGGGCGGTGACGTCGGGGTTGGGGTATCGCGGGCCGGCGATCTCGTAGAGCAGTTGGGCCGTCACGGTCCCCACGCTGACCTCGCCGCCGGTGCCGGGGTGTTTGGTGATCACCGACGAGCCGTCCTGGTGGATCTCGGCGAGCGGGAAGCCCGGGTAGGTGAGGCGGTCCACCTCGGTGAAGAAGGCATAGTTGCCGCCGCAGGCCTGAATCCCGCATTCGAGGACGTGGCCGGCGACGACGGCGCCGGCCAGCCGGTCGTAGTCGTCCCGTGCCCAGCCGAAGTGCGCGGCCGCGGGTCCCACCGTGACCGATGCGTCGGTCACCCGCCCCGTCACGACGACGTCGGCGCCGTTGTTGAGGCAGTCGACAATTCCCCAGGCGCCCAGGTAGGCGTTGGCGGTCAGCGGAGTGCCCAGGCCCAGTTCGGTGGTGCGGTCGAGGATGTCGTCGCCCTCGACGTGGGCGACGTTGACGTCCAGGCCCAGCTCGTCGGCGAGGGTGCGTACGGCACGGGCCAGCCCGGCAGGGTTCAGGCCGCCGGCGTTGGTGACGATCCGCACGCCGCGGTCCGTGGCCAGGCCGAGGCATTCCTCCAGTTGGCGCAGAAACGTCTTGGCGTAGCCGGCGTCCGGGTTTTTCATCCGGTCGCGGCCCAGGATGAGCATGGTGAGTTCGGCCAGGTAGTCGCCGGTGAGGTAGTCCAGGTCGCCGCCGGTGAGCATCTCGCGCATCGCCGCGAAGCGGTCACCGTAGAAACCCGAGCAGTTTCCGATGCGAACCGCAGACGTCGTCATGCGCACTCCTGTCGACAGGTCCCCGCCGCCCAACCAACCGGTAGGTTACTGGGTACCGCAGGTCTCGAGTCAAGGGGTTGACCCACGAACGCGCGGCCGCGGTCGCTGCGAGCCGCGGTCGCCCCGATGGGAAGTGTTTCAGGCCGACCCGGGACAGCGGTGCGGAACGGCCCGCGGTGCCGGATACGCGGTGCCGGATACGCGGTGCCGGATACGCGGGCCGGATATGCGGGCCGGATATGTGCGGCGGGAAGCCCGGGCGCCGGAACCGGGTACCTGTTTGCCCGCCTCTGAGCGACAACCGGTCTCCGTGTCGGACCGCCCCGGAACCATCGGCCCATGGACGAAGGACGCGGGACGGTAGGAACAGCAGGAAGACCGCTGCGCGGCACCGAGTTGCGATACGCGCTGGTGATGGAGCTGGGGGTGGGCGGGACCATGACCGTTGCGGAGTTGATCGCGGCCCTGCAGCGTCGGCGGTTCTGCGTACCGGGTCGCGCGTCGAAGACCATCTCCGACGCGCTGCGTTGGGAGACCGCCCGCGGCCGGGTGCTGCGACGGGGGCGTGGGTGCTACGGGCCGGGCCCGATGCCGCGCTCGACCGAGCACCGCATCCGCCGGCGCGTGCTCGCGATGCGCGCCGAAGCGCAGTCGACGGTTGCGACAACCGGAGCCGGCTGACCGTGCCTGGTCCGTGTCCAGGGGCCGTCCAGGGGCTCGTCCGCCGGGCTCCGGTGCGGTTGTCGCTCGGAGGCGGGCAACTCGAGGGTCGCTCCCGGAGCTTCGGGGGCTCGGGGGCTCGGGTATACACATCTGACCCTGCCGCCGACGCATCGTGCTGAATACCTA
>NZ_NVQF01000010.1 GCF_002592005.1 Mycolicibacterium palauense | reverse complement strand
TCAGAGGTGTATCAGAGCCAGCCGCCTGGACCGACCGCACCCGCTTGTCCGGGAACCGCCGGGCGGCCGAGCTACAGGCCGAATTGACCGCGGCGTTCACCCTGACCGAGTCGGGCCCGGGCACCTGGCGCGCGTCGCACTTCACCGAGGGACGCGGCGTGGTCTTCGGCGGGCAGCTGCTGGGCCAGGCGGTCGTCGCGGCCGCCCGGCGGTTCCCGGACAAGCGGGTGCGGTCGGTCCAGACGCTGTTCGCACGCGGGGTGACGTTCGCCGGGCCGGTCGACATCGAGGTCGAGGCACTGCACGACGGCCGCACGGTCGCCGATGCCACGGTGAGTTTCGTTCAGGGCGGCCGGATCTGCGCGCGCTCGCTGGTGCTTCTCGATGTCGCCGAGCCGGACCTGGTGCGCCACCAGGTCCCGATGCCCGAGGTCGAGCCGCCGGACGTGGCCGCGGCCCGCCCGCATCCGCTCACCGCCCCGCAGACCATCGTGGTCGGTGGTGTCGACGTCCAGGATCCGTCCCTGACCGGGCCCGCGCGCCTGCAGCTGTGGGTGCGCTTTCCCGACGCCCCCGCTCCGGACGGAACGCACGGTGGTGGGCTGCATCGGGCGCTCGTCGCCCACGCCACCGACGGCTGGCTGATAGCGACGGCCATGCGCCCGCATCCCAACCTCGGGCAGGCGATGGCCCACGTGGAGGTCTCCACCGGCGTGCTCACCCAGTCGTTGTCGTTCCACGACGACGTCGATGCCCGGGGCTGGCTGCTCATCGACCACGAGGCCCTGGTGATCGGCGGCGGGCGCAGTTACGGCCGAGGGCAGGTGTTCACCGAGGACGGCCGGCTGGTGGCCTCGTTCGTCCAGGACGCGCTGCTCCGCGCCTTCCCCGCCGGGCAGGACCCGCGGGGCCGGCAGAAGACCATCTTCTAGCCCGGGCGTGCGGACTCGAGCCCCTCGGCACTGTTAGCTGAAGCGGCGGCAACCGAGACACGCCGAACCCGGACGAGGTAACACGCATCGGCCGAAACGCCGCCCGTACCGCGGATCAGCCCGTCGCCGGCGGCGGATTACTGCCACCGACCGATCAAATCCGGCCACCGGAATATCCCACTTGACGTGCCGGTTCAACCGAGCAGATCGGGCTTCGCAGCGCGGGTTCCGGTCACCACGAGAGACACCGCGTGACACGCTCCACGGCTCTCACCCACCGACGCAGGGAAGAGCAGGCAATACGAAAATGAAGAATCTAGGATTTGCCGGAATAATCGGCACCGGGCTCGCCTCGACCGTACTCGGGCTGGCCGCACTGGGTCTGGCCGGACCGGCCGGCGCCGCCGGAACCGACCGGAGCGTCGACGACATCGTCGCCGACCTCGAAGATCAGGGCTACCTGGTCGACATCGACAATCCCAACGACGTCCCCCTCGACGAAGCCCACGTCACCGACATTCGCACCGGCAAGGCGATCACTGAGTGGGTCCGGGACCAGGCCCTGGACCGCTACGTCGACAAGACGATCTACACCCCCGTGACCGTCGAGGTCAGCTAGCACCCCGGGTGCGGGGGGCGGCCTGCCGCCGGCCTGGGTGCGCTGGGCTTCTACGACCTTCACGAGACCTGGCAGGACGGTCTTCCGCGTGTTCGCCGGGGACGAGCACGCCTTTGCGTCTGATGCACCAGATGTCTCACGCCCCGGCTCAAGACCTTGGCCGAATACGTCCACAAACACCGCCGCGGCAGAGCCCCGGCGCCAACCTGCACCAACCGCATCCGCGGTGGCATGCCGCCACGGGTGCGGTTGCGCTGTCTGGGTGGGGACGCAATGCTCATATCCGCAGCGCCAAGCGAACTTGGTTTCTCCTACGACACGACAGCCCCACGACCAACCACGATTTCGAGGACACGCGATCCCGGTGAGATGCACAGATTCGCCTCCGAGCCGTCCACGCGCAGGTCAGCGGCATGTCTGAAACCCCAGCCCCGCCATCGAGCATCGGCGTCCTCACCAGCGGCGGCGACGCCGCCGGGATGAACCCCGCCGTGCGGGCGGTGATCCGCACCGCCCTGCACCACGACATCGACGTGTACGCCATCCACGAGGGCTACCAGGGGCTGGTCGACGGCGGTGACCTGATCCAGCGGATGGAGACCACCGACGCCGACGGCATCCTGCACAAGGGCGGCACCTCCATCGGCACCGCACGCTGCAAGGCGTTCCGCACCCGCGAGGGCCGCCGGGCGGCGGTGCGCAACATGCTCGAGCGTGGCATCGACGCGCTCGTGGTGATCGGCGGGGACGGCAGCCTCACCGGCGCCAACGAGTTCCGCTCCGAGTGGTCGGGGCTGGTCGCCGAGTTGGTCGCCGCGGGCGAGATCGACCAGAGCACCGCCGACGACCACCCGTTCCTGCGGCTGGTCGGGCTGGTCGGCTCCATCGACAACGACATGTCGGGTACCGACATGACGATCGGCGCCGACACCGCCCTGCACCGGATCGTCGAGGCCATGGACGCCCTGCGCAGCACCGCGTCCAGCCACCAGCGCACCTTCGTCGTCGAGGTGATGGGCCGCCACTGCGGCTACCTGGCGCTGATGGCCTCGCTGGCCACCGCCGCCAACTGGGTGCTCATCCCCGAACAGCCGCCGGCCGAGGGCTGGGCCGAACAGATGTGCCGGGACATCAAGGCCGGACGGACGATCGGACGCCGGCAGAGCGTGGTCGTCGTCGCCGAGGGCGCCCACGACTGCGACGGCAACCCGATCACCGCAGAACAGATCCGGCGCCTGCTCGAAGAGAACCTCGGCGAGGACACCCGCATCACCACCCTGGGCCACGTGCAGCGCGGCGGCGCCCCCAGCGCGTTCGACCGGTACCTGGCCACGTTGCTGGGCCATGCCGCCGTCGAGCGTCTGCTCACCGACGAACCGCACGCCCCCGCGCAGTTGATCGGACTCAAGGGCAACCGGGTGGTCACCTCACCGCTGATGGAATGCGTGGAACAGACCCATGCCGTGGCCGAGCGCATCAAGGCCCGCGACTACGAGGGGGCGATGCTGCTGCGGGGCGGCAGCTTCCGGCAGTCGTACAAGATTCTGCAGACCGTGCAGCAGGCCGCCCCCCGGCCCACCCCGGCGGGCCGGCGGCGCTTCCGGATCGCCGTGGTACACGGCGGTGGCCTCGCGCCGGGGATGAACACCGCCCTGCGGGCCGCCGTCCGGCTCGGCCTGGACCGGGGCTACAGCGTTCTGGCGGTCAGGAACGGGTTCCGCGGACTGCGCCGCGGCGAGGTCCAGGAGATGGGCTGGATGGACGTCAGCGGGTGGGTGTCCGACGGCGGCGCCGAGATCGGCACCAACCGCTATGTGCCCAGCGGCGACGCCATCGGCCAGATCGCCGAGCAGCTGGCCGCACACCGCATCGACGGGCTGCTGATGGCCGGTGGGTGGAGCGGCTACGCCGCCGCCCACGCCCTGCACCGGAACCGGGAGCAGTACCCGGCCCTGGACATCCCGATCGTCTGTATGCCGATGACGATCAACAACGACGTTCCCGGCACCGAACTGAGCATCGGCAGCGACACCGCACTGAACAACATCGTCTCCGACGTCGACAAGATCCGGCAGGCCGCGGTGGCCACCCGCCGCGTCGTCGTGGTCGAGGTCATGGGCAACGACTGTGGATACCTGGCACTGTTGAGCGGGATCGCCTCCGGCGCCGAGCGGATCTACATGCCCGAGGACGGGATCACACTCGACGACCTGACCTCCGACATCCACGCCTTCGCCGAGGGATTCCGCTCGGGCAAGCGGCTGGGCCTGATCATCCGCAGCGAGGGCGCCGACCCCGTCTACAACACATGGTTCATCACCTCGTTGTTCGAGAAGGAGGGCGGCGACCTGTTCGACGCCCGCCAGGTTGCGCTGGGACACATCCAGGAGGGCGGCGACCCGTCACCGTTCGACCGGATCCACGCCACCAGCCTGACCGCACGCTGCGTGGAGTTCCTCTCCGACCAGCTGGAGGCGGGGGGGCGCGCCAGCGCGATGATCGGATTCCAGTCCGGCAGGCTGCAATTCACCGACCTGACGTCCTACCCGGCGCTCATCGAGAACCGCGTCCAGCGGCCCGTCGAGCAGCGGTGGCGCGAACGCCGGGAGCTGGCACAGATCATGCGCGGGTAGGGTCGCGGCGGTGAGTCCCTCGGCAACCCTCTCGGCCCGGCTGTGGCAGGACAACGCCGACCTGGCGGCCGCCGCCCGCGCCCACCCGTTCGTGGCCCGGCTCGGCGCGGGTTCCCTGGACCGCGCGGTGTTCGCCCGCTATGTCGCCCAGGACGCGTTCTTCCTCGAATCCTTCGCCCGCGCATACGCACTCGCTCTGGCCCACAGTCCCGACACCGCCACGCTGCTGACCCTGGCCGACCTGATCACCGGGGTGAGCGAGGAGCTGGGCCTGCACACCTCCTACGCCGCCCGCTGGGGCATCGACATGTCCGCTGTGACACCGACCCGGGCGACGCTGGCCTACACCGAGTTCCTGCTCGCCACCGCGGGCACCGCCGGACCCGGCACAGTCTTCGCCGCGATGACCCCGTGTATGCGGCTCTACGCATGGCTGGGCGCCGCACTGGACGCCGACACCGCCGGCCCCTACGGCGAGTGGGTGCGCACCTACGCCGATCCGGCCTTCGAGGCGCTGGCCGCACGGCTGGAACGGCTGCTCGACCAGCACGCCCCCGACACCACCGCCATCAGCACGGCCTACCGTCGCGCGATGGGCCTGGAACTCGACTTCTTCGAGTCCGCGCTCAACGGTTGAGCCGACCCCGCGCATCCGAACGCGTCGACTGCGATGATGGTCGCCATGACGCGCTGGTACCCGCTGGAGAGCGCCGACGCCTCCTTCCTGGCCGACGCCCCTCATGTCTTCCGCTACCAGAAGCGGTTCGACGCGTCCCCGGAGCAGGTCTGGGCATCGCTGACCTCCGACGAGTCACTGGCGGCGTGGGGTCCCTCGATCAAGCGGGTCACCTGGACCTCGCCCCGGCCGTTCGGGGTCGGCACCACCCGGGACGTCGTCGCTCCCGGCGGGGCCACCCTGCGGGAACGGTACTTCCGCTGGGAGGAGGGACACCGACACTCGTTCTGCGTGTACGAGTCGTCGCTGCCGCTGTTCCGGCGGTTCGCCGAGGACTACGTCGTCGAGGCCGACGGTGCCGGCACCCGGTTCACCTGGACGGTGGCCCTGGCGGCCCGAAGTGCGCTGGCCGGGCCGTTCAGGTTGTTGGCGCCGGCCGTGAAGGCCGGATTCGGCCGGATTCCCGCCGAAGGGCAGCGCTACTTCGCGGCCGCGTCGTGACAGTCCTCACCGGCCCGCCTCACCGGCCCGGCGCCGGTCCGTCGGCGCCCCCGGCACCCGCGGCCGCCGACGCCGCGGGTGGGATCCGCCTGCAGCGCTCGACGAGGTCGGCCAGCGCGCCGTCGTGCGCCGGATCGGTCGGCACCGGCAACACCAGTCCGGTGCACAGGCCCGAATAGCGCTCGGTGAGCAGGTCGGCGATCTCGCGGTGGGTGCCCTCCGGCACCAACACGGCCATCACCTCGTCGGTGAGGTGATGCGGCAGCGCCGTCCACTCCGAGCGCTGCGCCGTCGCAGCGAGCCGGTCTGCCAGATCGGCGAGGCCGAAGGTCTCCAGCTGGCGGCGGTAGGCCGGGGTGCTGTAGAGGAACGCCAGCTCCGATCGGCGCCGTTCACGTTCCGCCTCCAGGTCAGCTCGGCTCGCCGCGACCACCGGCTGCGGGTTGGCGACCACCGCGGGCGGCCGGTCGCCGTGCCCGCCGCGGGCGGCCCCCTGCGCCAGCGCCGGCAGGATGAGCGAGTGCAGCAGCCGTGGATGCGACGTCGTGGGGTGACAGACGAATCCGTCGGCGAGTTCACCGGCCATGGCGCACATCCGCCGGTTGACCGCGCCGGTCCAGATCGGTGGTGCGGGCGTGTCGATCGGTCCGGGATTGAAATAGGGCTGAAGGCGATCGAACCGGTAGTGCGGCCCAACGTGATCGAGCGGCTCACCGGTCTGGAAACTGCGGAAGATCGTGCGCAGTGCGCCGATGTAGTCACCCAGGCGTGACACCGGATCGGACCACTCGGCCGAGAACCTCCCGACGATGTTTCCCCGTACCTGGGAGGCGATCCCGAGTTCGAACCTGCCCCCGGAGTACTCGGCCAGATCCCAGGCCGCGTAGGCGGTGATCATGGGGCTGCGCGGGAACGCCACCACCATGCTGGTCCGCACGACCAGCCGGGCGGTCTCCCGTAGCGCCAGCGCGGCGACCGTGAACGGGTCGTGGACGGTCTCGGAGACGTGCAGGACGTCGAACCCGAGGCGCTCGACCCGCGCCGCCCAGTCGCCGATCCGGGCGGGCCCCATCCGGGCCGGCGCCGAGGCCACTACCTGCATCCGACAACCTCCATCGCGCCGGAGCTGCGGCCGATTGCGGCCACGCCCGCGGGGTCCGCAAGTGACACAGCGGGGTCCGCCAGGTACACAGCGTAGGAACCATGCCGCCTCGACGGTGGATTTTGGCCGGGTTTCGGCCGGGTCGCCGAGGGGACGGGTGACAGGATGGTGACCTGATTCCGCTCTGCTGTCCGGACCGGGACCCGCTGCGCGGGAGGCAGGCCGCGAAGGAGGAGCCGGGAAGGAGGAGATGTCGATGCCCGCACGGGACTGGCTGGTCGGCGACGACCGCGCCTCGGTGGCCACCGAACGGATCTACGCCGCCGCTGCCGACATGATCGCCCGCCGCGGGTTCGAGAGGTTCACCATCGACGCCCTGGCCCGCAAGGTGCATTGCTCACCGGCGACGGTCTACCGCCATGCCGGCGGGAAGACGGCGATCCGCGAGGCGGTGGTGCTGCGGATGTCGGCGCGCGTCGTCGGCGCGGTGCGCGAGGCGATCGAGGGACGAACGGGATCCGAACGCATGGTCGTCGCGGTCGAGGTGGCGCTGGAGCGGATGCGGGCCGAACCCCTCGCACAGCTCATGCGGGCCGCGGTGCGTTCACCCGACGGCGACGAGTGGGTTACCGCTTCGCCGGTGATCACCGGATTGGCCGGGGAGATGGCCGGAGCCACCACGACGGATCCGGCGGCCGCGCAGTGGCTCATCCACGTCGTGCTCGCCCTGTGGTGCTGGCCCGTGGCGCCCGCAGAACTCGAACACGAGATGCTCGAGCGGTTCTTCGGGCCCGGCTTCGACGCCCCCGGTTGAGCATCCGCGTGTCCGCTCAGCGCACCGTCAGCTGCAGGTGAGCCCGTCTGCGGACCAGGATGGAGGGCAGCCAGGGTCCCACCTCGGCGGCCTCGATCCACGATGTCCGCTCGAGCACCTTCGCCAGCACCGTCGCGGCCTCCAGCCGTGCCAGGGCCGCGCCGACGCAGAAGTGCGCACCCCTGCCGAATGTGAGATGGCCCTTGGTGTCCGCGCGATCCAGACGGAACTCGTCGGCGCGGTCGAAGTGCTCGGGATCGTGGTTGGCCGCGCCCCACAGCAGCAGGAGGCGTCCGCCGGCCGGCAGGCGGATCCCACCGAGTTCGGTGTCGGCCAGGACGTGGCGGTAGTGCCCACGAAACGGCGACTCGAAGCGCAGGGTCTCCTCGATGAACGGAGTCAGCAACTCGGGACGCTCCCGCAGCCGCCGTTGCAGCCCGGGGACGGTGGCCAGTATCGACATCGCCGAACCCAGCAGGGCGGCCGTGGATTCCCCGGCGGCGCTGAACAGCGTGAGCATCATCGGCAGCGCCGTCGGCTCGTCGATGCGCCCGTCGGCGATCGCGGCGGCCAGTTCCCCGGCCAGGCTCGCCCCGGCGGCCGCGGCCGGGGTCGACCGCAGCAGGTCGAGGATGTAGGCGCTCATCTCCGCGGCCGCCCTGGCCGACACGGCCATCTGGTCGGCGGTGCGCAGTCCGTCCAGCAGTTGGGTGGTCACGTAGGCCCACTCGATCAGTCGCTCGGCGTCGTCCTCGGGTGCACCGATGAGACGCAGCACGATCATCATCGGCAGCCGGTCGGCCAGCGCACCCATCCACTCGATCCGGCCGCCGCGCAGTCCCCGTTCCCACAGCCCGTCGAACGTGTCGACGATGAACGCCTCGGTCGCCCGGACCCGCTTGGCGGCCAGCTGGGGAACCAGCAGTTTTCGGTGCACGGCGTGGGCCGGGTCGTCGGCGGTGGCCAGCACCTGGGTGGCGCCGCCGACCCGGTCCATCGGGTAGGACACCAGGCCGGTCTCGGGCGTGTAGGTGATCAGCGCGGTCAGGTTCGACGAGAAATCCCCGGGACGGTCTATCGCCTCGCCGACGGCGTCCCGGCCGACCACCGCGTAGAAGTGCGACTCGCCGATCCGGTGCACCGGCGCCCGCTCACGCAGCCGCTTGTACAGGGGGTAGGGATCCTGGATGGCCTGCGCACCGAGAAACTCGGCGGGATCCAGCGTCGGGGTTCGCACCAGGTCAGGCTGGACCCGGGCTCGGGCGAGGTCAACGCCTTCCGGCGAACGTGACATCACTGTGCCCACGAACGGGAGGGTCAACTTCTCAACGGGTCGCCTTGACCTGGTCCGTTACGGTCAACACGGCGCTCTCTGATTCTCACAACGAGAATCCGGCGGTCCGGGTGCGGGCCGGCGCCCGGGCCGCCCGGCGACGACGCCGACGGGTTTGGCCGAAGTTGCCCCGGGGCACTTCTTATCAAGTTCACGGCTTACGACAAAGGTCCTGCTCAGGTTGGTCGAGCACACTCATGAGTTAGGTGGCACAGCTCAGATGCTGGCCACGAATTCAGCGGGAGGACGCTGATGATGACAACGAACAGCACCGGCGCCACGGTCATTTCCCTGCAAACCCACCCCGCCTGGGGCAGGGCGCAGCGACGTTCCCAGGAGCTCGCCGCCGCGATGCGCAGGCATCCCTCGTACCAGAGCGCGCCGGCCGCCGACACCACCCACGATGCGGTCGTGCAGCGGTTTCAGGCCCGCTGAGCCCGCCGCGCGACAGCGGATCACCGGGGCGGCGCGGTAGACCCGCGCACCACCAGGTGCGGCACGCACACCTCATCGAGCTGGTGCGCCGCTGTGGCGACGCCATCGGCGAGGTCCAGGTGGCCGATGTTCCCGGCCGGTGTGAGCCGGGCACCGGCGAGATCCACTACCCGGAGGTGGCCGGGGCACCGCGCGAACGCGGCTACCGGGGCACCGTCGGCTTGGAGGCCTACGTCGCCGCCTGCAGCGCCGCGGCGCTGCAGGCGTTTCGGGCCGCGTTCGACGGGTAGGCCTCAATCCCGCGCGAACGCGGCGTCGACGACCGACTGGGCGTCGACGCCGACGCCGTCGGCGAATTCGACGGTCACCCGTTCGAGCCGTCCACCTCGAAGAGCGTTGGGCGAGGCGTAGTCCGCGGATACCGAGTAGGCCACGCTGCGCCCGGCCGAAATCCGTTGCACCGAGTCCAGAACCCCCATTTTCACACCGGTGAGAGCGCCGACCTCACGACCGTCGACGGTGAGAACGACATCACCGACGACCTGCAGCGGCCCCTCGCCCACACCGGTGCGGGTGAAGCTGACCGCGACGACGCTGCGCCCCACCTCGATCGGCCCGCTCGAAGCGACGGTCTGCTCGCGTCCGGCGAGGTTGCAGGTGTAGCGCAGCCGGCCGTCGGCGAGATGGAGCACCTGCCCGCCCGAACGGCTGCCCTGGGAGAACAGCACACCGTGCGCGTCGGGCCGTTCGATGGACACCGCCGCGCGGATGGTGAACGAGCGCCCCTGGATCAGCCCGGCGATCGGTGTGTGGCCGGCCGGCGTGTCGGGGTAGAACACCGCCTGCGCGGACAACCCCGCGGTGCCGACCGTGCCGCGCGCCACGAGTTCACCGACGCTCAGGTCGTTCAGCGGATACCCGTTGTACCGCAGGGCCTCTGCATGCCAGAGTTGTTTGAGCTCGTCGAGTCTGTCGGGGTGTTCGGCGGCCAGATCGTGATTCTGGCTGCGGTCGGCCTCGATGTGGTACAGCTCCCACCGGTCCTCGCCGAAACGCGACCAGCCGCGCGGCGCGAGCCCCGTCGGCGGATGCACGGTGTTGGCGAACCACCCGTCGTGCCAGATCCCCCGGGTGCCCATCATGGCGTAGAACTGGGTGTGCTTTCCCGTCGGCGTTCCCGGATCCCTCAGTGCTGCAGCGAAACTGACACCCTCGAGGGGCTTCTGGACAATTCCCCCGATTGAGGCCGCGGGGTCCATATCCAGCAGCTCGTAGACCGTGGGGGTGATGTCGGCGACGTGAGTGTAGGCGTCACGCACCTGACCGGCAGAGGCGATCCCGTCGGGCCAGGAGATGATGCAGGGATCGGCGATGCCGCCCTCGTGGGAGGCATAGCGCTTGAACAGCTTGTACGGGGCGTTGAAGGCCATCGCCCACCCGTTGGAGTAGTTCATCTTGGTTGCGGGACCCCCGAATTCGCCGATCTTGTCCAGCGACGGGGTTGCGGCCACGCCACCGGTCAGGGGCACGAATTCGTCGAGGGTCCCCGACGGTCCGCCCTCGCCGCTGGCACCGTTGTCGGACATCACGACGACGATCGTGTTGTCCAGCTGGTCGGTGTCCTCCAGATAGTCGAGGATCCGGCCGATGTGCGCGTCGGTGTAGCTGAGGAATCCGGCGAACACCTCGGCCATCCGGCACGAGACCCGCTTGTCGTCGTCGGACAGTGCGTCCCACGGAGTCACGACGTCGTGGTCGGGCCACGGCAGACCCTCCGCACTGGTGGACTCGGCGTAGGGATTCATCGCGGACAGCTCGGTGTCCTCGGGGAGCAGACCAAGCGCCTTCTGGTTGGCCAGCGCGATCTCGCGGTAGCGCTCGTATCCCATGTCGAATCGGCCGCGGTAGCGGTCGGCCCACTCCGGGGCGACCTGATGCGGCGAATGTCCGGCCCCGGGACACAGGTAGAGGAACCAGGGCTTGTCGGGTGCGCTGGCGCGGTGGTCGCGCAGGAAGCCGATGGCGTTGTCGGCCAGGTCCTTGGACAGGTGGTAGCCCTGCTCCGGGGTGGCCGGCGGGTCGATCGGCCGGCTGTCGCTGACCAGGTTCGGATACCACTGGTCGGTCATGCCGTCGAGGAAACCGTAGTAGCGGTCGAATCCCCGGCTCAGCGGCCAGTATCGGCGAGACCCCGCGGCGTGGCAGTCCTCCGGCGGCGCCAGGTGCCATTTGCCGACCGCGTAGGTCGACCAGCCGCGCTCCGAGAGCGCCTCGGACAGCAGCGCCGTCTCGGCGGGGATGCGCCCGTTCTGCCCGGGGAAGCCCTGCGTCATGTTCACCACCGAGGACACCCCGACGGTGGTGGCGTTGCGGCCGGTCAGCAGGGCGGCTCGCGTCGGTGAGCACAGCGCCGTGGTGTGGAACTGCGTGAGCCGGACTCCGCGGTCGGCGATGCGTTTCATGTTCGGCATCTCGACCAGGCCACCGAAGCAGTCCCAGGTGGCGATCCCGGTGTCGTCCCACAGCAGGTACAGCACGTTCGGCGCACCCTCCGGCGCCTCCGGGGCACGGTAGGGAGCCCAGTCCGGAACGGAGTCACGGATGTCCTCGGCGATCGTGCCCTGAAATTCCATGGGAAGCGTCTCCTTCTCTGCGAGATCCGTCAGGCGACCGCGAGCGCGGCCGCGGCGGGGGTGTCGACCTGAGTGTCGGCCTGAGTGTCGACCTGAATGTCGACGGGGTCGTCCTCGGACTCATCGGCCGCCCGGACCAACCAGGGATGGATCAGCGGACCCGCGACGGCGACCACGACGGCCAGGCCCAGCCCCACCCACACGTTGGCGTTGGCCAACCAGTCCTGCAGCAGCAGGCCCGCCGCGACGGCCAGCGCGACGACCCCGAGCTTGGCCAGCAGGAAGCGGCCGAGGGCGTGGTGGTTGACCCGCCGCCCCCGGCGCGCGGCCCAGCGACGGACGACTTCGGCCACCGTCATCACTACCGCCATCAGCACGACGAGGCGAAGCGCATGGATCCAGGGCGAGCCCTCACCCTGGACCAGCCACAGCGATCCGAACTTGAGCCCAACGACGAGGTAGGCGAGCCGGATCAGCAGAGTGCGCGGGATTCTGCGCCACAAATCTGTCATGACTGACACATTAGCCCAATGTGTCAGTCATGACAATATTCTTGCGCGTCCGATTGGGCGGGCTGTCATAGTTCTTCCATGACCGGTTCCTCCATGACCGCTGACGTCGGCAAGCGCGAGGCGCACAAGATCGCCACCCGCCGCGCCATCCAGGCCGCGGCCGACGCACTCTTCGACGCCCGCGGATACGCCGATACCACGGTCAAGGACATCGCCGATGCCGCCGGCGTGACCGAACGCACCTTCTTCCGCTATTTCTCCGGCAAGGAAGCGCTGCTGGTCAAGGACATCGAGGAGTGGCTGCCGCGGCTGGGCACCGAGATCCGGCGGCGTCCGGCCACCGAGGATCCGCTGGACGCGGTCAAGAATGCGTTCTTCGTGTTGGCGGGCCGGCTCCAGGAGGCGCAACCCAACCTGTCCTGGCTGTTCCACGACGGTCCCCCCGGACCGAAGCTGGAGAAGTCGACCCCCGGGCTGCTGCTGCGGTTCGAGCAGGAGATCGCCGACGCGCTCGCCGATCGGGTGCGCGAGGGCACACCGCTGCCGCCCGAGGAGGAGTTCAGGACCCAGGTCTGGGCGCGCTGCGCGGTGGCCGCGCTACGCAGCGCGGGGATCCGGCGCTGGCAGCTGGGCCTGCACGGCCCGGACGCCCAGGCCAGTGCGGCCGACCTGATCGATCAGGCATTCGACATCGTCCGGAGACCGCTCTAGTCCGGCTGTCCCGCCGTAACGCCCGCCGGCCGCGCTATTGGACCCGCGGTCGGGTGAGACGCCAGCACCGAGAACACCTCAACGGAGTCGACCGCCGCCGGGTCGACCGCCACGGGGCCGACGGCTATCGGGTCCCGGCGCGCAGCAGCCAGCGCATGCGCCTTGAAACTGCGGGCGGCCAAGGACAATCCATGCCGGACGACAGGCAGGGGCGCCGGCGATGCGGGGCCCGAGCGCTCGCCCCACAGGGTGGCCTCCACCGCCCCGGCCTCGACAGACCGGCGGATGTCGGCACGGACCCGATCAACGGAATAGACCTGCGCGGCGACGCTCACCGCGGCCGGGCACCGGCTCGGCCCACCGAGCGCCGAGTCCCTATCCACGGCGCCGGCGCCGAGAATCCGCAGCGGCCTGAGATCGTCGCCGGGCCTCATCGGCAACAGAACCGTCACCACCCAACCGGCCATGGACCGATCGAACACCCAACCCCCCACACACCGCACCACCTCGTCGACGGTGTCGGCGAACACATCGAGCCGGTAGGAGATCATCCCTTGAGATCGGGCATGACCTTGTCGGCGAACAGCTTCAGCTGCTCGTAGACGTACTCGTACGGCATGCCGCCCCAGCTGAAGTTGGCCAGCATCTCGTAGTCACCCACCATCTCCTGGCGAATACGGTGGTGCTCCACCAATGCCTCGGGGGTACCGATCATGTTCCCCGCGATGTAGTCCCGATAGGCCTTGTCCGGACCGCCCGCGGCCTCGGCGGCCTGCCCCATGTAGGCATAGGTCGAGTAGGAGGGCAATTCCTTGAAGTGGTCGCTCATGAACTCATAGTGGTTGGCGACCGTGGCAAACATCTTCGCGAAGTACGAATCGCAATATTCGGTCACCCTCTGCTGATCCTCGAAGCACAGAACGAAATCGGAGATGATGAACGGCGGCGCCGGCCTGCCGTGCACCTTGTCGAAGGTCTCCCGGTAATGCTCGATCTCCGGTATGGCGTTGCGCCAGTCGCCCTGCGAGAAGCGCAGGGTCTTCAGCCCGTAGTTGGCAGCCACCTCGACCGACGACGGCGACATGCTCACCATCACGGTGCGGTCCTTGAACGACTTGAACGGACGCGGCCGGATCTCGGAGCGCGGAATCGTGTACCACTTCGTGTCCGCCTCGACGATCCCGGTCTCGACGCCCTCCATGATGATCAGGGCGGCTTCATCGAACATCTCCCGGGAATCTGCCAATTCGACTCCGAAGGAACGGAATTCCCGACGCGCCGCGCCGCGACCCATCCCCATGATGACGCGCCCCTCGGAGAGGATGTCCAACTCGATGAACTGCTCCACCACGCGCAGGGGGTTGTTCCAGGGCAGGATAACCGCCGCGGTGATGAGGTCTATGGTGCTCGTCTTGGCCGCCACGTAGCTCAACACCTGGAACGGATCCGGGCAAGCCGCGTAGTCGGTGAAATGGTGCTCGACCGGTCCGACGTAGTCGAAACCCATCGCTTCCGCCTCGACCGCAAGCTTGGTCTCTTGCATGAAGGTCTCGACGTCGGGCGCACCGTGCAGATTCTGATATCCCAGATGCATTCCGACCCGCATGATTTCGTCTCCCAGTCTGATTGACGGCCATCGTTGACGGCCGGCGTGCCCAAGTGGCACGTCATTGTCCTGCACTACCCGGAGGGAGCGGGCTCGACGATGCAGACCTGTCCCTCCCGATCGTTCCCGCCGACCCAGGGCGGCATGTTAGTCACTCGACTAATCGTGGACGATACCCACACCGCCGCCGACAAGGCAACCCCCAGCTTCACGCACGCGCGCGCCATCCGGGTTCCGCAGTGCGTACGCCCACAGCACGTCTGCGACATCGCCGCCGAATCCCGCCCGAAACGCGCCGGGGTCCGCCGACGGGGCGGCGCCCGGCCTTCTCGTCGCCCCGCTATCAGGCAGTACTGGCCTGGAAGAGAGGGGGATTGGCCCATCCCGCCATCAGCATCCGTTTCTCCCGTACGCCCAGGTCGGCCAGGATCCGGGCGGCGACCTCCCTGTCATGATCGCCAAGCGCTCGAGCCGACAGGCTCGCTGGGTCGCCCGGCCCCTGGGCGTCACGCAGGTACACGACAACCCCGGAGCCGTGTTCGGCCACCCGGGACAGGGAGTGCTGCAACTGCTCCCGGCCGGCCCCGAACACATCACCGAGGAGGCACTCCGTGTGAATCACGACCAACGGAAGGTCACCGGCGTCGAGGGAGCCCATGACCAATGCCATGTGCTCACGACCGGCGCCGTCGACGAACCCGACGGCGCGGAAAACGCCGACAGCCAGGGGCAGCCGAGCATCTCCGATCCGCTTCACCCTGCTGCACTCGCTTCGCCGGCGCTCGATCAGGTCGGCAATCCTCAACACCGGCAGACCCCGCCTGCGGCCGATAGCCAGCAGTTCCGGCAGCCGCGCCATCTCGCCGTCGGAGCTGCAGATCTCGCAGATCACGGCGGCGGGAACGAGCCCGGCCATCTGGACGAGGTCCACGGCAGCCTCGGTGTGTCCGGGCCGCGCGAGCACACCGCCCTCGGTGTATCCAAGCGGGAACACGTGTCCCGGCCGGGTGAAATCCGTCGGTCTGCTGGCCGGATCGATGAGCGCGCGGATCGTATTCGAGCGGTCGGTGGCCGAGATCCCCGTGGTCGTCATCGTCGCGTGGTCGACCGAGACCCGAAACGCCGTTCCCTTGGGATCGGTGTTGCGCGCGACGGCCGGGGGGATGCCCAGTGCGTCGAGCCGATCGGTCCGCATCGGGACGCACACCAGCCCACGGCCGTGCGTCGCCATGAAGTTGACGGCCTGCGGAGTCACATGTTCCGCGGCAAGGACGAAGTCGCCTTCGTTTTCTCGATCGGCATCATCGACGACGACCACCAGACGTCCCGCACGCAGGGCATCGAGCGCTTCGTCGACCGCCGCCAGACCATGATCGGCATCAGCATCAGCATCAGCATCAGCATCAGCGCTGTACGCGGTCATGACGGTCGGTCATCCTCACTCGATGGTCGGTGGTCCGCGCGACCCGGCCCGTGCATCCGGGAGACTTCGAGACCGGACGGCCGCACGAACGCTCCGCGACCCGGCGGCCGCCGCCGCTTCGGGCCGATAGTTTAGTCGTATGACTAAACAAAAGATACCGGGTCACCGGATGCCGAGGCAACCCGTTCCACGACACGCCTGGCGCCCGGCATCGCCGACCGCCTTCCGGTCACCGTCCCGGGCCGGCCTCGGAGATCGGGCGCCAGATGGGGGATCCCCGTTGCGCGCGCAGCGAGGGGATGACCCGGCCGTCGATGTCGGTGACTCCGTACTGCTCGGCGAGCTCGGCGGTGATGAAGGTGCCGCCCGAGAACCTCATGACCTCCTGGTCGGAGGCCAGTGCCGCGATCACCCGTCCGGGAAACTCCGGCGAACACGCACCCGCGGGATTGGTCACCGTGGACGCCCTCATCTCCGGTGCGTGCGCAAGGTTGCGTTGTGCGCGTTCGGTCAGGGTCAGGCCTTGCCACAGTGAGATCGAGGCGACGCCGAAGGGTTCGAGTTCGACCGCCATGTCGTGAGCCATCCGGTCCACGGCCGTCTTACACATCCCGAAGATGACACCGTAGGTGTAGGTCACCCCGGTATAGCCGGAGATCGCCACGACCAGTCCGGACTTCTGCGCGGCCATGACCCTCGCCCCATGCCAGGCGGCGACGAAGTTCGAGCGCACGCCGACGTCGACCATTTCCCAGTTGCTCAAGGGCTTCTCCCAGAACGGCTTGGGATCGGTGAGGTCCTCGGGCAGGGAGAATGCGTTGTTCACCAGGATGTCCACCCTGCCCTGCTCGTGCAGGACCCGATCGAACAGGGCGGCCACCTGCGCGTCGTCCGCATGGTCCACCTGCACGGCCACCCCGACACCGCCCCGCCGCGCCACCTCGGCGGCCGTCTCTCCGACTGTGCCCGGCAGCGAGCCCGCCTCGTCGGTGACGGTGCGCCCCGTCACGTACACGGTGGCACCCTCGGCGCCCAGCGCCAGGGCGATCCCCTTGCCTATCCCCCGGCTCGCGCCCGTCACCACCGCGACTTTTCCTGCCAGCGTTGTCATCTCGATTCTCGCCTCTCCACGTATCACTGGTCGGCACCGCGACCATCACCCATCGGGTCGGGACACAGACCGCCGGGAACTCGATTCCACCACATGACGAATCCGGCGTCCCCGGTCCCCGCCGCCGGCCACACCCACGCTTGCATCGGAGACGGCCGCGTCGGTATGTTTAACTATTAGGCAATCGACTAACACCGAGGGAGATCAACATGACGGTCGTCGACCGAGTCTCGGGCAGTGAAGAGTCGGCGCCGACCGCCCTGCTCGTGGATGCGGCCCGCGGGTTCGTTCCGCGGATTCGGCAGCTTGCGCGGCAGATGGAGTTGGCCGGCCGGCTGGACGAGGAACTCGTCGACGACATGGAGGCTGCCGGCCTGTTCTCGGTGGTCGTGCCCAAGCGGTGGGGCGGTGCCGGACTGGGGCCCCACGAGCTGAACAAGATCGTCGAGATCACCGCCACGGGAGACGTCTCGACGGCGTGGGTCACCGGTTTCTACAACCTGCACAACTGGTTTCTGTGCCGCTACCCACGCGAGGTACAGGAGGAACTGTTCGCCGACCGCGCCTCGGTCCGGACGGCCGCCATCCTGTCATCGCCGGGTTCGGCCGTCCGCGCCGACGGGGCCCTGCGGATCAGCGGTCGCTGGGGATACGCGACGGGCATGTTGCACGCCTCCCACGCGCTGGTGCCGGTGCTCGTCGACGGCGAGATGTACTGGGCGATCGTTCCCCGCGAACAGCTTGAGGTCTTCGACGACTGGGACGTGGCGGCGATGGCCGCCACGGGCA
This sequence comes from Mycolicibacterium palauense, assembly GCF_002592005.1. Classification (GTDB taxonomy): domain Bacteria; phylum Actinomycetota; class Actinomycetes; order Mycobacteriales; family Mycobacteriaceae; genus Mycobacterium; species Mycobacterium palauense. The sequence goes on along the minus strand of NZ_NVQF01000010.1, from coordinate 84,122 downwards.
GCGTCACCATCGAGGCGAAGGACGCCCTGGTGCCCGAAACCTGGGCGATGCCGTTCGGGAAGATGATGTCGGCAACCGACCACGACGGCGTGTTCCACGACGAGGACGTCATGCGCATGCCCTTCTCGGTGCTGAAGTCGGCGATCTCGGCACTGCATGTCGGCGCACTCGATGCCGCGGTCGAGATGACCAGGGAACGGCTCTTCAGCTCGGCCGGCGTGAACAGCCCGAGGCGAATCGACCGCCCGCTGGCCCGGATGCGTTGGGTGAGCGCATACCAGACGGCGCGCATCATGCACCTGGTTCTCGACGCCTCGACGGAGGAGGCCATCGAGATCGCCCTCCGCGGGACACCGCAGACACTCGAGGAGGAGGCCGACTCCGGACTGCACGGCGCGACCATCCTGCAGACGGCGCGCGACACGCTGCGGGAACTCGTGGACGGCAACGGGTCGAGCGGCTACCGCTCGGACAACCACCTGCGCAGGATGTCGGCCGACATCGCGATGCTGACCACGCACGCGGTTCACGGTGAGTACGACGTCATGATGGACCGCTACGCGCGCTGGCTGCTGGGGATGGGTCTGGCTCCCGGTGACCCCGGCGCACGAATGACGTAGCCGTGCGCACGGTGGGCTACGTTGCACTAATGCCACCAAAGCGGCCCAACGATGCAGGAGAACCCGACGCCCGGACGGCACTGCTCGATGCGGTCGAGCAGCTCATGCTCAGGGAGGGGTATGCGGCCGTCACGTCGCGCAGGGTGGCGGCCGAGGCGGGCGTCAACCCCGGGCTCGTCTACTACTACTTCGGGCCGATGGAGAACCTGTTCGTCGAGGTCTTCCGGCGCAGCGCGGCCCGTATGCTCGGCCGGCAGGCCGACGCGCTGGCGTCGGCGCAACCGCTGTGGGCCCTGTGGGACGCGATCCGCGACCAGACCAACACCGCCCTCGTCCTGGAGTTCCTCGCACTCGGCAACCACCACAAGGTGGTCATGGACGAGATGATGGACTTCTCGATTCAGTTCCGGCGCCTGCAGTTCGAGGGGCTGTCGAAGATCCTCGCCAGGTACGAGCTCGACACGGAGAAGTGGCCGCCGGAAGCCGTGATGTTGTTCATGGACGGCATAGCCCGGTTCATGGGCGAGGAGCAGACCTACGGACTGGACCTCGGCCATGCCAAGGCAGTGGCCGTCGTCGAGCGGCTGATCACCGAATTCGAAGGGAAGCGACGAGTGGGGCGACGTCGGGTGCGACGGTGATGCTGCAGTTCGGGTTGTTGTGGCCGTTCCGGAATCCCGGGGACAGCCGGGAGCCCTGGGCGCAGTTCTACCGTTCCCAGCTGGATCTCATCGTCGAGTCCGAACGGATGGGATTCGACCAGGCGTGGCTCACCGAGCACCACTTCGTCGACGACGGGTACTCGCCGTCGCTGTTCCCGATCGGCGCCGCCATCGCGGCGCGCACGAACCGCCTCCGCATCGGCACATTCCTGCTGCTGCTCCCGCTGCACAACCCGGTCAGGGTCGCCGAGGACACCGCCACGCTGGACCTCATCTCCTCGGGACGGTTCGATCTCGGGGTCGGCCTGGGATACCGGCGGGCGGAGTTCGACGACCAGGGCGTCCCCGCCCGCGAGCGCGCCGGCCGAATGCAGGAGAGCCTCCCCATCGTCCGGCGGCTGCTGTCGGGCGAGACCGTCACATTCAGCGGAAAGTACAACACGCTTCGCGAGATCCGGATCTCCCCTCCCGCGCTCCAGCGGCCACACCCCCCGATCTGGGTGGGTGGGACGGCACCGAAAGCCGTTGCACGCGCGGCCACCATGGGGGCGCACTTCCTCAGCGGCGGCCCGGGATCGGCGAAGCTCTACGACGACGCTCTCCGCGCCAACGGGCATGACCCGCGCGACTTCCACGTCGCCGCCACGATTCCCACCTACGTGGCGCCCACCCGCGCCCAGGCATGGGAGATCGCGGCCCGCCCGTTGCGATACATGGCCGCGGGCTACCTGCAGTGGACCTGCGAAGCCAGGGGCGAGACGGCCGGCCTGTCGGCACTCCCCACGGTCGACGAGATCATCAGCAGGCAGTCGATGGACTTCTTCGGCGAGGACATGCTGGTCGGCAGCGCGCAGGACGTCATCGACCAGATCGAGACGTACCGCTCGCAGTCACGCCTGACCCATCTGGTCGCCGCTACGGCGCTCCCCGGCATGCCCTCCGACCGGATCCGCGCCGGGATGGAGTTGTTCGCCCGGGATGTCATCCCGCACTTTCGTGCTACCTAATCTGGTTCCCGGCCGTACCCACGCCCTCAGGGAATGAAGGCGGGCAACGAATCCCATCCCCGCAGGATGGACGCGGAGGCCATCCGGGCGTTCTCGGTGTCGATCTGCCACTCGGGAAAGCGTTTCAGGATCTCTTCCAGAGCGATCCGGCCCTCCAACCGCGCCAGCGCCGCTCCCAGGCAGTAGTGGGCGCCCACTCCGAAGGCGAGACTCTTGACGTACTTCCGGTGGATGTCGAAACGTTCACCGTCCTGGAAGCGACTTTCGTCGCGGTTGGCCGAGCCGATCAGGAAGAGCATGACGCTGCCTTCCGGCACCGTCTGCCCGTGCAACCGGGCATCCCTGTTGACGTAACGCGCGAACTGATGCCCGGGCGGCTCGAAGCGCAGCACCTCTTCGACGGCCGCCGGGATCAGTGACGGGTCCCGGGCGAGCTCGCGTCGTTGGTCCGGATGATCGGCCAGCGTCTTGGCGCTCCAGCTGATCAGGTGTCCCGTCGTCTCACTGCCGGCGCTGGCGAGCAGCGAGGTGTAGGTCAGGGCTTCGGCACGCGTCAGACAGCGAACCGTGCCGTCCTCGTCCTCGAACTCGGCGTTCAACAGGTCGGTCATGAGATCGTCGGAGGGGTGCTCGGCACGCCAGTCGATGTACTCGGCGAACGACTCGCCACTGCCGAACCCGTCCTGAGGGTCCATCGGCTCGCCCGACTCCGTGCGCAAGCTCTTGTCCGTGTCCTGCCGGTGTCCGTCCTGGTCCGCCTCGGGTATTCCGAGCAACATCCCGATCGTCCGCATCGGCACCTGCGCGCCCAGATCGGCCATGAAGTCAAGCCGACCCGACCCGACAACGGCATCCAGGCTCCTCGCACAAAACGCACGTATCTTGGGTTCCAGTTCGGCGACCCGTCGCGGGGTGAACACACGGGCGAGCAACCTGCGGTGCCGCGTGTGAATGGGCGGGTCCTCGAAGATGAACATCCCCGGGGGCATCGGGATGTCGGCGCGAATGAACTCGAGAATCGCGCCGCGGCCCGAGATGAAGGTCTCGTCATCGGAGAGCACCCGTTCGACATCGCCGACCCTACTCACCGCGTAGAAGTCGTGTTTCTCGTTGTAATAGAGCGGCGCCTCCTCGCGGAGCCGCCGATACACCGGATAGGGATCTGCGTCGATACCCCGGTCGAACGGGTCGTAGTACAGCTCGCTCGGACTCATCACCGCCACGGTCGATCTCCCTCGGGTGTCAAGGTCAGCACTGCATCCTCGGCCTCGGCTCGGAGTGCGAGCCACTGGCTAGTCGCATGTTAGTCATACGACTAACCGAACCTTAGCGAGTAAGCGGCTATTCGGGCAAGCGTTACCCCACCGTTCCTAGGCGATCGACCAAGGCGGACCCCGGCTGGCAACGATCACTCCACAGTGCCCACACTGTGGGGTCAGAGGTGGCCCCTCCCGGGTCAAAGTGTCGACAGTCGCGGACCTTCCGACCCCGCGGGCCCGCCGAGTTCCGGCGCGAAGATGCTCGGGTAGGGCTTCCACAGCCGGATCGAGGTGCCGCCCCTACCGTTGGTGAGCGGCCTTGTTCGGCCATCGGCGTAGGTGAAGACGCCCTCCAGAGCGTCCCAATTCAACGTGACGACCGGAGTATCGGGCACCTTGTCGCCCACACCCCAGGTCGTAGCGCCTACGGCCCGTGCGGTGAACTCGAGCACCCCGGCTCCGGTTTCCATCGTGACGACGTAACGAGTCGGAATAAATGCACCCAGTGGACGCAGATAGGCCCAGTCATGGTGCTCGATGGTGAAGTCTCCGGCCGGGAAATACTGGCCTTCGTCAACCATGTTCAGCGACATGTCCTTACTGCCCAGTCGCATCTCGTACATGCTGCCGAACACCTCATCGAAGTGGAACCAGGCCCAGTCTTCCCAGCCCCCGATCTCCGCGGCGGATTGGTCCACCGAGTAGTAGCGCTCCCGGATTCCCTTGCCGGCGACGCGGACCGTGCGGCCGTCGATCGTGATTGTGCCTTCGACTCTCCCCGACCAGTTGTAGCCGTAGGCGATGCTGTGCTGGGTGAGCACCGACGGCGTGTCCTTCCCGTACCAGGTTGGGTAGCCCCGCCCCTGGTGCACGAATTCGGCCTTGATGCCGGATTTCTCGTCCTCCAACGAATAGTGCCAGGAGTGGTCGGATCTGCACACGAGATGGAAATCACCGAGATCGACCGACACACGGTCGGCAAACCGCTGCACCTTCAGCGCCCCACGCGGGCAACGCTGCCCGCCGGTACGTGCCGTCTGGGGGAAGTCGGCCAGCCGATAGATCGAGCCTGGGATCTGGACGACCTGTCCGGTGTCGGACCCGACCTCGACATGCCACATGTCGGTGTCCTCGAGAGCAAGCGAGAGCGGTGAACAACCGAACCAGTAACGGCGCCCGTCGTCGCCGTCGGCGACGAATGTCACCAACCAGTCCAGGAATGCGGTTCTGCCGGCCTCGGCGGGAATGCCGTGGCCGTCTTCGTCCAGTGTGACCTCGGGGTTGTCGACAATCATCGCAGCGATCCTTTACCTCAGCCGATAATCTCCGGTCGATCGTAAGGCCCTTTGTGAAGCCATACGGGCGGGCATAAAGCCCCTTTCCCTGCAGCCCAAGTCCCAAGAAAATCAATGGCCGAAGTGCGCCACCAGTTTGGGAGAATTCACGATTCATGTTTGCCAGGGGCGCGCCCCGACACCCGTGGCCGGAGGTCGCCGGACAGCCCACGCGCCGGCCCCGCGGTGAGGATCACAACCCCAGCGTCCGCCGACCGACGTCGAAGAGGTGTGCGCACAGGGTCTCGTCATCGAGGCCGTGCGGTGCGCTCGCGGCGGCACCGGCAAGCCCGGTCAGTGTGACCATGGCGTTGATGGAACCGGCGACCGAGGTCTGGGTCCCCGCCAACAGCGCCAGTTGCCGGTCGATCGCGGCCGACCATTCGGGGTGATTGCGTAAGACCGCGCGGACACCCGGATCGAAGATCGTGATGGCGGCAACGGCACGGTTCTTGGCGACGACCGCGGCGTATCCGGCAAGCATCGCCTCGGCACGGGCGGCGGGACCGTTCCTCTCGCCCGCGGCCTCCACCGCCGCACCGATCTCTTCGAGGATTGGATCCATCAGTGCGAGCAGCAACTGCTCCCGGGTGCGGAAGTGATAGTAGATCGCCGCCTTGGTGAGGCCGAGCTCGTCGGCGATCATCTGCAGTGAGGTGCCGGCGAAGCTGTACTGGCCGAAGAGCACCATCGCGGCATTCAGCAGCCGCCGCCGGGTGGATGCCGGCCACCCGGTCGTACCGGCAGCTTCTGCGGTCATGTCCCCTCCCGTCGAACGCTTGCCCGTATCCAGCACCGCAACGGCAGCCTGAATTATTTGTCGATCGTACAAAAAATAGCCGATGCGACATCGAATCGGTCGTATCTCCGGACTCCGGGTGGTTTACTTTACGATCAGCAAGTTGATGGGCAGGTCGGGCGGTTCCGGCCGCTCATCCCGGTTCCCACCGCAACGTTGGAGACTGCAATGCCGCATGCCGCGGGACATCCGATATGACCGCGCACAGCGCACCGAGCGATCCGGGTCTGTCCGAACTGCTTGACCGCGAGCGGATCCGGGACTGCCTGGCTCGGCTGGCCCGCGGGGAAGACCGTCGCGACGCCGCACTGATTGCGGGCGCGTATTGGCCGGACGCCACCGTCGACCATGGGATCTTCACCGGATCCTTCGATGACTATCTTGCCTGGGTCGTTCCCGGATCCCCGGATATCCCCAACACCCAGCACGTTCTGGGCCAGAGCCTCATCGAGCCGTCCGCCGGTGTCGCCCGCGTCGAAACCCATGTGCTCGCCTACCACCGGGTCGCCACCCCGGCGGGTCACCGCGACAGCATGATCGGCGGCCGCTACCTGGACCGGATGACGAAACGCGCCGGCCAGTGGCGCATCACCCACCGCGTAATGGTCTACGACTGGTTTCAGGAGCTCGGGGATTCCGTGGACTGGTCGACCGGCCTGATGGGCATGCCGTTCGACACCCGCGGGTACGCCGGCAGCGCCACCGCGGACCCGAGCGAGCAGTTCCTCGGCGGCGGCGGCGCACCCGGAACCACCGACGACACGCACTGACAGCACCGGCTCAATCAGGAGGTTGCCTTGGACACCGACCGGATGTCGCGGATCGGCTACCTGCTGGACCGCCAGGACATCAGCGACTGCCTGACCCGGTTCAGTCGCGGTATGGATCGATTCGATCGCGACCTGTTCCTGTCCGCCTTCCACCCCGACGCCGTCATCGCCGCCGGCGACTTCGTCGGCGGCCCCGCCGACCTGTACGCGTGGGCACGGCGGATGCACGAAGAGGGCCAGGTCGCCACACAGCACAACCTGCTCAATCACACCTGCGACATCGACGGCGACACCGCCCACTGCGAAACCTACTACCTGTTCACCGCCCGAAACCGTGACGAGACGAACTGGATCGCCGGTGGCCGCTATCTCGACCGACTCGAACGCCGAACCGGCCGCTGGCTGATCGCGCTGCGCACCAACCTGATCGAATGGTCGGGAATGGTGCCCAGCATGCCTCTCCCATTCTCCGAAGTTGCCGACATCTCGCTCAACGGCACGCCGGCTCGCGATCGCAGCGATCCGTCCTATCGGCGCCCGCTGACCAACCACCGCCGCCCCCACAATCCGGCTCCGCCGGATTGACCACACTGGCACCCGCCGTACCGCCAAACTCTGGTTCCCACAGAAAATTACCGATTTCGGCACCCAGCCACACTCTACTAACGTAGAGTGATTTTCCGGAACGCGGCCCCGGGATGTCCACGAGCACGGAACACCGGCACGGCCGTTGGCGCCGTCGAGCATGAGGGCAGGAGACCAGCGATGGCATCGATACAGGCAGGCTTCGACCCGTTCTCGGTGGAATACTTCGACAACCCGTACGACACCTACCGGCACATGCGTGCCGAGGCGGCGGTCTACTACAGCGAGAAGTACGACTTCTACGCGCTCACCCGCCACCGGGATGTTGCCGCGGCATTCAAGGACCACGAGGCATTCTCGTCCGCCAGTGGCACCATGCTCGAGGAGGTGTTGTCGGGCGAGAAGGCTCAGCAGTCCATCATTTCCATGGATCCACCGGATCACCGCCGCATGCGGGGCCTGGTCAACAAGGTCTTCACACCGCGGGCCATTCGGGCTCAGGAGACTCTGGTTCGCAACACCGTCGATCGATACCTCGCGGCGGTCGACCCTCGGAAGTTCGATGTCGTCGCCGAGTTCTCGGCACTGTTTCCGGTCGAGATCATCACGACGATGCTCGGAGTGCCCACCGAGAACCGCCAGCAGATCCGCCTGTGGCTCGACACCCTGCTCGAGCGCCAGCCCGGCCAGATGGCGATGAGCGAAGCCGGTATGGATGCCGCACTCAAGACCGCGATGCTGTACTTCAACCTGATCCAGGAGCGCCGCGCCGAGCCCGGAGACGACATGATCAGCGGGCTGATCGCCGCCGATATCGAGCGTGACGACGGCATCACCCGGCTCGACGACATCGAGATCGCGGGTTTCTGCACGCTGCTGGGTGGCGCGGGCGCCGAGACCGTCACCAAGCTGGTCGGAAACGCCGTGGTGCACTTCTCCCGTCACCCCGGGCAATGGCGGGCGCTGAGGTCCGACCGAAGCAAGATCCCCGCCGCCATCGAGGAGGTCCTGCGTTACGACCCGCCGGTGCAGTACGACGTGCGCTGCACGCGCCGCGACGTCACGGTGGGTGACACCACGATCCCCGCGGGCAAGGCGGTGTTGTTGCTCATCGGGTCGGCCAACCGCGACGAGGAGGCATTTCCCGACGCCGACCGCTTCGATATCGACCGTGACCGCACCGTCGCCCAGAACCTGGGCTTCGGCTACGGGGTCCATTCCTGCCTCGGCGCCGCGCTGGCGCGTCTGGAGAGTTCGATTGCGCTGGACCGCCTGCTGGACCTCATGCCCGAGTTCGACGTGGACGAACATGCTCTGCGCCGGGTGCGAATGACCAGCGTTGCCGGGTACTCACACGTGCCGGTGCAGGTGACACCGTAACCGACTGCGGCGCACCGGGCTACGTCGCAGCCAACCTGACCGAGATCTTCGGGACCGGGTAGATCTCGGCCGCCGCAGAGCCCGCACGGATCAGGCCCGACCGCCTGACCGGGCACGACGGCGCGCTGCGAGCGACGACGACGGTTCACCGCCGCCACGCCGTCGGGATTCGGACACTGAACCGACTTCACGCACGTCGCCGTCGCCGAACACCGCCCCGACTCCCCCGATGATGCCTGAAATAATCCGATCCACCTCCTCGGCCGTGTAGGCCTTGCGCACACCGCCGGCAGACGACAGCATGAGGCCGCTGATGAACATCATCACGACATAGGCCTGCTCGTCGACAAGCGCAGGATCGAGATTGTGATCGTGGGCCTGATCCGCCTCGATCGCTTCCCGGATGAGGACCAGAAATCCCTCCGTATAACCTCTGAGTGCCTCGTCGAGTTCAGCATCTCGCGCAGCCTGCAGAGCAAGCTCGGCGCGGGCTTTCGTCCTGGTCAACCGCGCACCCGTGGCCGAGCGCACCACCAGCTGCGCCAGACCCGACGGAGACCGGCACTCCGCGTCGCCGTTGTCGGCACGACTCCGGGTCGCAGCCGTCAAGTCCTTGCGATCCAACTCGGCTATCCGTGCAGCAACCGCATGCACCAGGGCAGACCTGGTACGGAAGTAGAAGGACGTCGTACCGTCCGGGAAGCCGGCCTTACGGTCCACTTTGAGGTGGCTGACCCCCTTGAGGCCGTCCTCGGCAAGCAGGCGAACAGCCGTGTCGCACAGTTCGCGGCGACGCTGCTCCGGGTTGGGCTTTCGTCTCATCTCAGTGACGAAGTGTAGTGAACAAGCCGTGCGAAAACCGGCTCACACCGTCCGGCACTGCCATGTACAGACCTCTGCGGAATCCAACTCTGGAAGGCGAGAAGATCGAGACCCTCGCGCCTACCCTGCCCGGCAGCTACCGGGTACAACAGTCCTAGTCGACTATTTCGTCCCGCCGGCAAGTCCGGCGACGTCGCGTACGTCATCGGCGGGCCGCTAGCCGATGTCCTCTACGATGTCTCCTGTAATCACACTGACCACCAGGAACAGGGACGGGCAATTAGAGTGCGGCTGGCGTGGCGCGATGGCGGCACGGCGCGGCCCGGCGTGGGCCGGTAGCGCAGGCCGTGCCGAATCATGCACGGGACGCCTCGCCGAACACCCAGGCGAGCTGGACTGAATCCGCTTTACAGAGCATCTCCCGCAGGAACCCCGGTAAGGCCTCACATCTGCTCGCGGCTGACCTGCGGCGCGAGATCCTCAACGGGCACTTGGAAGCCGACCAGCGGCTGCCCTCGGAAGCCGATCTGATCAGTCACTTCCGAATCTCGCGTGAGACGCTGCGGGAAGCGCTGAGAATCTTGGAGTCCCAGCAGCTCATCGAGATAAGACGCGGTCGCGGTGGCGGCGCGGTGGTTCGCAGGCCCGGACTCGAGGCGGTGGGCCGCTACGTCGCGATGCTGCTACAGCTACGCGGCGCGACGCTGGGCAATCTCGAGGAGGCCCGATCGGTGATCGAGCCCCCCGCCGCCGAACTGGTGGCCGTCCGCGCCGGCTACGACGACCTGGACCGCCTCATCACGTTGCACGACGCCGAGCGGAGCGGAGAGCGTGATCCCCTCGCCTTCGTCTCGGCGATGTCCCGCTTCGATCAGGCCGTCACGGAGCTGTCGGGCAACCGGACACTCGCGGTCGTCGCGGGGGTCTTTCGCGACATCTACGCCGGGCAGGTCTACTCGGCGATCGGCAGCAGCGATGCTGCGTCCGCCGAGCGCATCGCACGCCGCGTTGTGGTGAGCCACAGCGCCTTTCTCGACGCCGCGCGGCGACGGGAGCCGGCGCTGGCGGGCAAGGCCTGGAGCGACTACCTCTACACGACGAGTCGCATGCTGGTCAGCCGCAACACCAGTCGCGAACCCATCGATGTCACTCCGCTGTGGCGGGCCCAGGCCCGGGAGTCTGCCGCCGAGGTCGCCCCTCGCCGGGCCTCGACCGTGGCCACCGAGATTCGGGCCCGTATCGCCAACGGTGAACTCCGGGAGGGGGATCGTCTCCCACCGCAGCCGGAGCTGGCCGCCGAGTTCGGCATCTCCCGCCCGACACTGCGCGAAGCGCTGCGCATCCTGGAGATGGAGTTCCTGCTGGATCTGCGGACCGGGGATCGTGGTGGCGCCAGTATCGTCGCTCCTTCCACACGCGTGGCCGCCCAGCTGTCAGGCATCGTCCTGGAGTCTCGACAGACCACTCTCGCCGACTTCTACCGTGCGCTGAGATCGATCGAGCCCGCGACCATGGGACTGGTCGCGTCCCGAATCACCGCCAGAGCGCTACGGGCACTGACCGCAGTGGTCGACCAGCTCGCCGCCACCGTCGACGACACCGCCCGGTTCGTCACAACCTGGCGGGAAGCCGAGATGGCAGCATTCTCAACGGTCAAGAACCCGGCCCTGACCATCATCGCCGAAATCCTGCATTGGGTCCGCGTCGGCGTGGAGCCGGCGGTGACCGCCGACGCGGAGAATCTGCCGTGGGTGGCCTCGTCGAACCGCAACAGCCAGCGTCTCTTTGTCAAGTTCCTCTCCGCCGCGGGCGAACACGACGCGCCGCGGGCCGCCGAGGTGTGGGCGCACTGCTTGAAGGTCAACGCGCCGTGGATCGAGGAGTCCCAGCTCGGTGAGCGGCTGGTGCTGGACCTGATGGCCTGACCGCGACGCGTCTCGGCACCGGCCTGCCGACCGGCCTCAGACGATGTGCGACTCGTGGCCCGTCCAGTAGCGGTCGCGAAGTAGCCGCTTGTACAGTTTGCCGTTCGGGTCACGGGGCAACTCGTCGACGAAATCCAGAGTGCGCGGGCACTTGTACGCCGCCAGCGCGGCCCGGCAGTAGGCCAGCAACTCGATTCCCAGATCCGCGTTCGCGGCGGCGGGCGCGGCGGGCTGTACGACCGCCTTCACCGCCTCACCCATCTCCTCGTCGGGCACGCCGATGACCGCGACGTCGGCCACGGCAGGATGGGCGGTGAGGAGATTCTCCACCTCCTGGGGATAGATGTTCACACCGCCGGAGATGATCATGTGCGACTGACGATCGGTCAGGTACAGATAGCCGTCCGGGTCCAGAAACCCCATGTCTCCCAGCGTGCGCCAGCCCCGGTCGTTGACCACCGACGCGGTCTTGCCGGGGTCGTTGTGGTACTGGAATCGGCGACCTCCGGCGAAATACACCACGCCCACCTCGCCGGCCGGCAGTTCCTCGCCGTCCGACCCTACGATGTGACAGTCCTGCATCGGTCGGCCCACCGAACCCGGGTGGGCCAACCACTCCTGGGCCGAGATGAAGGTGGCTCCGAGATCCTCGGTCCCCGAATAGTACTCGTCGATGATCGGCCCCCACCACTGCAGCATCTGACGTTTGACCGCAACCGCACACGGTGCCGCCGTGTGCAGCACCCGGCGCAGGCTCGACAGGTCGTAGCGTTGGCGTTCCGGCCGGCTCATCCGAAGCATCCGGACGAACATCGTCGGCACGAACTGCGCGTCGGTGACCCGGTGGCGCTCGATCAGTTCGAGACATTCGCGCGGGTCGAACTTCTCCATCACGATGACGGTGGCACCGACCCGTTGCCACGACATCGATCCGACCAACGGCGCGGAGTGGTACAACGGCGCCGGACACAGGTACACCGAATCGGCTCCCCCCTCGCTGCCGGTCATCCCCAGCGCTATCTGCGCGGGTACCGAGGATGGGTCGCCGAAAACGGTGCCAGGCAGGGCCTTACGAATACCTTTTGGCCAACCGGTGGTCCCCGACGAGTACAGCATCTCTCGACCCTCACACTCGTCGTCGAGGGGGGCCGAACTCGCCGCGGCGAGGACATCGTCGTAGCGCTCGAATCCGGCGAGATCTCCGGTGACCGACACCCGCACCGGTACCGCGGCGGTGTCCAGGCCCGCGACGACATGGGCCAGCTCCGCGCTGGAAACCAAGGCCTTGGCGCCACAGTCACCGAGGACGTACCCGACCTCCGCGGACCGCAGATGACTGTTGATGGCGGTGTAGTACAGGCCCGCCCGCTGCGCCGCCCAGGCCACCTCGAGAAACGCGCGTTCGTTGCCCATCAGGATGGCGAGATGATCCCCGCCCGCCAGCCCGCGAGACCGCAGGGCGCGGGCGAACCTGGCCGACCGCTCATCGAGCTGCCGGTAGGTCACCACCTCACCGGAGCGGGCCATGACGATCGCGGGCACGTCGGGTGTGTGGACGGCATGCCAGCTGGGCGCCATCCGCGCCTCGACGCTCGCCCGCCGCGGGGTCCCGGACTGCGGTTTCGCGTCGCCGGACACCCTAGGTGACCGCTCCGGCAGCCTTCAGCTCGATGATCCGGTCCCAGTCCAGGCCGAGCTCCTCGAGGATCTCGTCGGTCTGCTCCGCGAAGCCGGGCGCCGGCCCGCTGTGCGTGGCGGTGACGTCGAACTGCACCGGGTTCGCGACGACTTCGAGATCACCGGCATGCACCACGTAGTCGTTGGCCCGCATCTGGGCGTCCTCGGTGACCTGCAGGGTGTCCTGGACCGGTGCCCACGGTCCGGCCAGCGTCGCGAACCGCTCGGCCCACTCCGCCAGCGGACGCTTGGCCATCGCTTCGGTGAGGATCTCGACCGCCTCGGCGGTGTTGGCCGCGATCGCCTCGGCGGTGGCGAAACGCGCGTCGGTGGCCAGTTCGTCGAGGTCCATGTGGCGACACACGTCCGCCCAGAACTTGCCGGGCTGCATCATCACCAATGAGATGTACCGGCCGTCGGCCGTGGCATACATGCCCACCAGCGGATTGTTGGGCGAGGCATGCGTGCCGGGAGGCGGCAGCACCAGCAATTCACCGAGGTGTTTGGTCAACGCGATGGTGTGTCCCATCGCCCATGCACCGCTGGCCAACAGCGACACATCGACCACCGACGCCTCGCCGGTGCGTTCGCGCTTGTACAGCGCGGCGGCGATACCGCCGGCGAGGTTCGTGCCCGAGATGGTGTCGCCGTAGGCCGGGCCCGGCAGCGGAATCGTCCCCGGGACCCCGGGCGGGGTGATGGTGGCGGCGGCACCGGCCCGGCACCAGAAGGCGGTCATGTCGTAGCCGCCCCTGCCGCTCTCCCCGCCGCGGGGGCCCAACGCACTGCCGCGTGCGTAGATGATGTTCGGGTTCACGGCGCGGATGTCGTCGACGTCGATGCCGAACTTCTCCCGGGCCGCCGGCAGGAAGCTGGTCAGAAAGACATCCGAGCGCCGGACCAGCTCGTAGAGGACCTCCCGCCCCTCGGGCACCGACATGTCCAGGCCGATGCTGCGCTTGCCCCGGTTGGCGTTCTCGAAGTTCGGGTTCGGATCGCCGTGGACCACGAGGGTGCCCGTCTGCCGGAGCCCGCGCTGCGGATCACCGGTGATGGCGTGTTCCACCTTGACGACCTCGGCACCCCATTCGCCCAGCACGGCCCCGCAGGAGGGCACGAAGCCGTACATCGCGACCTCGAGGACGCGAACCCCCGCGAGCGGGCTCATCCGATCACCGCGGCGAAGGTCTTGCGCTCGAGGAATTCCTCCAGGCCCGCGACACCCATCTCGCGGCCGAGACCGGATTGTTTGTACCCGCCGAACGGGCTGTCGGGCTTCGCGTAGTAACCGCCGTTGATGCTGAACGTGCCGGTGCGGACCCGGCGCGCCACGGCGACGGCGCGATCATGGCTGCCCACCACCGCGCCGGACAGGCCGAAGATCGAGTTGTTGGCAATGCGCACCGCGTCGTCCTCATCGTCGTAGGCGATCACGACCAGCACCGGACCGAACACCTCCTCCTGGGCGATCTCGCTGTCCGGATCCACATCGATGAGCAGTGTCGGCTCGTAGAAGAAGCCGGGATCCACCCTGTTGCCGCCGGCGACCAGCGTCGCGCCGGCATCGACGGCCCTCGTGACCATGGCGTCAACCTTGTCGCGCTGTTTCTCGCTGATCAGCGGTCCCATGTAGTTGGCCGCATCGGCCGGATCGCCGTAGGTGACCATGGCGAGATTCTGCTTGAGCAACTCGACGATCTCGTCGTGTCGACTACGCGGCACCAACATCCGTGACGTGATCGCGCATCCCTGCCCGGCGTGCGAGGTGACCATGAACGCCGCCATCATCGCCGCGGTCGGGAACTCGGCGTCGTCGAGCACGATCATGGCCGACTTGCCACCCAACTCCAGGAAGACCTTCTTGATCGTCTCGCTGGCCGCGGCCATGATCTTGCGTCCGGTGGCCGTCGATCCGGTGAAGGTGACCAGGTCGACGTCCGGGCTGGTGGTCAGCGCGGCCCCAACGTCCGGGTCGGTCGAACTGATCACGTTGACGACACCGGCGGGGATGTCGGTGTGGTTGGCGATCAGCTCACCGAGCGCCAGGGTGATCAACGAGGTATCGGGCGCGGCCTTGAGGACGACAGTGCAGCCGGCGGCCAGGGCCGGGGCCACCTTCGCTAAAGCGAGTTGGTTCGGGTAGTTGTAGGCGATGATCGCCGCCACCACCCCGTAGGCCTCCTTGTCCACCCAGCGCTTGTTCCGCATCCCCATGTACTCGATCTCGTCGAGGTCCTCCGACATCGGATAGGTCTTCAACAGATCGGCGTAGTAGCGCACGATGGCGATCGGGTCGTCGAGCTGGGCGCCCTCGGTCGACGTGCGGGTGGCTCCGACCTCGGCGATCGTGAGCGCGCGCAACTCCTCGCTGTGTTCGACCAGGGCCTTGTGCAGCTGATCGAGGCAGTGGACCCGCAATTCGACGTTGGTCGGCCAGTCGGTGGTGTCGAAGGCGCGCCGGGCTGCCGCGACCGCCTGCTCGGCGTCGGCGACGGTGGCGTTCGGCGCGAAGCCGACCACCTGGCCGGTCGCGGGATTGACCGACGGGAAAGTCGCACCGCTCTGCGCGCCGAGCAGCCGGCCGTCGATCAACATCGGCGCGTGGACGAGGCTCGGTCCGCCAGCGCCGTCTCCGGGTGCGTCGGCTGCCATGGTCGCTGTCGTGTCGTCTGCGGACATCACGCCTCCGGGGTCTGCTCGTTGTGAGCGGTGCAATTCACCCGCCCACCTGGCGAGCACGAACATAGCACAGAAAATAGTTGACTCGGTCGCCTGTCTGCGGTTAGCTCAGACGCACAGGGCCGCGGGCCCGGAGGGGTCCATGCGACACCGACGGGATTAGCGCCTCGCTCGGATACTCACCCACCAAATCATCGGCGCCGCACTGCACTTGTGGCAACAGACCCAACGCAGACGAATCCGTACGCAAACGCGAGAGGAGGACCGTGAAGGTTCGAGTCGACCCCGAGCGGTGCCAGGGACACACCCTGTGCGCCATGATCGCCCCCGACATATTCCAGCTCAGCGAGCTCGACGGCAGCGCCGAGGCGAGCACGGAAGAAGTCCCACCGGAGCGGGAGGAGCAGGCGCGCGAGGCTGCCCAGTCCTGCCCGGAACAGGCCATCACGATCGAGGACGACCGCAACGGGTCGCCCGTGCCGTCCGGCAACCGACAGACGAGGGAGATGACGTCGTGACCGACGACAGCGCCGCCGACGCCGACATCACCAACGACGACCACGCGAAGAATCACTACCACTTCGACCGCCACAGCCCGGACTACCGTTTCCAGTTCGAATCGATAGCCGCCGAGCTGCAGGAGAAGTGCCCGATAGCCTGGTCGGACACCTATGGCGGGCACTGGGTCGCCAGCAGCAGCCAGGCCGTGTTCGAGCTGGCTCGTTGTCCCCACATCTCCAATGACCACGACGTCAACGGCGAGCGCCGCGGCTACCAGGGCATCACCATTCCCGCCAAGCCGATCCCGATCCGGGGTGGCATGTTGGAGATGGATCCTCCCGAGCACCGCACCTACCGAAACGTACTCAATCCGTTCCTGTCCCCGGCCGCGGTGAAGCGTTGGGATCCGTTCGTCGCCGAGGTCGTGCGGGCCAGTATCGACGAGAAGATCGAGGATGGGCGCATCGACTTCGTCGACGACCTCGCGAACGTCGCACCGGCGGTGATCACGCTGGCGATGTTAGGTATCCCGCTGGAGAAATGGCATTTCTACAGCGAGCCAACGCATGCCCTGCTGTACACCCCCGAAGACTCCCCGGAGATGGCCGAGGTGATCGAGCAGAACCAGCAGATCGCGCTGGACCTGCTCGGCCACATCGCCGATATCCGGGAAAACCCCCGCCCCGGGATCATCAACGCCCTGGTCAACTTGCGCATCGACGGCGAGCCGGCACCCGAGATGGAGATCCTCGGGATGCTGATCCTGCTCATCGGCGGCGGGTTCGACACCACGACGGCCCTGACCGCCCACTCACTGGAGTGGCTTGGACAGCACCCCGACCAACGCGAACGGCTGAATCGCGAGCGCGGCGCCCTGCTGGACGCCGCCACCGAGGAGTTTCTGCGGTTCTACGCCCCCGCACCCGGAGACGGGCGCACGTTCTCCGAGGACACCGAGATCGAGGGAATTCACTTCAAGGAGGGTGAGCGGCTGTATATCTCCTGGGCCATGGCCAACCGGGACCCGTCGGTGTTCACCGAGCCCAACAAGATCATCCTCGACCGTAAGGGCAATCGACACTATGGTTTCGGCCTCGGTATTCACCGCTGTATCGGGTCGAACCTCGGGCGTTCGGTGTTCAAGGCGATGCTCACCGCCACCCTGGATCGCATGCCCGACTACGAGTGCGACCCCGAAAGCACCGTGCATTACGAGACGATCGGTGTGATTCAGGGAATGCGCCATCTCCCGGCCTCCTTCACCCCCGGAAAACGGCTCGGCCCGGGCTTGGACGAGACGCTGCGAAGACTGCAGAAGATCTGCGACGAGCAGGAACTCGCACGGCCCATCACCGAGCTCAAGAGCGCGGCACGGGTCGACTGAGCTCGGACATGAAGGAATCTTGGACATGAAGGAATTTCGGGTGTGAAGGAACACTGTGACGCCGCCGCAGGTTAGACCCCCGATAGACCGCCGTCCGGTACCCGAGCCCGACGACGTCAGTCGGTTCTACTGGGAGGCCGCGGGCCAGCACAGGCTGCTGCTGCAACGTTGCCGGTCCTGCGCGAAGCTGCAATATCCGCCCGAGGTGTGCTGCGTGCATTGCCAGGCCGACGAGTTCGAGCTCAGCGAAGTGAGCGGGCGGGGCTTCATCTACTCCTACGCGACGGTCGAGCGGCCGCTGCATGCGGGCTTCGTCGACGCGCTTCCCTATACCGTGGTCTTCGTCGAACTGGACGATCAACCCGGATTGCGCATCGTCGCCAATCTCGTCGACGTGCCGGCGGGCACCGAGCTGTCCTGTGGCATGCCGGTCGAGGTGGTCTTCGAGGACCGCGGCGCCGTGACACTGCCGCAATTCCGACTCTCCGGAGACCCCGCATGAGCTCGCTGGCTCGTCCGGTTGCCATCGCGGGCGTGGGTTATTCGGAACTGACCCGCAAGGGTGATCCGAACCCGAACTCGCTGGCGATCACCGCCACCCGGGCGGCACTGTCGGATGCCGGGCTGCGCGCCGCCGACGTCGACGGGATCTTCGAGTACAAGTTCGGCCCGGAATCTCCCGGCGCCCAGGACATGGCGCGACTGCTGGGAATACCCGACCTCGCGGCCTTTGCCGACATCATGGCCAGCAACCCGTCGGGGCTGGCCGGCGCCCTTGCCGGGGTGATGGCCGTGGCGTCCGGCGCCTGCGAAACGGTGCTGGTATTCCGATGCCTGACACATGCCGCTGGCCACCAGGGGGGTGTGGCCAGCGGTCCCGAAACCGTCAGCGGACGGGATCAGTTCCTGACGCCGTACGGCTACCTCGGCGGCATCCTGGTCAACCTCGCCCTCAAGAAGCAGCGGTGGATGGCCGAATATGACCGTCCCGAGGAGGATTTCGGTCGTATCGCGGTCAACGCCCGCCGGTGGTCCGCGCTGAACCAGCGTGCGGTGCTGCGCGACGAACTGACCATGGACGACTACCTGTCCTCGCGGATGGTGGTCGATCCCCTCCGGGTGCTCGATTGTGACTATCCGGTCAACGGCGCGGTGGCCACCGTGATCACCACCGCCGAGCGTGCTGCCGATCTACCCCAGCCCGCGGTGCTCGTCGATGCGATGACCTACGCCACCGGTCGGGGTGCGGACTGGGTGTTCGACGTGGACTTCCTCTACGGGGGGACCTTCGACTGTGCGAATCGGCTGTGGCAGCGGTCGTCGGTGACCTTGGCCGATGTGGACGTGGCTCAGGTCTACGACGGCTTCACCCCGGTCACGGTCTCCTGGATCGAGGCGTTGGGGGCGTGCGGGCGCGGCGAGTTCGGCCAGTGGGTGGGCGACGGTGGCCGGCTCGGTCCCGGCGGGGACTTCCCGCTGAACACCGCCGGCGGGCAGCTCGCGGAGGGGCGCCTGCACGGAATCGGCTTTCTGAACGAGGCGGTGCTGCAGCTGCGTGGTCAGTGCGTCGAGCGTCAGGTGCCAAATGCGCGGGTAGCTGTCGTCGCCAGTGGCGTGTACCCGCAGTGCGGAGCAATGGTGTTGACCGCCGCATGACCGAGTCATCCGTCACGACCGAGTTCGGCGCCGCCAGTGGGAGAATCGCGCCTGGTGATGGTGCATCGTGGGGAGCCCTGCAGCGACGCAGCACTCGAAAGGTCTCCCATCTTCTCGCCGAGGACCTTCGGCGCCAGATCCTGAGCGGACAGCTGGCGCCCGATCAGCAGCTACCCCCCGAAGCGGATCTGACCACACGGTGGCAGGTCTCTCGCGAGACCCTGCGTGAAGCACTGCGGATCCTCGAGTCGCAGCAACTCATCGAGATCAGGCGCGGCCGGGCCGGCGGCGCGGTGGTACGCACTCCCGGACTGGAGGCGGTGAGCCGGTACGTAGCACTGCTGTTGCAGCTGCGCCGCACGACCCTTGCGGATCTCGAGGAGGCCAGATCGGTCATCGAACCGCCGGCCGCGCAGCAGGCCGCCGTCCTGGCGGAGGCCGACGACCTCGACGCGCTGGTCGCGCTCCACGAAGCCGAGCGCGCAGCCGACGGCCCGCTCGGCTTCGTCGCAGCCATGACGGCGTTCGACCAGGCGGTTACCGAGCTCTCGGGTAACCGCACCGTTGCCGTCATCGCCGGGGTGTTCCGCGATATCCACGCGGGCCAGGTGTATTCGTCGATCGGAAGCGACGACGGGGCTGCGGCCGAACGCATCGCGAAGCAAGTCATCGGCAGTCACAGTGCATTTCTCGCCGCAACCCGCAGCCACGACGCGTCGCTGGCCCGCCAGACCTGGATCGACTACCTTGTCGCCACCAACCGAATACTGGTCAGCCGCAACCTCAGCCGCCAACCAATCGACATCACCCCGATGTGGCGGGCGCAGGCCGGACAGGCCGGCTCGGCGACGACGCCGCGCCTGGCACTGACCGTGGCCACCGAAATGCGGGCTCGGATCGCCGAGGGCCGGCTCGGCGACGGTGACCGACTTCCCCCGCTGGCCGACGTATCCGAGGAGTTCGGCATCTCCAGGCCGACGCTGCGAGAGGCACTCCGGATCCTGGAGACCGAATCTCTGCTCGAGTTGCGTACCGGAGACCGGGGGGGCGCCGTCATCCGCACTCCCTCGACGCGTGTCGCCGCCCAGCTCGCCGGCATCGTCCTGGAAGCACGCGGGGTGACCTTCGGGGACTTCTCGCGTGCCACGCAGCTGTTCGTGCCGCCGATCATGGGTCTGGTCGCCTCGCGGATCACCCGGTGCCAACTCGGAATCCTTCGTCGGGTGGAATCCGAACTGACCGCCGCGACCGAGGACACCGCGCGGTTCATCACGACCTGGCGGGAAGGCGAGATGACCGCGTTCTCCGCGGTCGGGAACCCGGCGCTGACCGTCATCGCCGAAATCATGCACTGGGTCCGTATCGGGGTGGAACCGGCCGTCACCGCGGATGCCACCGGGCTGCCCTGGGTGAGCAAGACCAACCGCAACGCTCAGCGTCTCTTCGCCCGGTGGGTCTCGGCCGCGGCAGCCAAGGATTCCGCCGGTGCGTCCGCGGCCTGGGCGGAGAACCTGAAGGTGAATGCATCGTGGTTCGAAAACTCGGGGATCGGCGAGCGACTGGTGCTGGACCTGATGGGTTGACCTGGACGCTCACCCGTTCGCGCCACGACGAAAAATCAAGGAGGACCCATGAACATCGAAGACCTGATCCTGGTCAGTGTCGACGACCATGTCATCGAGCCGGCCCACATGTTCGAGGGCCGCGTGCCCACGAAGTACGAGGACGCCGTACCCCGCTTCGTCCGGCGGGACGACGGGACGATGGCCTGGCGCTACGAGGGCCAGGAGATCCTCAATACCGCGCTCAACGCCGTGGCCGGACGGCCGCCGGAGGAGTTCGGCGCCGAACCCACCTGCATCGAGGAGATCCGGACCGGCTGTTACGACATCGGCGATCGGGTCAAGGACATGAACGCCAACGGTGTGCTGGGATCGTTGAACTTTCCGTCCTTCCCGCGATTCTGCGGCCAGCTGTTCATGGAGACCCAGGACAAGGAGCAGGCCGCGGCGATCGTGCGCGCCTACAACGACTGGCACCTCGAGGAGTGGGCCGGAACGCATCCGGGCCGGATCATCCCGCTCGCGCTACCGATGCTCTGGGATCCGGAGGTCACCGCCACCGAGGTCCGCCGCGTGGCAGCCAGGGGCTGCCACGCCGTGTCGTTCTCCTCGAGTCCGTACGACCTCGGTCTGCCGAGCCTGTATTCGGACCACTGGGATCCGTTCTGGCAGGCATGCGCCGACGAGGGAACCGTTGTCTGCATGCACCTCGGGTCGAACTCCAGGCCGGCCATGACCTCGCCCGATGCCCCCATCGAGCTGGTCTACACCCTCTCTCCGGTGGGGTTGTTCTCCGCCGCCGCAGACCTGCTGTGGAGCAAGATCTTCCTGAAGTTCCCCACCCTGCGGGTGGCGCTCTCCGAGGGAGGCATCGGCTGGCTGCCGTACTTCCAGGAACGGGTGGACTACATCTACTCACACACCAAGCACTGGAGCGGAACCGATCTCGGTGGACGGCTGCCGTCGGAGGTGTTCTCCGAGAACGTCATCCTGTGCTTCATCGATGACCTGGTGGGCATCGAGAATCGTGACCACCTCAACATCGACAACATCACCTGGGAATGCGACTACCCGCACTCCGACAGCACCTGGCCGAACGCGCCTGAGGTGTTGATGCGGTCGTTGACCGGAGTGAGCGACGACGAGATCGACAAGATCACCCATCTCAACGCGATGCGGCACTTCTCCTACGACCCCTTCGCGCACATCCCCAGGGACATGGCGACGGTGTCGGCGCTGCGTGAGCAGGCCCGTGGCTGGGACATCAGCGTGAGGTCGGTCAAGCATCTGCGCCCGGAGACCGCCGCTTCCGGAAGCGCGTTCTAGATGAAGCTGCGCGACAAGGTCGTCGTGATCACCGGCAGCGGCAGTGGCATCGGGGAGGCATGCGCGCGGCGCTTCGCACACGAGGGCGCGAAAGTCGTTGTCACCGACATCAATGACGAGGGCGTAGAACGCGTGTCGACCGAGATCGGCACGGTCGGTCTCGCGGTCGACATCACCGTCGAGGACGGTGTGCGGGCGGTGGCCGACCTCGCCCGCGACACCTACGGTGACATCGACCTGTGGTTCAGCAACGCCGGCTACTCCGGACCGCCCCAGGGCGGCGACATCTCCGACGACCACCTCTGGGACCTCAGCTGGCGGTTGCACGTCATGTCGCATGTGTACGCCGCACGTGCGGTATTGCCGTCCATGCTGGAGCGCGGAGAGGGCTATCTGCTGCAGACCGCGTCGGTCGTCGCACTTGCCATCCATCCGGACAAGCCCGTGTACTCGGTGACCAAACACGCCGCCCTCAGCCTGTCGGAATGGCTGGCGTCGACGTACCGCCCCAGAGGAATCAAGGTCTCGTGCTTCTGTCCCGGACCGATGCTGACGCCGATGCTGCTGTCCGACGGCATACCCGCCGACCACCCGATGCTGGCGAATGCCGCACAGCCTCATGAGGTCGCCGACCGCCTCGTGCGCGCCGTCGACACCGAACGCTTCCTGATACTCGACTCGACCATCGGCAGCGACATCCTGACCGCCAAATCCCGGGACTACGAGCAATGGATCACCGACATGAGCCTCCTCGATAGGTAGTCGACAACACGTAATCGGCAGTACTCCCATCACACCCAGGTCAGGACAGCGATATGACTGAACGTTTCATCCAGGTCACCTTCTCCAACCCCGTCGAAGGCAGGGAAGACGAATTCAACGAGTGGTACGACAACGTCCACATCCCCGAACTCCTCGCGATCCCGGGCATGGTGTCCGCGACACGCTATGACCTGCACGATTCCGATACCTACCGCATGGAGGGCGGGCTCGCACCGGAGCACCGCTACCTGACCATCTACGAGATGGAGGGCGACGTCAACACCATCATGGCCAAGATCGTCGAGGGCGTCGCCAGCGGGAACATCGTGATGAGCGACAGCCTGGACCTGCAGGCCTCGAGAATGTCGTTCTGGAGCGCCCGGGGCCCCAAGGTTCTGCCGGACGACGGCCGCTGAGACGAAGGAACCGAAACAATGGCATGGGATTTCGAGACAGACCCCGAATACCAGGCGCTACTGGACTGGGCCGATGAGTTCGTTCGCGAAGAAGTCGAGCCGCTGGACCTGGTGTGGCCCAACCAGGAGTTCGTCCCGCTCAGCGAAGCTCGCCGAAAGGCGATAGACCCGCTCAAGGAGGAGGTTCGCCGCAGGGGCCTCTGGGCCACTCATCTGGGCCCGGAGCTCGGGGGGCAGGGCCACGGCCAACTCAAGCTCGCGCTGCTCAATGAGATCCTCGGCCGTTCCCAATGGGCACCCATCGTGTTCGGCTGCCAGGCTCCCGACACCGGCAACGCCGAGATCATCGCCCACTACGGCACGCCGGAGCAGAAGCAGCGCTACCTGCAGCCCCTGCTGAAGGGTGAACTGTTCTCCAGCTACTCGATGACGGAGCCGCAGGCCGGCGCGGACCCCACCCGGTTCACCACCCGGGCGGAACGCGACGGCGACGGCTGGATTGTTAATGGCTGGAAGTTTTTCTCCTCCAACGCCAAGACGTCGTCTTTCCTGATCGTGATGGCGGTGACCAACCCGGACGCCGGCCACTATAAGGGCATGTCGATGTTCCTGGTGCCCACCGACACACCGGGCGTCGAGATCGTCCGCAATGTCGGGCTCTACGGTGAGCAAGACAACGAGGGCATGCACGCGCTGGTCCACTACGACAACGCCCGAGTTTCCGGCGAGGCACTCCTGGGTGGGGAGGGCCAGGCGTTCGTCATCTCCCAGACCCGCCTCGGCGGTGGGCGTATCCATCACGCGATGCGCACCATCGGATTCGCCCGCCAGGCCCTGGACATGATGTGCGAACGCGCACTGAGCCGCGAAACCGCAGGCACCCGCTTGGCTGACAAACAGTTCGTCCAGGGGTTCATCGCCGACTCCTACGCACAACTGCAGCAGTTCCGGCTGTTCGTCCTCTACACCGCCTGGGAGATCGACAAGTTCAACGACTACAAGACGGTCCGCAAGAACATCGCCGCGGTCAAGGCGACGATGCCCACCGTATTGCACGACATCGCCTGGCGTGCCATGCAGGTGCACGGAGCACTCGGTGTCAGCAACGAGATGCCGATATTCAAGATGATCCACGGTGCCGCGGCGATGGGCTTGGTCGACGGGCCCACCGAGGTGCACAAGACCACCGTGGCCAAGCAGGTGCTTCGCGACTACGAGCCGGCCGACGACATGTGGCCCACGCAGTGGCTGCCGCGCAAGCGCGAGGCGGCACGCGCCAAGCTGGCCCAGTACGTGGATCTCGAAGTGGGCAACCTGTGATCGGACGGAGACTGGATTGACCATGGTAGCTGCGTTTCCCGAACGGGTACGGATCGTCACCGAGTTCCTGGACGCCATCGGGAATCTCGATTTCGACGGCGCCGGACGGCACCTGGCCGAAAACGCGATCATGGACCTTCCTTTCGTCGACGGATTACCCGCCCTTGAGGGAAGGTCTGCGATCGTCGGCCAACTGGCCACCACGATTCCGCAGATGTTCGAGCGGATGAACTTCACCTACGACCGGTGGTACGACGTCCGCGGAGCGGAGACTCTGATCGCCGAGTACCACAGTGAATGCCCGACGAAGGGGCACGACGGCACCTACCGCAACCGCTACATCACCATCTTCGGGTTCGATGGCGACAAGATCACTCTCTACAAGGAGTATCTGAATCCGGTGAGCATGATGGCGGCGGCTGTGCCGGCGGAACCGGTGGGTGATGGGGCGCGTTGACCGCGCCGCGGGCCTGCGGACAGGGTGATACCGGCCCCCGGGTAGCGGCACCGGCGCAGCAGACACCGCGGTGGATAGGCTCCGATATAAAACAGTTGACTAGGTCGCATATCTAAGGTTAGGTATTTCAGAGGCCTGCTCCTCCACGCGATCGAGCACCGCGACGGCCACGATGGGCAGGCCAAACCGTGCCTCAGCCCACCGAATTGCCCGCATCCGAAATGGAGAGCCCGTGAACCCGGCCGAACAGATGGCGCCGACGATCGCCAGTGTCGACAAACTCGCTGCCTGGCTGGACACCCAGGAACTCGGAACCGGTGCGCCTCTGGAGTCCCGCTACATCTCCGGCGGCAGCCAGAATGAGATCTACGAGCTGCGCCGTGGTGATCTGCACTGCGCCATGCGTATCCCACCGATGACGGCCCCGGCCGACCGTGACAACGGCATCGTGCGCGAATGGCGCATCATCGAGGCGCTCGACGGCACCGACGTGCCGCACACCGAGGCGATCGCCGTGTGCACCGACCCCTCGGTCCTGGGCCGGACGTTCTATCTGATGGGGTTCGTCGACGGGTGGTCACCGATGGACACTTTGGGCAAGTGGCCGCCACCGTTCGACACCGACGTCCGGGAGCGCCGGGGACTGGCCTACCAGCTGGTCGAGGGCGCGGCTCTGCTCTCGAAGGTCGATTGGCGGGCCAAGGGACTGCAGGACCTGGGCCGGCCGGACGGATTTCACGAACGTCAGGTGGACCGCTGGACCGGGTTCCTCGAGCGCATCAAGGGTCGGGAACTTCCAGGCTTCGACGAGGCCGCGGCGTGGCTGCGGACGCACAGGCCCATCGACTACATCCCCGGCATCATGCACGGGGACTACCAGTTCGCCAACGTCATGTTCCGTCACGGGGCGCCGGCCCGGCTGGCCGCCATCGTCGACTGGGAGATGGGCACCGTCGGCGATCCCAAGCTGGATCTGGGTTGGGTGATGCAGTCCTGGCCGGAAGACACCAACAGCGGTGCGGGCAGCGTCGGGGACTATGTCGACATGACCGGCATGCCCTCCCGCTCCGAGGTACTCAAGCACTACGCCGATGTCTCGGGACGTCAGGTCGACGATATCGACTACTACTGCGTGCTGGCCCAGTGGAAACTCGCCGTGATCCTCGAACAGGGCTACCAGCGGGCCAACGGCGACCCCAAGCTCGAGGCCTTCGGACCGGTCATCCTCGACCTCATGCGCGGCGCCGCCGAACTCGCCGAAGAAAGCGACTACCAGCGATGAAGACACCCGCCGAATTGTTCGACCTGACGGGGAAGGTCGCCGTGGTCACCGGTGGCAGCCGGGGCATCGGTCGCGCCGTGGCCGAGGGGTTCGCGATGGCCGGCGCCGACGTCGTCATCGCCAGCCGCAAGCTCGACAACTGTGAGACCGCGGCCAAAGAGATCGAGGCCGCCTCGGGGCGCCGGGCCGTGCCGGTCGGCTGCCATGTGGGTAAGTGGGCGGACGCCGAGGGCCTCCTCGAAACCGTCTACGGCGAGTTCGGCCGCTGCGACATCCTGGTCAACAACGCCGGGATGTCACCGGTGTACGAGGACCTCACCTCGGTCACCCAGGAGCTCTACGACAAGGTTCACGCCGTCAACGCCCGCGGGCCGTTCCGCCTCAGTGCCCTGTTCGGGACGCGGATGGCAAGCGGCGACGGCGGCTCGATCATCAACGTGACCACCGCAGGCACCCTGCGACCCGACACCGCCGATCTGCCCTACGCCATGGCGAAGGCCGGTCTCAACGCCCTGACGCTCGCCCTGGCCGGGGCGTGGGCGCCCAAGGTGCGGGCCAACCTCGTGCTGCCGGGTGCCTACGACACCGACATCTCGAAGACCTGGGGCCCAGAGGCGCAGGCCATGGCGGCCTCGATGAACCCGATGAAGCGCATCGGCGTGCCACAGGACATGGTCGGACTGTGCGTCTTCCTCGCCAGCGACGCGGCCGGCTACATCAACGGCGCTCAGGTACTCGCCGACGGCGGCCTGTTCCGCACCCTTTGAGGGGAACGCTCGCACGGAAGTCAACACTCATCACTCGAGGAGGAGTCATGACCGGACGCATGACGGGCAAGGTTTCGTTCATCACCGGCGCGGGCCGCGGCCAGGGACGCGCCCACGCCGTTCTGCAGGCACGAGAAGGCGCGGACATCATCGCCATCGACATCTGCGAGGACATCGATTCCAACCCGTACCCCATGGCGAGTTGGGACGACCTGATGGAGACCAAGAAGCTGGTCGAGAAGGAGGGCCGCAGCTGCTACGCGGCCAAGGCCGACGTCCGCAACCGCGAACGACTTGCCGGCGCGCTGCAGGGGGGAATCGACGAGCTCGGTCAACTGACGACCGTCATGGCCAATGCCGGGATCATGCCGCTGGCCATGGGTGACCCTCAGCCAATGGATTTCCAGGATGCCGTCGACGTCGACCTCATCGGTGTGATGAACACGGTCGCCGTCACCGTCCCGCATCTCATGGCGGCCGGCAACGGCGCCTCGATCGTCGTCACCGGGTCCACGGCTGCGTTGATCCCGAACACGATGACGGCAGCGGTGGATCCCCGGACTATCATGGGGCCGGGCGGGTCGGGTTACAGCTGGTCGAAGCAGACCCTGCTCGACTACGCACAGCAGATGGCTCTACATCTGGCGCCGACCGGAATCCGGGTCAACGTGGTGCATCCCACCAACTGCAACACCCACCTGATGAACTGCGAGGGCATCTACAAGGTCTTCCGGCCGGACCTCGAAGGCGACGTCACCAAGGAGGACTTCCGGCTGGCGTCGGAGTTCTACCACGCCCTGCCCACGGCCTGGCTGGAACCGGAGGATGTCGCCGAGTTGGTCTTGTTCCTGGCCTCCGACGCGTCGAAGTACATGACCGGTACGAGCATCCCGATCGACGCGGGTTGCATGATCAAGTGGCCCAACGGCCCGGGGCAATAAGCACTCCAGAAGCACTCCCGAGCACTCCCAACGCAGCACGTCCGAGCAGCGAGGCCGCTCGATCCTCCGCTAGGCGCCGGAGTTGCGCGAGGCCGCCTCGAGTCCGTCCCCGCGCGTGCCGTATTCGTGCTGGCTGAGCGCTCTGATCGACACATCGTGCCCCTCGGCTGCCCGGCGAAGTCCTCCCACGTTCGCCTGGTCTCTGGCGATGTGGGTGAACGGGTCCCAGGAGTACCACTTCATCGCATTCTGATAGGTCATCTTGTCGATCTCGTCGTCGGGCACGTTGTTGTCGGTCAACACCTCCCAGAGCTCTTCGGGCGCGCCGGGCCACATCGAGTCACTGTGCGGATAGTCGGCTTCCCAGGCGATGTTGTCGATACCGATCTCGTTTCTGAGCTTGACCCCGACGGGATCGCTGATGAAGCACGTCAGGAAGTGCTCGCGGAAGACCTCGCTGGGTAGCTTTCCACCGAAGTCTTGATGGGTCCAGGTCGAGTGCATCTCGTAGGTGCGGTCGACGCGCTCCAGGAAATAGGGAATCCATCCGGTCCCGCCCTCGCTCAGAGCGATCTTCAGGTCGGGGTAGTCCTTGACCGGCTTGGACCACAGCAGGTCGGCGGCAGCCTGGACGATGTTCATCGGCTGCAGGGTGATCATCACGTCCATCGGTGCATCCGGCGCCGTGATGGCCAACTTTCCCGACGAGCCGATGTGGACGTTCATCACTGTGTCGGTGTCCACCAAAGCCTTCCACAGCGGCTTCCAGTAGTCGTCGTGGAAACTCGGGTATCCCATGGTGGCCGGGTTCTCGGTGAAGGTCAGCGCGTGCACGCCCTTCCTGCTCACCCGTCGGACCTCCTGGGCGCACAACTCCGCGTCCCAGATGACCGGCAATGCCATCGGTATGAACCGGGCGGGATAGGCCCCGCACCATTCATCGATGTGCCAGTCGTTGTAGGCCTGGACCAGCGCCAGGGAGAAGTCCGGATCCTCGGTGGCGAACAGTCGCCCGGCGAATCCGGGGAAGGACGGGAAGCAGATCGAACCCAGGATGCCCCCGGCGTTCATGTCCTTGATCCGCTCGTCGACGTTGTAGCAGCCGGGGCGGATCTCGTCGAGGCCCTGGGGTTCCAGGCCGTACTCCTCCTTGGGCCGCCCGGCCACCGCGTTGAGCGCCACGTTGGGAATGACGACCTCGCGGAACTGCCACGTGTCCGAGCCGTCATCGTTGTGCACCAGTCTCGGCGCATCGTTGATGTATTTCTTGGGCAGATGATTGGCGAACATGTCGGGCGGTTCGATGACATGGTCGTCGACGCTGACCAGGATCATGTCGTCTTTGTTCACGCTGCTTCTCCATCACTCACATCAACCAAAGCCTGACCCGACCTGCCGCTCAATTTCCCTGGCGAACAGGAAGGGTCGGGCAGGTACTACCCCTTGGGACTCTACATTGATAGAGTTCGGCTGTCTTGAGGATTCGACGGTCCCGGGCGACCAAAAGTCGTCGGTGCCGACGCGGCGAGTGGAGGATGCGAACGTGACCGAGACCCGGGCCGAGCCCGCTCCGTAGCGGTGGAGCTGCAACGGATCAGCGATGCGCTGGAAATCGCCTCGCTGTTGACCACCTACGCCACGGCGATGGACACTCAGGACTGGCCGCTGTACCGGACCGTATTCACCCCGGACGCGCATATCGACTACTCATCGGCCGGCGCGATCGTCGGCTCCCGCGACCACGTCGCCGACTGGTTGAGTCACGCCTACGAGGTGGTGTCGATGTCCATGCACCACATCACCAACATCGAAAGCCACATCGACGGAGACGTCGCAACAGTTCGGGCGATGTTCTACAGCCCGATGCGCCTGCCCGAGAGGACCGGGCTCGTCTTTCGCGGCGGCTACCACCACCACGAGTTCGTACGTACCGCCGACGGCTGGCGGAGCCGTTACCTCCGCGAGGAAAACCGTTGGTCGGAGAGCCTTCCCGCGGTGACAGTGGCCCCAATGTAGTTCCACGGTAAACACCCCGAACCGGTGTCGCTCGGTACGACACGGGTGGTCGTTTCAAGCTCAAGTGAAGGAGAACCGGTGGTCGAACTCGCAGACAACGTCGCCGTGGTGACCGGCGCGGCACGGGGACAGGGCAGAAGTCACGCCCTGGCACTGGCGGCCGAGGGCGCCGATATCATCGCGGTCGACCGTTGTGCCGACATCGATTCGATTCCGTACCCGCTGGCCACCAGGGCCGACATGGACGAGACGGTGGACATGGTCAAGGCCGCCGGGAGACGTGTCGTCCCGGTCGTGGCCGACGTCCGCGATCTGGGCGGACTGCGGTCCGGCGTGCAGGAAGGCGTCGAGGAATTGGGGGACGTGGGGATCGTCGTCGCCAACGCCGGAGTCGTCGCGATCGGCCGCAAGGATCCCCTCGACGTCCAGTTGTACCGCGACATCGTGGACACCAACCTGAACGGGGTGTGGCACACCATTGCCGCGACGGTGCCCTCGATGATCCGGCGGGGGCGGGGCGGTTCGATCATCCTGGTCAGTTCCATGGCCGGACTGGTCGGACGCGGCGGCGACGGCAGTGCCGCCATGTTCGCCTACACCGCATCCAAACACGGCGTGGTGGGGCTCATGCGCTCGGCGGCACATGCCTACGCCGAGCACAGCATCCGGGTCAACTCCGTGCATCCCACGGGCGTCATTTCGCCGATGACCGCCAACGACTACATGATGACGGCGATGCAGGACAACCCGTCCTCGCTGTCCGGCAACCTGCTGCCTGTCCCCTGCGTCGAGCCCGAGGACGTCACCAATGCCGTTGTCTGGCTGGCCGGCCCGAAGAGCCGCTACGTCACGGGTGCCACCCTGCCGGTCGACGCCGGCCATGCGGTGATGTAGCGCCCACCACGCGCGCACCCTTCGGGGGGTCTAATTGTCCCCGGCGTTCATGGATGCGGTGACCGCCTGTGTCATCAGCCGCACGGTTTCGTTGCGGCTCATCGAGCCCAACATCCGGTACACCTCGCGCATCTGTTCGCCCACCATCAGCGTCGGGCCGCCGGCCAGGTTGGCGAACGCCTCGTCGACGACGGTGTGAGCCGGAACCGCGTCCGGCGGAGACTCCTCCTCCGACGACAGGACGCCGCGGGCGTGTTCCAGACGCCTCAACGACGGGGTGTCGGTCTTGCCGAGAATGAGGCCGAGCACATCGATTCCCTTGTCGTGCAGCTCGGCCCACAGCGCTTCGGCGAAGACCATGTCGAATGCCTTGGTGGCGCCGTAGGCCACCATGTTGGGTGCGCCGGCGAAGCCGGCTCCCGACCCGAAGATGACGATGCCGCCACGACCGCGCTCGGCCATCCCCGCCGCGAAGTGGTGGCAGAGCTGCACGGGCACCATGCAGTTGCGGTGCACCATGGCCTCGGCGGCCCGCACCGAGTTACCCAGGAACGACTCGAAGTCGGGGTCGGCCCCGGCGCAGTAGGACAGGAACCCGATCTCCAGATCGTCGGTGGCCGCGATGATCCGCTCGGCGGCGTCGGGGGCCGCCAGGTCGGCGACCAGGGTACGTGTCCGGGCACCGGTGCGCTCCCGGATGCCGGCGGCGAGCTCGTCGAGGACGGCGTGGCGCCGGGCCACCAGTACGACGTTGACGCCGTGCTGAGCCAGGCGCTCGGCGAAGGCGGCGCCCACGCCGTCGGATGCACCGGCCACCAGCGCCCAGGGTCCGTACCTGGCGGGGAAGTCGCCGGTCATGCCGGACCCAACTCGGTCACCCGGACCGGGGTGAAGCGACGGCGAGCGATCCGCCATCCGGTGTCCGTGCGGACCAGTTCGTCGTCATAGATCCCGATGGCGTTGACCCCGGCGGCACCATCGGGGGCTAGGATCAGGCCGTCGACGTACGTGCGGGCCGTGGCACGGTCGCCCGCGACGTCGATGACCTGGTTACTCATGCGGTGCAGGGTGTGGCCGGCCAGCGCGTGCGACCGTTCCATGAATTCGGTGACCGCCCCCACCCCCTCCCAGCAGCCGATCTCGCCGTAGTCCAGCATGCAGTCGTCGGTGAACGCCGTCGCGAACAGCGTCCAGTCCCGCCGGTCGATGCCGGTGGCGTAGCGGATGAGCACGTCGCCGATGTCCTGGCGGTCGTCGCGGTGGGTCACTGGAGGCTCCGTTCGGGCAGGACGACCTTCGGGCAGGACGAGACAACCCCGTCCCGGAGGGTCGCCCGCCGCCTACGCTACGACGGTGTCCCCCGCAGGTCCAGAACATCGCTACCGGAGCTGCTGCGTGAATTCGGCACGGCAGCAACCTCGGCTGACGGTCGCGGCATGGCGTCGACGCCGTTGCTTGGTCAACCGCTGGATGCCCCTTCGGCCGCCCACTCGGTGAGCACGCGCTGCTGCTGCTCGGCGATGACCTGGCTGAGGTGACTGGCCTTGGGCCACCCGTAATGGGCGGCGAAATGCAGTGCCAACTCATCTAGTTCGCTGAAGGAGAGGTCACGGCTCTTCAAAGCTGCGTAGACGTGGCTGAGGATGGGCAGCGGCGCATCCTGGAAGGCCACACAGGTGACCGTCACCAGTCTGCGCTCCCGCATGCCCAGCCCGGGGCGCAGCCACATTTCTCCGAAGACGAAGTTGAGGATGCCTGCCCCGGAGTACGGGTTGTCTCGCAGCGGCGCCACCGGCATGCAGTTGATGTCCTTGAACGCCGCCTCCCCCAACGACAGTCGCGCCTGCGGGTCACTCGGCGTGGCCAACGGCAGCAGGGGCGCCGGCGGCGGGACGTCCAGCCCCTGTTCGCTGTGGATGCGGGCCCACTGCTCGTCGACGGCCATGTTGAATCGGGACGCCTTCGGCCACCCTCCGTAGACCGCGAAATGCAGGACTGTCTCCTGCATTTCGACGATCGACAGGTCACCACTCTTCAAGGCCGCATACACATGGTCGCGCAGGGGCTCCTCGGCGTCCGCGGCGGCGACGCAGGACAGCGCGATGAAACGACGGTCGCGGCGACTCAGGACCGGCCGTTGCCAGACGTCGACGAAGACGAACTCGGTCATGCGGGCGGCCACCGCATTCACCGGCTCGGGCAGCGGCTGGGTCATCACCTCCGTATAGGCGCTCCGGAGGCGTTCGAGCCTGTCGGCGTCGCGGGTGATATCGGTGCCTTCGCCCGTCATCGCAGAGTCACCCCGGCGTCGACCTTGAATTCCATGCCGGTCACGAAGCGGGCCTCGTCGGAGACCAGATACAGCACCGCATTGCTGATGTCGATGGCCTCGGCCACCTGGATGGGCATCGCATTGGTGAAGATGGGCGCCAGATCGGGACGCACCTCCGACAGCAGGGTGTGTAGCGAACCCGGCTGCATCCCGGTGGCCACCCCGGTCGGATGCACCGTGTTGACCCGGACGTTCACCGCGGCAAGTTCATTGGCCAGCGCGCGGCTCATCCCGACCACCCCGTGCTTGGAGGCGGTGTACGGCGTGTGCAGCGGGCTGCCCTTGATACCCGCCGCCGAGCTGATGTTCACCAGAGACCCCCCTCGCTGCACCAGGTGGGGAAGCGCCGCCGCACAGGTGTTCCACGTCCCGATCAGATTGACGTCGACCACGGTGCGCCACTGTTCGGCGGTGGTGGTGTCCCAGGTGCCGGCGGTCAGCACACCCGCGTTGGACACCGCGGCTTCGAGTCCGCCGAGTTCGTCGACACCCGCGTTGACGGCCTCCGTCATGGCCGCCGCGTCCCGCACGTCCGCCACCCGGGTCACCGCGCGGCGCCCGAGCAGTTCGACCGCCAGGGCGGTGTCCTCGAGGTCGTCCCGCGTCGCCAGCGGGTACTCGATGTGCGGCAGGGATCGGCAGATGTCGATGAGGATCAGGTCAGCGCCCTCCTCGGCGAGCCGCATGGCATGGCTGCGGCCCATCCCGCGGGCCGCGCCGGTGATCAGCACCCGCTTGCCGGCCAATCGTCCGTGTGTCATGTGCCGACTACAGCTTGTTGCAGAAGCCGGCGTCGACGGGGAACGTGACACCGGTGACGTACTTGGCGGCGTCGGAGACCAGGTAGCTGATCGCCGCGCTGATGTCCTCCGGTTCGAGCAGGCCGACCGGCATGGGGTTCTGCAGATGCGGCCCCCCGTCGGGGTAGTTCTCCAGGAAGGCCGTCATCGCCGGGTTGACCGCCATCATCGTGTTGACGGCCGTGGGATGCACGGTGTTGACCCGAATACTGTACGGGGCGAGCGCATTCGCCAGCGTCCGCATCAGTCCGACGATCCCGTGTTTGGACGCGGCATAGCCGAGACCGCCGCCCTGCAGACCGCCGAAGCCCCGCAGACCCGCGGTGGAGCTGGTGAAGACGATCGAGCCGCCGCGCTCCCCGGCGATCAGGTGCGGGATGGCCGCCTTGGCGGTGTGGAACGCCCCGACCAGGTTGACGTCGACGACGTCGGTCCACTGCTCGAGCTCTTCCTCGATGGTGAGTTCGCGAAAGGCCATGGTGGCGATGCCGGCATTGGCACAGACGATGTCGACGCGGCCGAACCGTTCGACACCCGAGCGTAGCGCCGCGTCGACCGCGTGAAAGTCACGGACGTCGGCCACCGACCCGAGCATCGTGGCGCCCCGGGCCTCGACCAGTGCCACCGTCTCGTCCAGCTCCTCGCGGGTGGCCATCGGATAGCCGTTGGAGGCGATGTCGGCGCAGATATCGACGCCGATGACGTTGGCCCCCTCCGAGGCCAGCCGGATGGCGTGACTGCGTCCCTGCCCGCGAGCCGCACCGGTAATGAAGGCGACCTTGCCTTCCAGAGAACTCATTGCCTGATCACCCCGTCGCGAAGGTTCTGGAGCCGCACCGCGCGTGCAGCCGAGTAACGGCGTTACAGGGCGTACAGTAACCTGGTTATCTGGACGTGACAAGGGGTGTCGGGGTGGTCGGGTCAGCTCAGCCGGAATACGGCACCGCCCGCGGCGGAAACGACGCGATCCTCGGAATCGTCGTGGAGATCCTCGAGAACGAGGGTTACGACGCCGTCCAACTACGCGAGGTCGCGCGCAGGGCCCGCACCTCACTGACCACGATCTACAAACGCTTCCCCACCCGCGACGAACTGATCCTGGCCGCACTACAGGCCTGGATGGACGAGCACCGCTACGCCGGGGTGGCCGTGCAGGCCAGACAGCCCGGTGAATCGCTCTACGACGCGCACATGCGCCTGCTGCGCACCCTCTTCGAACCGTGGGAACGCCACCCGGCCATGCTCGCGGCGTTCTTCCGGGCCCGGTCGGCCCCCGGTGGCCACCGGCTCCTGCGGCAGGGCCTCGACGTGGTCGTTCCGGCCAGCCTCGAGTTGCTCAACGAGGTCGACGAGCGGTTCGTCCACGACCTCGACAACATCCTCACCGGCCTGGTGTACGGCCTGTTGGGCCGCTACGCCGCCGGGGAGATCGCGATCACCGAGATCCTGTCGACGCTGGACCGCGCCGTGTACTGGCTGACAATGGGCTACGAATCCGGACACCGTTAGTGCACAGCCAGATTCACCGGCCCCACTCGCCCGCGCGCTAGGCCCAATGCCGCGCAGTTAGGGATGTGGCTGGTGTGGCAATTGTGACACGCCGTGTGAGGTTCTGACAGGACAGCGGAACTCCCGGTATCGATGGATTGTCCTCGCAAGACACCATTTCACCTGGGAGTTCCGCTGTCTGTTCAGTCTGCCATCGGTGCGTACGCATCGGTGAACAAGGGTCCGTTCGCGCCTGGTCATCTGGGCGAGTTGACCCGAATCGTGTCCCCCGATCTTGTCGATGCTGCCCTGGAGGCCACCGGCAGGACCCAGAAGCGTCTGCGCGTGCTGCCGTCGCGGGTCGTGGTCTATGTGCTGCTGGCCGCAGCGCTGTTCGCCGAGATCGGCTACGCGCAGGTCTGGGCACGACTGGTCGCCGGCCTGGATCCGGACACCGTGGCTTGGCCGGGTTCGTCAGCGCTGTCTCAAGCCTTGCCACGCGTGGGAGCCGCTCCGCTGCGGGAGTTGTTCACGCTGTTGCGCGGCCCGGCCGCCGGTGGGCCACGGTGGCGCGGGCTGTTGGTCTGCGCCATCGACGGGACCTCGATGTTTGTCCCCAATAGCGCGGCCAACGCCGCGGCGTTCGGACGTCAGATCGGCCGGCCCGACGCTGAGTCCGGGTATCCGATGCTGCGTCTGCTCACGGTCGTGGCCTGTGGCACCCGCACCGTCATCGACGCCGTGTTCGGCCCCTACCAGATCGGCGAAACCAGCTACGCGCCAGCGCTGTTGCGGTGCGTCAAGCCAGACATGCTGCTGCTGGCCGACCGTAACTTCGCCGCCACGGCGTTAGTCGAACAGGTCGCAGCAGCCCAAGCGCAGGTGCTCATCCGCTGCAGAGACACTCGCGTGCTGCCGCCGATCAAGCAGCTGCGCGACCGCAGCTGGCTGGCACGAATGGGCTCAGTGACCGTGCGGGTCATCGACGCCGCCATCACCGTGCGCCTCAAGGGCGGGGCAACGCGGGTCGGTCACTACCGCTTGATCACTACCTTGACCGACGAAACCCGCTACCCCGCACACGAACTGGTCGACCTCTACCACCACAGATGGGAGATCGAAACCAGCTACCTGGAACTGAAATCCACCATCCTCGGCGGCCGAGTGCTGCGCGCGAGCACCCCTGCCGGCATTACCCAAGAGGTCTACGCCTTACTGATCACCTACCAAGCTCTGCGCACCGCACTGGCCGATGCCACCCTGGCCCGCCCCGACATCGGCCCCGACCGCCTCAGCTTCACCATCGCCCTACACGCCGCCCGCGACCAACTCGTCCACGCTGCCGCAGCGATCACCGAGGTCACCGTCGACTTGATCGGGCGCATCGGAACAGCCGTTCTCAACCAGCCACTACCGGCCCGGCGATCACGCTCAAGCCCCCGAGTAGTCAAACGCGCCATCTCCAAACACCGAGCCAAAGGCACCATCGACCGCACCAACTACACCACCGCCATCACCATCGAAATCCTCGACGGTTGACAACAGGGCCTCAACGCTAACTGCGCGGCATTGGCGCTAGGCCTGCGACAGGAGCGTCGCCATCGCCGTGGCGGCCTTGTGCCCCGACCCGGTCAGGACGGCGACCACCGAGTCGCGGCGGCCGACCACACCGCGCGTGATGAAGTCGCGCAGCGCCGGCAGCACCATCGCGCTGGTGGGCTCGACGTAGAGCCCGCTGGAGGCCAATTCCAGGACACCGGAACGGATCTGCTCCTCGGTCACCGCGGCTACCGCCCCGCCGGAGGCGCGGATCGCCCCGAGGACCTCGCGACCGCGCACCGGCCGGGCAATGGCGGTACCTTCGGCAATGGTCGTCGTGCACGCGGTGTCGCTCACCTCGAGGCCGCCCCGGTCGAACGCGTGGGCCAACGGTGCGCAGCGCTGCGGTTGCACGGCGAGCAGCCTGGGTACCGCATCGATCTGCCGCGCGGTGAGAAGCTCACCGAATCCGATGGCACATCCCAGCACCAGGCTCCCGGCACCGGCGGGAATCACGACGACGTCGGGAGCCCGGTGTCCGAGGCCCTCCCAGATGTCGTAGGCGATGAGTTTGACCCCCTGCAGGAACATGGGATGCCAGTTGTGGCTGGCGTAGAACCGCGTCCCCGCGCGCCGGAGGGCCTCCTCCGCGACATCCTGGCGGGTGCCCTCGATGAGTTCGACGTCCGCACCGTGTATCCGGCTCTGCATGGTCTTGGTCGGTGAGGTGCCCGCCGGGACCACAATCTGTGCCGCGATACCCGCCGCGGCGCAGTAGGCCGCGACCGACGACCCGCCGTTTCCGCTGGAGTCCTCGAGGATCTCGGTGACACCCTGATGACGCAGGGCGCTGATCATCACCGAGACGCCCCGATCCTTGAAACTGCCCGTGGGGTTCATGCCCTCGACCTTGAAGCCGACGTCGACCCCGTCGACGCTGCGTTCGACGATGGGGGTGCGCCCCTCCCCCAGTGTCACCGGGATGCCGACGTCGCAGGGCAGGGCGTCGGCATACCTCCACTGCGACTGCCGGCCGGTGTCGACGTCGGCGGGGGTGATCCCGGGCAACGGGTCGACCATTAACGGAGAGCCGTCATCTCCGCACCAGCGCGGCTGGTCCAGCCGATAGCGCGCGCCGCGCCGGTCGGTCAGGCCGGCCGGGGGGATCAGCTCGTGTCTGGGCACAGGCTTCATTGTGGCAGCCTCACCGCGTCGAGGTTGTTAGCCCTGGGATGTGCGACACACCCCGTCACGGGAATAAGTCGGCGCCCGCGGGCCGTCCGAGCACGCCCCCACGGCGTGTTAACAACAAGTTACTGCCACGCGGCGACCAATTACTGCCACCGGAATTAAACCCCTGACCAGCCCGTTTAACCCGACAGATCGGATGCAGGGGCACCAGCACCGATCACCACAGCACAGAGAACCGCGTGACTAGCTCCACGGCTCCGACCACCAACCAAGGGAAGAGCACCCACACCATGAAGCACATCGGATTTGCCGGCATCCTCGCCGCCGCCCTCAGCGCCGCCGTCATCGGCATCGCCGGACCGGCCGGAGCCGCCGAAACCACCCAAACCGCCGACGACGTCGTCGCCAGCCTCCAAGACCAGGGCTACCACGTCCACATCAACAACCCCGACAACATCCCCCTGGACCAGGCCCAGGTCAGCGACATCCGCCGCGGCAACACCATCACCGAATGGACCCGCGACAACCCCCGCGACCGGATGATCAAAAAAGAGCTCTACACCAACGTCTACGTCGACGTGAAATAACACCCACACCCACGAGGGGCGCCCCCACCGGGCGCCCCTCGTCGGTCTGTAAACACCCCTTGATCAAGACTTTTCGCATCGCCAGGCGGCGGGTGGTCGCGGCCCGACGCAGATCTCGTCATCCGGGGGTGAAGACACCGGCCGCGATCGCGGCCAGCGCCGCGGCGGTCGAGCGGCGCGCGTCGCCCTCGTCGGGTGCACCGTTTCCGGTCAGCATCCGGTAGTACAACGGTGCCGACAGGTGGCGTATCACCTCGGCCGGATCGGTACCCGGCGGCGCCTCGCCGCGGACGACGCCGTCGGCGACGACCCCGGCGAACTCGTCGAGGCGGCTTCGATAGAAGCCCGCCAGGGCCGCCGCGGTCTGGGGATCGCAGGTCGCCGCGGCGATGATCGCGGCGAGCAACCGGCCCTGCCGGGGATCGGCGAGTGTGCGCTGAATCAAGTTGGCGATCTCACCCAGATCGTCGGCCAGGCTCCCGGTGTCCGGGCGGGGCAGCGAAGTGTCGGCCATATCGGCCAGCAGATCGGTGACCAGCGCGGGTACCGTCCCCCAGCGCCGGTACACCGTGGATTTCCCGACGCCGGCGCGTGCGGCGACCGTGGCCAGATCCACGCCCTCCAGGCCGGACTCCACCAACAATCCGGCGGTTGCGTCCAGCACCGCGGCGCGCACGTTCGCCGTTCTGCCGCCGGGCCGTCTTGCTGCCACCACACCATGTTAACGGGACTGATGTCGCGTTTAAGGATTTCCTGTCGTATGGTGAGTAATGGGAAGTTTGTCTCATTAAGGAGCCACGATGGAATACCGGCGAGTGGGTGATTCGGGGCTGGTCGTCTCCGAACTGGCCTTTGGCGCAGCGACGTTCGGAGGTTCCGGCGAGTTCTTCGGAGCCTGGGGCGATACCGACGTCGATGAGGCGCGGGCGATGGTCGACCTGTGCCTGGAGGCGGGCATCACGCTGTTCGACACCGCCGACGTGTACTCGGCCGGTCGCTCGGAGGAGGTTCTCGGGCGTGCGCTCGACGGTCACCGCGACGACGTGCTGATCTCGACGAAGGCGGCCCTGCCGACGGGCGAGGGGCCCGCCGACGCCGGCACGTCGAGAGCCCGCCTCATCCGCGCGGTGGAACAGGCGCTGCGGCGCTTGAACACCGACCGCATCGACCTGTTCCAGTTGCACGCGTTCGATGCGTTCACGCCGGCCGACGAGGTCCTGGGGACCCTGCAGAATCTCGTCGACTGCGGAAAGGTCCGCTATACCGGGGTGTCGAACTTCGCCGGTTGGCAACTGATGAAGTCGTTGGCGTCCGCCGAGTCCACGCACCGGCCGCGCTATGTCGCCCATCAGGTCTATTACTCACTGATCGGACGGGACTACGAGTGGGAGCTGATGCCGCTCGGGCTGGATCAGGGCGTCGGAGCATTGGTGTGGAGCCCGCTGGGGTGGGGTCGGTTGACCGGACGGATTCGACGAGACTCGCCGTTGCCGGAGTTGAGCCGGCTGCACAAGACCGCGGATGCCGGCCCTCCGGTCGATGATCGGCTGCTGTTCGACGTCATCGACGAACTGGGCGTGATTGCCGGTGAAACCGGCAAGACGATCCCGCAGGTCGCCCTGAACTGGCTCCTGCGCCGCCCCACCGTGTCGTCGGTGATCATCGGCGCGCGCAACGCCGGCCAACTCGGCGAGAACCTGGGCGCGGTCGGATGGGTACTCGACGACGACCAGATCGCGCGGCTGGACACAGTCAGTCAGCGCGATCAGCCCTACCCCCATTTTCCGTACTTCCGTCAGGAGGGCTTCGCCCGCATCAACCCCCCGCTGTTCCCGACCCGGCCCGCCGAAGCGAGCTAGGGGCCCAGACGAGTTCAGACGCCGACCGCGCCGTCGATGCGTTCCCGGATCAGGTCGGCATGCCCGCAATGGCGCGCGTACTCGGCGATCATGTGGGTGTAGATCCAGCGCAGGCTCACCGCACCGTCCAGGAACGGGCTCGTCTGATCGAGGGCACGCGCCGCACAATTGGCGCGGGCACGTCTGATTTCTTCCTGCCAGATCTCCGCGACGGCCCCATAGGACGACCGCGTGGACACGTCGAAGCCGCCGTCGTGCTCCCCCCGCTGATCGCGCCGGGCGAAGATCGGCGGCGCATCCTCACCGACGAGCACCCGACGAAACCAGTTGCGTTCCACCTCCGCGGCATGCTGCACCAGGCCCAGCAGGGTCAGACGCGACGGCGGCACCGACGCCACACGCAGCTGGTCGTCGTCGAGGCCCTCGCACTTCGAGCCCAGGGTCATCCGGTAGAAGTCCAGCCAACTCTCCAAGGTCGAGCGCTCATCGCCATTCAGCGGCGGCATCTGCCGGTCGGTAGACATCACCCCGCCGATGCTGCCAGCACACCCCGACGCCCACGAAACCGAGGCCGAGAGACACCGAGTGGCACCCGAAAAGCACCGAAAAGCACCGAAAAGCCCGAAAAGCTTTGATGGCGCCTGCTGTCGGCGGCGGTGATCAGTGCCGACGGAGACGTTTCGTCACGACTCGCCGGCGGTGGTCTCCGCATTCGCCTCCGCGGCGACCCTGGCGCGCTCCCGCATCGAGGCGACCACGCCACCGTCGTTCAGGATGTCGGTGCCGGTCAGATATCCCGCCCGGTCACCGGCGCAGAAGGCCAGCAGTTCGGCCATCTCCTCCGGCCGGCCCCACCGCGGCACCGCCGCATCGGTGACCATG
This sequence comes from Mycolicibacterium palauense, assembly GCF_002592005.1. Classification (GTDB taxonomy): domain Bacteria; phylum Actinomycetota; class Actinomycetes; order Mycobacteriales; family Mycobacteriaceae; genus Mycobacterium; species Mycobacterium palauense. Next base: position 42,641 of record NZ_NVQF01000010.1, on the reverse strand, counting down.
GCCCCGGCGCCGGCCTGTTCCTCCAGCCTGCCCATCTCGGTGTCGATCGAGCCGGGCGACACCGAGACGATGCGAAGCCCCCGGGCATTGAACCGTTCCGCCTGAGAGGTGCTGTACCACTTGACGAAACTCTTGCTCAGCGCGTAGGCCAAACCCGACCGCGCCTCTTCGGGAGCGATGGCGCAGGCCGCCAGCATCTCGCGCATGAAGGCCTCGTCGTCGGTCAGCGCAAGCGGGAACCGTCCCGTCGGGATCAGCTCTTCGGGCAGGATGTGGGCCGCCATCGACGCCACGTTGACGATCGCCGCACCTTCGGGTGCCGTCTCGTAGAACACCTCGTTGACGTTGACCGTGCCGATGGCGTTGGTCCGCACCACGTAGTCCGGCGCGCCCATGCTGGGGCTCACCCCGGCCGTGTGGACCACCGAGGCGAGGGCGCCCAGCCCGGCTGCGGTCTCGAACAGCCGGACCGCGGCGGCGCGGTCGGTGACGTCGCCGTTGACCGTCGTCACCGTGACGCCGAGGTCGGCCAGCGTGGTCGCCGCGCCGTCCAGCCGGTCCTGTCGCACATCGCAGAGGACGACCGCGTGGTCGCGGCCGATGATCTTGGCGGTCGCCAGCCCCATGCCCCCGGCACCGCCGGTGATGATCGAAACCCGATTCATACCGTGGACGCTATACCGACGCGGTTACCGGACGTCTCACAGGGCGCCCGGACCGCCACGGGTGCGTAACCTCGTAATGAACCGAGACGACGAAGGGTCCGATCATGATTGCGGCGGTCACCCCACAAGCCGAGAACGCCATCACCGACATCGCCCGGCGCCACGGACTGTCCCGCGACGCGGTGCTGGCCATGCTCCTGGCCATGCGCACCGGCGGCGGCACCATGGCCCAGTTCTCGATCCCCGAGCTCGGGGGCTCCGGGCAGTGGATGCGGGGCGGGATGACGATGGTCGGGGACATGTTCGACAACGCCCTCAAGGCCCGCGTCGATGCGCTGTGCAACGAGCTGTCCCAGCTCATGGAGTCCACCACGGTGTTCCCGCCGTCACCGGTGGTGACCCACGGTGGCTTCACGTCGGCCAACTGGTGGCCCGCGGACCTCGGCGTTCCGAGTTCCACCGGCGGGCAGAACGACGTGCGCTATGCGGTGTTTCCGGCCACCCGGCGGCTGGCGATCCACATCGACGGCGTGACCCACGTCTTCGATACCGGCGACCACCGGGTCGGCGGTGTGCAGCAGCAACAGGGCGGCGGCTTCGGGTCGATGCAGTTCACCAGCCAGCAGGGCACCTTCGCCGTCTCGACCCTGTCCGAGCTCGGGGCGCAACAGGTGGCCGAGACGCCCGCCGCCGCGCCCGAACCGCGGCATCAGGCCCAGGCGGCCGCCCGCCATCAGGCCGAATCGGCGGCGCGGCATGAGGCCGCGCCGGCCCCGCAGCCGACCCCACCCGTGCAGTCGGCACCACCCGCGCAGTCGGCCTCGCAGTCGGCCCAGCCACCGGCGCCGCCGGCCGGCCCATCCGGGGACCCGGCCTCCATCGTCGCCGCGATCGAGTCCCTGGCCGGCCTGCACGAGCGCGGCATCCTCTCCGATGAGGAGTTCGCCGCGAAGAAGACCGAGCTGCTCGGCCGGCTCTGAGGCCGTCGGGACGGGAGGCCGACGTCAGCGGCTGAGCACCGCCTTGAGGCTCTGCTCGAGGATGTCCACGCCGGCGTGCAGCTCCGTCTCGGAGACCGTCAACGGCGGGGCGATGCGGAAGATCCCGCCCATGCCGGGCAGCTGCACGATGTTCATGTGCAGGCCGCGTTCCAGGCACGCGGCGGTGACCTCGGCCCCCAGCGCGTCGGCCGGTGTCCTGGTGACCTTGTCGGTGACCAGTTCGAGCCCCTGCAGCAGACCGCGCCCCCGGACGTCACCCACCTGGTCGAACCGGTCGCGCAGGTCGGTGAGCCGCTCGGCGAGCTGGGTTCCGAGGTGCGCCGCCCGCTCGACGAGCCGCTCCCGCTCGACGACGTCCAGGACGGTGCGGGCCACCGCGGCGGCCAGCGGATCCGACACGTGGGTGGTGAAGAACAGGAAACCCCGTTCGTGGCAGGTGTTCTCGATGTCTTCGCTGGTGACGACCGCTGCGACGGGAAGTCCCGCGCCGAGGGTCTTCGACAGCGTCAGCAGGTCGGGAACCACTCCGTCGCGTTCGAAGGCGTACATCGTTCCGGTGCGCCCGATCCCGGTCTGCGCTTCGTCGACGATGAGCAGCATGCCGCGCTCGTGGCAGAGCGTCTTGAGCCGGCGCAGGTAGCCCGGCGGCAGTTCCACGATGCCCCCGGAGGACAGGACGGGCTCGACGACACAGGCGGCCAGGCTCCCGGCGGACTGGGCGTCGATCATGGCGAACCCGTAGTCGAGCTCGCCTTGCCAGTCGTGACTGCCGTCGGGACGCCGGAACGGCGAGCGGTAGGCGTTGGGGGTCGGCAATGCCAGGTTGCCCGGCATCGGCGGGCCGTACCCTCGTCGCCCCGCGCTGAAGGTCGCCGAGGCGGCCCCCGAGGTCATCCCGTGCCACGAGCGGTCGAAGGAGACGATCTCGTAGCGGCCGGTGTAGAGCTTGGCCATCTTGATGGCCGCCTCGTTGGACTCCGCACCGGTGCTCAGCAGCAGGACCTTGCTCAGCGACTCGGGCAGGGTCGCCGCCAACCTCGTGGCGAGGTCGACCACCGGGACGCTGAGCATCCCGCTGAACAGGTGGTCCAGGGTCGACACCGCGGTCGACACCGTCTCGACGATGTCGGGATGGGCGTGCCCGAGCACCGCGCTCATCTGGCCCGACGTGAAGTCCAGGATCGCCGTGTCGTGTTCGTCGTAGACGTAGCTTCCCCGGGTGCGGGTGATGACGCGCGGTACGAAGGATGCTCCGTATCGCGCGACGTGCCGCTCGGCGTCCCGCCAGAACTGCTCGGTGTCCAACACTCGGGGTCCTTCCGTTGCCCTGCGGCGGCTGTTCGACTCGCCCGGTCGACTGCCCAGGGTAGATCCGCGGGCTCACCGGCGGCGGCGTGCACCGGTCAACAGCCGGATGGCCTGTGCTTCAGCGTCGCGATAGGGCTGGCCGTCGGGGTGGAGGAGATCGCTGAACCAGGGCCGGGGCGGCTCCCGGTACGGGTGGTCCCAGGAGTCCCACGGCAGGTAGGTCTGGGTCTTGCCGGCCGTCAGACCCCAGTTGTACGCGGCGACGTTGTACCGGCGCGCGACGGGCAGCACCCCGTCGACGGTGCTGCCCAGTGTCCGGGCCAGGTACTCGGTGCACAGGACGGGTCTGCCCAACGGTGTCAGCTCGTCGATGCGGTCCCGGAACTGTTCGGGAGTCCCGTAGCTGTGGAAGGTGATCACGTCGGAGTGGTCGAGCTGAAGAGCGCTGATAGCGCTGCGGCGCCGCGGATCTCGCCATTGGCCCTGCCACACGCCGCTGGTCAGCGGCTGAATCGGATCGACCGACCGTGCCCAGGCGAAGACCTGCGGCAGCAGCTCCGCCACCCGGAACGTCTTGTCGCCGCGTTCCACGCCGCGGTACACGTCGGCGGGATTGTCCGGTTCGTTCCACAGATCCCACCCCAGTACCCGGCGGTCGGAGCGGAACTGACCCAGTACCCCGGTGACGTAGTCGCGCAGCGTCGCCAGGTAGCCGCGGTCACCGAGACGTTCGGCACCCGGGCTCTGCACCCAGCCGGAGTTGTGCACACCGTGCACCGGGGCCCTCTGCACCCCCGGCCTGGGCAACGGGTCCCAGCAGGAGTCGAACAACACGAACAGCGGCTTGATCCCCAACCTCCCCGCGGTGTCGACAAGGTGTGCCAGCCGATGCTGAAAGCTGCGGCGGTCCTCGACCCACAGCAGGTCGTGCAGGAACACCCGCACCGTGTTGAACCCGAGCAGTTTGGCCAATGCCAGCTCCCGACGCACGAGCCCCGGGTCGTAGGTGTCCGGTTGGAACATCTCCAGCTGGTTGATCGCGTTGGAGGTGATGAAGTTGGCTCCCACAAGCCAGCCCTGTGCCCGGTACCAGCGCTGCGCACGGTCGACGGACCATCTCGGGGACACCGCGGACGCACGCGGTGTCCGGGACAACAGCGGGCCCGCCGCCACCAGCAGCGGAAGCTGCAGCGCCGTGCGGCGGCGCAGTGAACCGCGGCCGCAGGTCCGTGCGTCGTCGGAGTTGTCGCGTGGAGTGGTCATCGTGCAGTGGTCATCGTGCAGTGGTCATCGTGCAGTGGTCATCGTGCAGTGGTCATCGTGGATTGGGGTGCTGTCGGGAGTCGGCACCAGCGTGTCCAGTCTCGCCGCGGCACGCGGTTCCCGTCGGACGGGCCGACGGGCCCCGAACTCATCCACCCGGTGCTCACCATTGAGCGGCGCACGACGTGTACCCGCCCGCGGTGCCTCCCTCACGTCCCCGGGCCCGGGTACCTGGCACACGCCGTGGTCACCACCGCCGACATCGTCGCCGCCATGGAGGACCCCTAGGTCGGCGCCGGTCCTGCTCCGGACACGCCGCGCAGGGCCCGGCCGCGGCGCGCCCGTCCGGGGTTTCGGCGGCCGCGCTGCGGGGCATAGCCCTTCAGAGAACGAAGGGAGACATACCCATGCGTGCTGAGCAACTCGACGAGACAGTGTCCGAACTCGCCGTCGACGCCGGCCGGGCCGAGCAGACCCTGGAGAAGACGGCCGGCCGTCTGCGTGGCAGGAAGATCGCGATCCTGGCCACCGACGGCGTCGAACGCCGCGAGCTGCAGGAGCCCCGCGAGGCCGTGCAGAACGCCGGGGCCACCACCGAATTGCTGTCCCTGCACGACGGGTCGATCGCGCTGCGCGACCACGACCTCGAGCCGGCGGGCGAGTGCCCGGTCGACAATGTCGTGTCCGCGGCACACCCCGAGGACTTCGACGGACTGCTCATCCCGGGCGGCACCGTCAACGCCGACAAGCTGCGCAGCGACGCCACCGCGGTGGCGCTCGTGCGCGCCGTCGTGAAGTCCGGCAAACCGGTGGGCGTGATCTGCCACGGACCCTGGACGCTGATCGATGCCGGGGTCGCCGAGGGACGCACCGTGACGTCCTATCCGAGCATGAGGATCGACCTGCAGAATGCCGGGGCCACCGTCGTCGACCAGGAGGTGGTCCTCGACGGCAATCTGATCTCCAGCCGCTCGCCCCGGGACCTTCCCGCGTTCTGCGCCGCCGTGGTCGACGCCCTCGCCACGGCGTAGCCAGGCCTCCGCCGGCGGACGGGCCAGGGCCGCCTCCCGGTGGAGCTGAGGGGGTGTGGGAGGCGGCCCTGGGATCGGTGGATGAAGGGGCGGGTCAGGCGGGAGAGAACAGGCGCGGCTCCAGCCACGCCCCCTCGTTGAGTCGGCGCGTGCCCTTGGCCGCGGCCAGCACCGCGAGGTCCGCCAGCGGTTCGATCAGGATGACCGACAGGTAGGCCACACCGAATGTGGCCACACTGCTGAGGCTTTGGCTGGTGACGCCCTCACCGTAAAGCGCCCAGAACGTCACCCACGACACGATCCCGGCCTGGTAGGTCGCCGACAGGGTCAGCGCCTGCCGGTAGGTCAGGTCGACATAGGCGGTCTTCGGAGCGATCGTCCTGCGCGCCACGAACTGCAGGGCGAACAACGGCACCAGCAGGGTGGTGACGTTCATGCCGTACTGCGGCAGATCGAACGGCGCGAAGAACAGGCCCTGAATCAGCAGTCCCGAGGCCAGCCCGAACGCGGCCGGGGCCACTCCGAACAGCAGGAACAGTGTCGAGCCCAGGATGAGGTGCACCTCGGAGACCCCCACCGGGAAGTGCGGCAGCACCTGGAAGAACGTGAAGACCAGCGCCGTGCTGGCGACGCTGCCCAACAGCAGCGACCCCAGGCCCCGGTCTTTGATGTGCTTCCACGCCACGGTCAGCGAGTAGGCGCCGGCGCCTCCGGCGGTGAGGTAACTCAGGACGATCTTCGACCCTTCGACAATTCCGGGTTCGATATGCATGGCCAGTCCTTTCTTCGGTGTGGTCAGTGATGGTCGCCGGGCACCGCGTGATCGCCGTCGTCGGTGATCACGGGGGCGACGAGGAGCTGCCGTTGTTCCACGACGTGTTCGAGTGCGGCCACCCAGTGGTCGTAGTACTGCCATTCGCCGCGCGCGGGCATCGGCGAGGCCTCCCACGCCCCGATCGTGTCGATCAGGCTCTGCTGGAACTCGCTCCACGGGTAGTGGCCGAACTCCGAGAGCGCCAGGGCCAGCCCGAAGGCCCGCCGCTGCCACTCCTCGTCGAAGGAGGGTGCGGCCTGGTCGGTGGTGCAGGTGTTGTGGAGTTTCATGCCGGCCGCCCCGCCAACGCCACGCCCATCATCGACTCGGTGGTGACCAGATCCATCAGCTGTTCGTCCGTGAACCCCTCAGTGGCGGAGGGTCGTTCGGGAATGACGAACCACCTCGAGTGCCCACTGGAATCCCACACCTTGATCTCGGTCTCGTCGGGCAGCGTGACCCCGACCTCGGCGAGCACGGTGCGTGGTTCTCGCGCGGCCCTCGCCCGGAACACCGGATCCTTGTACCAGTACGGCGGCAGACCCAGCACCGGCCAGGGGAAGCACGAGCACAGCGTGCAGATCACCAGGTTGTGCACACCGGGACCGTTGGCCACGGCCTGCAGGTGCTCGCCCTCGGCGCCGGCCATCCCCTCGGGCAGATCCAGATCGGCCAGCGCGGCCGGGGTGTCGACGACGACGCGGGCGGCGAAGTCCGGGTCGGTCCACGCCTTGACCACGATCTTCTTGCCGTTCAGCGGTGTCATCTCGGATTCGAAGTAGGACAGCACCTTGTCCACCGTCTGGCCGGTGATGACCCCCTTCTCGATCAGGAGTTTCTCCAGCGCGGCAACCTTGTCGGCGCTGGCCTGCTCGCGGTCGGACGGGTAGGCGAACTGCTCGGTCACTGGTCCTCCTCGACGGGTTCTAGATAGGCTTCGAACAACTCGGCGTAGACGGTGTTGGCACCTGGTTCGGCGCGCACTCCCCACAGTTCCTCGGGGGTGAACTCCACGATGTAGATCGGCATCGGGTCCCCGATGCCGTCACCGGTGTGGACGAAGTAGCCGTAGTCTCCTTCGAAGATCCGCGTGACGGTGCCGACCCTGTCACGCAGGTAGCCGGGCAGGCGGGTGTGCGCACCGGCGGGCAGGTCGGCGATGCGAATCCTCTGACCGACCGCGAAACGCGGGTGCGCGACGTCACGCCGGGGGCTGTCGCCGCGGCGCAGATAGTCCATCACCTGGTCGTCGATCGCGGTGCCCCCCTCGGAAGGGGGCGTTCCGGACTCCGTGAGGCGCGCGCCGATCTCCTCCTCGGTCACATAGCCCTTGTCGATGAAGAACTGGGTGATGCCGCCCAGCCACTTCTCGTAGTAGCGGAACTTGAAGTAGTCGAAGGGGTTCATCGCCTCCGCGCCGGTGCGCAGGTCGGCCCATGTCCATTCGTCGCGAAAGGCCGTGGGCACCTCACCGATCGGGTACTGCGGCAGCGCGGAACCCAGGTGGCTGCTCAGGCCCATCATCGCCACGTGGATGCCGAAGATCCGCTTCTCCCACTCCTCGACGAACACCCGCTTCTCCAGGTTCAGCGGTTCGGGCAGGCCTTCGAGGCCGCCCAGATAGTGCTGCAACTTCATGCCGTGGCACCTTTCGTCTCAGCGCGGTCGGCCGGCGCCGTCCGCGTCATCACAGTGGCCAGGTATTCCGAGAGGATCCCGAACGTCGCCCCCAACACACAGGCGCAGGCGGCCACCAGGCCGGGATGGGAGATGCTCGTCACCGTCACCAGCTGTCCGGTTCCGGCCACCGTCGACACCGTCGATGCGAAGCCCACCACCACCGCCGGTGTGGTCGAGAGCATCCCCACCCAGGAGGCCTGCACCATGAGCGCGCTGCCCACGCCCACGGCGATCGAGGTGGCGGTCAGCCCGCCGCCCAGCAGGTAGGCCGCATACAAACTCGCGGAGGCGATCACCACACCCACCAGGTTCGACAGCACCGAGCGCACCCACCCGGCGGGGCCGCCGCCGACGAAGAAGAACGACGCCCAGGCCAGGAAGACCACCCAGATCGGGACGGTGATCACGGTGGCGGTGAACGCCACCGCCACCCCTCCGAGCACACCGATGCTCAGTGTCAGCGCAGACCGTGAATCCATACAGTTCCACCTTGCTTTGTTGGCGAGATACAAGGACCCTGGTCGGCACCGATGCCGCACTTGGCGTTCAGGTCCGTGAACAACGTTGACCCAGTGGTGTTTCCGGCTGGTAACTGATGCCTTTCGACCGATCACGAATGCGGACATCTCCTACGCAGAACATGACATCGGCGGCCCGCGCCGACCAACACGGACAGATCGGGCGGAAATCGGGACATCGGCACGCGCCGGGCTCCCGGCGCGCCCACGCTTGTCCAATGTGCCACTACAGCAAGCTCGAACCACGGCGCATCGTCATGCTGGTGTTCGACGGCGTGCGCACCCTCGACGTCACCGGCCCCCTGGAGGTGTTCGACGTGGCTCGCGAATTGGGTTGCGCGTACTCCGTCTCACTTCACGCCTGCGGCGACTCGCCGACAATCCGCTGCTCATCGGGGCTGAGCCTCGACGCGGCGCCGGTGTCGGCGCTGCCGCACGACGCCGACACCCTGCTGGTCCCGGGCGGGGAGAGCCTCGTCGCCGACGGCGTCAGCGACCGTCTCCGAGAGCTGATCGGGTCATATGCTCCCCGTGTGCGTCGCGTCGCCTCGGTCTGCGCGGGCTCGTTCGCACTGGCCGCCGCCGGTCTCCTCGACGGTCGGCGCGCGACCACCCACTGGCGGCATCTGGACACCTTCGCCGACCGCCATCCCGAGACGACACTCGACCGTGAGTCGGTGTACGTCCGAGACGGCCACGTGTGGACCGCGGCCGGCGGCGCGGCCGGAATCGACCTGGCGCTGGCGTTGGTTGCCGACGATCACGGAGCCGATGTCGCCCAGGAGATCTCGAAGGACATGGTCGTGCTCAGCAGGCGGCTGGAGGGCCACCCGCAGATCTCCGTCGCCGCAAGGACACCGCGGCCGAAACATCCCGAGCTCGAACGGCTGATGGCAACGATCAGCTCCGACCCGGCCGGTCACTACGAGCTGGACACCGTGGCGCTCCAACTGGGATTGAGCCCGCGTCACCTCGCCAGACTGTTCAAGGCCCAGGTCGGTGTGACCCTGCGCCAGTACGTCTACGAAGTTCGGCTGGAGAACGCGGTCGGCCTGGTGCTCGGTGGAGAATCCTTCCACGCGGCCGCCCGACGCAGCGGGTTGCGCTACGGCGCCCGGGTCCGCGACTACCTCGCCGCCCACCGCGCCGTACCCAACGGCGTACGGCAGACCGGACTACTGGTCGATTCCGGTGGTGCGGAACCGGTTTCGGTACACGCCGGGTGACACACCGAGGTTTCTGCGGAAGGTCCGCCGCATGGTGTCCGGGGTGCCGAAACCGGTGCGCCGTGCCACGGTTTCCTGACTGTGATCCGCCGTGGCCAGCAGCACCTTGGCGGCCTCCAGGCGCGCCCGCTCGACGAAGCGCGCCGGGGTCATCCCCACCTGGTCGCGGAACATCCGCACCAGATGCCGCTCGCTGACCGCCGCCCGTGCCGCCATGGACGCGATCGAGTGGTCGGCACCGGGGTCGGCGATCACCGAGTCCACCACCGCCCGCAGGCCACCGGTGGCCGGCAGCGCCGATTCGGCCCACACGCTGAACTGCGCCTGCCCGCCCGGGCGTTGCAGGAAGACCACCATCCAGCGCGCCACCCGGCGCGCCACGGCCGGACCGTAGTCACTTTCGACCAGGGCCAGTGCCAGGTCGATGCCCGCGGTGATCCCGGCTCCCGTGATGAAGGGGCCGTCCCGGACGAACAGCGAGTCCGGGTCGACCGCCACGCTGGGATAGTTGCGGGCCAGCTCCTGGCAGTGCGCCCAGTGGGTGGTCGCGCGGCGCCCGTCGAGCAGACCCAGCGCGGCCAGCACGAAGGACCCGGTGCACACTGATGCCACCCGCCGCGCCCGGGGTGCGAGTTCGCGCACCATCGTGAGCGCATCGGCGACCGCATCCGGGGTGGGCTCCTCCGGGATGTCGTGGACGCCCGGGGTGAAGGTGAAGTCGGGTGGTACCCCGCCGGGGACCAGCAGCGTGTCGACGGCGTCGGGCACCTCCGCCAACGGTACGTCGACGCTCAACGTCGCGTAGGCCGTCGTGCCCACCGGCTCGCCGGTGGGCGAGGCGAGCAGAACCCGGTAGCGGGCTCCGAAGTCGTTGGCACGCGCGAAGATCTCCAACGGTGCCGCCACGTCCTGCAGAGTCACCTTGTCGTAGAGCGCGAACACGACCGTACGGGGCGGAGGCGATCCGGGGCCGTTCGGCATCCGGTCCCCGTCGGGTCCGGGATCATGTCTGGATTCGTCGGCCACCTGTCCGTTGCCGCCCTTCCGTCGATTCCCCCCGGCCATCAGAATGTGATCTCACCGGTCAACGGTGATCTGGGAGAGACCAACCGGCGTTGATCCTGGTCGGGTTCGCGGCACACGTGCAATGTTGTTTCCGGACCCGTCGGCAGTGGCGTGCCGACCGCTGGCTGAGCGCAGGACCAACGTAACCCATTTCTGTTTCCGCAGCGTTGCGGACGGTTGGATCCGCAATCGAGCCGGTCCGCAGGGCTGCGAAGGCCCCGGTCGCCGCACGACACAGGAGGAGGGGGCACACAGACACCACCCATCCGGGCCGTGCCGAAGCGGCAACAGTACCGGCAGTCAACTGTCAGTTGCTATTGTCGGTCCATGTCGGCCCACCCGAAACCGCGCCGCCGGCGACTCCCCGCGGCTCCCGGCGGATCCCGAGTCCGCCCTCCACACACGGCCGCGACGTGACCGGCCACGATGCGCCCCCGTTGCGTTTCGACGGACAGGTCGCCGTGATCACCGGCGGCGGACGGGGATTGGGACGCGAGTATGCGCGGCTGCTGGCGGCGCGAGGCGCCCGGGTCGTGGTCAACGACCTCGGCTCGTCGGTCACCGGGACCGGCAGTGAACAGGCCACCGCGCACACCACCGTCCGGGAGATCACCGCGGCCGGTGGCGAGGCCGTCGCCGACCTCAACACCGTGGCCACCCCCGAGGGCGGCCGGGCCGTCATCGACACCGCCCGCGACACCTGGGGTCGCGTCGACATCCTGATCAACAACGCCGGCATCGTCGGGGACGCGCCCTTCGCCGAGACGACCGACGAGCGCCTGACTCCGCTGATCGACGTCCATCTCAAGGGCGCGTTCCACGTCACCCGGCCCGCCTGGACGCTGATGCGCCGGCAGGGCTACGGCCGGGTCGTCAACACCTGCTCGGCCGCCGGGCTGCTCGGCGCGCCCCGGATGAGCAACTACGGGGCGGCCAAGACCGGGCTGATCGGACTGACCCGGGTGCTGGCGGCGGAGTCCGGCGACTTCGACTTCAAGGTCAACGCCGTCGCTCCGATCGCGGCGACCCGCATGCTCGACTACTCACTCGGCAATGCCGCGGCCGTCGACGATCCCGCAGCGGCCGCCGAGGCCGAGGCCGTGATGCGCCCGTTCCTCGACCGCCTCGACCCGGCATTGGTCGCACCGGTCGTGGCGTTCCTCGCGCATGCCCGCTGCCCGGCCTCGGGCGAGATCTTCACCGTCGGCGCCGGTCACGTCGCCCGGTTCTTCATCGGCCGCACCGCCGGCTATCACAACCCCGCCCTGACCGCCGAGGACGTCGAACGCCACTTCGAGCAGGTCAGGGACCCCGGTTCGTTCACCATCCCGGCGGGCCCGGCCGACGAGATGGCCGAACTGTACGCGGCGATCATGTCCTGAACAGCGGCGAGGCGGCCGCCAGCCGCTTCCCCCGGACGCCCATAGACTGGCCGCATGCGTGTGGTCGCGATACACATCGCGATCACCGGGGTCACCGCCGCGGGGAGGCCCTGACGCGCGGCGGCGGATGCCTTCACACCGCGAACCTGTGGTTGCCGTGACAACCACTCACGCACGTCGGTTCGATGACTACCGGCTCGGCGACGCCCGCTACCCGGAGGTGACCAGGCTGCGCTGGTCCTCGGCGGCGAAGCTGTCCTCCAACTGCAGCGGCGAGTAGTCCAGGTCGATCTCGGCGACCGGACGGCCCCGGGCGCTGCTGATGGTGCCGAAGCGCCGCATGCCCTTGTCGGTCGAGTACTGCATGAACTCGTCCAACGCCAGACCGAACGGCACGTCCTCCCCGTAGAGGGCGAAGGTCTCCTCGGTGAGGCGCAACGCCAGCGGGAGCAGCTCGTTCATCTTGGTCTCGAAGACCGTCCAGTTCGTGTCGTCGGCGGCGACGTGACGGCGGCAGGTGAAGGTGCCCCAGGCCATGTGACGCCGCTCGTCGTCGCCGATGCGCCGGACCAGTTCCTGCATGCCGGGCAGGATGCCGCGGTTCACGCAGATCTTGTGCCAGGCGTAGTAGCCGGTCAGCGCCAGCATTCCCTCCACGACGTGGTTGTAGACCACCGAGGCGCGGACCTGCGCGGCCGGCGACGGGTCGGTGGTCAACATGCCCAGCGAATCGGGCAGTTCCTCGTAGAAGATCTCCCGGTAGGCCGGCAGGTCGTCGAGGTAGCTGTGCAGGTCCTCGGTGATACCCACGGCGTCGAGCCACATCCGGAACACCTGGGTGTGCTTGGCCTCCTCGAAGGCGAACTGCGTCAGGTACATCTCGTCACCGAGGCGCCCCTCGGCGCGCATCGCGCCCATGAACGGCTGGATGTCCTTGGTGACGGCTTCTTCGCCGGCGATGAACTCGGCGCACAATCGGGTGGCGTACTCGCGCTCCCGCTCGGTCAGGGACGCCCAGTCCTCGGCGTCGCGGGAGAAGTCGATGTCGGCGGGATCCCAGAACTTCGCGTTTCCGCCGGCGAACAGCCGCAACGGCAGGCTGTCCCAGTTGAGGCCGCCCGCACCCAGCGAGCCGAACTGTGTCCGTGACATGGATTTGGCCTTCCTTGATCTCCGCCATGAATCGTCTGGCATGTCTCCTGGTAGTCGCGGACCGTCGGCCCATGCCGATTCGGCCGTTCACGCGGCTGCCTCTCAGCGTCCTCCGGCACGCGACCCGCCGGGCCGGATCGCCCGAAAAATGCATCTCGGTCACCGGCCCCCGCAGACCGGTGACCGGCCATCCGGATCCTCGGCCTCCCCGTGGCGGTTCTCGCGCCGGCCGCCGGCTCGGCGCGCGGACGCGTCGGTCAGGGGACCGACCGGTCATCGGCACCGGGATGCGGGCCGGGATGAAGCAGGTCGCGCAGCCGCGGGAACTCGGTGTGTACGTGCCGGTCCAGCGCGGCGGCGAAGTCGGCCGTCAGGTACCGGCGCAGCAACGGATCCAGGACCCGGCCCGGCCCCGTCCATCCTGCGGTGAGAGTGTGCACGATGGTGACCCCGCCGTCGTCGTCGTCGAGATCCAACGTCAGCCACGCGGGTAACCGGACACCCTTCTTCATCTGCCACACGATTTTTCGTCCGGGCTGCACCCGGGTCACCACGCCGCGCATCCGGAGGTGCCGGGAGCCGACGAACTCGTCCATCAGCACCGTCTCGCCGAGGTGGTCCGCGCCGCCGGCCGCGACGGGGTGCAACCGCAGATGCACCCCGGGCCACCACGCCCGGTAGGCCGCGTCGTTGCACTCCAGGAAGAAACGCGTGACCTCCGCCCCGGTGAGTCCGGCGACCCTGACCTTGGACTGCAGCCTCAGCACCGTGCCTCACACCGAGTGGTTCTGATTCACCGCCGGCTCCGTCGCGGCGGGTGTCGAATCCTGCTGCGGGCGAACCGACTTCGACTCCGACGGGACCTCCTCCTGAGCCAGGGTGAAATAGCTCTCCTCTTCCTGGACGAAATGCAGCCGCAGCAGCGCATACAGCCCGTAGAGACATGCCAGCAGATCCTCGACCTGATCGGGCTGCACGCCGCCGGCGGCCTCGGCCAGGTGGACATGGGTGCCGATGCGGTCGGCGAGCCGTTGAATCTCGGCGTGGGTGCGGCTCATGGGCGCGGTGGCCTCACCACTTTGCAGCGGGGTCGCCAACGCCGGATACAGCTCGGCCTCCTCGGCGCGCTCGTGCGGCAGGATCCGTTGGGCCAGCAGGTCATAGGCGGCCACCACCGCAGCCAGCGCCGCGTCGTCGGGCCCCTCGACGAGTCGGTCGGCGCTGGAACGCAGCTGCCCCAGCGTGTCGCGGAGTTCGTCATGCTCGGCCGAGAAGCGGTGCAGCAGAGTCTCGGTGTCGGAGGGCAGCGTCACCTCGGCCCCCGGATCGCCGCGCAGCGCACGCAACGCATTGAGGATCACCGCGACGTCGATGCCCTCCTGCAGCAGCGCCCCCGCCGCGGGCGGAAGCCAGCCCAGTGCCGCGATCACCATGGCCGCCAGCGACAACGTCATGCCCACGACCGCGCTCTGCACGGCGATCCGCCGGGACCACCGCGCGATGTCCATCGCATCGGCGAGGCGGTCCAGCCGATCGGTGGTCAAGACGATATCGGCGGCTTCCGACGACGCCGTCGCTCCGCGGGCCCCCATCGCCACCCCGACGGTGGCCGCCGCCAACGCCGGTGCGTCGTTGATGCCGTCGCCGACCATCACCGTCACCGCTCGTTCACGCTCCGCCCGGACCGCTGCGACCTTGTCCACCGGGGTCTGTTGGGCGTAGACCTCGTCGAGACCCAACACCGCGGCGACCTCCCGGGCGGGTTCGACACGGTCACCGGTGAGCATGACCAGCCGGGTCAGCCCGGCCTCGCGCAGCCGCCGCATGGTGCGCGGCGCCTGGCGCCGCAGCGGATCCCGCAGCAGCACCGCGCCGGCGGGCTCACCGTCGATGCACACCCAGGCCACCGCCGCGTTGTCCAACCGGGCCCGGTTGACCGCCGCCTGCGCCCAGCCCGCGGACGGGTTGTCACCCAGCTTCCCGACGGTCACCCGCCGGGTGCCCACCGTCGCGGTGACACCGCGGCCGGGCTCTTCGCTGACGTCGGTGGGCAACGACAACGCCAGCCCCCGGGCGACCGCCTCGGTGACGATCGCCTCGGCCAACACGTGGGCCGAGAGCTGATCCACCGAGGCGGCCAGCCGCAGGATCTCGGCGGCGTTGCCGCCGGGCGCGGCCACGATGTCGACGACGATCGGGCGGCCCATCGTGAGGGTGCCGGTCTTGTCCATCACCAGGGTGGTGGCGTGGCCGAGATTCTCCAGCGCTCCCCCGCTGCGGATGACGACACCCGCGCGGGACGCACGGGACAGACCCGACACGATGGCCACGGGTGCGGCCAGCAGCAGCGGGCACGGGGTCGCGACGACGAGAACGGCCACGGCCCGCACGGGCGACCCGCTGGCCAGCCAGGCGGACCCCGCCAGCAGCAGGGCCAGCGGCAGGAAGTACGCCGCGTAGCGGTCGGCCAGGCGCACCACCGGAGCGCTTTCGGCACCGGCCTGCTGGGCCAATCGCACGATGCCGGCGTAGGTGCTGTCCTCGGCCGTTGCCGTCGCACGCAGTTCGAAGGCGTCCCCGGCGTTGACCACCCCGCTGCGCACGGCGTCACCGGCCCGGCGCTCGACCTGCAGCGGTTCACCGGTGAGCGCCGACTCGTCGAGTACCGCGACCGCATCCATGACACGGCCGTCGACCGGCACCACGTCTGCGGGGCCGACGACCAGGACGTCGTCGACCCGGACCTCCGCCAGCGGGATCACACCGACCTGGTCGCCGACGCGCCGCCGGGCGAATCGCGGCGCGCGTTCCAGCAGCGCCCGCAGATCGTGGGAGGCGCGCCGCGACGCCGCCGCATCCAGGGCGCGACCGCCGGCAAGCATGACCGCGATCAGCGCGCCGGCCAGGTATTCGCCGACGAGCAGCGTCCCGACCAGGGAGAGCACCGCAATGAGATCGACACCGACCCGGCCGCGGCGCAACGCGCCGAGCACCCAGGCCACCGCGGGAACGACGGCGACCACCGTGCCGCCGATCCAGCATCCGTCGGCGACCTGCCGGGCACCGAGCAGCCAGGCGACCCCGCCGGCGGCCAGCGCGCCGACCGTCACCACCACCAGGGCCGGTTCGATCAACGGACGCACCCGCGTCAGCAACCGGCCGGGTTGCGATCCTCCGCCGCTCAGGGGCACTGCCCGCTCCGTTTCATCGACTTCATCGGCCACGAGCCCATCTCACCCCCAAGTCGACCACTCCGCGGCTTTTCCGCACAGGGCCCCAAGACCTTGAAGCGCCAGGTACTTGGGCCCGGCCCGGTCACTGCGCCCGCGGTCGGGCGGTCACCATCTCGGTGGCGGTCTCCCACAGCAGTTCCGCGTATCGCGAATCGAGGGCATAGTCGGCGACCCCGGTGCCGAACGGGCCCGGGCTCTCGTGGCGGACGGCCGCCTCGTTGACATCCTCGAAGTAGCGTCCCCCGATCCCCTCCACCAACGGCGACGCCGCAAGCAGGGCCGACGTGGCCGCACCCTGCTCGACGGTCTTGCGGCGCTCGACGGGTGTCTTGATACCACCGGTGTGTCTCTGCAGGCCCGTGGCGATCGCGCCGGGGTTGAGCGCATTGGCCAGAATGCCCTGCTGCCCCCAGCGCCGGGTGATCGCGACGCCGAGGAGAACGCAGGCGGTCTTGGCCTGGGCGTAGGCCTCGATCGGCTCGTATCTGCGAAACCGGAAATCGACGTCGCCGAAGACGACGGGGCTGTAGAGATGCGCGTTGGAGCTCACGCACACGACCCGGGCGGCCCCGGCCGCGGCCAGTGCGTCGTGCAGACCGAGGGTGAGCGCGAAATGCCCGAGAAAGTTCACGCTGAACTGCATCTCGTGTCCCTGGCGGGTCCTCGTGAGTTCGGGGATGGCCATCACCCCCGCGTTGTTGACCAACACGTCGATCGGTTCGGTGACCGAACCGACCGCCCGCGTCACCGATTCCAGATCGGCCAGGTCGAGCGGGAGCGCGACCGTCGACGCGTTGCCCGTCAGTGCGACGATTCGCCGCGCGGCCTCGTTGGCCTTGTCCTCGTCGCGCGCCGCGAGAATGAGGCGGGCGCCCGCGGCCGCGACAGCGCGCGCCGTTTCGAAACCGATCCCCGAGTTCGTGCCGGTCACCAGGACGGTCCTGGCGCTGAGGTCGACGCCGTCGAGCACATCCGCTGCCGTGCTGGCGAAGCCGAACGGGGTCCTCACACGGTCGTGGGCGTCGGTCATCCGCGGTCCACTCCGGCCCGAAGTTCGGTGGCGGCCGCCAGGGCTGCCGCGACGGCCGCGCTCTCCGCGGCGCCGTCGCCGTCCGCACGGGCCTGCCACAACGACAGCTTCGCCGCGACATAGGCGCGGCGAAGCTGCACGGCGCGGAGTTCGTCGTCCAGCCGGGTGACCTGGGCCGAGAGGAGGGCGACGATCGCGGCGGAGTATCTGCGATGGCCGCTCGACGGATCGCGACGCACCGGCCCGATGAGCCCGACCTGTTCGTAGTACCTCAGCGTCGGTTTCCTCAGCCCCGACCGCCGGGCGACCTCCTGGATGGTCATCGGCGCGTCTTCGGAATCGGTCGGCACCGAAACCGGCAGCGGAACTGGTACCGAAACTGGTACTGAAACAGGCACTGAAACTGGCACGCACCCATCATGAGGGACCTCAAGCGCTGGAGGTCAAGCCCGGCCGTGCCTGCTGCCGGTGGGCCGGGTGTGACGAACCTGGCACCGATCGGGGCCGCGCTCAGGAACAAAGCCCCCACCGTCGAGGTTGGAGCGCTACGTGTGCGCGCCCCTACCGTTGACCGGCCACCCGACTCACCGCGGTCGTACTCACCGCGGTCGCCCCGCTTCGGCCGGCGACACCGGGCAGCGTTGATGCGGCCGGGTCCCCTGGCCGGGCGGTACCCGGCGGTGGCCGCGATGGTCACCCTCGCATTGATCCCCTACCTGGCGCTGTCGGCGGCGATGGACCCGCTGGTGCCGATCATCTCCGGTGAATTGCACATCAGTGCCCAGACCATGAGCCTGGGCTCGGGACTGGGCAACGCCGCCTACGCCCTGGGAACCGTCGTGGCGGTTCAGTTGGCCCAGCACCTGCCGCAGCGGAGGATGCTGCTGGCCTATGCGGTGCTGCTCGTCGTCGGCTCGGTACTGGCCGCCGCGGCGCAGGACGCGCCGATGTTCATCGGCGGGCACATCCTTCAGGGACTGGCCACGAGCATGCTGCTGATCGCCGCCGCACCGCCGCTGACCATCGGCTTCCCTCGGGACAAGCTGCGCAACACCGCGGTGATCATGAACATGTGTGTGTTCGGCGCGGTGGCCATCGGGCCGTTCATCGGGGGCGTGCAGGCCGAGGCGCATGCGTGGCGTCCGCTGTTCTGGATCGTCGCCGCGATCGCCCTGGCCGCGCTGATCATGGCCGGATTGACGTTCGACGACGCGCCTCCGGCCGACCTCGACGCGCCGCGGGATCTGCGCGCCATCGCCCTGGCCGCGGCCGGGTGCGCCGCCGCCTTCATCGGCGCCGCCCAGCTGACCACCCACGGGTTCGGTGACCCGGCGGCCACCGTGCCGATGCTGGGTGGGCTGCTGCTCATCGTCGTCCTGATCGTCTACCAGTTCCGGTCCAGCCGCCCGCTGCTCACCGTCCGCACCATCTTCACCAGCTCCATCCCCGTCGCCGGCGTGGGGCTCGCGCTGTTCGCCGCCGCCGCCTCCGTGGCGGCGACGGCCCTGACGGCCAACGTGTTGATGCAGACCTACAG
This sequence comes from Mycolicibacterium palauense, assembly GCF_002592005.1. Classification (GTDB taxonomy): domain Bacteria; phylum Actinomycetota; class Actinomycetes; order Mycobacteriales; family Mycobacteriaceae; genus Mycobacterium; species Mycobacterium palauense. Next base: position 23,736 of record NZ_NVQF01000010.1, on the reverse strand, counting down.
CCCCGCCCACGTCGGCATGCTCTACCTGCCCGAGCTGGGGGGTGCGATCGTGATGGCCGTGGTGTTCGGCGTCGTCATCACGCGCCGCGCGATGCATTACCTTCCGCTCGTCGGCATGGTGCTGCTGGCCGCCGGCATCCTGGTGTTCCGGGCGGCGCTGCCGTCCAACCAGACACTGGTCCTGGTCGCCACGGCGCTGACCGGGCTGGCGCTGGGCGCCGCGGTGGCCCCGGCGCTGTTCGTTGCGGGTTTCTCGCTGCAGTCGGCCAGCCTGCAGCGGGTCTTCGCCATCATCGAGCTGCTGCGGGCGGTGGCCGCGTTCATGGTGGCTCCGGTGCTCGGCCACCTGGCCCTCTCGGTGTCGGGCGACCTGGTCGCGGGCACCGGAATCGCACTCTGGGTGGGGTTCGGACTGGCCATCGGCGGTGCGTTGTTCGCCGTCCTCGTCTATGTGCTCAGCGGGGCCAGGCCGCAGCGGCCCGACCTCGACGAGTTCCTCGACGGCGATTCCCCGGCCTGGTACTCGCCGCCACTGCTGGCCCGCGTCCGTTCCGGCGCTTCCGGCGTCGTCATCGGGCACACGGGCGAGCCCGCGCCCGCCCCCGCGGTGGCCCGGCATGCCCCGGCACCGGACGGGCCGATCCTGTTCGCCTACGACGGCTCCGACCTCGCCGCGGGCACCATCATCCACGCCGCGCGCCAGCTGGGGACCGACCGTGCGGCGCTGGTGGTGTGCGTCTGGCGGGTGGTCGACGTCGGATTCACCCCGGCCGACCCCGCGCACTTCGACGCCGACAACGCCACCGAGGTACGCCACGCCGCCGAACGCACCGCCGCACACGGTGCGTCACTGGCCGAACGTGCCGGCTTCCGTGCGCACAGCGTCGCGGTCGAGGCCACGCCGACCTGGCGGGGCATCGTCGAGGCGGCCGAGACCCACCACGCCAGCCTGATCGTGCTGGCACCGCACCGCCGGCACGGACTGTTCGGGCATCTGCAGGGCAGTGTCTCCGACGCCGTCGCGGCCCACGCCCGCACGCCGGTGCTGCTCGTGCCGGAGGCATGCCGCCTCGAACCGGAACCCGCCCGCGCCGTGAGCGCTCGATAGCCCGCTACAGCGGAAACACCTGCCCGTCGCGGGCGATCGTGGTGGGGCCGGTGAAGTTCCTGCCGATCTCGCCGAGCCACTGCGCGTCGGGCAGATCCGGCGGGTCGTAGTGGCTGACGATCAGGTGCCCGGGCCGCGCCGCGGCGGCGACCTCGCCCACCTGCAGTGCCGAGGTGTGGGAGTTCACCAGGTAATTCGGCGGGAAACGCTCGTGATAGAAGCCGGGGTCAAGGGTGAACACCGCCTCGTGCACGAGGATGTCGGTGTCCTGGGCGATCCTGATCACGTTGTCCGACTTGACGGTGTCACCGGAGAACGTGACCGACACGGCCGGGTTCTTCAGGTCGAACCGGAAGGCGAATGCCGGGTAGACGTCGTAGTGCGGGACGAGTATCGCGGTGACGGTGAAGTTGTCGTCGGACATCACCGGGAAGGGTTCCATGTTGGGCGCCCGGTTGCGGTAGTCGGATCCCGGCGGCACCGCAATCTCGGTGACCGCCATCAGGTCCTGGATGTCGGCGACACCGTTGTCCCGGATGAAGATGTTGCTCGTGTAGGCGAAGGCCTGCTGCAGGGCCGCCGTGGTGGCGGCCAATCCGGGTGTGGGATTGGCGGGGTCGACGATGGGCGGGTTGGGATTTCCCACCTCGGAGGGCGGCAACCCCCCGGCCGGGCCCGGGCCGTACACCGCAACGGCGGGGTGGCCGGGCCGCGACGGCGCTCCGCCGGAGAGGAAGAAGCTGTAGTAGTCGACGATGTGATCGGTGTGCAGGTGCGTGATGAACATCGACTTCAGCTGGTTGAACGTCAGCCCCGCATTGGTGTAGGCGTTCAACGATCCCAGCCCGCAGTCGATCACGTAGACGTCGGATCCGATCTTGAGCGCGGAGGAGATCCCGATGCGGTGCGGCACCGGCGGCGGCCCGGCCTGAACTCCCAGGGTGATCAGGGCGTTCCGCGGAAGCGCCGCCGAGGCCGGGTCGGGCTCCGCGGAGCCCACCGCCGAGGTGGTGCTCAGCAGCCCGGCACCGACGAAGGCCGACCCGGCCACCAGCGCGGCCCGTCTCGAGATGGCACCGACGGCGTCGCGGTCGCAGCCGCAGCTCTCCCCCATGGCGACACGATAGCCGCGCGGCGCCGCAGAACACCGCGGAACGCATCCACACGTTGACACGCCACCGCCGCGCTGGTTGTCTACCGACGATGAGCGACGCCGCCCGCGAGATCGAAAACCTGGTCTACGAGTATGCCTTCCGGCTCGACGCGGGCGACTTCGACGGTGTGGCCGCCCTGTTCGTCCACGGACGGATCTATGGTGTGGAGAACGGCCCACCGGAGACCGTGTTCGCCGGCGCGCAGCGGGTACGCCAGATGTACGAGACGGCGGTCCGAGTCCACGAGGACGGCACTCCCGGGACCAGACACCTCACCAGCAACGTGCAGATCCTGGTGGACGAGGCGGCCGGCACGGCCACGGGCAGGGCCTACTACTGCGTCACCCAGGCCACTGCCGAGCTGCCCCTGCAGGTCATCGTCACCGGCCACTACCACGACACCTTCCACCGCATCGACGGCGCGTGGTGGTTCGACAGCCGGACCATGTTCGTCGACCAGGTCGGCGACACCGGCCACCACCTGAAGTTCTGACGCCAGCGCCGCGACCCGACGGCCCGCTAGAATGCCAGAAACCGGCCGAACGCGAGGTTGAGCTGTGTACGGGTGCGCGCGATCGTGACGTCTTCGCCGACTCTGTCGCCGATCGCTGCAGCCCCGCGCCGCCGGAGCGTCAAACCCGCGGCGTGGTTCTTCGCGCTGCTGCTCATCGCCGTGCTGGCCCCGGTGTCAGACCTGCGGATGCAGCAGGGCGACAAGACATCCGACATCAGCGGGCCGATGCGGCTGCTGCTGGGAGCCTCCACCGACCTCGGGCCGGCACAGGGCGACCACATTCAGTTGACCGCCGCCCTACACCACACCAGCCGGCCGGTCGCTCTGATCGGGTGGGCCGAGCGGCACGACCTCGCGGTGCGCTGGCGCCCCGGCGACGAGTGGGCGATCGTGGAGGGCTCGCCCGAGGCGATGTCGCGGGCCTTCGACGTCGAGGTGCACGACTACCGGGGACGGCGCGGGCAGGAGTTCTATGCGTCCCCCCAGCAGCCGCAGGTGCCCGCCGCGCTGGACCATGAGGTCGACCAGCTGGGCCGGATCCTCAGCTACCTCCCGCACCGCACCTCGCTGCCGTGGATGTTCCCCCTCGACGTTCCCGACCGCGCACTGACCCCCAACGCCGTGCTCACCGCCTACAACGCGGCGCCGCTGGCCGCCGAGGGCTACACCGGCAAGGGCGCCACCGTCGTCGTCTTCGCCTTCGACGGGTTCGACCAGGCCGATCTGGACACGTTCTCCTCGACGTTCGAGTTGCCGCCGTTCACCCCCGAGGTCGTGGGCGGCCAGCCTGGACCGCCGGGAGCCGAGCTGACGATGGACCTGGAGATCGTCCACGCGATCGCCCCCGACGCACACAAGGTCGTCGTCAACGCACGTCCCACCGTCGAGGGCGACGGCGGCTACGAGAAGATCGGCCAGATGCTCGAGGACACCGACCGCCGGTTTCCCGGGGCGGTGTGGAGTTTCTCGATCGGCTGGGGATGCGACAAGCTGATCACCGCGGCCGATCTCGCGCCGGTGCAGTCGGCCATGCGGCTCGCGCAGTCCCACGGCACCGTCGCGTTCAACGCCAGCGGCGACCTGGCCGGCCTGGAATGCAAGGGCGGCGCCGACTGGGACTCCCCACCCGGGGAAGCCGACGTCGGGCTCGACTCGGTGGCCTCGCTGCCCGAGATCACCAACGTCGGAGGCACCACCCTGTCCACCGATGCCGACGCCCGGTGGCTCGCCGAGCAGGCCTGGTTCGACGTGCCGCTCTCGCAGGGCACCGGCGGTGGGGTCTCGGCCCTGTTCGACATGCCGTCGTGGCAACGGGAGGCGGCGGCCACCGTCCCCTCCGACCAGAGCCGCGGCAGACGGCTCACGCCCGACGTCGCCGCGGTCGCCGATCCGTTCACCGGAATGGCGATCATCATGCAACAGCAGATCTTCGTCGGCGGCGGAACCTCGCAGTCGGCGCCCATCTGGGCGGGCCTCGCCGCGCTCATGAACCAGTTCCTGACCGACAACGGCGGTGAGCTCATCGGCGATCTCAACCCGCTACTGTACCGGATCGCCCAGGGCGCACCGTTGCCGGCGTTTCGTGACGTGACACTGGGCGGCAATGCCGTCTACTCGGCGGGACCCGGCTACGACCTGACGACCGGCCTGGGCACCCCGGACGTCGACAACCTCGTGCGCAACCTACTCATTCTGCAGAGGACGGGGCTATGAGCGAGGATTCCGGATCGGCCGACGGGACCACCGCCGAGGGGCGTCCCACCATGGAGTGCGGGGTCTGCCAGCTCGCCGTTCCCGCGGGCAACTTCTGCGGTCTCTGCGGCGGCCACCTCAAAGACCACCCGAACAACCGCCCGGAATGGTTGCGCCTCACGGCTTTCAGCGCGTCACCGGGTGAGCACCTGCTGACCCCGAACATCGGCAGTACCCTGTTCCCGCACCTGTCGCCGCGCACCCGGGTGTCGTTCCTCGTCGGGCTTGCGCTGCTGATCGTCACGCTGCTGACCGTCACGCTGTTCAGGCTTCCGGCGGCATTGATCACCGTGGCGGCGCTGGGACTTCCGCTGCTGTTTCTGATCTATCTGCAGGAGGCCGACGCCCACCGCGACATCCCGTCGGCCACCCTCGTGATCACGTCCGCGCTGGGCATCGGCATCGGTGTCGGGTGGGTGCTGCTCACCGGGGCCGCGGCCGCCCGCGCCTACGGAGTTCCGCTGGGGGCGGGCATCGCCGGTACCCGGGTCCTGCGGGACGGGTTGGGGGTTCCGATCGGGAGCATGCTGCTGATGCTGGTGCCTGCGCTGGTGATGCGCCTGCTGCGGCCCACCCGCGGCAGGGAGGCCCTGGACGGCTTCGCGCTCGGCGCGCTGGGCGCACTGATGTTCACCGCGGCGGCCACGCTGACCCGGCTCTCACCGCAGTTCGCCACCGGCATGGTCGCGCGCGGCCGTCCGATGGACGGGCTGCTGGTGCAGGCGGGTATTCAGGGCATCGCGGTGCCGTTGACCGCCGCGTGCGTGGGCGGGCTGATCGGCACGGCGCTGTGGTTCCGGCGGCCGGCGAACAAGAGGGATCAGCACCGCACCTATGTGCGCCTGGTGCTGGCGCTCATGGGTGTGGCGGTGATGGTGCTCTACGCCGCGATCGGACTCGTCGATGTCGCGCGGGTCCCGCAATTGCTACAGCTGGCAGTCCATCTCACGATCGCCGCCGTCGCGCTGCTGACCCTGCGGGTGGGGCTTCACCTGGCGCTGCTGCACGAGGGCCACGACGAACCGGACCAGGACGAGCCCCTGCTCTGCGCGCAGTGCGGCCATGTCGTTCCCGACATGCCGTTCTGCGCCGCGTGCGGGGCAGCGACCCGGGCCTCGTCGCGCTCGTCGCGCCGATCGCGGCGGGAGAATCGTCCCGTCCTCGTCGACACGGGACCGCAGGCGTGAGCACCACTGCGCCGGGAGACCTGTACTTTTCCGGCACGTACGAGGTTCCCGCGGCCCCCAGGACGCCGTACCGCCGGCTGGTCGTCGTGTGGGTCATCGCGATCGGCGTCGTCGCCGCGGGCCTGGTCAGCCTGTCCGGGGCGCTGCAGAAGCCGGCGGCGAGATTCGCGTGTCCGCCAGACTGCGGGCGGCCGCCGATGGGCGAACCCGTGGCCATCAATCCGCGCTTCACCGCCCCCGACGGCGCGTTCTCGGTGTCCTACCCACCCCCGGACACCCCGTTCAAGGTGACCACCCAGGACGACGGAGTGACCGCAGAACTGCTGGATGGCGACGGGGGCACGATGCGCCTGTTCAGTGTTCCCGCCGCGGGCAGGACACCGCGGCAGATCGCGTCCGAGTTGGTGCGCAAGACGTTTCCCGACACCAAGAACGCCTACGAGGTCCCGAACGCCATGGTGGGCTACCACCCCGGGTACGGCCTGGTCGCCGACTGCTGGCCCCAGGGCATGACGGCGAGCTATTCGCGGATGCGGGTGATGGTGCTGGTGGCGGTGAAGGACGACCTGGCGCTGGTGGCCGGGGCCGTCGGGCCGTTCCACAAGTTCGGTCCGGACTTCGGCCCGGGGCTACCGTCGGCGGCCAACCTCGAGGTCGCGGTGGACATGGGCGATCACGTGAACAGTTTCCGCTGGCGCGACGACCCGCCGCGCTGATCGGGCTCCGGCCCGATCGTCGGCCCGATCGTCACCGCACTACAAATGCGAACAAGACGTGAAATGCAGACAAGACGTGCCCAGACAAGACTCCGCTACGGCTCAGGGGAGCCGTAGCGGAGTCTGCAGGTCCGGTCAATCAGTCGCCGGGGCCCACGTTGTCGGGGTTGATGGACCCGATCCTGGACGGTCCGGGATCCAGCGAACCCTTGGTCGTGGGCTGCAGGGCCGGCGACTCGGTGGGTGCCGGTGCGCCCTCCGTGGGGCTCGTCGTGGTGGTGGTCGTGGTCGTCGTGGTGGTGGTGGTCGGGCTCTCCGTCGATTCGCCGCCGCCGCACGCGACGACGGACCACATCAGTCCCGCTCCCACGGCCACCGAGACAACCGCCCGGGTCGTGAACTTCCGCAGTGACTTCCCGGACACCTCACCGACGCCGGCAGGCAGATCTACAACGGACATATGCCGCCCCTCACTCGCTGGTAATGGAGGCACCGTTCATGTGTACGCTCACGTGCCCCGACGCAGGTTGACACTACCGGAACTCGACCAAGCATTCACCTTCCACCGGCGATCGGGCGACAGGGACGCTCCTGCCGGTGTCCCGGGCGTGAGAATCCGCTCAGGGTGTCCGCACCACTTCGATGCCCTTGCGCAGGAACGGCGCGATGAGCGCGTCGTCGGCGGCCGAATCGGTGACCAGCACCGCGCCCGGCACCAGCGGCGCCCAGGCGTGAAAGGGACGGCGCCCCAGCTTGTCGGCGTGGGCGAGGATGTACACGCGTTCGCAGCGCCGCATCATCAACTCCTTCAACCGCGTCCCATCGGTGCATTTCACCCCGACGTCGTCGGCGTCCGCCAATGCCCCAGGGCGGTGAGCACCCCGGTGATCACGGTGAAATTGTCCACCGCACAGAGAAACTCACCACATCGCACCCGACGGTGTCCCGGCGTCGAGCAACACGATCTCGCCCGACTGCACCTGTTCTGCGACCACCTGGCGATGCTGCGGTTGGCCTCGTACCCCTCGGCTGCACGCTGTCGAAGTGGCGACTCGGGGTGGCAGTTCAAGGCGAGCGCCCCGCTACAGGTGCGAGTGACCATGCCCTGTTCGGTGAGCAAGCTGGGGTCGCGCCGGGTCGTCGCGGGTGTGACACCGAATCGAGGCGAGATCTCCTCCACGCCGACCACTCCACTGGAGCGGGCCAAGTGCACGATCTCGGTAACGGCCCGGAACCCACCGATCCACCCAACGGTTTTCGTTCGTACGGACCCATGCGCGCCCAGCTGCGGATCGGATTCACCCCGGCCATGGCGGACCGGACCCGGTGGTCCTAGCGATGGTCGAAACTCGTGCAGGGTTGGCCGATGTCGAGGAGATCTGCGCCGTCGACCGACTCGACTGGGTATACATCGGCCCGTCGGATCTGAGAATCGCCCTCTGTGGAGCCGACTCCAGGAATCGCCCGGCGGACGACGAGTTCGGGGCCGCCCCGGCCCGGACGCGAGAGGCCGCCGCGCCCGCGCGGTTCACCACACCGATCTCGCCGTCGAGAGTGCGCCGATGCGTGCCGGTTCCGGCTAGCTGCAACGGGTGGGGGTCGCCAGCGGTAGCACCGAGTGGGCGCCAGCACCGATGTGGAATGAGCGGCGGATACGGCAGCGTTGGGCCTGGTGGTACCAGCACACCGTCTCACCCATCGTTGTCTCACACATCGTCGTCTCGGCATATCGGCGCCGCGCCTCACCCGCGCCACCCGGCCGCGAAAGGAACCCGTCATGGCTATCGGCGCTCTACGCTTCCCGGCGCGATCGCGCCTGCTGTCCCGGTTGGCCGCGGCGATCGCCGCCATCGCGGCGCTCTGGGCCCCGCAGGCAGCCGGCGTGGCCGCCGCCGCGCCCGCCTCCTGCCCGGATGTCGAGGTCGTCTTCGCGCGAGGGACATTCGAGGCTCCCGGGGTCGGGGCCGTCGGGCAGGCGTTCATCGACGCGCTGGACGGCCGGCTGGGCGGCCGATCCGTCGACGTCTACGGTGTCAACTATCCCGCGTCACTGGACTTTCCGGCCGCGGCGCAGGGAGTCGCCGACGCCGGCAACAAGATCGAGGCCATCGCGGCCACCTGCCCGGACACCCAGATCGTGCTCGGTGGGTATTCCCAGGGTGCCGCGGTGGCGGCCTACACCACCTTCGACGCGGTCCCGCCGGGGCTGGCGCTGCCGGCCGGCATCGCCGGCCCGATCCCCCCGGCCACGGCCCAGCATGTGGGTGCCGTCGCGTTGTTCGGCACCCCGGACAACTGGTTCCTGAACCTCGTGGACAGCTCCGCGCCGCCGATCACCGTCGGGCACCTCTACGCCGCCAAGACCATCGAACTGTGTGCGCCCGGTGACCCGGTCTGTTCCCCCGGCGGTCTCGACCGCGCCGCCCACAGTGCCTACAAGACCAACGGCATGGCCGACCAGGCCGCCGCGTTCGTCGCCACCGCGCTCTCCTCGGCTGCGGGCGGGTCGGCCGGTCTGGATTGACCACCGCCGGGGCCGACGGCCGATTCGACCTCTTACCGTTACCTTAGATATCGCTTACTTTTCTTAAAAATTGTGTATGGTCGGAGGCGATCGGCAGTAATCCCGGAAGGAGCCCCGCCATGTCACCCGCACCCGAACGAGTCGTCCTCATCACCGGTGCGTCGCGCGGGATCGGCGCGGACGTCGCCCAGCGGCTCGCCCACCCCGGCACCCATGTCGTCGTGAGCTACCGGGAGAAGGCCAAGCGCGCCAACACTGTCGCCGAGGCGATCCGCGCCGCCGGCGGACACGCCTCGACCGTCGCCGCCGACATCTCCGACGAGGCCGGTGCCGCGGCCCTGATCGACACCATCGCGGCGCGTTTCGGGCGGCTGGACACCCTGATCCTCAACGCGTCCGGCGGTCTGGAGCTGTGGGCCGACCCGGGCTACGCGATGCGGCTCAACCGCGATGCCCAGACTCGGCTGGCGGCGCTGGCGATACCGCTGATGCCCGTGGGCGGGCGGATCGTCTTCGTCACCAGCCACCAGGCGCACTTCTTCCCCCACAAGGCGGTGCCGAAGGGCTATGCCGCGGTCGCCGCGAGCAAGCGGGCCGGCGAGACGGCCCTCCACGCGATGCGCCCGCAGCTCGCCCGGGCCGGCATCGGGCTCACCGTGGTCTCCGGCGACATGGTCGAGGGCACCATCATCGTGCGGCTCCTGCAGCGCCGCGATCCCGACGCCGTCGCGGCCCGCCGCGCCCGCGCGGCACTTCCGACGGTCGGCGAGTTCGCCGCGGCGATCGCCACGGCGGCGACCGCCGACTACTCGCCCGGGACCGTGTACGTCGGCGGGGCCGACTACCTGATGACGGCGTGAGGCGCGCCGGCCTCCCTGCACACCTCAGCTGGTGTGCTGGCCGGCACCGGACGAACCGTGGTCGTGGTGATGAAGTCGTCGATCAGGTCGACGACCGCGGCCGGCGCCTCGACCTGGGCGAAGTGGCCGACGTCGGGGATCACCTCCAGGCGACAGTCCGGGCGGGCCTCCAGTGCGGAATAGGCATGCTCCACCGGAATGATCGTGTCCTGCTCGCCCCAGATGGCCAGCGTCGGCAACCCCTGCTTGAGCCTGAGCCGGTTCAGCGCGCTGACGGCCTGGCCCCGATGGTCGACCACCGAGCGCAGTGTCCGAAGGAAGGCGCCGCGCGTCTGCGAGTCGGAGAAGGACGAGTAGGCGTTCCAGATCTCCGCGCCGCGCGGGGAACGCAGCCCCAGCGAACTCAGCCGTGACCGCAACGATTCGCCGGCACGCAGCACCGGCGGGGGTGCGATCACCGGCATGAGCAGTTCGGCGCCCGGCATCGCCAGCAGGCGCAGAACCCACCCCACATCGGGGCCGAGCCCGCCGCTGCTGATCAGGACCAGGCGGCGGCAGTAGTCCGGGTGCTGATAGAGGAACTGCATGGCGATTCCCCCGCCCAGCGAGTGCCCCACCACCGTCGCCGAGCCGACTCCCAGTTCATCGAGGAGATCGCGCAGGCCCACGGCAAAGGCGCCCAGCGAATAGTCGGTACGCGGCTTGGAGGACAGGCCGTGGCCGAGCAGGTCCGGTGCGATCACCCGGTACTTCTTGGCCAGCTGCGGCTGGATCTCCCGCCACGTCTTCGAGCTGCCGGCCATCCCGTGGATCAGCAGCAGCGCTTCACCGTCGCCCTCGTCGCGAACGGCGATGCGATCACCATGGATGTCGACGTACTTCAGGTCCGGCATGAGAGCCCTCCCACATCCTCTCGAGGCATCCTCTCGGGGCCAGCCTACCGGCTGGTAACTTGCGGGGCTCTGCAGAACGGCCGCCGAGACGGCCGGTGGCCGGGATCTGTGCCTGCGGCGGCTACCGGCCCGCGTTGCTGGCCAGCTCGACGGCGTACTGGGTGACGAAGGTGCCCGCCCCCGGTTCGCCGCGCCCGCAGGAGCCATCGGATTCGCCGGGACGTTTCACCCACAGGTAGGCGTCCGCATGCGGGCCCGCCGTCGCCGCGGTGGGCGGCGCTCCCAGCGCCCGGCCGCCGGGGTTACACCAGTACATCGGGTCATCCGGCACGGGTCCGGCGCCGTTGCGGCCGGTGTCGATCACGTAGTGCGCACCGTTGGTCAGTCCGGAGATCGCCTCGCCGTACCCGATCTCCTCCTCGGTGGTGAAGAAGTTCGCGGTGTTGAGACTGAAGCCTCGGGCGCGGTCCACGCCGACCTGGTTGAGCCGGTTGGCCATCTCCTCGACACTGACCCAGCGCGAATGCCCGGCGTCGACGTAGACCGCGGCGGCCGGGTCACGCGTGAGGGTGTCGACGGCATAGCGGATCAGGTCGAAGCGTTCCTGGCGTTGGTCACCCGACAGGCAGTCGGCCATCGCGAGCGCATCGGGTTCGAGAATGATCGCCGCGGGTGCGCCACCCAGCCCGGCGCCGATGGCGTCGATCCACTGGCGGTAGGCCGCACCCGAGGAGAACCCGCCGGCGGCGTAGCTGCCGCAGTCGCGGTGTGGGATTCCGTACAGGGCGAACACCGGCATGGCCCCGACGGCCTGGGCCGCGCCCGCATACTTCGAAACCGTGCCGGCCACCGTCGAGGGCGGAAATGCCTCGTCGAGCCAGTAGGCCGTCGGCGTGTTGGCCACGGCGGCCAGTTCCGGATTCGGCGGGGTGGTGCTGTTGGCGGCCCGCATCGCCTTCGACACCGGATCCACGTAGAAGGGCATTCCGGCCAACGGGTTGGCGTCGCTGGCCAGGCGCACCGCCGGGGCGAGACCGCTGTCGACCGGACCGGTCAACAGGCCGCTGCAGGTCAGGGCCGCGGCGGTGAGCACGGGAAGAATCGCGGGAAGAATCCACCGTGCGACCGCACCGGCAGCTGAGGAGATCACCGCAGAAAAACTAGTGCGGTGCGTCAATTTGCGCCAATCCCCGATACGGCTGTGACGGGTGATTCGTCGGACCGGGGGCCGGCCGCGCCCGTCGCGGAAGTGTGCGGGCGCGCAGCGCGTTCGGCCCCGGTCAGGTCAACGGGCGCAGCACGATCGGCATGCCGTCCATGGGGACGGGCATGCCGCCGTAGTCATACCGGGGCCGGTAGCCCGGAGTGCGCAACTCCAACCGGTGCCGGCGCAGCAGCCGATGCATCACGGTCTTGATCTCCAGTTGCCCGAAGACCATGCCGATGCACTTGTGGGCGCCGCCCCCGAAGGGGGCGAAGGCGTAGCGGTGCCGCTTGTGCTCGCAGCGCGGTTCGGCGAACCGGTCCGGGTCGAACACGTCGGGATCGGTCCACAGTTCCGGCAACCGGTGATTGACCGACGGCCACGTCACCACGTCGGTCTTCGCCGGGATGAAGTGCCCGAGAAGATCGGTGTCGCGAACCGTCCGGCGGATGTTCAACGGCAGCGGGGTGACCAGACGCAACGACTCGTTCATCACCAGGTCGAGCGACTCCAGCTTCTCCAGGGCGTCGATGTCGAGCGGGCCGTCGCCCAGGCGCGCCGATTCGTCGCGGCACCGCTGCTGCCATTCGGGGTTGGCCGCCAGGTGGTAGGCCATGGTGGTCAACGTCGACGTCGAGGTGTCGTGGGCGGCCATCATCACGAAGATGATGTGGTTGACCACGTCGGCGTCGGAGAACGTGTTGCCGTCCTCGTCCGCGCTGTGGCACAGCACGGTGAGCATGTCGGTGCCCTCGGATCCGCGGCTTTCGGCGACGCGGGCCTGGAAGTAGCGCTCCAGCACCGTGCGCGCCCGCAGTCCGCGCCACCATTTGAACGGCGGAACGCCGGTGCGGATGATGGCGCCGCCGGCCCGGGTGGTCAGGGCGAAGGCATCGTTGACCCTGGTCACCAGCTCCCGGTCGGTGCCGGGTTCATGACCCATGAACACCACCGACGCGATGTCGAGGGTGAGCTCCTTGACGGCCGGGTGGAACAGGAACCGCGGGTCGTCGACGGGCCAGTCGGAGGCGATCACCTGTGCGGCCACCCGATCGATGTGCTCGACATAACCGGCCAACCGGGGGCGGGTGAAGGCCGCCTGCATGATCCGGCGATGGAACAGATGCTCTTCGAAGTCCAGCATCATCAGTCCCCGGTTGAAGAACGGGCCGATGACGGGCTGCCAGCCACGCTGGGAGAAGTCCTTTCTCCGGTTCGCGAACACCTCCTGGGTGGCGTCGGGCCCCAGCGCCAGCACGGACTGGAAGATCGGCGAGTACAGGTAGTGCACCGGGCCGTGGGCCCGGTAGAGCTCCAGGATGTAGTCGGGGCCACCGCGGAAGGCCTCGATCATGTGGCCCAGGATCGGCAGTCCGGCATCGCCCATCACCGGCTTGAGGCCGCTGCCCGCCGGCGGTTCGGCCAGCGGGAACTGCGGCCAGGGGTGTTCCCGCAGCCGCCGCTCCACCATCCCCATACCGGGAATGGTGTTCAACGTCGGGGTCAGCCGCCGCCTGGCCTGGTCCAGCAGATACCGGGACCGAGTCACCGACATTGCGCACCCCTATCATCGATGGTGAAGTGCTTCACCAAAGTGGTTTGGTGACAGTCTTCACCAAATCTGGACGGCGGCGCAAGCCCCGTCGTGAATCCGGAGGTGTGCACCGCTTCGATGGCCATGCATCGTGGACTGACCGCCGATCAGCGGCGCGAACAGCGCCGCCGACAACTCCTCGAGGCCGCGCTCGACGCGGTCGCCGAGAACGGGGTGCGCGATCTCCGGGTGCGGGCCATCAGCGCCCGGGCCAAACTCAACGACCGCTACTTCTACGAGAGCTTCGCCGACTGCCAGGAGCTGCTCCTGGCCACGTTCGACGACCAGTTCAACCGCGCACTGACCGGGATCATGGCGGCGGTCGCCGACTCACCCCACGAGTTGCGGGCGCGCGTCCGGGCCGTCATCGAGTTCGCGTTCGGCTTCATCGACGAGGACCCGCGGCGGGCGCGACTGCTCGTCGAGCTGCAGACGGCCGAAGCCCTCGGCGGCCGTCGCGCCGAGATGGTCGACGTCCTCACCACGGTGATGACCGGGCAGGTGCGGGCACTGCTCGGCGCGGACGCGGGCACCGACGAGACCGTCACCCTGACCGCCCTGACCGTCGTAAGCGGCCTTCTCGACCTGGCGGCCCAGTGGTACCGGGGCCGCCTCGACGTCGGCCGGCCCCAGCTCATCGATTTCATGATCGCCCTCGTCGTGACCACCACCGACATCACCGGCGCACTGGAACGGCGGCTCGCCGCGCCCCGCGACGGCGAGGCCGCCCCGGGACGCTAGCCGTGCGCATCGCAGCGTTGCCGCGTCGCGAGTGACCCCCGGGCCGACCCCCTTGTGCTGCGACAATCACCCCCGGGCGGGCCGCCGGCCGCCCACGACTCTTCGCTGTGATTGCCGTCACAGGCGTGCTTGACTGGGTGACATGTATTCAAGGGGGAGTAGATCTGGGTCGCTGTGCGGCCTGACGGTGGCATGCGGGCTCGGTGTCGCGACGTTCGCCGGGTGGGGGTCCGCACCGGCGGCCGCGCAACCGGCCGATTCCGGAACGGCGGGCGCCGCCGCGTCGACGGCCTCACGCGATGGCGGCAGCACGACAGGAGACACGGCATCGGACCGCTCCGGGCGCGGGCGCGCGGAGCGCGGTCCCTCGCCGGAAGGCTCCGAACCCGGCACCCGGACACGTCGCGCGACGCCGGGGATCCGCGACACCCGGTCGAAGCGGGCCACGCGCGACGAGCGGGACCCTGTCGATGGCCGGGATGCGCACGAGGGACCGGACACAGAGGAGCCGGACGCACAGGGGCCGGACACCGGGGAGCCGGACACCGGGGACGAGGCGGAAGCACAGGACGGACCGGACGTGCACGGCGAACAGGGGGATCCCGACCCCGCACCGGCCACGGACCGGTCCCGGCGGGTCACCCGCGGCGAGCCGCTCGTCACGGATTCCGTGTGGTCGCCGTCCGATTCTCGGTCTCCGCGTGCGCCGCGGCGCTGGCGCCAGCCGTCGCTCGAGGTGTCATCCGACCCGGCGATCGGCGCGACCGCCGCGCCGGCACCCGCCACCTCCGCGGCCGATCCCACCCCGGAGATATCCGAGTCGGCCGAGATATCCGCGGTGACCAAGGTGACCAAGGCGACCAAGGTGACCAAGGTGTCCGAAGCGACTGAAGCGGCCGAAGTGGCCGAAGTGGCCGAAGCACCGGCCGTAGCCGCGGGAAGCACGCCGGGGCCCGGGCCGCGGCGACCGCTCGCGGCGCTGGGCGCCCCCCGGCCCGAGGCGCCCGAGACGCCGGGCGCCCCGACCCTGGCCACCCTGGTCGACACGGTGTTCACCTCGTGGGGCGCCGGCGGGCGTCCCGGCACGCCCCCCACATCCCCCGCCCCGTGGGCGCTGCTCGCATTCGCCCGCCGCGAGATCGATCCGGCGGCATCGGTCGCCAAGGTTGCCGCGAAACCGGTCACCACCGGCCAGACCACCGCGGCGGAGCAGGCACCGATCGGGCTGGCACCCGGCGTGGTGGTGTCTCCCGGGCTCTACGAGCACACCGAGGTGACCGGTCCCCCGTCGTTCTCCGACCGGATCACCGTGGCGGTACTCGGTGTGCTGCACCAGATCTCCAAGGTCGTCGGGTTCGACATCTCCTACGTGCTGTCGGGATTGATGGCCTCGGCGAACCCGCCGTGGATGGCCAGGATCGGGGTAGGCGCCGAGCAGAGCCAGTACACCTTCACCGACGCCGCAGGAGCCGAGCAGTCCTGGAAGGTATGGGAGATCGCCTCACGCCATCCGTCCGGCGAGCAGGTCATCGCCGTGCACGGCGGGGCGCTGGTCTACCAGCCCAACCGCATCCAGTGGATGGACTACGCCTCGATGGCCCGCGCCACCGGAGCCACCGTCGTCGTGCCGATCTTCCCCATGGTCACCCCCGGGGAGGGCGGAAACGCCGAGACCATCGTGGCGCCGATGGCGGACTTCATCGCGGCCCGGGTCGCCGAACACGGCGCCGACAACGTCAGCATCTACGCGGACTCGTCGGGCGGGCTCATCGCGACGGTGGCCATGCAGAAGATCGTCCGGGACTGCGCGGGCTCGCCCGAGTGCGTCGCCGCGGCCATGCCGGGCCGCGCGGTGCTGTTGTCCCCGGGACTCAGTGGGAACTCCCTGTTCACCGATCCCAATGCCGAACTGGTCAGCGATCCCGTGTCCTCGATCCCCGAACCCGGTGAGGGCCCCGACTGGCAGGGCGACCTCCCCGACGGCGACCCGTTGTGGGATCCGACGGCGGGCTCGGTCGACGGGCTGCCGCCGACGACGTTCTATCTGGGCACCCGGGACATCCTGACCCCCAGCGCACTGGTGTTCGCCCAGCGCATGCTCGATGCCGGCCGGGAGGTCGGTGTCGTGCTGGGCATGGGGCAGATCCACGACTGGGCCCAGGGCGGGATCTACTCCAACTCCCAGGCTCCGCGCTACCGCGACGACGTCTATCGCCAGCTCGGGATCGCCGGCGAGCCCGACCCGGCGTGACTCCCGGCCAGACGACTGACGATACGCACTCGGGTGTTCGCCGTGCACCGAGTCCGTCGGAGAGCCCGGCCTACCCGTCGGCGTCGGCGTGCCCGGTATCCGATCGCCGGCCACGGTCGGGCGGGGCGGCCAGCAGCGCCCGGACGGCGTTGCGGGATCCGTAGGGTCTCAGCATCTGGCTGGCGGGGCGCGGGCGCACGTTCAGCGGCCACCAGAACCAACGGCCCAGCAGGGCGGCAACCGAGGGTGTCATGAACGACCGGACGATCAACGTGTCGAACAGCAGGCCCAGACCGATCGTCGTGCCGATCTGACCCAGCACCACCAGATCGCTGAAGATGAACGACGACATGGTGGCGGCGAACACCAGACCGGCCGCGGTGACCACGCTGCCGGTACCGGCCATCGCGCGGATGATGCCGGTGTTCAGACCGGCCCCGATCTCCTCCTTGAACCGCGCTATCAGCAGCAGGTTGTAGTCGGCACCCACCGCCAGCAGCAGGATGATGGCCAGGGCCAACACGATCCAGAACAGCTGG
The DNA here is from genome assembly GCF_002592005.1 of Mycolicibacterium palauense. GTDB lineage: Bacteria > Actinomycetota > Actinomycetes > Mycobacteriales > Mycobacteriaceae > Mycobacterium > Mycobacterium palauense. The sequence goes on along the minus strand of NZ_NVQF01000010.1, from coordinate 6,699 downwards.
ATTCCGAAGATGTACTGCCACACCAGAACCGAAAGGCCGAACGAGGCGCCCAACGACAGTGCGACCGTTCCCACGATCACCAGGGCGGCGACCAGACTGCGGGTGATGAACATCATGATCAGCAGAATCAGGGCCAGGGCGGCCATGGCCGCGATCAGCAGATCGTACTTCGCGCCTTCCTGCACGTCCTTGTAGGTGGACGCGGTGCCGGCGACGTAGATCTTGGCGTCGGACAGCGGAGTCGCCTTGATTGCGTCGAAGGCCGCGTTCTTGATCGCATCGATGTGCGAAATGCCCTCGGGTGTAGCGGGATTACCGGCATGGGTGATGATCATGCGGGCGGCGTGGCCATCCGGCGAGAGGAACAGCTTCAGACCGCGTTTGAAGTCGGGGTTGTCGAAGGCCTCTGGCGGCAGATAGAAGGAATCGTCGTTCTTGGCGTCATCGAAGGCCTGCCCCATCGCGGTCGCGTTCTCCAGTGCCTCCTGGCTCTGGGTGTTGATGCCCGTTGTGGTGGCGTAATTCGAGAGCGCGAGATCGCGGTTGCGCTCCTGGATGGCGATCTGCGGGGGCAGTAGCGCCAGCAGCTGTGGTTGCAGCGCGTCCAGTTTGTCCAGGCTGGCCGTGATGGAGCTGAACTGCTCGCTCAGTTTGCTGATCCCGTCGATGGCGTCGAAGACCGATCTCAGCGCGGCGCACATGGGGATGTCGAAGCAGTGTGGCTCCCAATAGAAGTAGTTGCGTATCGGGCGGAACTGGTCGTCGAAGTTGGCGATCTTGTCCCGCAGGTCGTTGACGATCGTGACGGTGTCGTGGAACGCCTCGGTCTGTTCGTGGGTGGCCGCCGAGCTCTGCTCTTGCAGCGCCACTTGCTGTTTGAGGATGTCGATGGTGTTGCTGATCTCGTTGGCCTGCTTGAGCAGGTCCGCGCCGCGGGCCTGCTGATAGCTGAGGTTCATGATCTGGCTGGCGCTCTGTGCACTCATCTGGAACGGGATGGAGCTGTGGCTGATCGGCGTCCCCAGCGGCCGGGTGATCGACTGCACCAGGTTGACGCCCTGGGTGTGCAGGACGCTCTTGGCGATGCGCTCCAGGATCAGCATGTCCGCCGGGGTACGCATGTCGTGATCGGACTCCACCATCAGCAGCTCCGGATTGAGCCGGGCCTCGGAGAAGTGCCGTTCGGCGGCCGCGTAGCCGATCTTGGCGGGGGCGTAACCGGGGAGATACGGGCGGACGTCGTAGCTGGTCTTGTATCCCGGCAGCGCCAGCACTCCGATGAGGGCGATCGCGCAGGAGGCGACGAGGATGGGGCCCGGCCAGCGCACGATGGCGGTCCCGATGCGGCGCCACCGGGTGGCGCGCAGCTTGCGTTTGGGCTCCAGCAGACCGAACCGGGTGGCGATCAACAGTACCGCCGGCCCCAGTGTCAGGGCGGCCGCCAGGGTGACGAGCACACCGATGGCCGCCGGGATGCCCAATGTCTGGAAATAGGGCAGCCGGGTGAAACTCAGGCACGCCACCGCACCCGCGATCGTCAGCCCGGAGCCCACGATCACGTGCACGGTCCCACGGAACATGTCGCGATAGGCCGACAGGCGATCCATCCCCTTGTTGCGCGCCTCGTGATAGCGCCCGACGATGAAGATCGCGTAGTCGGTGCCGGCGGCGATCGCCAGCAACGTCAACAGGTTCGTCGCATACGTCGTCAGCCCGATCACGCCCCAGTGCGCGAGCGTGGAGACCACACCGCGGGCGGCGGCCAGCTCGACGAACACGGTGACCAGCATGATCAGCGTCGTGCTGATCGACCGGTAGACGATCAGCAGCATCACCGCGATGACCAGGAAGGTGATGGCGGTGACCTTGTGGGTGCCCGCGCTGCCCACCTCGAAGTTGTCGGCGATCAACGGTGCGGCCCCGGTGACGTAGGTCTTGACCCCCGGCGGGGCCGGCGTGCTGGCCACGATGTCGCGCACCGCGTCCACGGACTGGTTGGCCAGCGCCTCCCCCTGGTTCCCGGCCAGGTAGACCTGCACCATCGCGGCCTTGCCGTCCTTGCTCTGCGAGCCACCGGCGGTCAACGGATCACCCCAGAAGTCCTGGACGTGTTCGACGTGCTTGGTGTCCTGCTCCAGCTTCTTGACCAGGGTGTCGTAGTACTCGTGGGCGGGCGCACCCAGCGGCTTGTCGCCCTCGAGAACGATCATGGCCGCACTGTCGGAGTCGAACTCGTGGAAGACCTGGCCGATGTGCCGCATGGCCTGGATGGAGGGCGAATCGGCCGGATTCATCGACACCGACCGCTCGGCGCCGACGACCTCAAGCTGCGGAGAGATGATGTTGGCGACCGCCGCGACGGCGACCCACAACAACAGGATCGGCACGGACAGTCGCCGGATCAGCCGCGCGGGGCGTGATTCCTCGACGGCGCCCTCCGCCTGCTCGTCGACCTTGCGCTCGCTCATGCCGTCTTGTCCAGGCAGGAGATGTAGCCGTTCACGTTGTCGGTGGACCTTTCGTCCGTGACGACGCCGTTGACCGTGATGCGGCAGCCGATGGCGGTCCCGTCACCCTGGGCGCGCAGGTCGGCGAACATCGTCGGTTCGTCGGTGGTCAACATGTGCGACCACGGCAGGGGGGCGTCGTCGACGCGCTGCGGTTGGGCGTTTTCGTCCAGATAGTTGATGGTGGCCACCGATCCCGGTGAGCCGAACACCTCGAGGAGCACCCGCTTGGGGTTGAAGCCGGCGTTCTCCAGGGCCTCCGCGCCCGGCCTCGACACGACGTTGTTGGAGCCGAAGATTCCGTGCAGCCGGTACATACCGAAGCCGACCACTGCGACGACGACGACGGCCACGATCACCGTCCACCGCCGCCTCACCAGGGTTGCGACCGAAAACCTCTTCACCCGAATGCCTTTCGATACCCGGCCAACCCCGTGGAGTCCGGCCCCGCCCGGCCCTGCCTGACAGCACCTGAATGGACCCTGAGGGAACGGTACGGTACCGTACTGTTGGACGCAACCGTTGGTTTTCGACGGTCTGAAACCGGTGGCGATGGACGACAGGGGCTGGACACGTGACTGCGGAGGTAGCGGTGCAGGCCGATGTCGCGGCGCCCGAATCGCGGTGGACCGCGCGCGAAGCCGAACTACTGGCGGTCACGCTGCACCTGCTCCAACAGCACGGGTACGACAGGCTGACGGTCGAGGCGGTGGCGGTCAAGGCGAAGGCCAGCAAGTCCACGGTGTACCGCCGGTGGCCCACCAAGGCGGATCTGGTGCTGGCCGCCTTCATCGAGGGAACCCGGTCCATGGCGGCCGCCCCGCAGACCGGTTCGCTGCGCAGCGACCTCCTGGCGATCGGCATCGGGGTGCGTCACCACGCGTGTGAACACAGCAGCACGATGCGGGCGGTGCTCAACGAGATGTCGCACAATCCGCGGCTCAGCGCCGCGATGCAGAACGAATTCGTCCTGCAGCGCAAGCTGGTGATCGACGAGGTGCTGGCCGCCGCGGTGCAACGCGGCGAGATCGACGCCTCGGCCATCGACGACGAGATCTACGACCTGCTACCGGGATACCTGGTGTTCCGCTCCCTGATCTCGGGCCGGCCGCCGACCGAGAAGACGGTACGCACCCTGGTCGACCGCGTGCTGCTGCCCAGCCTGGGATGGAAGGGCTGACGCCATGCCGACTACCGACGAAGACCGCCGATCCACGCCCTGAGCGCCTTACCCACGACCCCTGGAGCGTCCTCCTGGAAGAAGTGCCCGGCCTCGACCGAGACCTCCGACTGGTTGGGCCAGGTACGGCAATACTCCAGGTTGGCCCCACCCAGCTGCCCCTGGCTCGACACAATCAGAAGCTTCGGAATCGGCGACGACGCCATCCACTCCGCGTACGAGCTGATCGCACCGTGAACATCGGAGGGCTCACCCAGAAGCGGCACCTCCTGCACCCAGGACAGCATGGGCCGCCGCGATTCTCCATGGATGGACCAAGGCTTTCTGTACTCCTGCTCCACGTCCGCGGCCAAAGGTTTCAGCGTGCCCGCCCGCAGGAAGATATCGAGGAGGAAGTCCCCGTGCAGCACGGCCGCCTCACGGTCGGATGATCGGCAGAACCTGATGAGGTCCGCACGCTCGACCGGCTCGTTCCCCACCGCCGGGTGCACCAACGTCTCTCCGTAGGCGATACCCTGCACGGCCTCGGGATGCTTTTTCGCCCAATCGAATCCGAGGGCACCACCCCAGTCGTGACCGACCACGATCACACGGTCACCGAGGTCGAGGGCATCACAGAAGCACTCCAGATACCTGCGATGAGTCGCAAAGCGATAGTCACTGCCGGGCAGACACCCCGAATCACCCATCCCGATCAGGTCGGGCGCAATACACCGGCCCAGATCCTGCACCTGGACCATGATGTTGCGCCACAGGAAAGAGTTCATCGGATTGCCATGCAGAAAGAGGATCGGATCACCCTCTCCGGACTCGCGATAGGCCATGAATGATTCCGCGACGTCCACTACCCGCTTCCCGACACGAACTTCCCCGTGCCTGGGCGCATCAGTCATCTACGGCCACCTCCAGTGTGTTTCGGAGCAGCTGCCGAGCGGCTCCCGAATGCCCCGCCGACCCCGGCCACCGCGGCACTCCGACGATGCCGTGTATGGGTCCCCGCGGTCCAGGGGACTATTCATACGAGTGCAGCTAATACCACCTTGTGGTGCAGCGGGAGGTCCTGAACACCCTGCGTGCGGGGACATGGACCATCGAATACATACGGGCATAACCAGTACCCGTCTGAGCGGCTGCCGATTTCTTGACCGGCCTCGCGAGCCACGTCTATAAACAGCAAATCCCGGCGGTTTGTGACCGACGCAACATTCCGGTGGTAAGGGATATCAAGCGAGGAGTTGAGCATCATTACTGCGAAGACTGCGCCCGGGCGCAACACAGACGGATTCACGACCGCAACGGACGGGGCCCGACCCGGCCGCGCGAACGCGGCCAATGACGCTGATCCGGCAATCGGGCAGGCGTTGTCCGTCCTGTCCGGGACACCGGCCGACAATGTATCGAGCGTCGCACCGAGACGGCGGCAGCAGACCGCCGGAGCGTGCGCGCAATGGCTTCGTGTGGGCGCCGTGGCGGTGGGGCTGGGCGCTGCCATCACCACAGGACACGGTGTCGCCGCCGCGGACGCATCGGACACCCGTTCCGATTCGTCGGAGCGTACGGCGTCGTCCGGAGCTACGACGCCACAGGCATCCACGCGTCGAACACCTTCCACGGAATCGGCCGAGCGGCGGACTGTTTCAACTCCCGACGGTGACGACGACGGCGACGGCGTTGATGCCGCCGAGCACGGCAACACCGGTGATGACGACGTCGATCTGGCCGAGCACGATGCCCGCGACACCGAGGATGACACCGACCTCGCCGAGCACGAGACCGAGACCGACGACGAGACCGAGGTCGACGACGAGACCGAGGTCGACGACGAGATGCACCTCGCCGAGCAGGAGGTCCAGGTCAGCGAGGACGACAGCGAGGCATCCGACCATGTCGGCGAAGACGCGACAGCCGACTCCGATGGCTCCGCTGATCCGCCCAGCGATATCACCGATCGCCGACGAGGTGGGCCCACCGAGAATCAGGACAACTCGGATGTCTCCGAGGCCGCCGAAACTGCGGCATTGACGGCATCGTCGAGCGCGCCCGCTCATGCGGTGGAGCCGTCGGCGGTTCGCGCGGTTGAGGATGAGAACCATCCGACCGTCGAAGGATCAAGTCCTCCCGTCCAAGATGTTTCGGCCGTCTCCTCGGCTCCCACGGGGCCTGAAACCTCGGGGCAGAGCATGGCGACGCCCACGTTGACGGCCGCATCGACAACGCCGCTGCCGAATGGGCCTGTTCCCACCGTGCCGGTCGGACCGCTCGTCAACTCGCTGTGGTTCGCGGTGCGCGATCTGAACGGGAGGCCGAGCTACAAGCGTGTCACCCCGCCGGCGGTGGGGACCGAACTCCATCTGCCGTTCAACTCCTTATTCGCCTTCGGCGGCCGCTGTGGCTTGATCTGCGACGGCTCCGACGGTACGCAGGCCAATCCGAACGGTGTCGACGGTGGCTGGTTGTTCGGCGATGGTGGTGACGGCTGGTCGAGCGCGGACGCCGGAGTCGCTGGAGGTACGGGCGGTAACGGTGGTCTGCTGTTTGGGGACGGCGGCAATGGTGGTGCCGGCGGGTTCGGGGCCGCCGGGGGTAAAGGTGGTGTCGGCGGCTTGCTGTGGGGCAATGGCGGCGATGGTGGCACCGGTGGTTCCGGTGTGAACGGCAGTCCCGGTGTCGACGGCACAGACGGCGGCGCCGGTGGTGCCGGTGGGAGGAGTTCCCTGTTGTTCGGCCGCGGCGGGGACGGCGGCGGCGGGGGCGCGGGCGGCAACGGTGGTGCCGGCGCGCATGGCACCGACGCGACCACCGCCGGTATGGACGGCGGCCCGGGTGGGAACGGCCGGATCGGCGGCAACGGAGGGACGGGTGGAGCAGGCGGTGCCGGTGCGCTGCTGTTCGGCCGCGGTGGGGACGGCGGCGCCGGCGGGGCAGCCGGCACCGGGGGTTCCGGTGGCTTCGGCCGCCGGTCCCTCATCGGACCCTTATGCCGCTGTCCATGCGCCTGCGACAGGTCCTCAG
>NZ_NVQF01000001.1 GCF_002592005.1 Mycolicibacterium palauense | reverse complement strand
GCAGGCCGCGGCCGGATCAGCCGGGTCCGGCTGTCGATGCGGGGGCGGGGGCGGGTCGGGGCCCCGGCCGGTCACCCCCGGCGAACCGGCTAGGGGTTGATGGTGTGCTCGCCGATCTGCCGTCCCCACACGTACTCCGCGAGCAGGGGCTGGGCCGGCTCGAGGTGGTTGTAGGGGGCGATCGACGCTCCGGTGTCGGCCACCAGATACGGCGCCGGCCACAGCTCGCGGGTGATCGGCTGCCAGCATCCGGGTGCACCGCCCGGCCCGCCGTGCGCGTTCACCCGCGGCAGGTTGTCCGGATAGATGTAGGCGTTGGGGGTGGTCGAGGTGATCATGTAGAGGTGCATCGAGTAGCCGTTTCCACCGCCACTGTCGGCGATTTTGGGTGCGGCGTCGTGGTAGTTGCGGATCATGCAGAACAGTTCCGGGCTGTAGGTGTCGAGCACGGTGGAGGTCGGCGTCAGATCGGCCGCACCGCGCAGGAGGAACGGCTGCGCCCGGGTCAGCACATCGGTTCCCGTATCGGCGAATCCCACCGCTGCCATCAGCGCCGAGTCGAACTCGTCCTGCCGCAGGTCCAGCGTGCGCGCGGTGGTGACCGCGGCGTCCAGGGCTGCGAACAGATCCGGGGCCGTATCGGCGTAGAGGCCCGCCAGCTCCGCGATCCGGCGATTGTCGTAGCGGATCTGTGCCATCCGCGAGTTGAGGTCGTCGAGGATCGCCGTCGAGTCGACCAGCGCCCCACCCAGGCTGTCGCCGAGCCCCGTCAGCGACTCCGCCGCGGCCGAGAGCGTGGCATTGAGCTTCACCGGATCGACCCGCTCCGAGATCGCGGTGATGGTTTCGAACAGGGTGTTGAATTCCGTTGTCACCGAGGAGGCGTCGATCCTCGCCGAGGCGGAGATGTGTCGGGATGACGGATCGGTCGGCGAGGTCAGGGAGACGTACTTGCCGCCGAACACGGTGCTGGCGACGATGTCGGCGCGGACATTCGACGGGATCAGCGCGAGATAGCGCGGGGAGACCGCCAGCTGCAGTTGCGCCTCGGACGCCTCGGCGGTGCCGGCCCGGGCGTCGCGGTTCACCGCTTTGACCGAGGCCACCCGGCCGATCTGGACCCCGTTGAAGGTGACCCTGGCCCCGGGGTCCATCACCAGGCCGGAACGGTTGGTCACCAGGGTCAGCTGCTCGGTCGGGGTGAAGTAGCCGCGGAACTGCAGCCACACCAGCGCGACGATCGTGACCAGGGCGATGATCAGCACCCCGGCCGAGGTCTTCAGCGGTGGATCGTACTGCCAGCGGCGGAGCCGGAGACGGATCCGCCGCAGTGTCCGTTGCCCGGGGCTGGTCGGCGTGCTGGAGTCACCGGTGCGCAACGCTGTTTTGGCTCCTCGGGCCCGACGGACAGTGAAAAGCGGAAAAAAAGAGTGCCGGACCTCCGGCTGGACCTCCGACGATGCGGGACATGGTCCGGCCGATGATCTCGGCAAATAGTTTCTGGCGCAAAGCTTCTCGGACACCATGTCAGGCGGCATCCGGTCCTGCAACCGGACGGGGGTATGACTATGGTCACGGCCGTCTCCAGATGTGACCCGGGCCCCTCGTGGGGGCGCCCGCCCCGTGCGGCCGCGGGCCGACGCCGGCGGCGCACGAAACCCGTGACCGCGAGAGCTTCGCTCCCCGCTATCTCGTGGCGGCGTCCGTGGGTGCGGGTCGGCGCAGCCGTGGGAACAGCAAGCCGGTTCGGGCGCGGTAGGCGGCGAACCCGGGATGGCGGGCCATCGACCGATCCTTGTTGATCATGTTCCGAACGAAGAACCCGAAGATCCACGCGGCATTCACCGCGAACGGAATGGGATTCCAGGAGATGATCGCGAACCCGAGATAGGTCAGAATCTCGCCGAGGTAGTTCGGGTTGCGCGTCCGGGTGAACAATCCGTCGTCGATCAGCCCGGGGTGAACCCGGAGGGTGAAGTACTTCTGGGCGTCGGAGGTGAAGTGCAGGAAGATCCCGAACACATAGACGGTGACGCCGAGGCAGATGGCGAAGCCGGGAACCTCGGGATGCAGCCATGCCAGCAGGATCGGCGCAGCGTAGTAGCCGGCCAGGGGTAGGAAGACGAAAACGACCCCGACCCAGATCGGTACGGATTCCGCGAACCGGCGGTCGGGGTAGGTCCGGCCCTTGATCAGCCAGAGGATGGAGTAGCTGCCGTGCATGGCCAGGTAGAGCCACATCGCGGTGCTGTAGTTGGCGAAGACGAGCATCGCCGTGACGGTGACCGGGATGACGAGGGCCTTGTGCAGGTTGATGAAGAAACCGGTGGTTGCCATGTCTTCTCCGTGTGACGGTGCGGGCCGTGGGCGACTTCCTCGAAACGGGACTGGAAATGAGAGCGGGAGCAAGGGGTGCCGTTGTGCTAGATAGTAGAACTATCTAGTAAACAATGCAAGGGGCCGCCGAACGACCGCGTCGGCTTCGTGGCCATGTGCCGAACGGGTGGTGGCCGGACAGGTGGCGGCCCGACAGGAGGAACGGGTGCGGGTATCCGAATTGGCCGAATGCGCCGGTGTGTCCGTGGCGACGGTGAAGTACTACATCCGCGAAGGCATGCTCGCCGCAGGTGATCCAGCGGGGCCGCGGCGGGCGAACTACGACGAGTCCCACGTACGGCGGATTCGGCTGATTCAGGCGCTGACCGGTCCAGCGGGCCTCGCCCTGTCCCGGGCCAAGGCGATCCTGCAGATCATCGACCAACCGGGATTCGAGGTCATCGAGCGCCTGGCCGCCGCGACGAGGGTGCTCACCGACGCCGCCGGTGTGGACGGTGACGCCGAGGCGTTCTATCCCCGTGCCGAGCGGGTCGTGGCGTGGCTCGGTGACTCCTACCGGGCCGAGGCCCCGGCCGCCGCGCTGCTGGAGCGCGCGCTCGAGGCGGTGGAGGCGGCGGGTTTTCCGCTCGATCCCGATCAGTTCGCCGTCTACGGGGAGCACATGCTCGCCATTGCCGGCAGCGAGGTCGCCAATACCCCCGCCGACCCGGTCGAGGCCGTCCGGTACGTGGTGCTCGGCACCGTTCTCTTCGAGCCGGTCCTCGCCGCGATCCGCCGCCTCGGTCAGCAGAGCATCGTCAAATACGGCACCGGCGGCTGAGCCGGCCGCCCGGTCTTGACGCCACCGGCCCGCGGGCCGATACTCGGCATCGAACATACTTTCGAATGCGGTCCGGGGAGGTGTCGATGACCCTGTCGATGACCCGGACACCGTCGCGGGTGTTGGCGATCTGGTGCATGGACTGGCCGGCGGTGGCCGCCGCCGTGGCCGCAGACCTGCCGGCCACCGCCCCGGTGGCGGTGACCCTGGCCAACCGGGTGATCGCCTGTTCGGCGGCGGCGCGCTCGGCCGGTGTCCGGCGCGGACTGCGGCGCCGGGAGGCCCAGGGCCGCTGCCCGGATCTGCATGTCGTGGCTGCCGACCCGGACCGGGATGCCCGGTTCTTCGAGGCGGTCACGGTCGCGGTGGACGAGCTGGCGCCGCGCGCCGAGGTGTTGCGGCCGGGGTTGCTGGTGCTGGCGGTCCGTGGGGTCGCACGCTATTTCGGCTCCGAGCATCACGCGGCCGAACGGCTCGTCGACGCGGTGGCCGCCGCCGGCGCCGAGTGCCAGGTGGGCATCGCCGATCAGCTCGCCACCGCGGTCTTGGCGGCCCGGGCCGGCCGGGTGGTCGGCCCGGGCCGGGATCGCGAGTACCTGGCCCCATTGTCGATCCGGCAGCTGTCGGCCGAGCCGGCCCTGTCCGCACCCGGCCGGGACGATCTGGTGGACCTGTTGTGGCGGATGGGAATCCGCACCATCGGCGGGTTCGCGGAGCTGCCCCGCGCCGACGTGGTGTCGCGGTTCGGGGCCGACGCGACGGTGGCGTACCGGATCGCCTGCGCCGAATCGTTGCGGGGGCCGTCGGGACGGGAGCCTCCGGCCGACCTGGACGTGATGATGGACTGCGATCCACCGGTCGACCGGGTCGACGCGGCGGCCTTCGCCGGGCGCATGCTTGCCGGTCGCCTGCACCGCGGGCTGGAGGCGGCCGGGGTGGGGTGCACCCGGCTGGCCATCCACGCGGTCACCGCCGAGGGCGGGGAATTCTCGCGGGTGTGGCGATGCGCGGAACCGCTGACCGAGGATGCCACCGCCGATCGGGTGCGCTGGCAGCTCGACGGCTGGCTGAACCGGAGAAATCCCGCCGAGCGGCCGGCCGGACCGATCACGGTGCTGCGGCTGCAGCCGGTGGAGGTGATCTCCGCCGGTGCCCTGCAGCTGCCGCTGTGGGGAGGCGTCGGCGACGAGGACCGGCTGCGTGCCCGCCGCGCCCTGGTCCGCGTGCAGGGTCTGCTGGGTCCCGACGCGGTGCGGCTGCCGGTGCTCAGCGGCGGACGGGGGCCCGCCGAGCGCATCACCCTCACCCCGTTGGGCGACGAGGCGGTACCGCGGGCCGACCCGGACCTGCCATGGCCGGGCCGGCTGCCCGAGCCCGCTCCGGCGGTGCTCGTCGATGACCCGGTCGAACTGCTCGACGCCGATGGTCATCCGGTCCGGGTGACCGGGCGCGGGCTGTTCACCGCCGACCCGGTGCGCCTTGCCGGGCCCGGGGGCGACACCCGGAGTTGCCCATACCGGGGAACCCTGCGGTGGTGGACCGGCCCGTGGCCGGTGGACGAACGCTGGTGGGATCCGGCCGCGGGGCCGGGCGGCCGCACCGCCCGGGCGCAGGTGATGGTCGAAAACGGTTCGCGGCGGGGCGAACCCGGTCCGGCGCTGCTGCTGTGCTACCGGCAGCGCCGCTGGTATGTCGAGGGCGTCTACGAGTAGGGGCAGGGGGAAGGCAGGAGAAACGCAGGGGAGGGTCAGGTGGTGTCCGGTCCGAGGCGCCGGGCGAAGGCGCCCACCCGCTCGATGAAACGGTCGAAGAACGCCGCCGGGTCGACGTCGACACCGACCAGCGCATTGGGTTCCCGACCCCAGTGTCCGGACCAGTCGGCGATCGTCATCCCCCGGGTCAGCGTTCCGGTCAGCTCGACATCGACCGTCGCGGGTCTGCAGCCGACCACCTCCGGGTCCAGCGCCACCGCCGCCGCCAACGGATCGTGCAGGTGGGCCAGGTAGCCCTCGCCCTGGTCGTAGTGGAACTCGAAATAGAACCGCATGGCGTCCTCGAGCGCCCGGATCACGGGGCTGGCGGCCCCCGACCGGGTGCCCCGGGTATCCAGCACGCTCATCGTCATGGTCGCCGAATCCGAGGCGGCCGCGAGCCGGCTCAGGATCGCCGGGGTCATCGCGATGTGTTCGGTCAGGTTGAGTCCCAGCACGATCGGCAGGTGCTGGGGCGCCGACAGCCCCCAGGCGGCGTTCCAGGCCCGGAAGACCTCCGCGGCGGCCTCCGGGTCCACGCTGATGTTCCACTCGGCCACCGGGGTGGTGTTACCCCGGTAGCCGAACGAGCCGCCCATGATGACCAGTCGGCGCAGCAGCCTCGGCAGCGCGGGATCGATCCGCAACGCCAACGCCAGGTTCGTCAGCGGACCGGTGACCAGACCGACCAGTTCGCCGGGGTGGGTGTGGGCGGCCCGGATCCAGGCCTGCGCCGAGTCGTAGTCGGTCAGTGCCGCGGTCTCCGGGGGAAGTTCGGCATAACCGAGCCCGGCCGGGCCGTGCGTGTCCTCGGCGGTACGCAGCGATCCGTTCAGTGCGCGCTGGGCCCCGCGCGAGACCGGGACGTCGTCGGCGCCGCACAGTGCCAGTAACCGCAGATTGTTCACGCACACCTGGTCGACGGCGACATTCCCGCCCGTCGAGGCGATCCCGACCAGGTCGGCATCGGGACTGGCGAGCAGGTAGACCAGGGCCATCGCGTCGTCGACGCCGGTGTCGGTGTCGGCGAAGACCGGCAGTGTGGCCCCGGATGATCCTGCCGCTGAACCCATTCCGCTGACCTTACCGGTGCCGGACGGGATGTACCGGCTGCGGCGTGTCGGTCACGCCGTGGCCGGCGGACTCACCAGTGCACGCCGGGAACCAGGCGTACCGCCTGCTTCACCGGGCGCGGTACCCGCATCGCGCGCAGGGCCCGGGCCGGCGGACGCGGCCGTCGGCGCGGTCGCTCCCGCGGCTCCGGTGGTTCGGAAGCGGCGGGGTCCGGATGGCCGCGTGCCGCGGCGGGGTCCGGATGGCCGCGTGCCGCGGCGGGGTCCGGATGGCCGCGTGCCGCGGCGGGGTCCGGATAGCCGCGTGCCGCGGCGGAATCCGGATAGCCCAGATACAGCTGATGCAGCACCCGTCGGGACAGCCGTGGGGTGAAGTAGTTCCCGAGGTCCGACAGTGTGCCCAGTGGGGTGTCGATGCGCACCGGTTTGTCGATCAGTCCGCGCACCACCATGGCCGCGGCGTGCTCGGCGCTGATCGCCGGAACGGGGTTCAGCCGTTTCGACGGCGTGATCATCGGTGTGCGCACCAGCGGCATGTGGATGGTGGTGAAGGTGACGTGGTCGGACAGCGTCTCGGCGGCCACCACGTCGGCGAAGGTGTCCAGCGCGGCCTTGCTGGGCAGATAGGCCGAATACCGCGGGGAATTGGCCTGCACCCCGGCGCTGGAGACGTTGACGATATGGCCGAAGCGGCGTTCGCGCCAGTGGGGCAGCAGGGCTAGCACCATCCGGACGGCGCCGAAGTAGTTGACCGCCATCACCCGCTCGTAGTCGTGCAGTCGGCCGGTGGAGGCCTGCACCGACCGGCGGATGGACCGCCCGGCATTGTTCACCAGATAGTCGACGTGGCCGAACCGGTCGAGGATCTCCGAGACCGTCCGATCCACCGATTCGGTGTCGGTGACATCGCAGGTGAAGGCGTACCCCTGCCCGCCGGCGGCGCGGATCTCGCCGACCAGGCCGGACAGGGCCTCGCCGTTGCGGGCCAGCGCGAAGACCGTGGCGCCGCGTGCGGCCACCGCGAGCGCTGCGGCCCTGCCGATCCCGCTGGAGGCGCCGGTGATGATGACGTGGCGGCCCGCCAGCGGCTCGGTGTCGTCGACACGGCGGGTGCGGGCCGGGTCCAGGTGGGTGGCCCAGTAGCGCCACAGGGCCGGCGCATAGGCCGCGAAGTCGGGTACCGCGATCCCCGTTGCGCGCAGCGCCTCCCGGGTGCGCTCGGCGGTGAAGGTCGGGGCGAGGTCGACGACGTCGAGGATCTCGGCGGGCAGGCCCAGCTGGGTGGCGGCCATGTTGCGCCAGGCGCGGGCACGGCCCCGCGCGTCCAGCACCGGGCGGGCCAGCGCTCCCGGCAGCGACATCCGCAGCCGCGGCAGCCCCGCCGCCGGCGCCAGCGCCCGGTAGATGCCGGGCAGGCTGATGGCCCGGGGCGCGGTCAGATGGAAGGTCGCGCCGTCGTGGCCGTCGGCGCCGATGAGCGCCACCAGCGCCTCGGCCACATAGTCCACCGGCACGATGTTGGTGCGGCCGGTGTCGGGCAGGGCCACCGGCGCGAACGCGGGGAGTGCCGCCAGCCTGGCCAGCAGCCCGAAGAAGTAGTAGGGGCCGTCGACCTTGTCGATCTCCCCGGTGCGCGAGTCGCCGACCACCACCGCCGGCCGGTAGATGCGGTACCGCAGCCCCGCCGCCGTTCGGACCAGCGCCTCGGCCTGGAACTTCGTGCGGTGGTAAGGCGTCGGCAACGCCTGCCCGACGTCGAAGTCGTCCTCGGTGTACACCCCGGGATAGCTGCCGGCCACCGCGATCGAGGAGACGTGGTGCAGCGTCGCGTCCAGGTGCCGGGCCAGCCCGATCACCGCCCGGGTGCCCTCGACATTGGCGGCGTGCTGCCGGGCCTCGTCGGCGGTGAGGTCGTAGATCGCGGCGCAGTGCACGAGGTGGTCGACGGCGCCGAGCTCGGCGAGCGCGGTGGGCTCGAGGCCGAGCTGTGCAACCGTCAGGTCGCCGATCAGCGGTTGCGCCCGCGGGCCCCACCCGGCGGCCAGCCTCTCGAAGCGGGCCAGGCTGGGCCGGCGCACCAGGACCCACACCACGGCATCCGGGTCAGCGTCGAGCAGTGCGGTGACCACCCGGCGGCCGATGAACCCGGTACCGCCGGTAACGACATAACGCATGCGCGTCATCGTGGCCCGTCGCGGCGGAGTCCGTCAACACCTCGCGGCTGATTCGTCCGGGAGTTCGTCGGCCAGTCGTTCGACCCGGACGCGGCCGGAGTCCATCGCCGAGGTCTGCGACAGCGGATCCAGCGCCGCACCGTCCACCAGAAGGTTGCGGTTCACCCCGAACCGCTGCGGGTCGGTCCCTCCCGCGGGGTCGAAGATCCGCGAGCCCCAGCCGTGGTCGATGAGCACCATGCCCGGACGGGGCCGGTCGCTGATCACCGCGGCGAGCTCGACCGCGGCCACCGTCGAGGACACCCGGACCCGGTCACCGTCGCGCACGCCGAGGGCGCGGGCGTCGTGCGGATGGATCAGCACCTCGTTGGCCCGTCCCGCCGGGTGCAGCCCGGGCAGCTCGTTGAGCCACGAGTTCATCGAATGCCGGCGCCGCCGGTTGCCCAGCAGCAGTGGGAACTCCGCGGGAACGGCCGGTCGCGTCGCCGCCAGCAGCTCGTGGGCGCGGGCGACGAACGGTGCCGGCGCGGCGTGCACCCGGCCGTCGTCGGTGCGCAGCGCCGCGCGGAACCGGCCGTACTCCCGCGGGCCCAACACCATGCCGTGCGGGTGGGCGATCACGTCGCGCCAGCGCACCCGGCGCCCACCGAACCTGCGGGAGGTGGCCAGCACCAGCCGGTCCAGCCAGTGCGGCCCGAAGGCCAGGGCGGGGCGGCGGGTCAGCGCGGCCAGCCGGCGGGTGGCCGCGATGAACCCGTTGACGCCGCGCACCCCGAACAGCGGCCTGCGCATCGCCAGGGCGAGATCGGTGAAGACGCGCCATTCCTCGCGGACACCCGCGGGCGGGTCCAGCACCCGCGCTCCGTACTGGATGAACGGTTCGTCGTGCATGCCGCTGGTGAAGGCCAGCAGGTCGGCGCGCTCCAGCCAGTGCGCGGCCGGAAGCAGCCAGTGTGCGTGCCGGTGGCTTTCGCGTTGCACCAGATCGACGGCCACCAACAGATCCAGCTGTGCCAGCGCGGCGTCGAGGGCGGCTCCGTCGGGACCGGAGACCACGGGGTTGCCGCAGTTGAGCAGCACCGCGCGGATCCGGCCGGGCCCGGGCGTGGTGATCTCGGCGGGCAACTCGGCCAGGGCGTGCGCGCCGGCGACCATGGGCCGGCCGGTCACCCGGCTCAGGTGATCGGGATTCTTGGCCAGGCCCGCCATCCGCAGCGCGTCGACGTAGCCGGCCTCGAAGCGGCGTCCGCCGGGGCGATCCATCCGACCGGTGATCACGTTGAGCACCTGCCCCAGCCACTCGCCGACGGTGCCGGCCGGATGCAGCGAGACCCCCGTGCGGGTGATCGCCATCGCGGTGCGTGCCGTCGCGAACGACCGGGCCAGCCATTCGATCCGGGAGCGTGGAATGTCACAGCGCGCCGCCAGGTCATCGAGGTCGGCCGCAGCGGCCAGCCGGCGCAGATCGCCTACCCCGGTGGCCAGTTCGCGACAGTCGGCACGGTGCTCGAGGCCCTCGTCGAGGATGACCTTGACCATCCCGAGCAACAGCGCCCAGTCCTGGCCCGGGTACACGGCCAGGTGCGCATCGGCACGCTCCGCGGTCTCCGTACGCACCGGGTCGACGACGACGATCGTGGCCCCCCGCTGCTGCCGGTCCAGCGCGCGGCGCCATCCGCCGGGCACCGTCTCCAACCAGTTCCACGCCGACACCGCCGGATTGGTGCCCACCAGCAGGAAGAAGTCGCACTCGTCGACATCGGAGACCGGCACCATCAGCGACGAGCCGTACATCTCCTCGGCGACGACGTGCAGCGCGTTCTGGTCGACCGAGCCCACGGCGTAGCGGTTGCCGGTGCCGATCGCGTCCAGCAGCGCATTGAAGAAGATCAGGTTCGACGACGAATAGCCGGCGGGGTTTCCGTAGTAGGCGCCGACCGCGTCGGGGCCGTCGGCGTCGATCACCGCGTTGAGCCGCGCGGCGATGTCGGACAGGGCCTCCTCCCAGGATGCCTCGACGTAGCGGTATCCGGCCCCGACGGGCACCCGGCGCAGCGGGGTGCGCAGGCGGCGGGGATGCTCCACCATCTGGGCGGCGGTGCGGCCCTTGGCGCAGAAGTCCCGCCAGGTGTGCGGGTTCTGCCTGTCCGGGGAGATCTTCTCGGCGCGGTTGTCGCGTACCGTCACCTCGATGCCGCAGGCGGCGTGGCAGTACCGGCAGAACGTGTAGGTGGTGGCGGGGTCGGCCCGGGTCAATCGAAGTCCTCGATCCCGTCCCAGTCCACCAGTGTCCACCCGGTGACCGGGTTGCCCTTGATCACCACCCGTCCGGTGTTGGGCAGCGGATGCGACATCAGCAGGCTGTGATCGGGATTGCGCACGTTCATCTGCGTCCACAGCATGATCGCCGCGGCGTGGGAGAACGCCACCGGCTTGGTGTCTCCGCTGTCATAGATCTTGTGCACCGCCGCGCTGAACTGGTCGTTGAACTCGTTGCCGTCGATGGAACCCGGGATGGTCGCGCCGCGGAAGCCCTCGAGCCACTGCTCGGGTGCCAGCAGATACGTCGAGGCCGCCCCGGCCTCCGGGGTGCCCTCGAACCAGCCCGCGTCGATCTCGCGCAGGCCGGGCAGCACCTCGACCCGTTCGTCGAGGTCGGCCGCCAGCGGCGCGGCGGTCTGCTGGGAGCGCACCATCGTCGAGGCGTAGATCCCGTCGTAGTCGTTGCGGCGCAACGAGTCGGCGGCGTCCTCGGCCTGTTCGCGTCCCTCGGTGGTCAGGCCCGGTCCGGGCACCGCGGTGTTGATCAGGCCCGAGGCATTGCCCGCGGACTGGGCGTGGCGGACGAAGGTCAGGACGATCGACGGCGGTGGCGGCGGCCCGGAGCCGCAGGCGCCGACCATCGCGGCGGCCATCAGGGCGGCGGCCGCTTTGCCGAGATGCCCCAGAGATGTCCGTGTGCGCCGCAAGACCCGCCACCACCTCCCAGGTACCCCGACCCCGAGACCCTCAACGTCACCGTACCGACCGGTGCAGGCCGGCGGGTGCGGTTTGCCGGCTTGGATCGCACACCGGTATAGGGTCGGCAGCTATCGACCACGCAGCTCGACCCGGACCACAGCAGGGAGGCGCCGCATGCCGATCGACCCGAACGCCGTCGGCGCGACCACCGCGCCGTACACGTTCTCCTGGACGGACCGCGACACCCTGCTCTATGCGCTCGGTGTCGGTTGCGGGACCACGGATTTGGCGTTCACCACCGAGAACAGTCACGACGTGACCCAGCAGGTGTTGCCCACCTACGCGGTGATCGCCTGCAACGGGTTCGCCGCCGCCGGCGAGATCGGCGACTTCGACTTCGGCAGGCTGCTGCACGGATCCCAGCGGATCCGCCTGCACCGCCCCCTGCCGCCCGCGGGGCGGTTGAGCGTGGTCTGCGAGGTGGCCGACATCCAGGACAAGGGGCCGGGCAAGAACGCGATCGTGATGCTGCGCGCCCGCGGCAGTGACCCCGAGACCGACGAACCGGTCGCCGACACCGTGGCCACGTTCGTCATTCGCGGCGCCGGCGGGTTCGGCGGGGTGCAGGGCACACGGCCTCCGGCGCCGGAGGTGCCCGACCGTGACCCCGACTCCCGCACCGTCATGCCGACCCGCGAGGACCAGGCGCTGATCTACCGGCTTTCCGGTGACCGCAATCCACTGCACAGCGATCCGTGGTTCGCCCAGAACCTGGCCGGCTTTCCCCGGCCGATCCTGCACGGATTGTGTACCTACGGGTTCGCCGGCCGGGCGCTGGTGGCCGACCTCGGCGGTGGTGACGCGTCGCGGGTCACCGAGATCTCGGCGCGGTTCACCTCCCCGGTGTTTCCGGGTGAGACGCTGACGACCTCGGTGTGGCGCACCGACCCGGGCCGGGCGGTCTTCATGACCGAGGCCACCGCTCTTGACGGCTCGGGGTCCAGGGTCGTCCTGGCCGACGGGACCGCCGCCTACCAGAATTAGCCGCCCGCGGCCTGCCCTGAACCAGCCTGGTAGGGGACCTGTCGGGCCCCAACCCGGGCCATTGGTCCCTAGTCGGGTCGCGACTCGCGCGACGACCATGGTCTGCATCGGCGCCGGGTGGGAGCGCCGCCTGAGGGAGCAGTCATGTCAGTCATGTCGTCGCCCGGGTTCAGCACACGCCACTGGGTTCTGCGGGCTTTCGGCCGCAATCCGCTGGTGCGGCCCAGCGACCGGATCGAAGCCTCGGTGACGGTGCTGGCGGCGCTGGTCGTGCTGCTGGCCATCCCGTTCGTCGGCGCCGTCGGCACCGCCGTGCACGAGGACCGCGCCCATCTCTATGCCAGCCAGGCCGCGGCGTTGCACCCGGTGGAGGCGACGGTCACCCGGCGCAGCGTGACCGAACTGCGTGGATACTCGATCCGCATCTCGGCCCCGGTGGCCTGGGAGGATCCGGGACAGCGCTCCGGCGGCAAGCACACCGAGGTGGTGGCGCTGGATGCCCCCGTGCGCGCTGGCGACACCGTCAAGATCTGGCTGGACGACGGTGGCAATCGGGTCGATGCGCCCCCGGACCGCGCCCGGGCCGGGGCCGAGGCGGTCGCGGCAGCGCTCGCGCTGTGGGTCAGTGTCGCGACCGTCAGCGCCGTGCTCGTCGCCCTGGTGCACCTGCGGATGGGCAGGCTCCGCGCGCGGGCCTGGGACCGGGAACTGCAGCACCTCGTGGGGGACGACGGCGGACGGCGCTAGAGCCGCCGTCCGTTGACGATCAGGACCGAACAGTCCGAGTTGCGCAGGGCGGCCGAACCGTCGGGGCCCACCAGCGGGGCGACCTCGGTGCCCGCGGCGGCACCCGGTCGGCCGCCCTCGTCGATCCCGACGACGACGAGCTGGATGTGCGCGCCGTTGGCGGCGACGTAGTCGAGCAGGTTGCTGCGCACCACCTCGTCGTGGACGTCGAGGGCCGGATAGCGGTGCTGCCACTGCGCGATCCTGCGCTCGGCCCGCGCCACCAGCACGCGGTCGGCGTCACCGGCTGACGTCCCCGGCGACAGGGCCAGCACGTGCAGCGGTGCCCGTCGCAGCAGCGCCTCGTTGACCGCCGCCTCCAGGGCGGCGTCGCTGTCGGCGGACTGGTCGATCTCCACCACGACCCGGCCCGGTCCGCGTTCCCCGCCGCGGACCCGGTGCCGGATCACCGCCACCGGGCAGTGCGCGGCGGCCGCCAGCGCCTCGGCGGTGGAGCCGACGCGCCCATCGTCGAAGTGGTGCAGGCCGACGGCGCCGATGCAGATCATCGCCGCGGAGCGCGACGCCCGCCGCAGTACCTCCACCGGCGCGCCCTGGGCGATCTCGATCTCCACCTTGACCGGCTGCTCGGCGGCCTCGACCGCGGTGAAGGCATTGCGGACGGCCAGCTCGGCGGTGGCCAGCTTGTGCGCCTCCTCCTCGCCGGTGGCCGCGGACGCGGGATCGATGGCGTAGACCAGACGCAGCGGGATGCTGCGCTCCACCGCCTCGTCGACGGCCCACAGTGCGGCGCTCACCGCCGCCCGCGATCCGTCGATACCCACCACAACGCAGGGCGGCGACTCGTCGACCGTCACGGATCCTCCTTTCGCCCTGCCCGCCCGTCAGTCGGCGAACCGCAGCAGGTCGGATACTTCGCGCCGGGGTGTCGGGGACGGAACGCGTTCGAGTTCGGGTGCCATTCCCACCCGGACCAGCACCTGGGGGATCCCCGGATCGCCGACCAGCCCGGCGACGATCTTGCGCGCTCCCTCGGTCTCGGTCAGGTGGCTCACGGGGCAGGTGGCCAGGCCGAACGCGGTGCACTCCAGCAGAACCTTCGACAGCGCGGCACCGGCCTCCAGCGCGTCGCGCTGGGTGGAGTCCGGCGTCGAGACCACCAGGACCCGCGCCTGGTCGGAGCCCACCGACTGGCGGCGCTCGGCGTGCGCGCTGGCCGGGAACGTCCGGTTGAGGTCCACCCGGTCGGCCTCGGCGACGGAGTTCAGGGCACTGGGCGGGATGCCCTCGTTGAGGTCGAAGGGCGATGTCCACCAGTCCAGTTCGGCCTGATACTCCGAGTCGTACCGGCGCAGCCGGTCGGTCAGCCGGGACGCCTCGGCCAGTTCGGGATGCGCCGCGGCGGGCAATGCGTCCACGCGCGCCGAATCGGAGTCGACGAGCGCGTGCAACGCCGGCTCGATCGTGTCCCACTCCCCGGGGGGCAGAAACGGCAGCCGGTCGGTGCGCCGGCGCAGGATCGCGTTGGCGCGCGCGGTGACCGACTCCGGGATGTACTCCGATCGGCGGAAGCCGATGGTCACCAGATGCTCACGATCGTTCGGGTTGGGGAAGTACTCCACCAGCGACTCCCGGCCCGCGGCGGCCATCGCGGTGACGAGGTGGTCCAGCTCGGCCCCGCAACTGATCAAGGCCTGCCGTGCGGACGAATCCGTGTGCCGCACGATGCGGCTGCGGTCCAGGTGTAGCTGCAGTTCGGGCCCCACCGCCACCCAGTTCCACGGCTGGCTGTTGTGCAGCGACGGTGCCCGGGCCGCGAGCGCCACCGCATGCTTGATGAGGTCGCTGTCAACGATTGTGTCGGCCATGTCATCACTTCCTCTACATGGACCATCTTGGCCGTCGGCGCGCTGTGCGGCCAGAGTCATTGGTCCTCGGCATCGGGTCGTAGGACTACTTGGCGAAACGGCCGGCGGCTAGCACGATCGAAGTATGCACAGGGAATTCGACGTCCAGCCCGGCAGCGATCCCTACGTCGAGGTCCACGAAACCCACACCGGTGTCGTGGTCCTCGCCGGCGACCGAGCCTACAAGGCCAAGCGTCCCGTCGTCACCGACTTCCTCGATTTCAGCACCCGGGAGGCGCGGGAGCAGGCACTGATCCGCGAGCGGGAACTCAACGGCAGACTGGCCGCGCAGGCTTACCTGGGCATCGCCCACCTCACCGGTCCGCTGCCCGGTGACAGCGAACCGGTGCTGGTGATGCGCCGCTATCCGTCGCAGACCAGCCTGGCCGCGCGGGTGGCCGCCGACGCCGACGGGCTGGCCGCCAACGTGGTGCGGGTGGCCGACGATCTGGCCGACTTCCACGCCGACGCGGTGCGCAGCCGGGCCATCGATGCCTGCGCGCGGGTACCCGCGGTCACCGCGCGCTGGGACGACAACCTGCGCGAACTGGAGACCCACGCCGGTACCGTGATCCCGAAGGAGACCTTGGACCAGGTCAAAGACCTTGCCCACCAGTACATTCTCGGGCGCGCCGTGCTCTTCGCCGACAGGATCACGCTGCGTCGCGTGGTCGACGGACACGGCGACCTCACCGCCCCGGACATCTTCTGCCTCGACGACGGACCGGTGCTGCTGGACTGCCTGGACTTCGACGATCAGCTACGCCACGTGGATTGCGTCGATGACGCCGCGTTCCTGGCGATGGACCTGGAGTACCGGGGCCGGCGCGACCTCGCCGACGTGTTCATCGACCGCTACAGCCGGCGCGCCGACGAGCAGGCGCCGCGCTCGCTGTGGGACTTCTACATCGCCTACCGGGCCGTGGTCCGGGCCAAGGTCGACTGCATCCGCAGCGTCCAGGGCCACGCCGAGGCCGCCGAGCAGGCCCGCCGTCACCTCGATCTGGCCGCCGAGCACCTGCGCGCGGCCACGGTGCGGCTGATCGTGGTCGGTGGCGCGCCCGGCACCGGGAAGACCACCCTGGCGCGCTCGCTCGCCGGAAAACTTGGGGCCCAGGTGATCTCCACCGACGACGTCCGCAGGGACCTGCAGCGCGACGGGGTCATCGCCGGCAAGCCCGGCGAACTCGATGCCGGCCTGTACACCCCCGAGAATGTGGCGACCGTCTACAAGGTGGTGTTGCGGCGGGCCCACAGCGTGCTGGCGGCGGGCCGGTCGGTGATCCTGGACGGGACCTGGCGCGACCCGGCCGAACGCGGCCGCGCCCGCGAGCTGGCCGAGTCGGCCAACGCCAGGCTGCTGGAGATGGTCTGTTCGGCGCCGCTGGCCGAGGCCAAGAGCCGGGTGGGGGAGCGGACCGGCAGCAATTCGGACGCCACCGCAGACATCGCCGAGGCCCTGCACGGTGCGGACAACTCCGGCGAGCACGGCGGGGCCGAAGACCCGTGGCGCGGCCTTGCCCGGATCAATACCGAACGCCCCCTGGCCGATTCGGTCGCCGAAGCCCAGGAGCTGTGCCTGAGCGCCTAGCCGCGTGCCGGCCGGGCCCTCAGTCGAACCGGATGGTGTTGCCGGCCGCCAACCGCCGTACCCGGCCGTGGCACTGCACCTTCACCGACATCGCGTGGTCGGAATCGGCGCTGACCTCCACACCGCGGCCCAGTACCCGCACGTGCAGGCGCTGACCCCGGTAGTAGATCGGAAACACCAGTGGTCCTAGTGATTCGGGCCACATCGGATTGAGAACGAGCCGGTCCGCGCGCATTTCCAGGCCGGTGAAGCACCGCTGTACCAGGTCGATGCTGCCCGCCATCGCGGCCAGGTGGATCCCCTCGGCGGTGGTGCCCCCCTGGATGTCGGTGAGATCCGAGCGCAGCACGTCGCCGAAGAACTTCATCGCCTGATGGCGGTTACCGCGGGCCAGCACCCAGGCGTGCACGACGGCCGACAGCGTCGAGCCGTGCGAGGTCCGCTGCAGGTAGTACTCGACGGTCCGGGGGATCTGGTCCGGGGTGAACCGGTAACCCAGCCGGTCCAACAGCTCTCGCAGCTCGTCGGCCGAGAGCAGATAGAGCAGCATCAGCACGTCGGCCTGCTTGGCCGCCTTGTAGCGGTTGATGTCGTCGTTCTCGGATTCCAGGATGCGATCCAGCCGCGCGATGTCCGTGTAGCGCCGCCGGTACTCGTCCCAGTCGAGCTCCTCGAGCTCGGCGTAACCCTCGAACTGGCTGATCACCCCGTCGTGGAACGGCACGAACATGCGCCGGCTCACGTCGTCGAAACGTGCAAGTTCCTCCTCGCTCAGCCCGAGCCTCTCCACCAGCGCCAGCCGGTCACCGAACGCCAGCAGGGCCAGGGCGTCCAGGGCGCGGGTGATCACCCAGGTGGCCATCACATTCGTGTAGGCGTTGTTGTCGACGCCTTCGAACGGCCGGCCCGGGTATCCGGAATGGAACTCGTCGGGCCCGATCACCCCGCGGATGACGTATCTGTCGCGGTCGGGGTCGAACCGGGCCAGGCTCACCCAGAACCGGGCGATGTCGACCATCATCTCGGCGCCCTCGGCAACCAGGAAATCGACGTCGCCGGTGGACTGGTAGTACTGCCACACGTTGTAGGCCACCGCGATGCCGATGTGGTGCGCGCGAAAGCTGGCGTCGGGGTTCCACCGGCCCGACATCGGATTCAGGTGCAGCCGCTGGCTGTCCTCGCTGCCGTCGTTGCCGGACTGCCACGGGAACATCGCACCGCGGTGGCCGGCCTCGGCGGCCGCGCGCCGTGCCGCGGGCAACCGCCGGTAGCGGTAGGTCAGCAGCGCCCGGGTGACCGAGGGGATGCGCAGGTTCAGCACCGGGAACACGAACAGCTCGTCCCAGAAGATGTGCCCGCGGTAGGCCTCGCCGTGCAGGCCCCGCGCGGGCACACCGGCATCGAGGTCGCCGGTGTGCGTGGACACGGTCTGCAGCATGTGCATCAGGTGGAAGCGCAGCACCCGCAGATCGTCGAGGTCGGCGTCGAGATCGATGTACAGCTGCTCCCACAACCGGTCCCACGAGGTGCAGTGCGCGCCGTACAGCTCGGCGAAGCGGCCGAGACCCGGCAGGCACCGACGGGCCTGCTCGGCGGATTCGGCCATCGCGGGGTCACGGTCGGTCATCAGCACCGCGGTCTTCTCGACGGTGACGGGCTCGCCCCCGGTGACGGGCACCGCGACCACGTGCCCCACCCGGTGGTCGTCGGAGAAGAACCGCCGGGTCACCGCGGCGGGCCCGTCCGGGCCCCAGAAGGTGGTGCGCGCGCCGACCGCCACCCCGATCCGGGACTGCACCGTGTCGGCGGCCACCACAACGGAATCGGCGCCCAGCTCACCGGCCTCGCGGATGGCCAGGTGCCGTCCGGACAGGCCCCGGTAGCGTGCGACCCCGTCGTTCTCGACGTCGATGTCCACGGCGGTGAGGAATTCGACGTTGCCGCTGTAGTTCTCGGCGACCAGGATGCACTCCAGTGCGGCCACGTGCGGGCAGTGCATGGAGGTGAACCGGCGCTGGGTCAACCGGGTGATCCGCCCGTCGTCGTCGCGTACCCGGAACTCACGGATCAACACCGCGCGCTGCAGATCGATCCTCTGGTGGTAGGCGAGCACCTCGACCCCGTCGATGTCGAACCACGGCCCGCCGTCGACCCGGAACGTCAGCGCAAGCCAGTTGGGGAGGTTGACCATGCTCTCGTTGTCGACCTGTTTACCGGAGACCGTGTCGGAGAGGCGGTTGAAGATTCCCGCGTGGTAGGTGCCCGGGTAGTGGTGGACGCCGGGGCGGGCCTCGGGGGCGCACCCGCGGGTGGCGAAGACACCGTTACCGGTGGTGCACAGGGCCTCGCGCAACCGCTCCTGATCGGGGTGGTAGCCCTCGAACGTGAGCAGCCACGGGTCGTCGACCTGTGCCGTGACCGTGTCGAGGTGGTCGGCCAGCCGGTCCAGCAGCGCCCGCACGTGCTGTGGGGCGTCCAGCGCGAAGCGCGCCGCGGTCGGCCTGGCGGCGTCGTCGCCGGTGCCGACCACGATGCCCACCCCGTGGAAGCGCACCCGGTCGAAACCGTCCTCGGCCCCGGGCCCGGAGCCGACGACGATCGGCAGTAGCCGGGTCCCGTCGTCGGACATGGCCTCGACCGCCGACGCGAGATCGGTGAATTCGCCGAGGTGCCGGACACCGGCGGTGGCGTCCGGTTCGCCGCCGACGGTGGCCACCGGGCAGTGGGCGGCCAGCCGGGCCAACTCGGGAGCCGGGCCGTCGAGCAACCGCGACTCCACGATCACCGCCGGCGTGCGCCCGATCAACAGTGTGGCGATCTCGTCGAAGCAGCCCCGGGCGTCGGGCAGCGCGGTCGCGGGCACGAAGCCGTTGCGGACACCCACCTCACCCAGGTCGGTGACCACGGTGTCGGCCCCGCAGCTGCGCAGCGCCTCCGCGGCGCTGTCTTCCGGGCCGTGCCGGTCCACACCGATCACCAGCGCGAACCCGCCGCGGTGGCCGGCCTGCACCCCGGCCTCGGCGTCCTCGACGACCACGCTCCGGTCCGGGGGCACCCCGAGGCGGCGGGCCGCTTCGATCAGCACCGCCGGGTCGGGTTTGCCGGGTAGGCCCAACCGCTCGGCCTCCACGCCGTCGACGACGACCGGGAACAGGTCCTCGACACCGGCGACCCGCAGCACCTGCCGGCAGTTGCGGCTCGCGGAGTAGATCGCGACGGCGACGCCGGCGGCGCGCAGCCGGCAGATCAGCGCCACCGTGGTCTCGAAGGCGGGGACACCGTGCTCCAGCGCCCGCAGGAACGCCGCCTGTTTGCGGTTGGCCAGACCGTAGATCGTGGACTCGCCGTCGTCGTCGGGGTCGCCCTCGGGCAGCGAGACATTGCGGGCGGCGAGGAAGTCGCGCACGCCGTCGAGGCGGGACTTGCCGTCCACGTAGTGCAGGTAGTCGGTGTCGGTGAACGGCGAGGCGTCCTCACCGGGGCGGGCGCCCCGGCGGGCGAACATGCCGTCGAACAGATCCCGCCAGGCCGCGGCGTGCACCACCGCGGTGTCGGTGACGACACCGTCGAGGTCGAACAGCACGGCTCGGTGGCGGCGCACGTCGATGGATACCCGCATAACGACCTCCACGGTAACGTGAGGTCACGCCGGCGGGGCCGGGACGGACGGCCCCGCATTGGTTACCTGTTTCCCTTACCCGTGGTGCCTCAGGTCGGTACCGTCGATGGCGGATTGTGGTCGACGTTGACCGCGATCGGCGGAAGGAGAACGAAATGTCCACTCCCGCAGCGCATCGGGGCATCCTGGTCGGGGTCGACGGGTCGGCGCCGGCGAAGGTGGCCGTAGATTGGGCCGCGCGTGAGGCTGCACTGCGAAACGTCCCGCTGACGTTGGCCTATGTGTTGAGTCCGCCGCTGATGATGGCCTGGCCCGAGGTGCCGATGCCGCCGGAGTACGCGCAGTGGCAGGACCGGCAGGGCCGCAAGATGCTCGACGAAGCCGCGGAGGTGGCCAAGGCGGCGGCCGAGGACCGGGGCGGGGTGCGGGTGCACACCGAGATGCCGGTCGGCCCCACCCTGCCGACCATGGTGGACCTCAGCAAGGATTCCGAGTTGGTGGTCGTCGGAAGCCGCGGTCGCGGTGCGCTGGCGCGTGGTCTGCTGGGCTCGGTCAGTTCGGGGCTGGTGCGCCATGCGCACTGCCCGGTGGCGGTCATCCACGACGAGGACCCGCTGATGGAGAACCCGGCCCAGGCTCCGGTCGTCGTCGGTATCGACGGGTCGCGCGCCTCCGAAGAAGCCACCGGGATCGCCTTCGACGCGGCCTCGCGCCGGGGTGTCGACCTGGTGGCCGTGCATGCCATCAGCGACTCCGACGTGATCGAGATGCCCGGCCTGGACTACAACGCGCTGGAACAGCAGGCCCACGAGGTGCTCGGGGAGCGGCTGGCCGGCTGGCGCGAACGCTATCCGGACGTCGCGGTGCGCCGGGTCGTCGAATGGGCCCGGCCGGCGCGCGCCCTGCTCGAGGAGTCCAAGAACGCCCAGCTGCTGGTCGTCGGCAGTCACGGCCGCGGCGGATTCGCCGGGATGCTGCTGGGGTCGGTCAGTGCCTCGGTGGCGCAATCGGTTCGGATGCCGGTGATCGTGGCGCGCTGACGCGGGGCTCCGGGCGAACGCAGCCGGCTCAGCCGACCGGCACCGGTTCGGGGGCCTCGCCGAAGAGCCGTTCGACGTCGTCGCGGTCGCAGACCTCGGTGCCCGGGGTCAGCAGGGTCGCCGCCCCGGTGGCGGTGCCCAGCAGCACCGCCTTCTGCAGCGGCCAACCGCGCAGCAGGCCGACGGTGATGCCGGCGACCATCGCGTCGCCGGCCCCGACTCCGCTGCGCGACTGAACCGGAATCACGCCGAACCGCACCGCCTCGGCGGCCGAGACCAGCAGCGCCCCACGGCCGCCGAGCGAGACCACGACGTTGTCGGCGTGACCGGCGTCGATGACCGACCGCGCCGCGGCGATCTGGTCGGCCTCGGTGGTCAGCGAGCGCCCGCAGTGTTCGTTCAACTCGCGCAGGCTCGGCTTGAGCAGCAGCACCGCGGTGTCGAGGTATTTCAGGCAGTCCCCGGAGCTGTCCAGGATCAGCGGCGTGCCGAATTCCGCGCAGATGTCGGCGACGCGCTGGTAGAAGTCCGCGGGCACCCCCGGCGGCAGACTGCCGCTGGCCACCACGTAGTCGGCGACCCCGACGGTGTGGCGCAGCCGGTCCAGGCACTCGATCTGCTCGGCGTCGGTGAGCACGGGCCCGGGCAGGATGAACCGGAACTGCTTGCCGGTGCTGAGTTCGTTGACGGTGAAGCTCTCCCGGGTGGGCTCGGCGATCGGAATGCGGTCGGCGGGTATTCCGGCCATCCCGAGCAGCCGGCTCAGCGCCTCGCCGGTGACACCGCCGGCGGGAAAGATCGCCGACACCGGCGCGCCGAGCACCCGCGCCACCCGCGCCACGTTGATGCCGCCGCCGCCGGGATCGTACTGCGGTGTGCCGCAGCGCATCTTGTGGGTCGGCTGGACGGTGCCGATCTCGGTGGTGATGTCGAGCGCAGGGTTCATCGTCAGCGTGACGATCATCGCGTTCACAGTCCGCTCGGATAGGTCTCCGGGGTCTCACCGGCGATCCAGACACTGCTCGGCTCCAGCGGGTGCAGGGCCCGGGTGTGGTCGATGTGGATCATGGCGTCGTACTGATCGGAGGGCCGCACGTGGTAATAGTGGCTCTGCCGTTCGGTGGCCGGAAGGTAGATCACGCCGATCGCGCGCGCCAGCCGCACCGTCTCCAGGGTCTCGGCGGCCGCGCCCGCGTCGTGCATCGGCACCAGGAACGAGGGCAGCTCGGTGTGGTGGAACACCTCCTCGACGCTACCGGGCAGCGCCGGGCGGACCGTCTTGCGCTGCGCCTGGCCGCCCCAGCTGCTCGCGGCGGTGACGGTGCCGCTGTAGGTCGAGAAGCCGATCAGCCGGGCCTTGGTGCCGTAGCGCTGCCGGACGAGCTGACCCAGGGTGAGCTGGCCGTCGCCGCCGACCTCGGTGGCCCGGGCGTCGCCGACGTGGGAGTTGTGTGCCCACACCACGATCCGTGCCGGTGTGCCGCCGCGGGCGCCGCGGTGGCGGTCCAGATGGGCCAGCAGGGCATCCAGGGTCTGGGCCATGTGCTCGTCGCGCAGGTTCCACGAGGTGACCCGTCCGCCGAACATGGTCCGGTAGTACTCCTCGGCGTTTCGCACCGTCTGGGCGTTCTGCTGCGCGCAGAACAGTTCGTCCTCGGCGACCAGCCCGTCGCTGCGCAGGTACTCCAGGGCGTTGCGGTGCACCTCGACCAGCTGGGCGACGGCCTCGTGTTCGCACGACGGGCCGGCCCCGAACGCGGCCGCGTAGCCGTAGGCCTGCCCGTCCTCGGGTGAGGCGTGATCGAAGCAGGCGTAGCGGGCGCGGGCGCGTTCGGCCGCCGCCGGATCCACCCTGTCCAGGTAGCCGATCACCTCCTGGATCGAGCGGTGCAGGCTGTAGAGGTCCAGCCCGTAGAACCCGGCCGGCAGGCCGTCGGCGTAGGACGACTGGCGCTGGTTGTGCCAGCGCAGCCAGGTCACGAAGTCGCGGACCACCTCGTTGCGCCACATCCAGGCCGGGAACCGCTCGAATCCCGAGAGGGCCTCCTCGGCGGTGGTGTCGCCGCCCAGGCCGTGCGCGTAGCGGTTGACCCGGTAGGCGTCGGGCCAGTCCGCCTCGGCGGCCACCGCGGTGAATCCCTTGTGCTCGATGAGCCATTTGGTGATCTCGGCGCGCGCCTCGTAGAACTCGTGGGTGCCGTGCGAGCTCTCGCCGATGAGCACGACCCGGGCATCGCCGATCAGGTCGTCGAGTACGTCGGCGGGCGGCACTCCGCCGGGGGCGTCGACGGCCACCCGGGCGATCGACTGGGCCGGTGTCTCCGGCGCCGTCGGTGTCGGGGCGCTCGCCGGGGGTGTGGTGGGCGCCGACAGCAGGGAGCGCACCTCGTCGTCGCTGGTCTGGCTGAAGTCCCAGTAGGATTCGCCGACCGCCAGAAACGGCGTGGGCATCGAGGCGCACACCATGTCGTCGACCATGCCGGCGAACTCGCGGCAGGTGGACTCCGGCGCGGCCGGGACCGCCACCACGATCTGGGCGGGTTCGCACTCGCGCAGCGCGATGACCGCGGCCCGCATGCTCGCCCCGGTGGCCAGGCCGTCGTCGACGAGGATGACGGTCTTGCCGGCGACGTCCACCGGCGGTCGTTCGCCGCGGTAGGTGGCCTCGCGCCGATGCAGTTCGCGGGTCTCGCGCTCGGCGACCTCGCGCAGCTGCGTGGGGGTGACGCGCAGAGCGCGGACCACGTCGTCGTTGAGCACCACCCGCCCGCCTCCGGCGAGCGCGCCGACGGCGAATTCCTCGTGCCCGGGCGCGCCCAGCTTGCGCACGACGTAGGCGTCGAGCGGGGCGCCCAGCGCCCGGGCCACCTCGAAGGCGACCGGGACCCCGCCGCGGGCCAGCCCGAGGACGATCACGTCGGGCCGGCCCCGGTAGGAGTCCAGCAGCCGGGCCAGCACCCGGCCGGCTTCGCGCCGGTCGCGGAACAGCGGGCGGGGTTCGTTGCGTCGGGACGTGGAGGTGGTCGCGGGACTCATCGTGGCCCTCCCGGAGTTAGGGCCGCGGTCCCGGGGCCGACACGTCCCGGGACCGCGGGATTGTGGGTTATCTCGGCCGGAGATCTTCGGTGCTGGTGCTCTCCTTCATCTCAGCACCCGGTACCCGCCGTGCCCAGATTCTGAAGTCCCCGATTTCGCACCGGCGGGGCGGCCATTGGTCCCTGCGCGCGGTGACCATCCGACCGGAGGTGCGAGCCCTGCGACCGCTGGTGCCGGGCGGCGTCGCGGCGGCACGATCAGAGTGATTCGACCGGGAGGCAGCCATGACCGAAGCACAGCAGACCGCGACGATGGCGGCACAGGTCCGCGATTTCACCAAACTCAGTCTCGCCGACGCCGAGGAGGCCGGTGGCAAGGGGGCCAATCTGGGCGAGCTGGTGAGTGCCGGTCTGCCGGTGCCTCCCGGATTCGTGCTGCTGCGGGACTGCTACCGCGTCTCGATGCGGGCGGGCGGTGTCGCCGAGGAACTCGCGGAGCTGCACCGTCGGGCGCTGGGGGTGATCGCCGACTCCGACGAACTGACCACCCTGTGCCGGCAGATGGCCGACCTGGTCGCCAAGGCCGGCGTCGCCGACGAGGTGCGCACCGAGCTGCTGGCCGCCTACCACCGACTGGGTGACAACGTGGCGGTGGCGGTGCGCTCGTCGGCGACCGGCGAGGACGGACGCGACGCCTCTTTCGCGGGGATGAACGCCACGCTGACCGACATCACCGGTGACGACGAGCTGGTCGATGCGGTGCTCAAGTGCTGGATGTCGCTGTTCGGGCCCCGCGTGGTGGCCTACCGGGCCAGCCGCGGCTTCGAGGCCGAACCGGCCATGGCGGTGGTCGTGCAGCGCATGGTCACCTCGCAGCGGTCGGGAGTGGCCTTCACCGCCGACCCCAGCAGCGGCGACCGCGAGCACGTGGTGATCGAGGGTGCGTTCGGGCTGGGTGAGGTCGTGGTGTCGGGCCTGGTCCAGCCGGACACGTACACCGTCGACAAGGCCACGCTGAAGGAACTCGACGCCCACATCGGCCACCAGGACTTCCAGATCGTGCGCGGTGCCGACGGCCATGACCGCAACGAGCCGCTGAGCCCCGAGCAGGCCGATGCCCGCGTCCTCGACGGCGCCGCACTGCACCGGGTCGCCGAGCTGGCGGTCGCGGTGGAACGCCACCACGGCACCCCGCAGGACATCGAGTGGGCGGTGGACCCGGCCGGCGACACCTGGCTGGTGCAGGCCCGCCCGATCACCACGCTCGGCAACGGGGGACCGGCCGTGGGGACCGAGCTGGCCCGCGGGTTGGCCGCGGCGCCGGGCACCGCCTCGGGCACGGTGCGGGTGCTGCGCAGTCCCGACGAGGGCGGGCAGCTGGTCGACGGCGAGATCCTGGTGGCGCCGATGACCAACCCGGACTGGCTGCCGACGCTGCGCCGGGCGGCCGCGGTCGTCACCGACGCCGGTGGCATGACCTGTCACGCGGCCATCGTGGCGCGCGAACTCGGGGTGCCCTGTGTGGTCGGTGCGCGCAGCGCGACCAAGGACCTGGAGCCGGGCACGGTCGTCACCGTCGACGGCACGCACGGAAAGGTGCTCGCCGGGGCGGCCGCCGCACCCACGGTCAAGGCCGAGGACCGGCCGGCCGCGCCGGCGGGTCCGGCCGCCGAGGTGACCGCCACGAGGATCTACGTCAACCTCGCCATGCCGGACACCGCCGAGCGTGTCGCGGCCGGTGATGTGGACGGGGTGGGCCTGCTGCGGGCGGAGTTCATCCTCACCGAGGCGCTGGGCGGGCGTCACCCGCACGACCTGATCGCGCACGGCGAGGGTGACGCGGTGGTGCGGGCGCTGGTCGAATCGGTCGGCCGGATCGCCGCCGCGTTCGCGCCGCGGCCGGTGATCTACCGTGCCACCGACTTCCGCAGCAACGAGTTCCGCAAGCTGGTGGGCGGCGAGGCCTACGAGCCCGTCGAGCACAACCCGATGATCGGCTACCGGGGGTGCTTCCGCTACATCAAGGATCCCGAGCTGTTCAACCTGGAACTGCAGGCCCTGGCGCAGATCCGGGAGAGCAGCCCGAACCTCGGGCTGATGATCCCCTTCGTGCGCACCAAGTGGGAGCTGGAGGAGTGCCTGGCGTTGGTCGACGCCAGTCCGGCCGGCAGGCAGCGCGGTCTGCACCGGTGGGTGATGGCCGAGGTGCCTTCGGTGGTGCACTGGCTGCCGGAGTACATTGGCATGGGCATCGACGGGGTGTCCATCGGCAGCAACGACCTGACCCAGCTGATGCTCGGCGTGGACCGGGATTCGGAGATCTGCGCCGAGGTGTTCGACGAGGCCGACGGCGCGGTGCTCGACGCGATCGGCCGGATCGTCTCCACCGCACGCACGCACGGCATCACGTCCTCGCTGTGCGGGCAGCGCCCGTCGACGGACCCGGCGTTCGCCGAGAAGCTGGTCGCCATGGGCATCACGTCGATCTCGGTCAACCCCGACGCCGCC
Source organism: Mycolicibacterium palauense (assembly GCF_002592005.1). Lineage (GTDB taxonomy): Bacteria > Actinomycetota > Actinomycetes > Mycobacteriales > Mycobacteriaceae > Mycobacterium > Mycobacterium palauense. Next base: position 173,462 of record NZ_NVQF01000001.1, on the reverse strand, counting down.
CCGGCCGCCCGCCACACCGTGGCCGCCGCCGAGCGCAGGCTGCTGTTGGAGTCGACCCGCACGTGATTTCGGTGCAGTAGGTCCCGCTGGGCGGGACGTACTGCACCGAAATCACCGTTTGGCCGCGAGTTCGGCCAGCCGCGCCACCGACCGTTCGATCCCGGTGGCGAGCACGTCGAGATCGGGTGCGCTGTCGTAGTCGGCGACGATGCCGAAGGTGAGGTCGTCGCCGTAGCTGAGCATGGCGATGCCGCTGCGCAGGTGCAGGGCGATGGGTGGGACGGGCAGCATGCGCACCACGTCGCGGCCCAGCACCTGCAGCCGTTGGCGGGGCCCGGGCACGTTGGTGGCCAGGCTGACCACCCCACGTTGTGGCAACCGGCTGAGCAGTCGCACCGCCCAGGCGGTCAGCGGGAACGGCAGCAGGCCGGCGACGCCCACCACCGAACTGCCGGCCTGCTTCTGGCCGCTGGACTTGGCCCTGGACATCCGCGAGCGCACGAGGCGCAGCTGATCGAGCGGGTTGGCCCGGTCCACCGGCAGCAGCGGCAGCATGATCGAGACCCGGTTGTCGGGGGTGTCCAGATCCTCGGTCTGCCGCACCGAGACCGGGACCAGCGTGCGCAGCGACGTGCGGTCGGGGCGCTCGCCCCGGCGCAGCAGCACCTCGCGGTAGCCCTGGGTGATGGCGGTCAGCGCGACGTCGTTGAGGGTCGCGTCGAAGGCGGCGCAGACGGCGTTGACCTCCGAGAGCGAGACGCGGGCGGCGTGATAGCGCCGCAGCGTGCTGACGGGTCCGTTGAGCGAGCTCGCCGCCGCCGGGCTCACCAGCCCGGACACCACCTCGACGGTGCCCCGCAGCGCCCGGGCGGCCACGGTGGTGGCGGTGGCCGACAGCTCCACCGCGCCGCGCCCCCAGTCCAGCGGGTTGAGCGGCAGCGACCGGCCCGCTCCGGTGGCCGCAGCGCTCTTGGTGGCGTTGATGTCGGTGGCGTTGATATCGGTGGCGTTGATATCGGTGGCGAAGGTGGTGGCCGACGCCCCGTTGTCGGACAGCCCGGTCACCATCCGGGTGGCGGAGATCCCGTCGGCGATGCAGTGGTGCACCTTCATCACCAGCGCCCAGCGGTCCTGCGCCAGGCCCTCGATGACCCAGCACTCCCACAGCGGGTGGTCCCGGTCCAGGCGCCGCTCGAAGATGTCGGCGATAGCGCGGAACAGGGTCGCGTCGTCGCCGGGCTGCGGCAACGCGGTGCGGCGGAAGTGGTGGCGCAGATCCAGCCCGGTGCGCTCGACCCATTCCGGTGGTTCCAGATCGAAGCGGTGGGTGCGCAGCACCCGACGCAGCCGCGGGACGGTCACCAGCCGCTCGGTCAGTGCGGTGACCAGCTCGTCGAAGTCGGGGACGGGACCATCGAGCACCGACACCCCGCCGATGGCCATGCTGATGTGCGGGTCGGAGTCCTCGACCTCCAGGAACCCGGCGTCGAGGGCCGACAAGTGTTCCATGACCCGTACCTCCGCGGTGAGATCCCGTTCACTTCACTATGCCTAATCCAGGGCCTAATCCAAGGCTTAATCCAGGGCCTTATCCAGGGCCCAATCCAGGGCCCAACCTATGCCTACTCTCGGCCCGTCCATTTCGGCCGTGGGTAAGAGGGCCGGACGCGGTGCGCCCGGGGACCAGCGACCCTATCCGGACGGGCGGCGAAGGCCGACGATGGGGTCATGACCGAGAGCGCGGCCGACGAGGCACTGGACAGGGCACCGACCGAGACGATCCTGGACGCCGTCCTGCCGCGCTTCGACGTGGTGCTCGCCGAACATCTGGTGGTCGGGGCCGACCCGGGCGACACCCTGCAGGCGGTGCAGAGCCTCGACCTGCTGACGGTGCGCTCGCCTCTGCTGGACGCCTCGATGTGGTTGCGGGGGTTGCCCGCACGCTTGTCGGGCACGGCGGTTCCGGTGGCGCCGAGAGTAGTGGTCGGGGAGGGCGGGCTGCCCGGTTGGCTGGTGTTGGGTGAATCCGGGAGTGAGTTCGCCTTCGTTGCGGTGGGCCGGTTCTGGCAACCGGTGATCGAGTGGTACGACGTGACCGGATGGGACGCGGAGCGGTTCGCCGCATTCGACGAGCCCGGCTGGGGCAAGATCGCCGCGAACTTCTCGGTGCGGCCCTATGGGCACGGAACGCTGCTCAGCTACGAATGCCGCACCGCCACCACCGATTCGGTGGCGCAGCGACGTTTCCTGCGCTACTGGTGGCTGATCCGGCCCTTCGTGGGGCACATCATGCGGGCCACCCTGCGCACGGTCAAGACGAACATCGAGTAGATCGAGGGGGGTGTGGCGATGCGTGTCCTGATCGCCTACGGATCCAAGCGCGGCGCCACCGCCGGGCTTGCGGTGATGATCGGCGACGCGTTCGCCGACGCGGGCGCCGAGGTCGACGTGGTGCGCGCCGGCGATGTGCACGACCTGAGCGGGTTCGACGCGGTGGTGGTCGCCGGAGCGCTGTATGCCAACAGGTGGCACCGTCATGCGCGCCGGTTCGTCCGGCGGCACGCCGCAGAGCTGCGCGGAAAGCCGGTCTGGCTGGTCAGCAGCGGCCCGCTGGACGACTCGGCGGCCCAGGGTGAGATAGCCCCGGTGCGCCAGGTGGCCAAGCTGGCGGCCCGGATCGGGGCGCGCGGGCACAAGACCTTCGGCGGGGCGCTGGACGCCGACGTGCGTGGCTTCCCGGCCAGTGCGCTGGCCAAGACGCACGCGGGGGACTGGCGCGATCCCGTCGCGGTGCGGGCCTGGGTGCAGGGCGTGCGGGCGCAGCTGCCCCTTTCCGAATCGAACTGATGTTCGATACCCTGGCGGGGTGGGCTGGCACAACGGCCCGCCCAGCTGGGCGGAGATGCAGCGCGTACTCAACAGCAAGCCGCGCCGTGCCGGCCTGCCCCTCGGTGAGCCTGCCGGCGACGGGGGTGACAGCCCGGCCTGGTCGAGCAGGCGGGTGCCCTACCAACCGGTCCCCGGGCCGGTGCAGGCCCGCTCGCGTGTTCCCTACGCCGAGCTGCACGCGCACTCGGCCTTCAGCTTCCTCGACGGGGCGAGCACTCCCGAGGAACTCGTCGAGGAGGCGGTGCGCCTGGATCTGCGCGCCATCGCCCTGACCGACCACGACGGTCTCTACGGTGTGGTCCGGTTCGCCGAGGCGGCCAAGGAGCTGGAGATGGCCACCGTGTTCGGCGCCGAACTGTCCCTGGGCAACGTGGCGCGCACCGAGCACCCCGACCCGCCGGGCCCGCATCTGCTGGTGCTGGCCCGCGGCCCGGAGGGGTATCGCCGACTGTCCCGGCAGCTGGCGGCCGCGCATCTGGCCGGCGGGGAGAAGGGCCGGCCACGGTATGACTTCGACGTCCTAGCCGAGAGTGCGGGTGGACACTGGCACATCCTCACCGGCTGTCGCAAAGGTCATGTCCAACAGGCATATTCGGCGAGTGGCCCGGAAGCGGCCGCGGCGGCGCTGGCCGGGCTGGTGGACCGGTTCGGCGCCGACCGGGTCAGCGTCGAGCTCACCTGCCACGGACACCCCCTCGACGGGGAGCGAAATGCGGCCCTGGCCGAACTCGCGGCGCGCTTCGGTGTCGGGATCGTGGCGACCACCGGGGCGCACTTCGCCGGCCCGTCCCGGGGTCGGCTGGCCATGGCGATGGGGGCCATCCGGGCCCGCCGGTCCCTCGACCAGGCGGAGGGGTGGCTGGCGCCGCTGGGCGGGGCCCATCTGAGGTCCGGGGACGAGCTGGCCCGGCTGCTGTCCCACTGTCCCGGCGCGGTCACCGCGGCGGCCGAACTCGGCGAGCAGTGCGCGTTCGAGCTGACGCTCATCGCCCCGCAGCTGCCGCCGTTTGACGTCCCCGACGGACACACCGAGGACAGCTGGCTGCGCGAGCTGGTACTGGCCGGCGCCGCGGGTCGGTACGGGCCGCGGGCGTCGGCGCCGCGGGCCTACGCCCAGATCGAGAAGGAACTGGCGATCATCGCCGAGCTGAAGTTTCCCGGCTATTTCCTGGTGGTTCACGACATCACCCGGTTCTGCCGGGAGAACGGGATCCTGTGCCAGGGCCGGGGATCGGCGGCCAACTCGGCGGTCTGCTACGCCCTCGGAGTCACCGCCGTGGACCCGATCGCCAACGAGCTGCTCTTCGAGCGGTTCCTGTCACCGGCGCGCGACGGGCCACCCGACATCGACATCGACATCGAATCCGACCTGCGCGAGCACGTCATCCAGTACGTCTATGAGCGGTACGGCCGCGACAACGCCGCCCAGGTCGCCAACGTCATCACCTATCGGGGGCGCAGCGCGGTCCGGGACATGGCCCGCGCGCTGGGGTTCTCCCAGGGACAGCAGGACGCCTGGAGCAAGCAGATCGGGGGGTGGGGCAACCTGGCCGACGCCGACCACGTCGAGGGCATCCCCGAATCGGTGATCGACCTGGCCGGCGAGATCAAGAACCTGCCGCGGCACATGGGCATCCACTCCGGGGGGATGGTCATCTGTGACCGGCCGATCGCCGACGTGTGTCCGGTGGAGTGGGCGCGCATGGACAACCGCAGTGTGTTGCAGTGGGACAAGGATGACTGCGCGGCAATCGGTTTGGTCAAGTTCGACCTGCTGGGGCTGGGCATGCTCTCGGCGTTGCACTACGCCGTGGACCTGCTGGCCGAGCACAAGGGCGTCGAGGTCGACTTCGCCCGGCTGGACCTGTCCGAACCGGCGGTCTACGAGATGCTGCAGCGCGCCGATTCCGTCGGGGTGTTCCAGGTGGAGTCGCGGGCCCAGATGGCTACCCTGCCGCGGCTGAAACCGCGGGTGTTCTACGACCTGGTGGTCGAGGTGGCGCTGATCCGCCCCGGCCCCATCCAGGGCGGTTCGGTGCACCCCTACATCAAGCGGCGCAACGGACTCGAACCCGTCACCTACGACCATCCGGCGATGGAGCCCGCCCTGCGCAAGACGCTGGGGGTGCCGCTGTTCCAGGAGCAGCTCATGCAGCTGGCGGTGGACTGTGCGGGGTTCTCGGCCGCCGAGGCCGACCAGCTGCGCCGGGCCATGGGCTCCAAGCGCTCGACCGAGAAGATGCGACGGCTGCGGGACCGGTTCTACGCCGGGATGGCGCAGCGGCACGGCATCACCGGCGAGGTGGCCGAACGGATCTACGAGAAACTGGAGGCCTTCGCCAATTTCGGCTTCCCGGAAAGCCATTCGTTGAGCTTCGCCTCGTTGGTCTTCTACTCGTCGTGGCTGAAGTTGCACCATCCCGCGGCGTTCTGCGCGGCCCTGCTGCGGGCCCAGCCGATGGGCTTCTATTCACCGCAGTCGCTGGTCGCCGACGCCCGCCGCCACGGGGTCGTGGTGCACGGGCCCGATGTCAACGCCTCGACGTCACACCCGGGGCTGCAGAACGGTGGCGACGAGGTCCGGCTGGGCCTGGCCGCGGTCCGTCACATCGGCGAGGATCTGGCCCAGCGGATCGTCGACGAACGCGAGGCCAACGGCGCGTTCGCCTCCCTGCTGGACCTGACCGGCCGGGTACGGCTCAGCGTCCCGCAGACCGAGGCGCTGGCGACCGCCGGTGCCCTGGGCTGCTTCGGGATCACCCGCCGCGAGGCCCTGTGGGCGGCGGGCGCGGCGGCCGTCGAACGTCCCGGCCGGTTGCCCGGGGTGGGGACGTCCTCGCACGTGCCGACGCTGCCCGGGATGAGCGAGGTGGAACTGGCCGCCGCCGACGTCTGGGCCACCGGGGTCTCCCCGGACAGCTATCCGACGCAGTTCCTGCGCGCGGATCTCGACGCTCTCGGTGTGGTGGCGGCCGCGGCGCTGCCGCAGGTGCCCGACGGCACCCGGGTGCTGGTTGCCGGGGCGGTGACCCACCGGCAGCGGCCGGCCACCGCGCAGGGGGTGACGTTCGTCAATCTCGAGGACGAGACGGGCATGGTCAACGTGCTCTGTTCGCCGGGGGTGTGGTCACGGCACCGCAGGCTGGCCCAGACCGCCTCGGCGTTGATGATCCGCGGCATCGTGCAGAACGCCAGCGGTGCGGTGACCGTGGTGGCCGATCGGATGGGGCGCATCGACATGCGGGTGGGCTCGCGGTCCCGGGACTTCCGTTAGTCCGGCCGCCTCGCCGGGCCGCGAATGTAGCCTGCGGGTATGACCCTCGACCTGTCCATCGATGAAGTGCTGACCACGACCCGCTCGGTGCGCAAACGGCTCGACTTCGACAAGCCGGTCCCGCGCGAGGTCCTGATGGAGTGTCTGGACCTGGCCCTGCAGGCGCCGACGGGATCAAACGCCCAGGGCTGGCAGTGGGTCTTCGTCGACGACCCCGCCACGAAGAAGGCCCTGGCCGACATCTACCGCGCCAACGCGACGCCCTACCTGGATCTGCCGAAGCCGGAACGCGGGGACATGCGCGACCAGCAGATGGACGCCGTGCTGAGCTCGGCGAAATACCTCAACGAGCACCTCGAGGAGGCGCCGGTCTTCCTGATCCCGTGCCTGGAGGGTCGCCCCGACGGCGTGTCGTCCGGGATGAGTGCGTCCTACTGGGGCTCGCTGCTGCCCGCGGTGTGGAGTTTCATGCTGGCGCTGCGCTCCCGCGGGCTGGGCACGGCCTGGACGACGCTGCACCTGGTGGAGGGCGGCGAGAAGCGGGCCGCCGAGGTGCTGGGCATCCCGTTCGACGACTACGCCCAGGGCGGCCTGTTCCCGATCGCCTACACCAAGGGCACCGACTTCAAGCGGGCCAAGCGGCTGCCCGCCGAGCAGCTCACCCACTGGAACACCTGGTAGCCGGGGCGGGCGCGATGCGGTGTCGGCGCCGCGAGAGTGTCAACCGCCAGTGTCAGCCGTCGGTGTCAGCCGCCAGTGTCAACCGTCGGTGTCAACCGCCATCTGCCGTGCCCCCGATGACGTTACGATGTCGCGGTGGACGGGCCAGTCTCGCGAACTGTCCGGAAGGCGCGGGTCTCCCCGGGCATCGTCGCCGTGGTGGTCATCATCGCGATCTACCTCGGCCTGATGTTGATCGGGTACTTCGCACTGGACCGTTCGTCGCCGACGCCGAAGACCGAGGACTTGGCGGGCACTCGCGAGACGGTGATCCTGCTCCAGCCCACCACGATCCGTGCCGTCGAGGACAGGTTCAGGGCGGAGGTGTTGCTGCTTCCGGGCGCCGAGTTCATCGACCCCGAGTTCGGGCTGCTCAACACCGATATGACGGTGCAGGTGTACGCATCGACCGGTTTGGGTGAGTTCACCTATTCCGAGGGGACCGCACCGGGGGTCGTCACCGTCTCCCTGTGGGCGTGGGGCGACACGAACAGGTACCCGTTCGACACCTATACGACGTCGCCCATCACCGCCAGCGTCACGGCCGGCTCCGATGATGCGCGGCGACTTGTCCCGGCGCGCATGGAGGTTGCCGGCGCGATCTACGGCTGGGAGATCGGGCACAACCACATGGGTCCGGCCGGCACCTACCATCGCGCCGACGACGACGCCATCATCACCTTCTCCAGGTCGCGTGTCACCATCGCCATGGCGCTCGGACTCTGCCTCGTTCTGCTGGCGCTGCCGCCGTTGGCGCTCTATGTCGCGGTGAACATCGCCCGGGGCGCCAAGAAGTTCCAGCCGCCGATGGTCGCCTGGTTCGCGGTGATGTTGTTCGCCGTCATCCCGATCCGAGAGGTGTTCCCCGAGAACCCTCCCACCGGAATCCTCTTCGACGAGTTCGGCGTGCTGTGGGTGCTCATCTCCCTGGTCACGGCGATGGTCATCTTCATCGTCGGCTGGGCCCGACACAGCGACTGACCTGACGGCGCCGGAGCCGACCGGGTCGGCCCGGAGGCCGGCTGTTTCGCTCCCCGTCGCTTCCCTGAAGCGATCCTGAAGGAAACACCGCCGAGGCGCCGGCTTCAGGTTCGCTTCAGGTAGCCCCACGAACGTCGACACCGCAAGTAACCGACAGGCGCCGCCGGAGAGTCTGGTTCCAGCGGTCGTCGACGAAAGGAGCTTCCATCATGACCGCATCCGACACCACCGCAGCCACCGTCGAGACCCGCCCGACCGTCGCCGCCCGGTCCGCCGGCGTCGGCGTCCATCTGCCCGTCACGGTGGGGCGCTACATCGTCGAAGCGATCGGCACACTGTTTCTGGTCTTCACCGTCGGGGCCAGTGTCCGCAGCGGCAGCATGCTGGCGCCGCTGGCCATCGGCGCGGTACTGATGGCGATGATCTACGCCGGGGGCCACATCTCGGGCGCCCACTACAACCCCGCGGTCACGGTGGCCGCGCTGGTGCGCGGCCGGATCGACACGCGCCAGGCGATCGGCTACTGGATCGCCCAGTTCGTCGGCGGCCTGATCGGCGCCGGAGCCGTGCTGGCCGTCGTGCCCGCCGGACAGACCGCGGCGACCGGCCTGTCGGGGCACGCGCTGATGGCCGCATTCGTCGCCGAACTGCTGTTCACCTTCGTCCTGTGCTACGTCGTGCTGAACGTCGCGACCAGCAAGGACCACCCCGACAACTCGTTCTACGGGCTGGCCATCGGTTTCACCGTGGCTGCCGGTGCGGTCGCGGTCGGCGGGGTGTCGGGCGCCGCGTTCAACCCCGCCGTGATGCTCGGCGGAGCCGCGATGGGGCTGTTCACCCTGCCGATGCTGCCGGTGTACTTCACGGCCCAGATCATCGCCGGTGTCGCCGCGGGCCTGGCGTTCCGGGCGTTGAACCCCGACGACAAGTGAGAAGCCAACGGAGAACCTGACACGCGCGCACCCCCGGGGCTCTCCTCCTGACCGGCGATCGGCGGGAGGAGAGCCTCGTCGTCGTTGCGGCACTGCCGAATCCCCACGCAGAGATCGGCACGGTGCGCGCCAAGCAGGCACGAGCGCAGTGTGGAAATCGTAGACTTCGCCGGAGAACACCGATTCGCGCTATCGCAGAGGCGGTGCGAGCGTGGCCAGCCAGTCCGACGACGACCACCCGTGGGCTGTCGACCGATCGAGGCGCAGCGCTCTGCGCGGGCTGGGCACACTCGCGGCGCTGACCGTGGCCGGGTCGGCACTGTCCTGCTCCCAGGAGCATCAAGCCGGGGACGACGGTGCCGGCGCGGCGTCACAGCGCGGCGACGCAACGAGCTACTTCGAAGCCGACGTCGCCCGGGCGGCCCGGCACCTCATCGCCGTCACCCCGGAAACGCAGCGCGCTCAGCTTGTCATGCCCTTCGACAGCGCGGCGCGCACCCGCGGACAGGACACCAGCCAGACCGAGGCCTTCTGCGCGGTCCTGCAGTGGTGCCCGTTGGGGTGGGGAGTCACGATCGGCTCGATGCCGGCACCGCAGCGCACCGCGGCGCACGCGCTGTTGAATCGGGCGATGTCGGCCGGTGGCTACCAAGCCCTGCTCGCCGTCGTGAACCGCAACCGGGTCATCGGTGAAATGGAGGACGTGGGCGACGGCGACGTCATCCGCAGGATCCTCGACGCCGATCCGACCGCCCGCGGTGCCGAATCGGTGTTCGACCTGGCGCCCAACCCGGATCCGTCCGCGCCGTGGTACCCCGTCGTCGGCGGGGCCAAGGAGTTTCTCGGCACCGGCACCGAGATCGATTGGAGCTGGGGCCTGCCGCCCGGTCTGGAGGCGCGCTACGAACAGTTCGTCAACTACACGATCGGGATCTTCGGGAACCCCGGCGACGATGCATGGGCCGTCCGGTTCGAAGGACACCACATCACATTCAATCTGACGTTTCGGAAGACCGCCGACGGCGGGGTCGACGTGCACTCCACGCCGCTGTTCTTCGGGGCGTTCCCGATGATCGTCCCGGAGGCCCCCTTCGGGGCCGACGACAAGGACAAGCAGTGGCATTGGACAACCGGCCAGGTGCTGATGTTGGGCGTCGTTCACCACCTTCGCGAGTTCTGGCGCGACCTCCCGGAGGCGGCGCGCCGGCAGGCGTTCATCGGCGCCGACCTGATGACCCAGGCGCCGCCGCTGCTGCTCGACACGCCTGCCTCCTCGATGATCGCCGCGCTGTCGCCCACGGTGGACCGGCAGGCGATCGCCGGGTACCCGCACATCGAGATCGATGCCGCCGATCTGAGCGAACCCGCGTTGTGGAACCTCCGGCAGGCCTTCGCCTTCTACACCGGGGCCATGAATCCCACTGTCGGTGACGCCTGTCTGGCCCGCTTCGACAGCGCCGTCCGAGACGGCGCGAGCCTGACGCTGTCCTGGGCCGGGGGAGAGTTGGAGGCGTTCGGGTCACACCACTACACCTACGCCGTGGTCGATGACCTGCTTCTGGAGGTTCTTCAGAGCAACCAATTCTCGGTCCAGCACGACCCGGCGGTCACGGGCAACCACCTGCACACGATGCTGCGCGATCTGCGGTTCGACTGGGAAGACCCGATGCGCCGCCATCACCACACCGACCACACGACGCCGTCGCGGTGACTCGGTGGGCTCAGTCGCCGGCCGTGCCGGGGCGCGGCGCCGGCTGGTGCAGCGGCAGTGACAGCCGGAACGTGGCACCGCCACCGCCGGGCAGGCAGATCAGCGAGCCGTGATGCGCCTCGGCGAGCGCCCGGGCTATCGGCAAACCGAGTCCCGCGCCACCGGAGTCCTGGTCTCTGGCGTCGTCGAGGCGGACCAGTCGGTCGAATATCCGCTCGCGGTCGCTTTCGCAAACACCGGGCCCGGTGTCGGTGACCGTGACTTGCGCTGTGCCGTCGAGGGTCTGGAGGTGCACTCGGATCCGACCGCCCGGAGGGGTGTGGCGGCGGGCGTTGTCGAGCAGATTGGACAGTATCTGCGCGACCCTGGTCGGGTCCGCGTCGATGCGGAGCTCCTGCTCGCCCGTGTGCTCGATGCTGACATCGGGTGCCAGCATCGCCGCACGATCCACCTCGTCGGCGACGATGCGTGCGAGGTCGGTGCCTTCGGGGCGCAGACTGAGGCCGGCGTCGATGCGGGCGATGTCGAGTAGGTCGTTGACCAACCTTGCAGCTCTTCGGGTTTCATTGCCCAATAGTTCGGCGTGCCGCTGAGTTCGCGCCCGCGCGCCGTCCGCACCGTCGGGCGCATCGGAGTGGTGGGCGACACCGGCGACGAGCTGATCGGCGACCGCCTGGATTCCCGCGAGCGGGGTCCGCAACTCGTGGGCGGCGTCGGAGAGAAAACGTCGCCCCTGCGCCTCGGCGCGACGCGCCACCGCGGCGGCTTCCCTTTCGTTCTGCTCGGCGGATTCCAGCGCATCGAGCATGCGGTCGAACGCCGCCGCGGCGTGTCCGAGTTCGGTACGAGGCCGGTCGGGATGCAGCCGGCGGCCCCGGTCACCGAGCGTGATGCCGTCGGCGGTGGTGGTCAGGCGCTGCAGCGGAGACAGCGCCCGCCCCACCGTGAAACGCACCACGACGGCGGCCAGCACGAGCGTGATCGCCGCACCGATCAGCATGTTGCGCCTCATGACGGCGCGGGTGCGGCTGATGCCGCTGGTGTCGGCCTGAATCGTCAGCAGCGATCCATCGGCCAGGACGCCGGTCACCTTCAGGCTCGGCAGGTCGCCCCAGGGCAACGGGGTGTGCGCCCCGGTGTCGATCGGAACGGGCCTGGGCAACGGGTGTAGGTGTTTGTCCGCCGGCACCAGTTGTGGATCGCCGTAGCGGGTGCCGTCGGCGGCGATCAGCTGGACCCGGAAATCGGTTTCCTGCAGGACGTCCACCAGTTCCTGTGGGCCGAGGCCCAGCTTCACCAGGGCCGGCGCGTCGTAGAAGAGGTCGGCCAGCTCGTCGTCGAGGTCGTCGGTCAGGCGCGCACCGAAGGCGATGTCGAACAGGACGCCGACCAGCATGAGCAGTACGGCGATGAGGCCGACGGCGGCGACGGTCACGCGCCGGTGCAGTGACGGCGTGGGCGTGGTTTCCGGGCTCACCGCTCGCCCGCCGACAGTCGATAGCCGATGCCGCGCACGGTGTGCAGCATGCGTGGGCCATGGGTCTCCAGCTTGCGCCGCAACGCGCTGATGTAGACCTCGACGAGATTGGGGTCGTAGGCGTCATAGCCCCACACCGCGGCAAGGATCTGATCCTTGCTGACCACTCGTCCACGCTGATCGGCCAGATAGGACAGCAGCCGCAGCTCGGTGGCCGTCAGATCCAGCACCGCCCCGGCCCGGCTGGCCGTCGAAGCGTCCATGTCGAGGACCAGGTCACCGAGCTGGATAGCCGAGGAGACCCGGCCCCGGCGCCGCAGTACCGCCGCAACCCGTGACAGCAACTCGGCCATCTCGAACGGTTTGACCAGATAGTCGTCGGCGCCGCTGTCGAGCCCGCGCAGTCGGTCCGCCAAGGCGTCGCGTGCCGTCAGGAGAACGATTCCGGCATCGCCGTATCCGCGCACCACATCGATCAGGGCGAACCCGTCGCGACCCGGCAGCATCACGTCGAGCACCACCACGTCCGGCCGGAACGCCGCCAGCACATCCTCGAGTCCACCGCCGTGGGTGCGGCCGCCACTGACATAGCCCGCGTCGGCGAGCGCTTCCACGACCATCTCGCGAATCGCGACCGAGTCTTCGACGATGAGCACCCGCGGGGGGCCGGCGCCTTTGCCGTGCTGGTTGGACACACCATGCATTGTCCTCGCCCAGACCTGAAGCGAGGCTGAAAGAAGCGATCTGATCGGGCTCTCTTCAGGTTCGCTTCAGTGTCGCCGACGAGCGTCGGCAACGTAGCAAACCGAAAGGGACGCCGGAGAACCGCCGACTGGCATCGAGTTCTCCAGTGGCCCAACGACGAAGGAGTTGTTGATCATGATCAAGAAGAGTCATATCGCCGCGCTGGCCGCCGGCGGGATCTGCGCGGTGTCGCTGGCTGTCGCCCCGATCGCGTCGGCGGCGCAGGCCACCCCGACGTGTTCGAACCTCAGTAGCCGGACCACGCTGTGCCAGTCCAACGGCAGCGCCAGTCTGCAGACGTCGCCCGAGGTGCGGGCCTACGGCTGGTCCCCGTACTGGTACGGCTATGGCGGCCACTATCACCGGTGACCGTTCGGCACGGCCCGGGAGGTTCGGAGTCGTTCGGCCACGGCAAACCCGTTGCAGTACTGCGAGTGTGGGCCGTGAGCGCCGATGACGATCGGTCCGTCCGGGCTGGTCTAGGTGGTGTCGGCGACGCGGCACCACGCCCCGACCTCGGAGCGCCCGATCACCGTCGACGAGGTTTGCTCGACCTCGTCGATCAGTCGCTGCGCGAGGGTGCCGAGTCCGGCTTCGGCCGCGGTGGCCACGCCCTGTGCCTCCATCGCAGGAAGGAGTGTCTCGACGATGTCGACCAGGGCGCGCAGCCAGGTCTGCGCTGCGGTGCCGGATCCGATGAAGGTCCGCATCCTCAACGTCGGGGCCGGCATTCCGGCTTCAGTGAAGGCGCCGTGCAGTCGATCCGCCATGTTCCAGGATGTCCGGGTTCGGTCCAGGGTCTCGAGCACCCACCGACAGCAGCGGTCGTGGTGCGGCGCGGGCGGAGAGGACCGGATGGCGCGCCAGTCCGGTTCGTGAAAAACGATGATGCCGCCCGGTGCGAGGTGCCGGGCCAGTCGGCGGATCATGGCCGCGGGATCCGGTTGGAAGGTCAGTACGTAGCGGCCGACGATCGCGTCGAATCGCTGGTCGAAGGTCAGTTCGGCGGGGTCGCCGGGCCGGAACCGCACGACTTCGGACAGGCCCCGGGCGGCGGCGGTCGCCGAGGCGGCATCCACCGCGGCCGCCGCCGTGTCGGTGCCGAGCACGGTGCCGCCGGGTGTCGTGAGCGCCGCCGCGAGGAACGCGACATCGCCGGCGCCGCTTCCCACGTCGAGGACACGCATCCCCGGTGTCAGACCGGCCGACAGCAGGTATTCGCGTGTGGTGGAGTCGAGCATCGCCGCCTGACGCCGCAAGCGGCCCAGCTCGTGATCCGAGTGGCCCAACACGTAGGGAGTTTCGTGCACCGCGCACACCTGCCTGCCGGACCGCCAGATGGCGTCAATGGTAGAGCGTGCGTCACGCCCGGCCGGCGATTCGGGCGGCCCCGTCCGAACCGCCCAGGACGACGGCTACTCCGGCAGGTGTGCGGTGAGCAGCCAGGCGGCCACCGACTTGCGCCCGCTGTCCTCCTGGCGGATGTCGCCGAACGGCGGGGCGTTCTCGCCGGCCGCGTCGGGGATGTTGGCATGGATGCGGGCGGGCCTGATCTCGTCGATGGTCCAGTACCTACCCACCACATCGCGCAGCTCGTCCTCGGTGACGCCGACGACCGGACCGTCGCCACGCATGTTCGTGCGGTCGAAGACCAGCACGATATACGAGGCGCCGGGTGCGGCCGCCCGCACGATCGACTGCTGATAGCCCTCGCGCAGGCTCGCCGGCATGGAGTGGAAAAGCGTGGAATCGATGATCGTGCCGAAGCGGCCGTCGTAGCCGGTGAAGGAGCTGATGTCGGCCACCTCGAAGGTCGCGTTGGTCAACCCCCGACGGGCCGCCTCCTCGCGGGCCAGCTTGATGCCGGTCGGTGACACGTCCAGGCCGACGGTGCGGAAGCCGCGTTCGGCCAGCACCATCGACACCGCGGCCTCGCCGCAGCCGGCATCGAGGACCTCGCCGTGGATCTTGCCGGCCTCGATCAGTGCGGCGATCTCGGGCTGTGGTTCGCCGATGCTCCAGGGCGGGCGACCGCCGTCGCCGATCTCCGGAGCCTCCCCCCGGTAGGCCGCTTCGAACATCGCTTCACTGGGCTCGGTCATCTTCGGCTCGGTCATACACCCGGTTTATCAACGTGGTTGATATATGTCAACATACCTGACATGAACGCCGGCAGTCAGCAGCCGCTGGGCTACCTGCTCTACCGGGTGGCTGCGGCGCTGCGCAGCGAGCTGGTCAGCACGGTGCTCGAACCGCTGGGGCTCAGCTTCCCGGAGTACATCTGCCTGCGGATGGTCTCGCAGTCCCCGGGGAAGACCAACGCCGAACTGGCGCGCGACGCCGGAGTGTCCCCGCAGGCGATGAATACGGTGCTGCGCGGACTCGTGCGGCGGGGGCTGGTCAGCCGCCCCGACACCGTGGCCTCCGGGCGTTCCCTGCCCGCCAAGCTGACCGGCCGGGGCGCCGCGCTGCTCACAGACATCGACTCCGGCACGCCGCAGGCCGAGGAGCGGGTGCTTTCGGTCCTCGACGCCCAGGATCGCCGGGATTTCCGGCGCATCCTGACGGCACTGGGTTGAGCCTCAGGTCGCCCCGGCGAATCCGTGCTGGCGCCAGGCCTCGTAGACGGCCACCGCCGCGGCGTTGGACAGGTTCAGCGACCGGCGCCCGGCCAGCATGGGGATCCGCACCTGGTCGGTGATGTGCGGGTCGGCCAGCGTCGCGGCGTCCAGGCCCGTGGGCTCGGGTCCGAACATCAGCACATCGTGCGGTCGGTAGCCGACGTCGGCGAACGAGCGGGTCGCCCCGGCGGTGAAGGCGAACACCCGCCCCGGACCCAACGCCGCCCACGCCGTCGGGAGATCGGCGTGCACAGTGACCGAGGCCAGGTCGTGGTAGTCCAGCCCGGCGCGGCGCAACCTGGGTTCGGACAGGTCGAATCCGAGTGGCTCGACCAGATGCAGCTCGGCGCCCGTGGCGGCGACCATACGGATCGCGTTGCCGGTGTTGGGCGCGATACGCGGCGAATAGAACAGAACCCGGAACATCCCACGATGATCCCAGGCCCCGCCGGGAGTTTGCTCGATGTCACCGGTCGTGCGATGTGGCGCATCGGCGCGGGGCTTCCGTTGCGGGTGAACTGTGGAACCGCCAGTCCCGGACTGTCATACTGCTCGAATTGCCAGGCGGATTGCGCCCCCGTACCTCCGTGGGCGAATCGACCGAGCGGGAAAGTCCGGAAAAGTCTATGAACCAGGCGGAAGCACAGAACAGCGCCGGGACCGGCGGGCGGGCCAACGGACCCGCGGTCCGGATGCCGGGGGCTGTGCGATGACGCTCTTCGACGGGGCCGAAGCCGATCACCCCGGTCCGGGCGGGCCGCCGCAGCCGAGCCCGGCGGTGGTCACGCGGCCGCGCCGGTGGGCGCCGGCGAACTGGCCGGTGCGCTGGAAGGTCTTCGCCATCGCGCTGGTTCCGCTGCTGCTGGCCGCGGTGTTCGGCGGCCTGCGCATCTATTCCAGCGCCGTCGATGCGCGCGATCTGCGGGTGGCCGCCGACCGCGCCGGCCTGGTCCCCTTCATCAGCGACTACATGGCCGGGCTGGAGAACGCGTTGGTCGTCAACGCCGCCGGCGGTGATGTCGCGCAGGCCAAATCGGAGTTCGACGAGAGCCGCGCGGCCCTGCAGGGCGCGCTGGCCGAGACCGGCGTCGTTCCCAACGTGCGTCTGGCCGTGACGACCCTGCTGACGATGGGTGCCGGGGTGCTCGACGAGGCGATGGCCGGTACCGCCGACATCCGCCAGCAGGTGCTCGACTTCGCGCCGCTGCTGCTGACCGCCGAGACCGCGATCACCGGCTCGGTCCGGGTCGACGACGAGGAGCTGCGCCTGCAGGCCACGGGGCTGGCCCGCGCGGTCGGCTCGCACGGTCAGATGTCGATGCAACGCATGCTGATCCAGGGCGGCTCCGCGCTGCCCGAACCGTTCCTGCGCAACGCGATGACGACGCTGGCCGGTACCGAGCCGCAGACGGTCATCGGCATGTCCCAACTGCTCGGCGGCGCCTCGGCGGAGGCCAACACCCTGCGTTCCCAGATGGTGCGGCGCCTGACGATGATGGCCGATCCCGCCGTCGCCCTGCTGGGTAACCCGGATTTGCTGCAGTCGATCGATGCCACCGACGCCATCGCGCGGCAGCTGATCGCCGACACCACGGCATCGATCACCGACACCATCGACGAGCAGGC
Organism: Mycolicibacterium palauense; assembly: GCF_002592005.1. Classification (GTDB taxonomy): domain Bacteria; phylum Actinomycetota; class Actinomycetes; order Mycobacteriales; family Mycobacteriaceae; genus Mycobacterium; species Mycobacterium palauense. The sequence continues at coordinate 156,487 of NZ_NVQF01000001.1, read as the reverse complement.
CACCGCCCAGCGCAACAGTGCCATCCGCGACGCCGCCCTGGTGCTGGCCGCGCTGCTGATCGCGCTGGCCGTGGTGGTGCTGGTGGCCCGCTCGCTGACCCGTCCGCTGCGCCGGCTGCGCGACGGCGCGCTCGCCATCGCCCACGAGGAACTGCCGGCCGAGATCGACCGGGTCAAGGCCGGTGACGAACGCGAACCCGCCCCGCTGCCCATCCACACCACCGAGGAGATCGGTCAGGTCGCCCACGCCGTCGACGAGCTGCATGCGCGTGCGCTGCTGCTGGCCGGGGACGAGGCGCGGCTGAGGGTCGTCGTCAACGACATGTTCGAGACGCTCTCGCGTCGCAGCAGGTCGCTGGTCGATCAGCAGTTGTCGCTGATCGACCAGCTGGAACGCGACGAGGCCGACCCGCAGCGCCTCGACAGCCTGTTCCGGCTGGATCACCTGGCCACCCGGATGCGCCGCAACGGTGCCAACCTGCTGGTGCTCGCCGGGGCCGGCGCCGGGCGCGAGCATGGCGCCGCGGTGCCGTTGGCGTCGCTGGTCAACGCCGCGGCCTCGGAGGTCGAGGACTATCAACGGGTGCAGACGGGCAGCGTTCCCGACTGCTCACTGGCGGGCGTGGCCGCCGCCGACGCCGTGCATCTGCTGGCCGAGCTGATCGACAACGCACTGCGCTACTCCCCGCCGGACGAGCCCGTCCGGGTCAGTGCCGTGCACACCGGCGACGGGGGAGTGCTCATCGACATCGACGACGCCGGGCTGGGCATGACCGAGGCCGACCTGAGGATCGCCAACACGAGGCTCGGTGCCGGCGGCGAGGTCACCCCCGACAGCACCCGGCACATGGGCTTGTTCGTGGTGGGCCGGCTGGCCCGACGGCACGGTATGACCGTGCGCCTGCTGGCTGCGCCCACGGGCCGGGGAACCACCGCCGAACTCCACGTGCCCCCGGGGCTCGTGGAGGGCATGGCCGGTGAGGTGTTCGCCGCGCCCGCCCCTGCGGAGTCGTCCGCCCGCTCCGGACCCGGGCAGCCCGAGGCGCGCCCCTGGTCACCCACCGCGGGGTCACCCACCGGGGCGGGAAGCGGCGAGCCGGCCGGGCTGCTGCCGCGCCGCAGCCCGGGTTCCAGCGGGATCACCGGGGCGCCGGAGCGCCCCGACCACGCGCAGCAGTGGTGGGGCGGGCCGCGGCACCAGCACGTCGGCGCCCGCCCGGGTGCCGCCGAGCCGGGACCGCCGGCCGACACCTCGGGGTTCTTCGGGTCGCGGCGCCGTGCACGTGGTCAGGGTGCGCCACGGCCGCCGGCCGGACCCGCGGTTCCGGAGCGGGTCGAGCGGGTGCCGGCCGGGCCCTCCGCCGCCGGTGGCACCGCTCCGGAGGGGCGCGAGGGCACCGCTCCGGAGGGGCGCGAGGACACCGCTCCGGAGGGGCGCGAGGGCACCGCTCCGGAGGGGCGCGAGCACACCGATGACATGGACACCCCGACGATCGACCTGTCGGACATGCGCCGGCTGGCCGACGAACTGAGCCCGCACCCCACCGCCTCCGGTGTCGACCTGATCTACCAGAACATGCTCTCGGAGTGGCTGGTCGACCCGCACGAGCTCGCCCTACCGCAGGACTGGAAAACCGTGTGGGACAACGGGTGGGCCGCCGCGGCGGAGGCCGAGACCCGGCCGGTGGACGAGCACACCGACTCGGGCCTGCCGGTGCGGGAACCGGGGGCGCGGCTGGTCCCGGGCGGGGCTCCCGAGCCGTCCGGGCGGCACAGCAGTGACCGGGATCCCGACGCGATCCGCAACTCGATGAGCAACCATTTCGGCGGCGTGCGCGCGGCGCGGTCGCATGCCCACAACACGAACCGAGGATCCGATCAGCAATGAGCCACCCGTCGAGTTCGCCCCAGGACAACCCGTTGGACTGGTTGGTGTCGAAGTTCGCCCGGGATGTGCCCGGCGTGGCGCATGCGGTGCTGGTCTCCGTCGACGGGCTGCTCGTCGCCTCCAGCGAGCACCTGCCCCCCGAACGCGCCGACCAGCTCGCCGCGGTGACGTCCGGGCTGGCCAGTCTCTCGGCGGGGGCCGCGGAGTTGTTCGAGGGCGGCCGGGTGCTGCAGTCGGTGGTGGAGATGGACCACGGCTACGTCCTGATCATGGGCGTCGGCGACGGGTCCCAGCTGGCGGCGCTGGCGTCGAAGTCCTGCGACATCGGCCAGGTCGGCTACGAGATGGCGCTGCTGGTGGAACGCGTCGGGGCGACGGTGTCCACCGAGCGGCGCCGGGCGCCGGCTACGTGAGCCGCAGATGGACCCTGCACAGCGTGGCTCCCCGGAGCGGGCACCCAACCTGGTCCGCCCCTACACGCTGACCGCGGGACGCACCGACACCGCGGTCCACCTGCCCCTGGAGGCCCCGGTGCGCGCCCTGGCCACGGGCGGCGATCCGCGGTGGCCGGCCGGCGACGTCCGTGCCCGTATCGTCGAGATGTGCGCGGAAAGTCCGTCTGTGGCCGAGATCTCCGCGCGCCTGGATGTTCCCCTCGGGGTGGCTCGTGTCCTGGTCGGGGATCTGGTCGCCTCGGGTTACCTTCAGGTACAGACGTCGCTGACCGAGACGTCCAGTGCGGACGAGCGTCGCGAATTGATAGGAAGGACTCTGCGTGGCCTACGCGCACTCTGAGAGGCGTGCTGCCGCATCGACCAAGATCGTCGTCGCCGGCGGTTTCGGTGTCGGAAAGACCACCTTCGTCGGTGCGGTCTCCGAGATCATGCCGCTGCGCACCGAGGCGATGGTGACCGCGGCGTCGGCGGCCGTGGACAGCCTGGCGTCGACCCCGGCGAAGTCGACCACCACGGTGGCGATGGATTTCGGCCGGATCACCCTGGACGACGACCTGGTGCTCTACCTGTTCGGTACCCCCGGTCAGCGTCGCTTCTGGTTCATGTGGGATGACCTGGTGCACGGCGCGATCGGGGCGGTGGTGCTCGTCGACACCCGCCGGCTGGAGGACAGCTTCGCCGCGGTCGACTTCTTCGAGGCCCGCGGGATTCCGTTCATCATCGCCGTCAACGAGTTCGACGGTGCGCGGCGTTTTCCGGTGGAGGACGTCCGGCAGGCACTGACGATCGCGCAGGGCGTGCCGATCATCACCGTCGACGCCCGCGACCGCGAGTCCGCCAAGCGGGCGTTGATCGCCGTCAGCGAGTACGCGCTGGAATCACTGTCGGCCGCCGGTTGAGTCGTGGACCATATTCGTTGGGTGGACCGGGAATTCGCCGGCGTGGATTTCGGTGACGACGCCCAAGTCGACGAGGCGCCGGGCGCGCCGGATCTCAACGGGTTACGAACCGAGCGGGTCGTGTTCGACGGCTGCGACTTCAGCGGGGTGGACCTCGCCGAGTCCGATCACCGCGGATCGGCGTTTCGCAACTGCCGTTTCCACCGTACGTCGTTGTGGCACAGCACATTCAGCAACTGCAGCTTCATGGGTTCGGTGTTCACCGAGTGCCGGTTGCGGCCCGTCTCCTTCGATGAGATCGATTTCACGCTGGCGGTGCTCGGCGGCGCCGACCTGCGCGCGGTGGACCTCAGCGGGTGCCGGTTGCGGGAAACCTCGCTGGTGGAGGCCGACCTGCGCAAGGCGGTGCTGCGCGGCGCGGATCTGTCCGGGGCGCGCACCACGGGGGCCAAACTCGGCGACGCGGACCTGCGCGGCGCGCGGATCGACGCCACCCTGTGGACGACGGCGTCGCTGCGCGGGGCGAAGATCGACATCCACCAGGCGCTGGCGTTCGCCGCCGCACACGGCCTGAACGTGCACGGCGAATAGGTCGGCGCGGATGCCCCGCAGGGCATCCGCGCCGATGAGGCCGAACTTCAGAGCAGAACGGGTTCGCTGTTCAGAGGCATGGCGGGCGCCTCCTCTTCCTCGGAGAGCGGGTTGTAGAACGTGTACTCCGAGAAGCCCGCGGCCGCGTCGTACGTGGTGAACAGGGGAACCCGGCCCAGCGGGGTCACCCACTGGTACAGGAGCGCGTCGCCGCCGGAGTCCGAGGGCCGCGCCGAGTAGAAGTACCCGAAGCCGGACTTGTTCATCTGGAAGTTGAACACCGAGCCCGCCGGCGGGATGTCACCGACCGCGGTGCCGACGTCGCCCGAGATGACGTCGGTGACGATGATCGCCTTGCTGGTGCCGCCGTCGACGTCCCACTGGCTGGTCACGATCGCGTTGAAGCTGCCGACCTTGGTGTCGTTGGCGTCGTAGACGTCGTATTGCTGGTAGTTCTGGACGATCGCTTCCCGGGGCGGCAGTCCGTTGACGCCGACGGGCGTGGTGCTCTCGACGGGCACGAAGGTGTAACCGCCGGGCAACTCCATTGTGTCGTCGTAGGGCCTCGACGCGTTGAAGTCGATGCTCTTGATCGGGATGGTCCGCTTGGGCGTCACCAGCGTGGTCGAGTTGATGTCGCCGGACTCCGACGGCAGCGACGAGTAGATGGCGAACCGGTCGTCACTGCCCCAGTAGATGACGTTGAACACCGAGCCGACCGGGGGAGTGTCGCCGGCCTCGGTCCCGACGTTGGTCGCACCGTCGGTGGAGGTGACCAGGATCGCCTCGGTGTAGGTGCCCAGAACGTCGGCCGTGGTGGTCACGGTGCCCACGAAGGTGCCCACCTGCTCGTCGGTCGCCGAGTCGAAGACCCCGAACGTCTGGGTGCCCTGGACGGCGACGAACAGCGGCGGAAGCCCGGTGATCCCGGTGTATTCGGTGCTGTTGGGCGTTTCCGGCTTGAGGTAGTAACCGTTGGCGAGGTCGACCGGCCGGTCCGCCGCGGACTTGTCGTCGTAGCCCGCCGACGCGTCGAAGTTCGAGAAGAGCGGGATGTCCCCGAACGGCGTGTTGAACTTGTAGGTGACCACGTCGGTGTCACCGGAGGGCATGGACGCGTACGTGCTGCCGAACTTGCTGTTGCCCCACCGATAGCTGGAGATGATCGAGCCGACCGGCGGAACCTCGCCGGCGTCGGTGCCCGCGGTGCCCGACACGGTGTCGGTGACCAGGATCTCGACGTACTTGTTGCCGAGGCCGTCCTGATTGTTGCGGCTCACCAGGGCGTTGAAGGAGCCGACGGTGTCCCCGGACTCCGGGTCGACGAGGTCGAACTGCTGGCTACCCTGCACCACGCCCTGGAAACCGGGGAAGTTGGTGTACATGCCGTAGTAGGTGTTGACGTCCAGCGGGCCGGCTTCCACCACGTTGTAGCCGTCGAGCACGAACGTCGGGTTCGCAGAGGTGGTGGCGCTCGCCGAGCTGATGTTGGAGGAGGTGGTCCCGAAGATCTCCCGGCGGGCCGCGGCGAGCAGCGCCCACAGGGTGGGCGAGTCCGCGGGCGGGCTGTCGGGATCGGTGCCGGCCAGCGGGTTGAAGATCCGGCTGACCATGTTGGACAGGACGTTGGCGAAGGTGGGGGCCGCCTCCTCGTCCACCGCGTCGGCCTCGGTGGTGACCGTCGAGCTCGCCTCGTCCGAAGAGCTGTCGGCGGTCGAGTCCGCCGTGGAGACCGTCGTCGCGGCGCTCGGCGCGTCGGAACTGGGGCTCAGCAGCGACTTGGCGGTCGCCATCGCCACCGCGGCGATCGCCGACGTGTCCTGGGAGTCCTCGTCGGCGGTGCTGGTGTCGCTCTCGGACGCCGCGGAGTCCGAGCTTCCCGAGGTGGAGGCGGCCGAGCCGCCCGAGGACCCGCCGGACTGCGATGCCGTGCTGCCCGTCGTGGCGTCGCCGGATGCGGTGTCCCCGGTCGAGTCGTCGGTGCTGGAGTCGGTCGACTCGTCCGTCGTGGAGTCACCGGTCGTCTCGTCACCGGTGGTGCCGTCGGTGGCGGTCCCGCCGTCGCTGCTCGCCTCGTCGCCGGTCGAGTCGTCGCCGGTGGACGCGTCGCCCGCATCCGAGCTGTCGGTGTCGTCCCCGGAGTCCGCGGATGTCTCCGAGGCGGATTCATCCTTGGAGTCGGACTTTGAGTCGGACGACTCGGAGTCGGAATCGGACTTGGAGTCGGCCTTCGAGTCGGACTTGGAGTCGGCCTTCGAGTCGGCCTTGGAATCGGCCTTGGAATCGGCCTTCGAGTCGGCCTTCGAGTCGGCCTTCGAGTCGGAGTCGGAATCAGACGTGGAGGCGGACCCCGACTTCGAGTCGGAACCCGATTCGGAGTCGGACCCGGACGTGGTCGAGCTCTTGCTCGAACTCGTGGTCGAGCTCTTGGTGTCGGTCGAGGACTTCGCTGCGCTCCTCGTCTTGGCCGGCCCCGCGCCCGATGTGCTGCCAGAACCGGAGTTGCTGGTGGACGATCCCGACGAGTCCGTGGAATCGGCCCACGCGATGCCCGTACCGGTGAACGCCGCTGCGCCCACGCCCAGTGCCACGGCAAGTCCGCCGATCCGGCCGATATGACTCGAAGCCTTCATTGTGCTTCCCCTCGAACTTCAAACTTCGCGGTGCCCTCCGGACGAGGGGCGTGGGTTCCGCTCAGGTGCTGTTTGCTGACCCCGCAACAGTGGAGCATAGATGCAGGCATTGTCTCAAGGGCCGTTTTAGCCCGTTCGATCCGATAGTTGGTACTCGTCGTAGATGTAGGCCAGGTCTTTGCGGATGCGTTCGGCGCTGAGTCCGAACCGGTCCGGCGCATGCTTGTGCTTGCTCTGGTAACTGCGCTGGCGCTCGGCCTGCGCGCGCACCTCTTCGCGGAACGCCTCGGTGGGCTCGATCTCGGCGAACTCCAGGATCCGGTCGATGGTCGGCTCGAGGTTATCCAGCAGGTCGGTGTAGCGCACGACGCAGACGTTCTTCTCCGGGATGAGGCCGGCCTGCTGTGCCTCGTAGAACGATCCGAGCATCGCGCAGGAAGCCTGGTAGAGGTTCTCGATCCACCGCTCCTGGTCGCCCTTGCCGGTTCGGTTCCAGACGTCGTAACCGTTCTCGAGCACGCTGGCCAGCAGCGACATCCCGGACGGGATGACCTCGACCGGATCACGGATGATGTAGACGAGCTTGCAGTCCGGGTAGCGCTGGAGCACCTCGTCGAGACGGAAGGTGAGCATGCTGGTCTTGGCCAGAATGCGGTTGGCGCCCTTGTAGGTCAGGTTCCGTCGCCAGCACGCCTCGTAGTAGCGGAAGAAGCGCTCCTTCTCGTGCTCGGTCACCCCTTCGATCCCGAACTCGCGCCGGGACAGTTCGCTGCCCCAGGTGTCCTGCCAGGCGAGGAAGTACGCCCACGCGAACGGGCCGTCGAGGGTGCGGAAGAACCACGCCACGTCGTCGGTCTCGATGCCCCGCAGGCTGGTGTCGTGCACATCCGACGGGTGGTAGCGCGCGGGGGAGATCCGGTCCAGGCGCGGCACGATGCGGCCCAGCAGCTTGCGCGCGGTGATGGCCGGGAAGAGCATCTCCCATAGCTCGAACGCGGCCAGCCCGCCGGCGCCCAGCAGCAGCCGGTGCAGGAACGTGGTGCCGCTGCGGGGATTGCCGATGATGAACACCGGCCGGTCGATCTCCTGCTTGCGGTGGCGCGGGTACACGAGGTGGTCGAGTCCCAGGGTGGTCGCAGAGATCGCCTGCCGCACCTGGAGGACCAGAAACGTGCCGAGCGGCCGCAGCCTCAACCCGAACGTCTTGTTGATGATCCGGTAGAGGCGCAGGTAATGACTCACTCGCCCTCCCACTCCAGGGCGGCGCCGACGATGGTGAAGCCGGCCGCGGCACTGGCGAGCACGATCTTGTCGCCGGTCTGGACGTTGCCCTCCTTGAGGCGGTAGTCCAGCGCGAGGGCCCAGGCGGTGCTGGCGGTGTTGCCGAACATCGAGTGGGTGTGGATACAGGCCTGGGGGCGGGCGCCCAGCTCGGTGAAGACCCTTTCGAGCACGGCCTCGCTGGGCTGGTGGAAGGCGTAGTGGTCGATCTCCTCCGGGGACCAGCCGATGCCGGCCAACAGGGTGCGGATCTCCGGCGGGACGTGGACCGAGAGCGCGAACAGCTCCTTGGAGTGTGAGGTGAAGTGTCCGTCGACGGGGGTGCGGCACAGGTCGTAGTGCTCACAGAGCGTCTTGTGCAGCAGCCCGGTGACCCGCGCGCCGCCGGTGGCCAGTTGGTCGCGGGTGACCAGGAAGGCGGCCGCGGCGTTGCCCAGAGTCAGCCCGGCGGCAAACACCGACAGGTCCTCGAGGGACTGCATGTCGTAGGTGATGCGGTCGCGGGTCAGCTCGCCGGCGCAGATGAGTGCGGTGTTGATCTCCGGGTGGATGGCGAAGTAGCCCGTCACGACGTGCAGGGCCTCGATGAGTCCGGCGCAGGCGCAGGTCACGTCCATGGCGTGCAGGGGATTGGCGCCGATGCGCCCGGCGACCTCGGCCGCGGTCGCGGGCTCGAAGGCGTCGCGTGCGATACCGCCGTAGACCAGCAGATCGATGTCGGTGGCCGCGACGCCGTTCTCCTGCAGGCAGGCGCTGGCCGCGCGCGAGGCGAACTCACCGGGGGACAGTGTCGGGTCCTCCTCGAGGTAGCGCATCTTGCTGTTGCAGCGGTCGAACACGTACCGAATGCTTTGCTCGATGGTGTCCCATTCCGAGGCCTGGCCGCGGAACGATTCACGCACGCGAGCGAGCACCGTGTCGTTGTCGAAAGCCGCATCGGGAATGACGGTCGCGGGCCGGGACAGGTAGAGCCGAGGAAGCGTCATGCCGGTGATGCTATCGCCTTTGCGTGACGGTTTCAGGGCAAACCTTGGGATTGGAGAGGTTGCCACCGCGCAAGCCTGCTGCCGGACCGCCGTGCTCGGCGCGGAGGAAGCTGCGATGCTCCTTCTGAACTGCGGTTTCCTGTGTCCGCGGCATAACCCGACTTGTGGTCGGAGATGGAGCCGAACGCCCAGCGGCGGCGTGAAAATGTGCGTGATCCTAGCGTTTACAGCTCACTCGTCAGAATTTCGGTGATTCGCTGACAGGTATTTCCCAGTTTCGCCGAACCGGCGTCGCCGCGGCGCTCGGCGGATAGCGAATTTGCTGAGATTCCTGGGTCGGCTGTGACAGGTGTCAATTCAATGTGCGGAAGTGCCTGTCGGCGGACCGGAAGAACACGCATTCGACGTTGCTGGAGGAGCTTGCTGGGTCGTGGAGGAGCCCGCGCCTGCGCCCCGCAGGGCGTCGTGAACGGTGTCTCGCACCGAGCGCCCCGACGGGTTCGCGGCTCCCGCGTCCACCGCCAGGTGAACATCTGGCGAATTCCTCCCGTCGCCCCGTTGCGGGGTCGGTCCGCCGGGAGCGCCGGGGTCTCCCGGGGCTCGGCCAGGCCCCGAGATCAGGCCCCGAGATCAGGCCCCGAGATCAGGCCCCGAGATCAGGCCCCGAGATCAGGCCTTGAGCCGGATCTTCCACCGCACGAATGTCAGGTATCCGATGCTGAGCAGAGCCAGCATGGCCATGTCGAACCACCAGGTGCCCGCGGTGTGCTCCCAGTGCCGGTCCTTGGGGGTCAGCGGGCCGGGCACCAGCTTGATCAGATCGACCGTCGAGGCCGAGGCCGCAAAGCCCCACCGGGCCGGTGTGAACCAGGACAGCTGGTCGAGCACGACGCGGCCGGTCACCGGGATCATGCCGCCGGAGAACACCAACTGGCTCATGATCGCCACCACCAGCAGCGGCATGATCTGCTCGTGCGAGCGGGCCAGGGCCGACAGCGCCAGGCCCACCATCGCCGAGGTGACCGTCGTGGCGGCCATGACGATGAACAGTTCCAGCGACGGATTCCCGAAGACCACCGCCCCCTGGGTGGGGGTGCCCTTGCCCAGCAGCGTGATGGTGGTGACGATCGCCGACTGCACGATCGCGAACAGTGAGTACACCGCCACCTTGGCCAGCAGATAGGCCGTGGTGGACAGGCCGACGGCCTGTTCCCGGCGGAAGATCGCGCGTTCGCCGATGAGGTCGCGGATGGTCAGCGCGGTACCCATGAAGATGGCCCCGACATTGAGCAGAACCAGGATCTGACCGGGCTCGTTGGGTGCGTCGCCGTAGGGGTCGGGGATGCCGAAGCCGACGGTTCCGGGCACCGACAGCGACAGCACCCCCATGATGAACGGCAGCAGCGCCAGGAAGGCGAAGTATCCGCGGTCGGAGATGATCAGGCGCATCTGCCGGCGCGCGATCGTGGACAGCTGGCGCAGCAGGCTGGTCTTGGCGGGCTTGCCCAGGTCGCTGGGTTTCTCCGAGGCCGGCGCCGAGTCGGACGGGCCGCTGCGGGCCAGGAAGCGTTGATAGGCGGCGTCCGGCTCGGAGGCCACCGAACTGAAGATGTCGGCCCAGTTCGTCGTGCCCATCGACGGGCCGATCTCGTTGGGAGCGCCGCAGAACGCGGTCTTGCCGCCGGGGGCCAGCAGCAGCACCTGGTCGCAGACATCGAGATAGGTCAGCGAGTGCGTCACCACCAGCACGACGCGACCGGCGTCGGCGAGCTGGCGCAGCATCGTCATGACCTGACGGTCCAGCGCCGGATCCAGGCCCGAGGTCGGCTCGTCGAGAATCAACAGTGACGGCCCGGTCAGCAGCTCCATGGCCACCGAGGCACGCTTGCGCTGGCCACCCGAGAGCCTGTCCACCCGGGTCTCGGCGTGCTGGGACATCTCCAGCTCCTCGAGCACCTGCGCGACGACCTGGGCGCGGTCCTCCCTGGTGGTGTCCGGCGGCAACCGCAGTTCGGCGGCGTACATCAGGGCCTGGCTGACGGTGAGCTGGCGGTGCACCACGTCGTCCTGCGGCACCATCCCGATCCGGGAGCGCAGCGAGGCGTACTCGGCGTGGATGTCGTGGCCCTCGAAGGTGATGGTTCCGCTGGTCGGATGGGTCAGCCCGGCGACCTGACGGGCGAACGTCGACTTACCGGCACCCGACGGCCCGATCACGGCGGTCAGTGTTCCCGGCCGCGCGGCCAGCGAGATGTTCTCCAGCAGGGTCTTGTTGCCCTCGATGGTCCAGGTCAGGCCGTGCACCTCCAGGCCGCCGGTGCGGGTGGCGGCCTCGGTCTCCGAGCGGCGCGCCAGGGTGCCGTCGGCGAAGACGAGGTCGACGTTGCCGATCGTGACGACGTCGCCGTCGCGCAGCAGCGCAGCGTCGACCCGCTGACCGTTGACGAACGTGCCGTTGATGCTGCGGTTGTCCTGGATCTCCGTGCCGGCCGGCGTCGGGACCAGTGAGGCGTGATGGCGGGAGGCCAGCACGTCGGGGATGACGATGTCGTTGTCGGTGGCCCGACCGATGGTCGTCGCCCCCTCGGGGGTGTCCGCGGCCCGGCCGGGACGCAGGATCTTCAGCATCGTCGTCGCGATGTTGCCGTCGGAGGACTTGGGGGGCACCGCCGTCGGGCCCATCTGGGTGGGCATGTTGGCCGGCTGGGTCGAGGACGGGGCCGCCGCGTGCGGCGCGGTCGCCGGCCGTGGCGGCGAAGCGGGAGGCTCGGTCGGGTAGCGCGGCTCCGGTCGAGACACCGGCCGTGCCACCGGAGGTGGGGTGGGAGGCGCCGCCGGCGGTGGCGGTGGCGCCCAACCTCCTCCGGTGGGCATCGCCGGCTGCGACTGGTAGTCCACCGCCGCGGTCATCGGCATCGACGATGTCTGCGGGGGACGCCCCACCGAACCGGTGTGCTGGACGAGCTCGAAGACCAGCTGCGGGCCGTCCGGGTTGCCGATGTTGACCGTCAGCCCGTTGTGGATCTCGGCCGCGGGCACCCGCCGGCCGTTGACGAACATGCCGTTGAGCGACCCGTTGTCGATCGCCATCCACCGGCCGCCGCCGGCGTGCGGGTCGAACCGCAGCACCAGGTGGGCCCGTGAGATCAGCGGGTGTGCGATGCGCACGTCGGCCCGCAGATCACGGCCCACGACGACGTCGTGGCCTGCGGCGAAGGTCCGGTGTGACCCGTCGTACCGAACGGTGAGAGCGGGTGCGACTGGTCGAGTCATCGCGTTCACTGTAACGGTATGCCGACCGCCAGCGCGGATTCGCCCGCGCGCTCCTCAGCGGGCCGCTCAGCGGTCCGGCGCACCAGTCAGGACGCAGTGGGTATGGCTGTAGATGGTGGGCATGCACTGATTGCAGTGAGTGCACACCGAGCGCACCGAATGCGCGTCGCCGTCCGCGCGGATGCGGTTGAGCAGATCGGGTTCGGCCAGCAGGGCCCGGCCCATCGCCACGAAGTCGAATCCCTCGGCCATCGCGGTGTCCATGGTGTCGCGGTTTGTGATGCCGCCCAACAGGATCAGCGGCATCGTCAGCTCCGAGCGGAACAACCTGGCGTCGCGCAGCAGGTAGGCCTCGCGGTAGGGGTACTCGCGCAGGAACTTCTTGCCCATCATTCGCACCCCCCAACGCATCGGCGGGGCGAACGCGTTGGCGAACTCCCTGACCGGTGCGTCGCCGCGGAACAGGTACATCGGGTTGACCAGCGAGCTCCCGGCGGTCAGTTCCAGGGCGTCCAGGCCGCCGTCCTCCTCGAGCCACTTCGCCGTCTGCACCGACTCCTCGGTGGTGATACCGCCACGCACGCCGTCTGCCATGTTCAGCTTGGCGGTGACCGCGATGCGCCCACCCAGCTCGTCGACCGCGCGGCGCACCGAGCGCACCACCCCGCGGGCGACCTTGGCCCGGTTGGCCAGTGAGCCGCCGAACTCGTCGGTGCGGCGGTTGATCAGCGGGCTCAGGAACGAACTCGCCAGGTAGTTGTGGCCGAGGTGGATCTCGACGGCGTCGAAGCCGGACTCGACGGCCAGCCGCGCGGCGTTGGCGTGGGCGGCCATGACGTCGTCGATGTCGGCGCGGGTGGCCTTCCTGGCGAAGCGCATCGACATGGGGTTGAAGAACCGTACGGGCGCCAGCGCCGGGGCCTTGTTCGTGCGGGCGTTGGCCACCGGCCCGGCGTGCCCGATCTGGGCGCTGATGGCCGCCCCCTCGGCGTGGATCGCGTCGGTGAGCCGGCGCAGGCCGGGAACCGCCTCGGGGCGCATCCAGATCTGCCAGCCGTCGGTCCGGCCCCCGGGTGTGACGGCGCAGTAGGCGACCGTGGTCATGCCGACGCCGCCGGCGGCCGGGCGGCGGTGGTAGTTGATGAGGTCGTCGGTCACCAGTGAATCGGGGGTGGCGGCCTCGAACGTCGCGGCCTTGATGATGCGGTTGCGCAGCGTCAGCGGGCCGAGCTTGGCCGGACTGAACACATTGGGCTGTGTGTCCACAGGTGTAGCCCAGCACGGCGCCGACCGCACTGTCAAAGGTGTGCTGTCGCGGGAGTGCCGGCCGACGGTGCCAGAATGGCAGGCGTGGGTGCAACGGTTCTGGACGGCAAGGCCACGCGGGACGAGATCTTCGTCGATCTCACCGAGCGGGTGGCGAAACTGAACGCGGCGGGTCGCACGCCCGGGCTGGGCACCATCCTCGTCGGCGACGACCCGGGTTCGCAGGCCTACGTGCGGGGCAAGCACGCCGACTGCGCGAAGGTGGGGATCAACTCGATCCGGCGCGACCTGCCGGCCGACGTCAGCCAGGCCGAGCTGAACGCGACCATCGACGAGCTCAACGACAACCCCGAGTGCACCGGCTACATCGTGCAGCTGCCGCTGCCGCGTCACCTGGACGAGAATGCCGCGCTGGAGCGGGTGGACCCCGACAAGGACGCCGACGGACTGCATCCGACGAATCTGGGCCGGCTGGTGCTCGGCAAGGAGGCGCCGCTGCCGTGCACCCCGCGCGGCATCGTGCACCTGCTGCGCCGGTTCGACGTCGAGATCGCCGGCGCCCACGTGGTGGTGATCGGCCGCGGGATCACGGTGGGGCGCCCAATCGGCCTGCTGCTGACCCGCCGGTCGGAGAACGCCACGGTCACGTTGTGCCACACCGGAACCCGTGATCTTCCGGCGCTGACCCGCCAGGCCGACATCATCATCGCGGCCGTCGGGGTGCCGCACATGGTGACCGCCGACATGGTGCGTCCCGGCGCGGCGGTCGTCGACGTCGGTGTCAGCCGCGTCGAGGGCAAGCTGACCGGCGATGTCGCGCCCGGTGTCTGGGACGTCGCCGGGCATGTCTCGCCGAACCCGGGGGGTGTGGGACCGCTCACCCGCGCGTTCCTGCTCACTAACGTCGTCGAGCGGGCCGAGAGCGCGCGGTGAGCCTGCGCACCGCCGTCCGGGCGCAGTGGCCGATCCTCGTCGTCGCGGCGATCTTGGTCCTGGCCTTCGTCCTGGTCGCCGCGAACTTCTGGCGGCGCGGCGCGCTGCTACTCGGGATCGGGGTGGGGGTGGCGGCCGCGCTGCGGCTGGTGCTCTCCGAGGACCGCGCGGGGCTGCTGGCGGTGCGCAGCAGACCGGTCGACTTCGCGATGACCGCGACCGTCGGCGCGACCGTCATCTACACGGCGTGGACGATCGACCCGCTGGGCACGGCCTGACCCGAACCATTAGCCCAGCGTCGCCCGGATGCCGACCGTCACATACGGCAACGCGACACCGGGGGCGCCGGCCAGCGCCGGGTGGGTGGCCAGCAGATGGCGTACCCGGTCGAGGGTGCGGGTGCGCACCGCGTCCGGGGAGGTGATGCAGTAGCTGCGGGAGGCCACCAGGTCGACGACCGCCTGCGGGGTCAGGTAGTTGGTCCACTCCACCTGATGCCGCTGCTGATCGGCGAACGGCGCCGGCAGTGCGACCTCGTGGCTGAACGGGTCGTGTTCGTGCCCGATGATCCGGCCCAGCTCCTTGACCCAGCCCAGCCGTTCGTCGCGGGTGTTCCACACCAGGCCCAACCGGCCGCCGGGCCGCAGCACCCGGGCCACCTCGGCCAGCGCCAGCTCCGGGTCGAACCAGTGCCAGGCCTGGGCCACCAGCACGGTGTCGACGCTGTCGTCCGCCAGCGGGATCTCCTCGGCTGTGCCCAGCAGCGCCGGGGTCTGGGGCAAGGAGGACCGCAGCACCTCCAGCATCTCGGGCAGCGGATCCACGGCGGTGACGTCCAGCCCGCGCTCGACGAGCCGGGCGGTCAGCTTTCCCGTCCCGGCCCCCAGATCGAGGACGGACACCGCGGCCGGGGGCAGCAGCCAGTCGATCGCCTCCGGCGGGTAGGAGGGCCGGCCGCGCTCGTAGGCGGCGGCCTCGGCGCCGAAGGACAGACCGGATGACAGCGAGCGCTCCCCGTGGGCCCCGCTCACCGGCCGGCCAGGTGCAGGGTCTGCCGGATCAGCTCCCCGACCGCCTCGGTCTCGACGAGGAAGCCGTCGTGGCCGTAGATGGAGTCCACCACCTCCAGCCCCGAGCAGCCGGGCAGCAGATCGGCCAGTTCCTGTTGCAGCCGAAGCGGATACAGCCGGTCGGAGGTGATGCCGCCGACGACCACCGGGGCCCGGCAGGACCGCAGCGCCGCGGCCACCCCGCCGCGGCCCCGCCCGACGTCGTGGCTCGACAGCGAATCGGACAGGGTCACATAGCTGCCGGCGTCGAAGCGCGACACCAGTTTTCCGCCCTGGTGTTCCAGGTAGCTCTGCACCGCGTAGCGGCCGCCGGCCTGCGGGTCCTCGTCGTCCTGGGCGGAGTTGGCGAAGCGGGTGTCCAGCTCGACCTCACCGCGATAGGTCAGGTGCGCCACCCGGCGCGCGATCTGCAGTCCGTTCTCCGGTGCGCGCCCGGTGCCGTGGTAGTCACCGCCCTGCCAGTCGGGATCGGCCTTGATGGCCGCGATCTGGGTGCTCTGGGTGCCGATCTGATCGGCGGTGGCCCGGGCACCGACGGCCAGCACCAGGCCGGTCCGCACGGTGTCGGGATGGCCGATGAGCCACTCCAACGCCCGGGCGCCGCCCATCGAGCCGCCGACCACCGCGGCCACCTCGGTGATGCCGAGGGCGGCGAGTGCGGCCAGGTCGGCGGTGACCTGGTCGCGGATCGTGATCAGCGGGAACCGCGAACCCCAGGGCCGCCCGTCGCGGGCCAGGGAGCCGGGGCCGGTCGAGCCGCGGCAGCCGCCCAGCACGTTGGTGGCCACGGCGCACCAGCGGTCGGTGTCGATCGGTGCCCCCGGGCCGGCCACACCGTCCCACCAACCGGAGGTGGGGTGGCCCGGGCCGGCGGGGCCGACGACGTGGGAGTCGCCGGTCAGGGCGTGTAACACCATGACGACGTTGTCGCGGTTCGGCGACAGCTCGCCCCACCGCTGGACGGCGATCGAGACGTCGTCGAGCACCTGGCCGTTCTCCAGCGTCAGGGGCCCGATGTCGACGACGCCGACCTCCCCCTCGGGGGGAAGCGGCAGCGCGGCGGCCGTCCGGGGGGTGGACAGCCCGTCGCGGTGTCCGTTGGTGCGGGGCTCGGCGTGTACGCGTTCTTCGGCGATGGTCATGTCCGGCTCACTCAAAAGGCCGCCACGGCCTGCGGATCGGCGTTGCTGGTGGTGAAGGCCGACGCGGCGGCGAAACCGCGCTCCAGATCGGCCAGGATGTCGTTGATGCCCTCGATGCCGACGGCCAGCCGCACCAGCCCGGGGGTCACCCCCGTCGCGGCCTGCTCCTCGGGGGAGAGCTGCTGGTGGGTCGTCGAGGCGGGGTGGATCACCAGGGAGCGCACGTCGCCGATGTTGGCCACGTGACTGTGCAGGCTCAGCGCGTTGACGAAGGCCTTGCCGGCGTCGATGCCACCGGCCAACTCGAACGACAACACCGCTCCGGTTCCCTTCGGCGCCAACCGTTTTCCGAGTTCGTACCACGGCGACCCGGGCAGGCCCGCGTAGTTGACCGACAGCACGTCGTCGCGTGCGGCCAGGAACTTCGCGACGCGCTGGGCATTGGCGACGTGGCGTTCGATGCGCAGGCTCAGTGTCTCCAGGCCCTGGGCGACGAGGAAGGCGTTGAACGGCGCGGGCGCCGAGCCCAGGTCGCGCAGCAGCTGCACCCGTGCCTTGAGCGCGAAGGCCGGTGCCCCCAGATCGGCGAAGACCACACCGTGGTAGCTGGGATCGGGGGTGGTGAAGCCGGGGTGGCGTCCCTGGGTCCAGTCGAAGGTGCCGCCGTCGACGATGACGCCGGCGATCGCGGTGCCGTGACCACCGAGGTACTTCGTCGCCGAGTGCACCACGATGTCCGCACCCTGGTCCAGCGGCCGGATCAGGTACGGGGTGGCGATGGTGTTGTCGACGATCAGTGGCACGCCGTGCTCGTGCGCCACGGCCGAGACCCCCGGGGTATCGAGGATGTCGATCTGGGGGTTGGAGATGGTCTCGCCGTAGAAGGCCTTGGTGTTGGGCCGCACCGCCGCGCGCCACGCATCGAGGTCGTCGGGGTCCTCGACGAAGCTGACCTCGATGCCCAGTTTGGGCAGCGTGTAGTGGAACAGGTTGTAGGTGCCGCCGTAGAGCCGTGGGCTCGACACGATGTGGTCGCCGGCGCTGGCCAGGTTGAGGATCGCCAGGGTCTCGGCGGCCTGACCCGAGGACAGGAACAGGGCCGCCACCCCGCCCTCGAGGGCGGCGATGCGCTGCTCGACGACGTCGGTGGTGGGGTTCATGATCCGGGTGTAGATGTTGCCGGGCTCGGCCAGGCTGAACAGCGCCGCGGCGTGGTCGGTGTTGTCGAAGGTGTACGACGTGGTCTGGTAGATCGGCAGGGCCCGCGCGTTGGTCGCCGCATCGGGGGACTGCCCCGCGTGGACCTGCTTCGTCTCGAACGACCAGTCGGCGGTCGGATCCTGGGCTTCGGTGCTCATGGAACGAGGTTCTCCTGGGTGTGGCGCCCGTCGCCGCTGTGCGAAGCGGCCGAGGGGCGGAAGGCGTTCGGGCTGGGGCTGGGTCTCAGTGGTTCAGCGACAGCTACACAATGTGGGCTCCATCAGGTTTCCCTGTCTCTCCTGGGGCCCGTAACGCCGGACCCGCGCTTGCCGTGTAACCCGGTATGGGTTACTCAACCTGGTCATCACCCGGGGCACCCCACCGCGGTTGGAGGGTTGCCGGCCAGCAAGCCGGGGCTTATCGCTGGCACTCATGACCGATACGAAGACTATCGCACCGATGCGCCGGGCGGCCAGTGGCCCCCGAAGGCGCTGGTCAGAGGGTGTGGGCCGGGGCGCACGCCCGGCCGTCGCACCTGGGGCCGTCCGGTCTCAGGCCCGTCGCTCGCTGTTCGCCGGGGTGCTGTGTTCGTCGACGAAGTCGGCGATGAGGTCGCCGATCACCTCGGGGGCCTCCAGCATCGGAATGTGGCCGACCCCCTCCAGCAGGCTCATCCGGGAAGTGGGCGGGAGGTTGTCGGTGAAGTGCCTGCTGAACCGCGGGTGCGGCACCACCCGGTCGTGCTCGCAGGTCACCAGGTGTACCGGGGCCTTGGCGTGCTCGAGCTCCTGCAGTCCCGGGGCCAGCAGCGTCTTGACCAGCAGCTGGATGTAGGCCGGGCAGTGGGTGGCGTCGCGCATCAGCGAGAGCAGGTCGGCGTCGCTGGGTCCGTCGGCGGGGCCGCTGACCGCCAGCGTGGCGATCCGGCGCGCGAACGGCAGCCGCAGGATCGGCGCGCCGATCAGCCGGGCCGCCAGCAGGACCGGCCCGCCGGCCACGAACTTGCCGACCACCTCGAATTTCACCGGCGAGTACCGGGTCCAGCCGCCGGCCGGGGCGATGGCGGTGATGGTGCGGGCCCGGCCGCGCCGCTCCAGCTCGAAGGACACCCAGCCGCCCAGCGAGTTCCCCACGATGTGGGCGGTCTCCCAGCCCAGCTCGTCGAGGTGACGCTCGACCGCGTCGGCGAAGACGTGGGTGTCCAGCAGCCAGCGGTCGGCCCGGGGCCCGCCGTAGTGGCCCACCATGGTGGGGGCGGTCACCTCGAAGCGCCCGGTGCCCGCGAGGCGGTGCGCCACGGTGGACCACACCTGCTGCGAGCACAGGAACGGGTGCAGCAACAGCACCGGCTCGCCCGTGCCGAGGTGGAGGGGTTCGCGGCGGAAGGTCATGGCACCGACCCTAACAAGAACCCGGTACCGACGGTATCGGGTTGCGGGGTTCGGGTGCCCGCGCCGGGTCGCTAGGGTGCAGGCCGTGATTGTCAGCACCATCAACGTCAACGGGATCCGGGCGGCGGTCAAACAACGCTCCGACGAGAACCCCGGCCTGCTGCCCTGGCTGATGCAGACCCGTGCCGAGGTGGTGTGCCTGCAGGAGACCCGCGCCGACGACGAGCAACTGGCCGCGGCGCTGGCCCCGGCCCTGGACGACGGCTGGCAGCTGGCCTCGGCGGCCCCACATCTCAAGGGCCGCAACGGCGTTGCCGTGCTCAGTCGAATCCCCTTCTCGGCCGTCAGGGTCGGCTGGGGGGACGGCGAATTCGTCGACCACGGGCGCTATCTCGAGGTCGACCTGGACTCCGGTGTCACCGTGGGCAGCGTCTACGTCCACACCGGCGAGGCCCAGACGCCGCGCCAACTGGAGAAGGAACGCTTCATGGCGGCGCTGGCCGCGCGGATGGCCGAGCTGGCCGGCGATTCTGCCCGCGAAACGGTGATCTGCGGGGACTGGAACATCGCCCACACCGAGAACGACATCAAGGCCTGGAAGGCCAACGTCAAGAAGTCGGGGTTCCTGCCCACCGAACGTCAGTGGGTCAGCGATCTGCTGGCGGGGGGCTGGGTCGACGTGGTTCGGCAGCAGCACCCCGACACCGCCGGCCCCTACAGCTGGTGGTCCTGGCGGGGCAAGGCCTTCGACAACGACGCCGGCTGGCGGATCGACTATCAGCTGGCCACCGCGGGCCTGGCCCGCCGGGTGGTGGCCGCGGGCACCGAGCGGCCCGCCGCCTACGCGCTGCGCTGGTCGGATCACGCCCCGGTCAGCGTCGAATACGACCTCCCTATCTAGCGATTTCGGTGCACTGGGTCCCGCCAGGCGGGACCCAGCGCACCGAAATCGCGACGGGGACCGCCGGGCGGCGGGGATCGGCGGCCATGAGAAAATCTCGGACATCATGAATGCCACCGCCGAACCGCGCCGGGTCGTCTTCTCCGGCGTCCAGCCCACCTCCGATTCCATGCACCTGGGAAATGCGCTGGGGGCGGTCACTCAGTGGGTCGGCATGCAGGACGATTACGAGCCGTTCTTCTGCGTGGTGGACCTGCACGCGATCACCGTCCCGCAGGACGTGGAGCCCGCGGTGCTGCGCCGGCGCACCCTGGTGACCGCGGCGCAGTACCTCGCGCTGGGCATCGACCCGGCACGCAGCACCATCTTCGTGCAGAGCCATGTGCCCGCCCACACCCAGCTGGCGTGGGTGCTGGGCTGTTTCACCGGGTTCGGGCAGGCATCGCGGATGACGCAGTTCAAGGACAAGTCGGCCCGGCAGGGGGCCGACGCCACCACCGTCGGCCTGTTCACCTACCCGGTGCTGATGGCCGCCGACATCCTGCTCTACGACACCGATCTGGTGCCCGTCGGTGAGGATCAGCGACAGCACCTGGAGCTGTCGCGCGACGTGGCCCAGCGGTTCAACGCCCGCTTCCCCGGAACCTTCGTGATCCCGGAGCCGATGATCCCCAAGGCCACCGCCAAGATCTACGACCTTGCCGACCCGACGGCCAAGATGAGCAAGTCCGCCGCCACCGAGGCGGGCCTGATCGCGCTGCTCGACGATCCGGCCAAGACCGCCAAGAAGATCCGCTCGGCGGTCACCGATTCCGAGCGCGAGATCCGCTACGACCCGCAGGCCAAGCCGGGGGTGTCCAACCTGCTCACCATCCAGTCGGCGGTCACCGGCGCCGACATGGACAAGCTCGTCGAGTCCTACGCCGGCCGCGGTTACGGCGATCTGAAGAAGGAGACCGCGGAGGCGGTCGTGGAGTTCGTCACACCGATCAAGACCAGGGTCGACGAATTGCTCTCCGACCCAGCCGAGCTGGAGAACGTGCTGGCCGCCGGGGCCCGCAAGGCCCGGGAAGTGTCCGGCAAAACCGTGCAACGGGTATATGACGCACTAGGGTTTCTACCGGCCGGTGTGGACCGCGCCGCAGACGGGGACCAGTAGGAACGCGACGACCGACAGCTCGGGAGGCCGGCATGGCGGAACGGGTGGGCGCCGACACCGCCGACCGCGACGACAAGCCCGGGCGGATCGACCGGCTACGGGCACGGCTGCCGTGGTTCGACCACGTGATGCGCGCCCAGAAGCGCTACAAAGACAGTAAGGGCGATTTCTACGCCGCGGGCATCACCTACTTCACGATCTTCGCGATGTTTCCACTGCTCATGGTCGGTTTCGCCGTCGGCGGGTTCATCCTGGCCAGCCACCCCGAGTGGCTCGCGCAGATCGAGGACGCCATCCGCCGCACCGTGTCCGGGGACCTGGGCAAGCAGCTGATCACGCTGATGGATTCGGCCATCGAGTCGCGTACCTCGGTCGGGGTGATCGGCCTGGCGACGGCGGCGTGGGCCGGTCTGGGTTTCATGAACAACTTCCGCGAGGCGCTCAGCCAGATGTGGGGGCTCTACCGCGAGGAGCGCGACGGCTTCCTCCGAACCAAGCTGTCGGACCTGTTGGCGCTGCTGTCGGGGTTCATCGCGGTCGTCCTGACGCTCGCGCTGACCGCCCTGGGGCAGGCCTCGGTGATGAAGGGGGTGCTTGCGTGGTTCGGCATCCACGACTTCCCCGCGCTCGGGATGCTGCTGCAGGCGGCATCGATCGTGATGTCGCTGGTGGTGTCGTGGCTGCTGTTCACCTGGGTGATCGCCCGGCTGCCCCGTGAATCGATCAGCCTGCGCAGCAGTGTCTGGGCGGGGCTGATCGCCGCCGTCGGCTTCGAGATCTTCAAGCAGATCGGATCGATCTACCTTCAGCGGGTCGTCAGCGGACCGGCCGGGGCGACCTTCGGGCCGGTGCTCGGGCTGATGGTGTTCGCCTACATCACCGCCCGGCTGCTGTTGTTCTCCACCGCCTGGGCGGCCACCGCCAAGGACAATCTGCGCGAGGACGTCGTCCCGCCGCCGGGCCCGGCGGTCATCACCGCCCGGGTGGTGACCCGGCCGGGGCTCGGGCCGCTGCAGGTCGCGGCGGCAGCCGCCGTCGGAGCGGTTGGGGCGCTGAGCCTCTCGCGGCTGACGGGGCGCCGCGGCTGACGCCTGCCGGACCAGCGCTCGCGACTAGTGTTGCGGCCGCCGATTCAGCGACCTCGCGCCCATGATCAGGCCGAACACGATCACCGACCCGATCACCGCGACCCCCACGCGTACCGGCGTGGCATCCACGGGGGGGAGGGCCGTGGCCCGGGCCGCGATGTCGGTGCTGTCGGTTTCCGCGTCGCCGGGGTCCTTCGGCAGCAGGGTGGGGTCGGGATCGACCAACGTGCCCACGGTCGTGCCCGCGGGGGTGGCGAAGCCGTAGTCGAGCAGGCGGCTGGCCTGCTGCCAGGGCGCGTCGGGCACCCGGGTCCCGCGCATCATGATCGCGACCAGCCGCCGGCCGTCGCGCTCGGCGGCGCCGACGAAGGTCTGGCCCGCGTCGTCGGTGTATCCGGTCTTGCCGCCGAGGGCGCCCGGATAGTTCTCCAGCATCTTGTTGTCGTTGACGATCTCGTAGGGCGGGTTCCCGTCCCGGCCGGGGAACTGGTAGGACTTCGTGGCCACGATGCCGGCGAAAGTGGGGTTCTGCCAGGCATAGCGATAGAAGAGCGCCATGTCGTAGGCCGAGGTGCTCATGCCGGGGCCGTCGAGGCCCGACGGGGTGGCCGCCCGGGTGTCGCGCCCGCCCAGCCGGCTGGCCAGGGTGTTGATCTTGCCGATCGCGGTGTCCATGCCGCCCACCTGCATGGCCAGCGCGTGGGCGGCGTCGTTGCCGGAGTGCATCAGCAGCCCGTGCAGCAGGTCGTTGATGGTGTACTGCCCGCCCGGTGCCACCCCGACGCGGGTGCCCTCGGCGTTGGCGTCCTCCTGGGTGCCGGGCACCCGCTTGTTGAGGTTGAGTTCGTTGAGCGCCACCAGGGCGGTGAGCACCTTGATGATCGAGGCGGGGCGATGCCGGCCGTGCGGGTCCTTGGCGGCGATCACCTCACCGGAGTCCAGGTCGGCGAGCACCCACGCCTCGGCCGAGATGTCCTGCGGCAGTGGTGGTGTGTTGGGGGCGGTGACCAACCCGCAGCTGGCCATCGCATCGCCACCGACCGTCTTGACCGGGACCGGCAGCGGCGCCGGCGGGTCACCGGAGGTGGGCACCTCCGAGGAGTCGACCGCGGGCGGGGTGGTCAGCTTGTACGGGCAGGTGCCCCCGTCGGCGGCCGGTTCGGGTTCGGCGTGGGCCAGCGCTGGCGCACCCAGCAGCATCAGTGCGCCGGCCACGGCGGTGCCCCGGAGCACAGCGCGCCGGACTGTGGTCTTGAAGGTCCCCATCGTGGGTGCAGGTTAGGCCAGCGCACGGCGTTTCCGGCGGAGCCGCGCTGTGACTGGTGTGGTTTATGTTGCGATTGTTATCTTCGCGCACCCGCCGCACGCATTGATCCGGTACTGAGAGCGACGATCGCCGACGACGATCGCTCTCAGTACCGAATCAATCCTGGTGGGGTGCCTGGGGGGTGCCTGGTGGGACGGAGTTGCGCCGGGCGGCTCAGGGCAGCGGGGCGTGGGCCAGCGCCGGGTAGGCGATGCTCGACATCCACAACCGGCCCTGGTGCTCGACCAGGCCGGTGACGGTGCCGAACTGCGGATGGGTCATGGCGATGCCGGCGACCGCGGCCCCGCTGTCCGGGTCGAACGCGACGACCCACACCCGCGGCTCGATCTGCGGGTGCAGCCGCTCAGGCAGTCGCCAGATCAGCTTGCGCAGAATCGGCGAGCGTGGCGCCAGGCCGTCGGCGACGACGTTGACCGGGGAGACCAGCGCGCACCAGATCCGGCCGTCGGACCCCGTCGAGAGGTTGTCGGGCATACCCGGCAGCTCGGTGACCAGCGGGGTGACGGTGCCCGCCCGCGGCCCGGTGAGCCAGTACTTCGACAACCGCCGGGCCTGGGTCTCGGCGAACACCAGGGCCGTGCCGTCGGCGGTGGGGGTCACACCGTTGGCGAAGTACAGGCCGCCGGCCACCGTGCTGACCGCCCCGTCGGTGTCCAGCCGGAACAGTGCACCGTCCCCGCGGGCCTCCAGGATCGCGCCCTTGTAGTGCGCGTAGGTGAACGTGCTGGTGGACTCGGTGAAATAGATGGTGCCGTCGGGCAGTTCGGTGGCATTGGAACAGAACTGCAGGTGCCGCCCGCCCACCGAATCCACCAGATCCGTGAGCACGCCGGTGTCGCGGTCCATCGCCAGCAGACCGCGCGGGCTGTCACAGATCAGCAGCCGGCCGTCGTCGGTCGGCGCCAGTCCCAGCGGGCGGCTGCCGGTGTCGGCGACCACCCGCGTCGAGCCGTCCGGGTCGATCCGCACGATCCGGCCGTCCTCCAGCCCGGTCCACAGAAAGCCGTCGGGGTCGACGACGACGTCCTCGGGGGCCTGCCCGGGCATCGGCACCACCGTCAGCTCGGCGGGGCCGAACTCCGGCAGCGCCGCCACGGGCGGCGGCTGCCAGCGCACGGGGCGGACGGCGGGGCGCGACATCGTGATCACAACATCCGTGTCACAGCAGCGCCGAGGCCTCGCTGAGGACCCGGTGCAGGATGTCGTAGATGGCGTCGAACTCCTTCTTGCCGCAGGTCAGCGGCGGCGCCAGCTGCACCACCGGGTCGCCGCGATCGTCGGCGCGGCAGTACAGCCCGGCCTCGAACAGCGCCGCCGACAGGAACCCGCGCAGCAGGCGCTCGCTCTCGTCCTCGTCGAAGGTCTCCTTGGTGGCCTTGTCCTTCACCAGTTCGATGCCGTAGAAGAAGCCCTCGCCGCGCACGTCACCGACGATCGGCAGCTCCAGCAGCTGCTCGAGAGTGGCCCGGAAGATGGGGGCGTTCGTCTTGACGTGGTCGTTGAGCCCCTCCCGCTCGAAGATGTCCAGGTTGGCCAGTGCGACCGCCGAGGACACCGGGTGCCCACCGAAGGTGTAGCCGTGCCCGAAGACCGTCTTGCCGTCGTTGAACGGCTCGAAGAGCTTGTCGCTGGCGATCATTGCGCCGATCGGGGAGTAGCCCGACGTCATGCCCTTGGCGCAGGTGATCATGTCCGGCTGGTAGCCGATGTCCTCGCAGGCGAACATCGAACCGATGCGGCCGAACGCGCAGATCACCTCGTCGGAGACCAGCAGCACGTCGTACTCGTCGCAGATCTCGCGGACCCGCTCGAAATAGCCGGGCGGGGGCGGGAAGCAGCCGCCGGCGTTCTGCACCGGCTCCAGGAACACCGCGGCGACCGTGTCCGGCCCCTCGAACTCGATGGCCTCTGCGATGCGGTCCGCGCAGTACTGCCCGAACGCCTTGGCGTCGGTCTCGTAGGGAGCGGGCGCACGGTAGAAGTTGGTGTTGGGCACCCGGAAGCCGCCCGGCGTCAACGGTTCGAAGGGCTTCTTGAAGTCGGGCAGGCCGGTGATGGCCAGCGCGCCCTGCGGGGTGCCGTGGTAGGCGATGGCGCGGGAGATCACCTTGTACTTGCCCGGCTTGCCCGTCAGCTTGAAGTACTGCTTGGCCAGCTTCCACGCCGTCTCCACGGCCTCGCCGCCGCCGGTCGTGAAGAACACCCGGTTCAGGTCGCCGGGGGCGTAGCCGGCGAGCCGGTCGGCCAGCTCGATGGCCGGCGGTGTCGCATATGACCAGAGCGGGAAGAACGAGAGCGTCTCGGCCTGCCTGGCGGCGGCCTCCGCCAGTTCCTTGCGGCCGTGGCCCACCTGCACCACGAATAGGCCGGACAGGCCGTCGATGTAGCTCTTGCCCTTGTCGTCCCAGATGGTCACGCCCTCGCCACGGGTGATGATCGGCGGCGTGATGCCCCTGCCGTGCCGCGCGAAGTGTCCCCACAGGTGGCGGTCGGCCTTGGCCGGCAGATCACTCGCCACGTCGGTGCGGGATTCGGTTGTCGTCATCGTGTGCCCCAATTGTATTGTTGTTTAACGAGTTTCAGGTAGACGAGGGTTTCGGTGGAGTGCACCCCGGGGACCGCGCGGATCCGGGTGTTCAGCAGGTCGAGCAGGTCGTCGTCGTCCTCGCAGACCACTTCGACGATGGCGTCGAAGGTGCCCGCGGTCAGCACCACGTAGTCCACGCTCTCGATGGCGGCCAGCAGCTCGGCGACCTTGAGGGTGTCGCCGGTGCACCGGATGCCGATCATCGCCTGACGCGCGAAGCCCAGCTGCATCGGGTCGGTCACGGCGACGATCTGCATGACCCCGCTGTCGACCATGCGCTGCACCCGCTGGCGCACCGCGGCCTCGGACAGCCCGACCGCCTTGCCGATACCCGCGTAGGACCGCCGGCCGTCCTGCTGGAGCTTCTCGATAATGGCCTTGGACAGGTCGTCGAGTTGCATCGCTCGACCCGCGGGGCCGCCCATCATGGGCCGCAGAGGGGTCGGGCCGGATGTCGCGCCCGAGTCAGCCATCTCCCGATTGTGCACGGAATCAGTTGTCAGGGGCAACTAGTACCGCCAGTTTCCGATGTCAGCGGGTGTCTTGTCGCCGTAATGCGTAGGTAACCGTCTGGAACGCGGCACTCGGTTGGGCTACCGTTGGGCCATGACCGCGACGGTGAGCGACAAGTCTCTACACGTGGCAGGCAGCTTCATCGACGGGGCCCCGGTGGTGACCGGCGGCCCGGCGCACCGGGTGGTCAACCCGGCCACCGGTGCGGCCGTCGCCGAGATGGCGCTGGCCACCGCCACCGACGTCGACGTGGCGGTGGCCTCGGCGCGTGCGGCCCAGCGGGCCTGGGGCAGCGCCCCACCGGTCGAGCGGGCGAGCGTGCTGGGCAAGCTCGCCGAGCTGATGGAGGCCAGTTCGGAGGTGTTCATCGCCGAAGAGGTCGCCCAGTGCGGAAAACCCGTGCGGCTGGCCACCGAGTTCGACGTCCCGGGCAGCATCGACAACGTCGCGTTCTTCGCCGGGGCCGCAAGGCATCTGGAGGGTAAGGCCACCGCGGAGTATTCGGGTGACCACACCTCGAGCATCCGCCGGGAGGCCGTCGGCGTGGTCGGCACCATCGCGCCGTGGAACTACCCGCTGCAGATGGCGGTGTGGAAGGTGATGCCCGCGCTCGCGGCCGGCTGCGCCGTGGTGATCAAACCGGCGGAACTGACGCCGCTGACCACGCTGACGCTGGCCCGCATCGCCAAGGAAGCGGGACTGCCCGACGGCGTGCTCAACGTGGTGACCGGCACCGGCGCCGAGGTGGGCGCGGCGCTGGCCGGGCACCGCGACGTCGACGTGGTGACCTTCACCGGGTCCACGGCAGTGGGCCGGAAGGTGATGGCCGCCGCCGCGGTGCACGGTCACCGCACCCAGTTGGAGCTTGGCGGCAAGGCGCCGTTCGTGGTGTTCGACGACGCCGATCTGGACGCGGCGGTGCAGGGTGCCGTGGCCGCGGCACTGATCAACACCGGGCAGGACTGCACGGCGGCCGCCCGGGCGATCGTCGCGCGCGATCTCTACGACGACTTCGTCGCGGGGGTGGGTGAGGTGATGGGCAAGATCGTCGTCGGGGATCCCACCGACCCCGACACCGACCTCGGGCCGCTGATCTCGACGGCGCACCGCGACAAGGTGGCCGGCATGGTGTCCCGGGCCCCCGACCAGGGCGGCCGCATCGTCACCGGTGGCACCGCACCGGACGGCCCGGGCGCCTTCTACCGGCCCACCCTGATCGCCGACGTCGACGAGAGCTCCGAGGTCTACCGCGACGAGATCTTCGGGCCGGTGCTGACCGTGCGCGCCTTCACCGACGACGACGACGCGCTGCGGCAGGCCAACGACACCGAGTACGGGCTCGCGGCGTCGGCCTGGACCCGCGACGTCTACCGCGCGCAGCGTGCCTCACGGGAGATCAGCGCCGGCTGCGTGTGGATCAACGACCACATCCCGATCATTTCCGAGATGCCACACGGCGGTGTGGGCGCCTCCGGCTTCGGCAAGGACATGAGCGACTACTCCTTCGAGGAGTACCTCACCATCAAGCACGTCATGAGCGACATCACCGGCACACCCGACAAGGAATGGCACCGAACGGTCTTCACCAAGCGCGGCTGACGCCGAAACCGCACATTCTGTACCGATAACTCGAGTGGACCCGGCAGAATCTGCGGGCTCGGCGGCCGGGGTCACTCGTCGCGAGGAATCACCACGACGGGTGCGTCGGTGCCGGCCAGGATGCGGGCCCCGGTGGAGCCCAGAAAGATCCGTCGTGGGGCGGCGAACCGGCTGGAGCCGACGACCAGCAGGTCGGATTCGTCCCAGCTGAGCTTCTTCAGGGCCGACTCCAGCGTCATGCCGTCGGCCACCAGCGACTCGATCTCCGGGGCATCGGGCACTGCGCGCGCGGCCACCTCGAGGTTCTGCTCGGCGGCGCTGATCTGCAGCCGCCGCAGCTCGGCAAGGTCCTCGGCCTCGGCGAGGTTCTCCGAGGACACCAGCGAGAGCATCCGAATCGGCAGGTCGGCGGCGCTGGCCAGGGTCAGCGCGAACGGCAGCGGATTGTCCGCCCCGGGCTTGGTGGGTACCGCCGCGGTCACCGAGGTGATCGCCGGCGGCGGATCCTCGGCATAGCCGCGCGGCGCCAGCGCCACCGGGATGGTGGAGCGGTGCAACAACGCGCTGGTCACCGGTCCGATCACGTGGCCGCCGAAGAAGCCGTCACGGGCGGCGACCACCACGAGCAGGTCCGAGTCGTGCCCCTCGGCGAAGTCCAGCAGTGACTCCGCCGGCGACTCGCCCACCACCACGTTGGGTGTGGCCGACACACCCGCGGCGCTCAGCCGCGCAAGGGGTGCGCTGATCCAGCTGCGGCCGAGGTCGAGCAGGTACTGCTGGTACTGCGCGCGGCCGGGGTGCCCGTCGGGCAGCTCCTCGCGCACCACCAGCACGACGTCGACCGTCGCGTCGAACGTCCTGGCCAGTGCCGAGGCCAGCGCCACGCCGTCGTCGCCGGTCGGGGTGGCCAGATAGCCGACTGTCAGATGCATGCGCGCACCGTCACTTTCGCCTGATCAGTAGATGTCGGGGACCTTGACCTCGGTCCGGGCGTTGAGCGTCTCGCCGCGGAAGAATCGCTTGGTGCCGAACGCGAAACAGGCCAGCATCAGCGGGATGCCGAGCACCAGCATCCCCACCCCGAGCACGAACACCCCGCCGACGGGCCCGAAGGCGGTGTAACCGTAGTCGGGGGCGATCATGTCCTTGGCACTCTGGGCGAAGGCCCACGTCATCGCGATACCGCCCAGCAGCGGGAAGATGCCGCGGAAGAACAGGTTGCGCGCCGAGGCCAACAGCGTCCGGCGGAAATACCACACGCAGGCGAACGCGGTGATGCCGTAGTAGAAGGCCACGGCCAGGCCCAGCGAGGCCACCGAGTCGGCGAGCGCGTTCTCCGACAGGAACGTCAACAGCAGGTAGAAGAACAGCGCGGAGAGGCCCATCACGATGGTGCCGAACGCCGGGGTCATGTAGCGCGGGTGCACGTAGGCGAACCGCTTGGGGATGGCCTCGTAGACCGCCATCGACAGGGTGCCGCGCGCGGTCGGCAGGATCGTGGTCTGCGTGGAGGACAGCGCCGACACCGACACGGTGAGCACCAGCAGCGAGGCGGCGATCGAGCCCGCCACCGGCTGGCCCAGCACGGTCAGCACGTCGTCGGTGTTGTTCGCGTTGTTCAGGCCGATGCCCACGTAACCGAACCCGGCGAAGGACTGCACCGCGAAGGCGACCAGCACATAGGTGCAGACCAGGATCAGCGTGGTGATCACCGCGGCGATGCCGGGGGTGCGGTCGGCGTTCTTGGTCTCCTCGCCGACGGCCAGGCACGCGTCCCAGCCCCAGTAGATGAAGATGCACAGGATGATCGCCGCGGCGATCGACGAGGCGTCCAGACCCCCGGGCCACAGCCAGGACAGTTGCGGCGTGATCGCCTGGGCGCCGGCGGTGCCGGAGAACACCCGGACCAGCGCGATGACGCTGACCACGATCAGCACCCCGAACTGGATGGCGATCAGCACGTTCTGCATCCGTTCGGACACCACGATGCCGCGCGCGCTGACCAGCGTCATGAAGATGATGAAGAAGGAGCCCAGCAGCACCTTGGCGAACAGGTTGTCGGCCAGTCCCTCCAGCCCGAGGAACTTGAACAGGTAGATGGCCGCGATCTCGGCCACGTTGGCCAGCACGATGATCGCCGAGACCGCCAGGCCCCAGCCGCCGATCCACCCGATCCACGGGCCGAACGCCTTGGTGCCCCACGTGAAGGTGGTGCCGCAGTCCGGGGTGTCCTGCGAGAGTTCCTTGTAGGCGAAGGCCACCAGTAGCATCGGGATGAATGCCAGCACGAACATCGCCGGTGCCTTGTCCTGCACGTGCAGCACCACATACCCGAGCGTGGCGGCCAGGCTGTAGGCCGGTGCGACCGCCGCGAGGCCGATGACGATGTTGCCGACGAGGCCCAACGCGCCCGCCTGCAGACCCTTGTCGGTGACCGCGGCGGGCGGTGCGGCGGGCGGTTCAGCGATTGTCATGCGTGGAATATACGGTCCAACAGGCATTTCTGGTCGGTATTGCCCAGCGCGCGACACCGGGCGAAGGGAGGTGGCCGAAGGATGACGGGCCGAGGTGAGTTGTCGCTGGCCTCGCTGGTGTCGATCGGCGTCGGCGGCATGGTCGGCGGCGGTATCTTCTCGGTGCTGGGCCTGACGGTCCAGATCGCCGGGCCGGGCGCCTACCTGTCGTTCCTGGCCGGCGGGGTGGTGGCCGCACTGACCGGGTGTTCCTACGCCTGGCTGTCGGTGCACATCCGGGATCGAGGCGGGACCGCGACGTTCCTGGACCGCTGCCTGGGCCCGGCGGTGGCCGGCCCGCTGAACGTGCTGCTGTGGTTGAGCTACTTCGTGATGCTCGGGCTGTACGCGACCGCCTTCGGCGCCTACCTGTCGGCGGTGCTCGGGCTGGCCACCCACGGCCTGTGGGCCCGGCTGTTCGCCAGCGCGGTGGTGGTGGCCTTCGCCGTGCTCAACGTGTCCGGTGCGCGGATCGTCGGCCGCGCGGAATCGGTGCTGGTGTATCTCAAACTGGCTGTCCTGCTGGTGTTCTGCGCCGGCGGCCTGGCGTTCGTGGACCCGCACCGGGTGTCGCCCGCCGAGTATCCGAGCCTGGGTGTCATCGTCTACGCCGGCGCCCTGATCTTCCTGGGCTACGAGGGGTTCGAGCTGATCGCCAACGCCGCCGAGGATGCCCGGGACCCGCGCCGCAACCTGCCGCGCGCCTACGCGATCTCGATCGGCCTGGTGATCGGGCTCTACATGCTGGTGGCCTTCGTGGCGGTCGGCAACCTCACCGCCGGACAGATCGCCGACAGCCGCGACTACGCGCTGGCGGTCGCCGCCGAGCCGTTCTTCGGCACGGCGGGCTTCGTGCTCATCGCCGGGGCGGCGGTCGTCTCCACCGCCAGCGCCATCAACGCCACGCTGTACGGCACCGCCAAGTTCACCTATCTGATGGCCCGCCACGGCGAGCTGCCGGCCCGGCTGGCCCGCCCGGTGTGGAACCGGCCGATCGGCGGACTGCTGGCCACCACCATCGGCACCCTGCTGGTGGTCAACACCATCGATCTGGAACGCATCAGCCTGATCGGTTCGGCGGGGTTCCTGTTGATCTTCGCGGCGGTGAACCTGGCCGCCGCGCGCACCGCCCGCCACCGGGCGGTGCGCGCGGCCGCCGTCGCCGGCGTCGTGTGCTGCCTGGGATCGCTGGCGGCGCTGGTGACCTACACCGCCCGGGTGGCACCGACCCAGCTGTGGGTCCTGGTCGGTTTCGTCACCGCCGCGGTGGGCGCCGAGAGCGCGATCCGCCTGCGCGGGCGCCGGCCGCAACGGGCGGGGGTCCGCTGAGCGCGGCCCCGCAGGCCCGCGCTCAGGAGATGCCGGCGTCGGCCGCGCGTGCCCGGCCGACATGTGTGCCGACGTGTGGGTCGTGGTCGGGGTCGCCGACCCGCTCCAGGCTGAGCCCCTTGGTCTCGATCGCGAAGACCACGGTGATGACCGCACCCAGCAGGAAGGCGCCCACCAGGATGAACAGCAGTGCCCCGGTGCCGATCTCGACCAGCAGCACCGGGAACAGGAACGCCGTCAGCACCGCCCCGACCTTGGCGAACGAGGCCGCGAACCCCGCGCCGCGGCCGCGCAGGTTGGTGGGAAAGACCTCCCCGGCCAGCAGGTAGGTCATCGCGTTGGGACCCAGATTGGTCATGAAGTAGAAGAGCATGAACCCGGCGAACAACAGCACCATGTTGTGCTCCCCGTCCGCCCGGATGGATACGGCGGCCAGCGCCAGGCCGAGCGCGCACCCGATGAAGCCCACCGTCTGCAGTTTGATCCGGCCGACCCGGTCCACCAGCAGGATCGCGAACACGATGCCGACGAAGAACAGCACGTCCATCAGCGCCGAGCCCTTGGCGGCCAGCAGGTCGTTGTGGATCACCCCGGACAGCGTGTGCGAATCGGACTGGGCTCCGATGACCGCGGCCAGGATCGTCGGCGTGAAGATGCCGATCCCGTAGGTGCCGAGGTCCTGCAGGAACCAGGGCACCGACGCCAGGATGGTCGCCTTGCGGTTCTTCCGCGCGAACAGGGCGGCGAATCCGGCCTCGCCGCGGGCAGCCGGCGCCGCCACCGCGAGGTGCGACAGCGAGACGTCGGTGGGGTAGGGCGGGGTGCGGCTGAGCAGCCGGCGGGTTTCGCGTTCCGCCTCGGCGGTGCGCCCCTGGGAGATCAGCCAGTGCGGGCTGTCGGTGATGTAGAACCGTCCGACGATCACCAGGACCGCGGGGACGATCGCGGTGGCATACATCCAGCGCCAGGCTCCCACGTCGGGGTTCTCGTGCAGCACGACGAAGCCCACCACCGTGCCGAACAGGGCGCCGACGGACTGGAACGCGAAGGC
Organism: Mycolicibacterium palauense; assembly: GCF_002592005.1. GTDB lineage: Bacteria > Actinomycetota > Actinomycetes > Mycobacteriales > Mycobacteriaceae > Mycobacterium > Mycobacterium palauense. The sequence goes on along the minus strand of NZ_NVQF01000001.1, from coordinate 123,412 downwards.
GCTCAGCACCAGCCGGCCCCGCATGGAGGTCGGGATGCTCTCGGAGATCACCATGTGCGCGGTCGGGTAGTCACAGCCCAGCGCGAGCCCGGTGCCGAACAGGAAGACCACCAGCAGGATGGCGCTGGGGGAGAAGGTCAGCGCCACCAGGAAGACGGTGAAGATGATCATCTCGATGATGAACATGCGCTTGCGTCCGTAGACGTCGGCCATGGAGCCCAGCAGCGTCGCCCCGACCAGGATGCCGGCCAGCGATGCCGAGGTGACGAAGCCCTTCTCCGTGGTCGACAGGCCGAACTCGATGGATAGCAGCGGCAGGGCCACGCCCGTCATGAAGACGACCATGCCCTCGAAGAACTTGCCGGCCGAGGCCAGCGACCAGATTCGCCACTGCATGGCGGTCATCGGGGTGGAGGACGTCGCGGTGCCGTCCGACCACGCCGGGCGCTCATCGATGTAGTCCTGGACCGTCCTGGGGACGATGGGGCGCGGCGGAGCACTGTCTGACATTTCGAACATCCCGGGCGTCGGTGGCTTGGGGTGGCTGTGGGCTGGCTTGGGGGCGGCCGGGAGCCGGCTGGCGACCGCCTCGGTGTGCCGCAGAAAAACCTACCTACGCTGCGCCCGAGAGCTATTCGAGCACGCAGTGTTCGCTCGCCGTCCATCTGCGGTTCGCATTGCGGCGCTCCCGTCCACCCGTCGCCGGCCGAGTCGTTTCGAAGTGGTTCGGGAACCGGTTCAGAAACCGACCCATCCGCTCGTGCCGCGGATCCGAATAGTCCAACAGGAGCGGCCCGGGGTCGGGTCAGGGTCGGGAAGGAACAGGGGCAGTTGAGCAGCGGTGAGCGTGCGACACGGGAGCAGGTCGACGTGCGGGCCCGGGTGGGCTCACCCGACTGGCATGACGAGGTGCGCGACGCCGTGCTGGCGCACCTGGCCGATTTCGTGCGGCGGGACTGCATCGACCGGCTGGGGGGCGCCCACGTCGACGTCGCCGCCGAACTGCTGACCGGCTTTCTCACCGGCGGCAAATGCGTCCGGTCGACCTTCATGTATCTGGGCTGGCTGTGCGGGGCGCCCGAGGACGAGGCGGCGCTGCGTGCGGCGGCCAGCCTGGAACTGCTGCACGCGTTCGCGCTGGTGCAGGACGACGTGATGGACTGCTCCCCGTTGCGCCGGGGCCGCCCGGCCGCCCACGTGGTCTTCGGGCGCTGGCACGCCGAGCGTCAGCTGACCGGTTCGGCGCAACGGTTCGGCGAATCGGCGGCGATCCTGCTGGGCGACCTGTGCCTGGTGTGGGCCGAGGCGATGCTGCGCACCAGCGGTGTCGGGGAGCCGGCGCTGGCCCGGGTGTGGCCGCGCTACGACGACATGCGCACCGAGCTGGCGGTCGGCCAGTTCGCCGATCTGGTCAACTCCGCGCGGCAGTTCCCGACGCTGGAGGCGGTGCTCGACGTGCTGCGCCGCAAGTCGGGCAACTACACCGTGCGGCGCCCGCTGGAGATCGGGGCGGCCATGGCGGGTTGCCCGCGACCGGTGCTCGACGCGCTGGCCGGGTACGGGTCGGGCATCGGCGAGGCCTTCCAGCTGCGCGACGACCTGCTCGACGTCTTCGGGTCGCCGGCGCTGACCGGGAAGTCCACCGGAGCCGACCTAACCGCGCACAAGGCCACCAGCGTCGTCGTGGCCGCCCACCGACTGGCCGAACCTGGACTGCGCCGCGAACTCGAGGAGCTGATGAGTGGGCCGGCGCCGGGCCCCGCCGACGCCGAACGCTGGCGCGCGATGATCGTGGCCAGCGGGGCGGTGCAGTGGATCGAACAGCTCATCGCCGAACGGTTCGCCCGCGCGCTTACCCACCTCGACGTCTCCGGTATCCCCGAGACCACCCGCACCGCGCTGGCCGGGATGGCCGTCGTGTGCACCGAGCGGGCCGCCTGATGCGCGCCGTGAGCGGACCCACCGACCGGGTCGTCGTCGTGGGGGCCGGGCTGTCGGGGCTCTCGGCCGCACTGCAACTGGCCGGGCGGGGCCGCGCCGTCACCGTCGTCGAACGCGGTGCGCACCCGGGCGGCCGCGTCGGGCGCGTGGACATCGGCGGCTACCGGCTCGACACCGGGCCCACCGTCCTGACGATGCCGGAGATCATCGACGACGCCTTCGCCGCCGTCGGCACCACCCTGGCCGACCGGCTCGACCTGCACTCCGTCGATCCGGCATACCGGGCGATGTTCGCCGACGGCAGCGGCGTGGCCGTGCACACCGATGCCGGCGCGATGGCCGCCGAGATCGAACGGTTCGCCGGCACCCGCGAGGCCGACGGCTACCTGCGGTTGCGTGACTGGCTGACCCGGCTCTACCGCACCGAGTTCGACGGGTTCATCGCCGCCAACTTCGATTCGCCGCTGTCGCTGGTGACCCCGCAGCTGGCCCGGCTGGCCGCCATCGGCGGGTTCCGCCGCTGGGACACGATGGTGCGCCGTTTCCTGCACGACGAGCGGTTGATGCGGGTGTTCACCTTCCAGGCCCTCTACGCGGGGGTGCCGCCGCAGAGCGCGCTGGCCGTCTACGCGGTGATCGCCTACATGGATACCGTCTCCGGGGTGTACTTCCCGCGCGGGGGCATGCGCGCACTGCCCGACGCGATGGCCGCCGCGGCCGCCGACGCCGGCGTCGAGTTCGTGTACGGGGCCTCCGTGTCGGCGTTGGAGCGCAGCGGATCCCGCGTCACCGCGGTGCGCACCGCGCAGGGCCACCGGGTGCCCGCCGACGCGGTGGTGCTGACCACCGAACTGCCCGACACCTACCGGCTGCTGGGCCGCACACCGCGCCGCCCCCGGCGGCTGCGCCCGGCCCCCTCGGCCGTCGTCGCCCACGTCGGGTGCCGCGCGCTGCCGGGCGACGCCGCCGGGGCCGAGTCGGCGCACCACACCATCCTGTTCGGCCGGCAGTGGCGGCAGACCTTCGCCGACATCATCGACGACGGGCAGGTGATGGGGGACCCGTCGCTGCTGGTGACCCGCCCGACCGCCGGGGACCCGAGCCTGGCCCCGCCCGGACGCGACCTGCTCTACGTCCTGGCGCCCGCGCCCAACCTCGAGGTGGGCACCGTCGACTGGAGCGCCGCCGGGTCGGGTTATGCCGAGCAGATGATGGACCTGGTGGCCGCTCGGTTGCCCCACCTGGCCCACCACACCGAGCTGTTGCACGTGGACACCCCGGCCGACTGGGCCCGGCAGGGCATGGCCGCGGGCACGCCGTTCGCCCTGGCGCACACCTTCGGTCAGACCGGCCCGTTCCGGCCGGCCAACACCGTGCGCGGCGTCGACAACGCCGTGCTCGCCGGCTCGTCGACGGTGCCCGGAGTCGGGGTGCCCACGGCGATCCTGTCCGGGCGGCTGGCGGCCGACCGGATCACCGGAGTCCCCACCCGTCGATCCCACCCCGAGGTGCAGCAATCATGATCGGCTCCGAACTCGACGCCGCCGGCGTCCGCGAACCCGCGCTGCGGGAGGCCTACCGGCGGTGCCGCGAGGTCAACGCCCGGTACGGCCGGACCTTCTTCCTGGCCACCCGGCTGCTGGCCCCGCACCAGCGTCCGGCGGTGCACGCGCTGTACGGCTTCGCGCGCAGCGCCGACGACATCCTCGACGACATCGACGACGAACGGGGTGTCGAGGCCCGCCGTGAGCAGCTGCAGCGGTTGTCGACCCGGTTGTTCGGCAGCCTGGTCGAACACCAGCCCTGCGACGACGACCCGGTGCTGGCCGCCGTGGTGCACACCGCGCGCCACTACGGCATCGGCTGGGACCTCTTCGACGACTTCCTGGCCTCGATGCGCATGGACCTGTCGGTGACCGACTACGCCGACCGGGCCGCCCTGGAGCGCTACATGTACGGCTCGGCGGAGGTGATCGGGCTGCAGATGCTGCCCGTGCTGGACACCGTGGTCCCGCCCGAAGACGCCGCCCCGCACGCCGCGGCGCTGGGAAAGGCCTTCCAGCTCACCAACTTCCTGCGCGACGTCGACGAAGACCTGCGTCGCGGCCGGGTCTACCTGCCCGCCGACGAGCTGGCCGCCCACGGTGTCGACCGCGACCTCCTGGGCTGGTGCCAGACGAACCGGCGCACCGAACCGCGGGTGCGCCGCGCGCTGGCCGAGCAGCACGCCATCACGCGCACGGTCTACGCCCAGGCCCGCCCCGGAATCGCCATGCTGGCCCCCGGTTCCCGGCCCTGTGTGAGTGCCGCCCTGACGTTGTACTCGGAGATCCTGGCGCGGATCGAGGCCATCGACTTCGAGATCTTCGGCCAGCGCGCCTCCGTCGGAACACCGCGTCGGGTCGTGGTGGCCGCGGCCGGCGCCACCCGCGCCTGGGCCCACCGGGCCGTGCACGGGAGCAGGTGAGCCGTGGACCGTTGGCAGTATCTGCTCGTGCTGGGCGCCTGCCTGTTGATCACCGCACCGTTGGAGGCCTTCGGTGCCGGTGTGTACCGCCAACCGCGGCGCACGGTGGCGGCCATCGCCCCGGTGGCCGCGGTCTTCCTGATCTGGGACGCCGTCGCGGTCGCCGGGGGAGTGTGGTCCTACAACCCGCACTACATCGTCGGCGTCATCGCACCCGGCGACCTGCCGGTGGAGGAGGTGCTGTTCTTCGTGGTGATCCCGTTGTGCGGGTTGTTGACCTATTCGGCGGTGGACACCATGCTGGCCTCGGTGGGGAGCCGATGGCGGAAGCGGCGCGGCCGGTGAGCGGGCTGGGCTACACCCTGCCCGCCGTGCTCGCCGTCGTCGCGGTCTGCGCGCTGGAACTCCTCGTGCTGCGCACCGGGCTGCTGCGCCGCCCCGCCTACTGGATCTCGATGGTGATCGTGCTCGGGTTCCAGATCCCCGTCGACGGCTGGCTGACCAAGCTCAGCGCGCCCATCGTCCGCTACGACGAGTCGCACACCAGTGGTATCCGGTTTCCCTGGGACATCCCCGTCGAGGACTTCCTGTTCGGCTTCGCGCTGGTGACGGCGGTGCTGCTGCTGTGGGAACGCGGCCGGCCGCGCGCGGCACACCGGGAGCGCCGATGAGCGCATCCGACCGGCGCCGCGAAACCCTGCCCGCCGCGCCGGGACGGACCAGCGCCCGCGCGCTGGACCGCGTCCCGCGGGTGGTGGTCGCCGGCGGGGGCATCGCGGGCCTGGCCGCGGCCGCGGGACTGGCCGAGCGCGGGGTCGGCGTCGACCTCGTCGAGCGTCACGACCACCTCGGCGGGCGGGCCGGCGGGTGGACCGAGAAGCTCCGCGACGGTTCGACGGTGGGGATGAACCGAGGCTTCCACGCGTTCTTCCGCCAGTACTACAACCTGCGGGCGCTGCTGCGGCGCGCCGATCCGGGGCTCTCGGCACTGGCCCCGCTGGTCGACTACCCGCTCATCGACGGGGTGGGGCGCCGCGACACCTTCCGCGGGCTGCCGCGCACGCCACCGCTGAACGCGTTGGCGTTCTCGTTGCGCAGCCCCACCTTCCGGCTGCGCGACATGCTGCGGCTGGACGCGCGGGCGGCCGCCCCGCTGGCCGCCGTGTCGGTGCCGCAGACCTACGCCGAACTCGACGGCACCGACGCCGGGACGTTCCTGCGCGACATCAACTTCCCCGACGCCGCCCGGCACCTGGCCTTCGAGGTCTTCGCCCGCAGTTTCTTCGCCCGGCCCGAGGCGCTGTCGGCCGGGGAGCTGGCGACCATGTTCCACATCTACTTCCTGGGCTCCAGCGAGGGATTGGTGTTCGATGTCGCCAACGCGAACTTCGATGTCGCCCTGTGGAATCCGATCTGCCACTATCTGCAGCGCAGGAATGTGCGGGTGCATACCGGCGACGAGGTGCAGGCCGTGGGCTCGCGGGACGGGCGGGTGGTGGTCACCTGCGGCAGCGGGCGCGAGCTGCGCGCCGACGCGGTGGTGCTGGCCACCGACGTGGCGGCCCTGCGCGGAATCGTCGCGGCCTCCCCGGGGCTGGGCACCGGGGGCTGGCGCGACCGGATCGCCGCGCTGGGCACCGCGCCGCCGTTCGTCGTGCTGCGGTTGTGGCTGGACCGCCCGGTACGGCCCGAGCGGGCCGCCTTCGTCGGAACGGGTGGGCGCCCGCCGCTGGACAACATCAGCGTACTGGAACGCTACGAGCACGAGGCCGCCGAATGGTCCTCCCGCACAGGAGGTTCCGTGATCGAGCTGCACGCCTACTCGGTGCCGGACAGCGAGCCCGACGACGGGGTGCGCGAGCAACTGCTGATGCGCATGCGCGAACTGTATCCGGAGACCGCCGAGGCGGCGATCGTCGACGAACGCCTGCTGCGCCGCGCCGACTGCCCGCGGTTCGCGCCCGGCGACTTCGGCCCGCGACCCACCGTGGCCACACCGGATCCGCGCGTGGTGCTCGCCGGCGACGGCATCCGCATCGACCTGCCGGTGGCGCTGATGGAGCGCGCCGCCACCACCGGCTGGGCGGCGGCCAACGAGCTGCTCGGCCGATTCGGCCTGATGGGCCACCCGCTGCATACCGTGCCCAACCGCGGCCGCTCGGCGTTGCTGCGCCGAGCGGCCGCCCGTGCCGGGAAGGGAGATGGCGCCCGGTGAGCGTGTTCACCCGGATCCGCGCCGGCGTCGCCGCGCCGCTGCGCGGGTTGCCCTTCCGGAGACTGCCGCCGACGGACTGGTCGGCGCAGGCACCGACCTACGCCGAGGCCAGCCCGGCGTTGATCGCCTCGGCGCTGACCCGCGCACAGCGCCGGCCCAGCGGCAACTGGTACGTCTTCGCGGCCAGCTCCGACATCGCGTCGGCCGCGGTGGGCACCACCGTGGCCGGTGTGGAACTGGTGGCCTGGCGCGGTCCCGGTGACCGGCTGCTGGTGGCGCCGCGCGCCTGCCCGCATCTCGGTGCGGATCTGGCGACCGCGCCCGTGCACCGGGGGGCGTTGGTGTGCCCGTGGCACGGCCTGCGCCTGCGGGAGGATGGGTACGGGGCGTTCAAGCCCTATCCCGCGCATGACGACGGGGTGCTGTGCTGGGTGCGCCTGGACGCCGTCGGCGGTGAGTCGCCGACCGAGGCGCCGATCGTCCCACCGCGGCCGGGACATCCGCGGCTGGCCGCCGTCGCCCGCGCCGAGGGGGTCTGCGAACCCCGTGACGTCGTCGCCAACCGGCTCGACCCCTGGCACGGATCGTGGTTCCACCCGTACTCGTTCACCCGGCTGGAGGTGCTGTCGGCGCCGCCGGCCGACGACGGCCTCGCCGAGCACCTGGACCGGTTCGTCGTGGCCGTCACCTTCCGCCTCGGTCGTCTCGGGGTGCCGGTGACCGCCGAGTTCACCACCCCCGAGCCGCGCACGGTGGTGATGCGGATCGTCGAGGGCGAGGGGCGTGGCAGCGTCGTGGAAACCCACGCGACCCCGCTGGGGCGCGGGCCCGACGGGCGGGCCCGCACCGCCGTGCTGGAGGCCGTCATCGCCCACTCGGACCGGCCACACTTCGGGAAATCGCTGCCGGTGGCGCCGCTGATCAGACCGCTGATGCGGCACGCGGCCACCCGGTTGTGGCGCGACGACATGGCCTATGCCGAGCGGCTGTTCGAACTGCGGTCCTGACCCGACGCCGGCGAGCCGACGCCGGCGGCCTCCAGCAGCGGCACCTGCTCGGCCGCCCACGGGCTGATCGCCCAGCCCCACCGGGCCGCCGCGCGCAGCTGTTCCCACGGCACCCAGGCGTGGTCCATGGTCTCCTCGGGGTCGGGCCGCACGGCCCCGGCGGTGCGGGCGCAGAACACCGGGCAGACCTCGTTCTCCACCACCCCGTCGGCGGCCACCGCCTGGTACCGGAATGCTGGCAGCACGCAACGCAGGCCGGTGATCTCCACGCCCAGTTCCTGGCGGACCCGGCGCTGCACGGCCAGGGCGGGCGACTCACCGGGGGCCGGATGCCCGCACACCGCGTTGGTCCACACCCCGGCGAAGGTGCGTTTGTGCAGGGCGCGGCGGGTCAGCAGCACCCGGCCGGCGTCGTCGAAGAGGTAACAGGAGAAGGCCAGGTGCAGCGGGGTGGATTCGTGGTGGACCTCCGCCTTGGGCGCCGAGCCGATGCTGCGGCCCTGCTCGTCGAGCAGCACCACCAACTCCTGGCCGTTGGCCGTGTCCTTGGTCACCGTCATGCACACCACCGCGAGTTCGCCGGACCGATCGGCAGAGCGACCGCCCTGCCTTCACTACCCATTCGTCGCCGACACAGCCCCGGATCGGTCGCGATTTCGGTGCGCTGGGTCCCGCTCAGCGGGACCAGCTGCACCGAAATCGCAGGTTAGCGCGCGAACATCAGCGCGCGCTTGACCTCCTGGATCGCCTTGGTCACCTCGATGCCGCGCGGGCAGGCCTCGGTGCAGTTGAACGTGGTGCGGCACCGCCACACCCCGTCGACCTCGTTGAGGATGTCCAGGCGTTCGGCGGCGGCCTCGTCGCGGGAGTCGAAGATGAACCGGTGGGCGTTGACGATCGCCGCGGGGCCGAAGTACGAGCCGTCGTTCCAGTACACCGGGCAGCTGGTCGTGCAGCAGGCGCACAGGATGCACTTGGTGGTGTCGTCGTAGCGGGCCCGGTCGGTCTGGCTCTGGATCCGCTCACGAGTGGGCGGGTTGCCGCTGGTGATCAGGAACGGCTTGACCGCCCGGTAGGCGTCGAAGAACGGCTCCATGTTCACCACCAGATCCTTCTCCACGGGCAGGCCGCGGATCGGTTCGACGGTGATGGTCAGCTGCTTGTCCGGGTTCTTCGGCAGCATGTCGCGCATCAGCACCTTGCACGCCAGCCGGTTGACCCCGTTGATGCGCATGGCGTCCGAGCCGCACACGCCGTGGGCGCACGACCGGCGGAACGTCAGCGTGCCGTCCAGATAGCTCTTGACGTAGATCAGCAGGTTGAGCAGCCGGTCGGTGGGCAGGCACGGCACCCGGAAGCTCTGGAAACCGTGGGAATCGGCGTGTGCGTCCGGGTTCTCGGGGTTGAAGCGCGCGATCTTGAGGGTGACCATGACCGCGCCGTCGGGGATCGGCGGCAGCGGCGGATCGCCGGCTTCGGGCTTGTCGGTGACCTCGGCGACGGGTGCCATCTAGTACTTCCGTTCCATCGGCTCGTACCGGGTCTGGACCACGGGCTTGTAGTCCAGCCGGATGTCGGACAGCAGTTCGGAGCCCTGCTTGTAGGCCATGGTGTGCCGCATGTAGTTGGTGTCGTCGCGGTTGGGGTAGTCCTCGCGGGCGTGCCCGCCGCGGGACTCCTTGCGGTTGAGCGCACCCGCGACGGTGACCTCGGCCAGCTCCAGCAGGAAGCCCAGTTCGATGGCCTCCAGCAGATCGCTGTTGAAGCGCTTGCCCTTGTCGTGCACGGTGATCCGGGAGTAGCGCTCCTTGAGCGCGTGGATGTCGGTCAGCGCCTGCTTGAGGGTCTCCTCGGTGCGGAACACCGCGGCGTTGTTGTCCATCGACTGCTGCAGCGCGCTGCGGATGTCGGCGACGCGCTCGTTGCCGTGCTCGGAGAGGACGTCGGCCACCCAGCCCACGACCATGTTCGCCGGTTCCGGTGGCAGCTCGACGAAGTCGTGCCCCAGCGCGTAGTCGGCCGCGGCGATCCCGGCGCGGCGGCCGAACACGTTGATGTCCAGCAGCGAGTTGGTGCCCAGCCGGTTGGCGCCGTGCACCGACACGCACGCGCACTCGCCCGCCGCGTACAGCCCGGGCACGGTGTTGTTGTTGTCGCGCAGCACCTGACCGGTGACGGTGGTGGGGATACCGCCCATCACGTAGTGGCAGGTCGGGTAGACCGGCACCAGTTCCTTCACCGGGTCCACACCGAGGTAGGTGCGGGCGAACTCGGTGATGTCGGGCAGCTTCGCCTCCAGGACGTCCTCGCCCAGATGGCGCACGTCGATGTAGACGTAGTCCTTGTGCGGTCCGGCGCCGCGCCCCTCCAGCACTTCCAGCACCATCGAGCGCGCGACGATGTCACGCGGGGCCAGGTCGACGATCGTGGGCGCGTAGCGCTCCATGAAGCGCTCGCCCTCGCCGTTGAGCAACCGGCCGCCCTCGCCGCGCACGGCCTCGGAGATCAGGATGCCCAGCCCGGCCAGCCCGGTCGGATGGAACTGGTGGAACTCCATGTCCTCCAGGGGAAGTCCCTTGCGGAAGACGATGCCCAGGCCGTCGCCGGTCAGGGTGTGGGCGTTGGACGTGGTCTTGTACATCCGGCCCGAACCGCCGGTGGCGAACACCACCGCCTTGGCGTGGAACACGTGGATGTCGCCGGTGGCCAGCTCGTAGGCGATCACCCCGGTGGCCACCGGGCCGTTGGGGGTGTCGGTCAGCGCGACATCCAGCGCGTAGAACTCGTTGAAGAACTGGACGTCGTGCTTGACGCAGCTCTGGTACAGCGTCTGCAGGATCATGTGGCCGGTGCGGTCGGCGGCGTAGCAGGCCCGCCGGACCGGCGCCTTGCCGTGGTCGCGGGTGTGCCCGCCGAAGCGACGCTGGTCGATGCGGCCCTCGGGGGTCCGGTTGAACGGCATCCCCATCTTCTCCAGGTCGAGCACCGCGTCGATGGCCTCCTTGGCCATGATCTCCACGGCGTCCTGGTCGGCCAGGTAGTCACCACCCTTGACGGTGTCGAAGGTGTGCCACTCCCAGTTGTCCTCTTCGACGTTGGCCAGCGCGGCGCACATGCCACCCTGGGCGGCGCCGGTGTGGCTACGGGTGGGGTAGAGCTTGGTCAGCACGGCGGTGCGCACACGGGGGCCGGCCTCGACGGCCGCGCGCATCCCGGCGCCGCCCGCGCCGACGATGACGACGTCGTAGCGATGTTCATGGATCATTTCGAGCGTTCTCCCGTCACGCGATGTTGGCGTCGAACGTCAACAGCACATAGGTACCCAGCACCAGGGTGAACACCATGGACAGCGCCAGCAGGGTGTTCAGCCAGAATCGGGTGGAGTCTTTGCGGCTGTAGTCGGCGATGATCGTGCGCATCCCGTTGCCGCCGTGCAATTGGGCCAGCCACAGCAGCAGCAGGTCCCAGGTCTGCCAGAACGGTGACGCCCAACGCTGCGCCACGTAGTTGAAGTCGATGCGGTACACGCCGTCGGACCACATCAGCATGATGAACAGGTGCCCCAGCGCCAGGAACACCAGGACGACGCCGGAGAACCGCATGAACAGCCAGGCGTACTTCTCGAAGTTGGGCATCCCGGCGGCGCGGCGCGGGGCGCGGGGGTTGTCCAGGCCGGCCGGCCGGTCGTAGCTGGTCTCCAGCACCGGGGCGACGGGACGTTCGCGGGGCAAGTCGGGGGCGCTCACAGGAACCTCTCCGCCATGTGCATACCGATCACGGTCAGCGCCGGCACCATCACCAGCAGCCAGATGACGGCGACGCCGACCAGCATCTTCTTCTGATGCCGCGGGCCCTCCGACCAGAAGTCCACCAGGATCACCCGGATGCCGTTGAGGGCGTGATAGAGCACCGCGGCGACCAGGCCGATCTCCATGAGCCCGATGATGGGCGTCTTGTAGGTGGCGATGACCTCGTTGTAGGCCTGCGGGCTGACCCGGACCAGCGCCGTGTCGAGCACGTGCACGAACAGAAAGAAGAAGATCGTCGCCCCGGTGATCCGGTGCAGAACCCAGGACCACATTCCCGGATCGCCTCGGTACAGGGTGCGGCGGCGCGGCTTATCCTGTTTGGCCGGCTGTGCCGGTGCCGCTGTGCTCATCAGCGCCTCCAACGCCATCGGTGGACGCCGGGGATCCGTCGCGCGGACCCCGGCGTGGCGGTTGTCCTGATGTCACCCATCTCATCTGCGCAAGTTACGGACACAAGTTCAATGGGGAACCGTCGGGTGGACTCTAATCCCATTTGCGGGTTCGAACGAATTGCCCGACGGTCTGTGCAGGGCGTTGCACCGGACTACTTAGGTTCACCTAATCGAGTTGGGCGAGATGGGCGGGAGCATGGTGAATGCATTCAGAACGGATCGATGCGGGGGTGTCATGTCAGCCGAGGTGAACTGGATTTCCTTGCGGGACAAGGCAGTAGAGGTTTCTGTTCGGGCCTATGCGCCGTATTCGAACTTTCCGGTGGGTGCCGCGGCCCTCGTCGACGACGGACGCGTCGTGGTGGGCTGCAATGTGGAGAATGTCTCATATGGCCTGGGTCTCTGTGCCGAGTGCGCTGTGGTCTGCGCCCTGGTCTCCGGCGGTGGCGGGCGGCTGGTCGCGCTGGCCTGCGTGGCCGCCGACGGCGCACCCCTGATGCCGTGCGGGCGTTGCCGCCAGGTGCTGTTCGAACACGGCGGGCCCGGGCTGCTGATCGACCACCCGGCGGGTCCGGTACCGCTGGCCGAGCTGTTGCCGCACGCGTTCGGCCCCGCCGACCTGCGGCGCGGGTCCGGTTCCGACGAGGGGCAAAGTCAGTGACGCAGTTCACATTCGACGCCCCGACGGTCATCCGGACCAAACGCGACGGGCACCGGCTCTCCGGCGCCGCGATCGACTGGGTCATCGACGCCTACACCCGTGGCGCGGTCGGCGACGAGCAGATGGCCGCCCTGCTGATGGCGATCTTCCTGCGCGGCATGGACCGCGAAGAGATCGCCCGGTGGACGGCCGCGATGATCGACTCGGGTGAGCGGCTGGACTTCTCCGACCTGCGCCGCGGCGACGGCTCGGGCCGGCCGCTGGCACTGGTGGACAAGCACTCCACCGGCGGGGTGGGGGACAAGATCACCATTCCGCTGGTGCCCGTCGTCGCGGCCTGCGGGGCCGCGGTGCCGCAGGCGGCCGGGCGGGGGCTCGGGCACACCGGCGGCACCCTGGACAAACTCGAGGCCATTCCGGGGTTCACCGCCGAGATCTCCAAAGAGCAGGTGCGCCAACAGCTCTGCGATACCGGTGCGGCCATCTTCGCCGCCGGTCAGCTCGCTCCGGCCGACCGCAAGCTCTACGCGCTGCGCGACATCACCGCCACCACCGAATCCCTGCCGCTGATCGCCAGCTCGATCATGAGCAAGAAGCTCGCCGAGGGCGCCAACGGTCTGGTCCTCGACGTCAAGGTCGGCGCCGGGGCCTTCCTCAAGGACCCCGCCGAGTCGGTGGAACTGGCCCGCACGATGGTCGAGCTGGGCGCCGCGCACGGCGTGCCGACCCGGGCGCTGCTCACCGACATGGCGGTCCCGCTGGGCCGCGCGGTCGGCAACGCCGTCGAGGTCGCCGAATCCCTGGACGTGCTCGCCGGCGGCGGACCTCCCGATGTCGTGGAGCTGACCCTGGCCCTGGCGCGGGAGATGCTCGCGCTGGCCGGGCTCGACGGGCGCGACCCCGCCGAGACGCTGCGCGACGGCAGCGCCATGGACAGTTTCCGCGCGATCGTGGCGGCCCAGGGTGGCGACCTGTCGGCACCGTTGCCGATCGGTGCTCACAGTGAGACCGTCACCGCACCCGTGAGCGGCACAATGGGAGACATCGACGCATTGGCGGTGGGCATGGCGGTATGGCGACTGGGGGCGGGGCGTACCCAACCCGGCGAACGGGTGCAGCCCGGCGCCGGCCTGCGCATCCACCGCCGCCCGGGGGAGCCCGTGGCCGCCGGCGAGGCACTGTTCACCGCCTACACCGACACCGCCGAGCGGCTGGCGCCCGCGCTGGCCGAACTCGAGGGTGCATGGCAGATTGCGGACGTGGCGCCCCGGCCACGGCCCCTGATCATCGATCGGATCGCGACATGACTGCACTGACCGCCCCCGCCGGCCCGTTGGACCCCGCCCTGATCCACCAGGCCCCCAAGGCCCTGCTGCACGACCACCTCGACGGCGGCCTGCGGCCGGCCACCGTCCTGGACATCGCCGGGCAGGTCGGCTACGAGGACCTGCCCGCCACCGACGTCGAGTCGCTGGCCACCTTCTTTCGCACCGCCGCCCACAGCGGGTCGCTGGAGCGCTACCTGGAGCCCTTCGCTCACACCGTGGCCGTCATGCAGACCGCCGAATCGCTGCACCGGGTCGCCTTCGAGTGCGTCGAGGATCTGGCCGCCGACTCGGTGGTCTACGCCGAGATCCGCTTCGCGCCCGAACTGCACATCGACACCGGGCTGACGCTGGACGAGGTCGTCGAGGCGGTGCTGGCCGGCTTCGCCGACGGGGAGAAGGCGGCCTCGGCCGACGGCAAGACGATCGTGGTGCGCTGCCTGGTCACCGCGATGCGGCACGCGGCGCGCTCCCGTGAGATCGCCGAGCTGGCGGTCCGGTGGCGTGACCGCGGGGTGGTCGGCTTCGACATCGCCGGTGCCGAGGCCGGCTACCCGCCCACCCGTCACCTCGACGCGTTCGAGTACATGCGCAACCACAACGCCCGGTTCACCATCCACGCCGGTGAGGCGTTCGGTCTGCCCTCGATCCACGAGGCCATCGCGTTCTGCGGGGCCGACCGGCTCGGGCACGGGGTGCGCATCGTCGACGACATCGAGCGGCGCCCCGACGGCACCTACCACCTGGGCCGGGTCGCCTCACTCGTCCGTGACAAACGCATCCCGCTGGAGCTGTGCCCCAGCTCCAACGTGCAGACCGGGGCGGTCAAATCGATCGCCGAGCATCCCTTCGACCTGCTGGCCCGGCTGCGTTTCCGGGTCACCGTCAACACCGACAACCGGCTGATGAGCGACACCACCATGACCCAGGAGATGGCCCGCCTGGTGGAGGCGTTCGGCTACGGGTGGAGCGATCTGGAACGCTTCACCATCAACGCGATGAAGTCGGCGTTCATCCCGTTCGACCAGCGCCTGGCACTGATCGACGAGGTGATCAAACCCCGCTACGCGGTGCTCATCGGCTGATCCCCGGGCATTGACCCGGTACTCAGTGCGCCGCCGACCGTGGATCTTCGCTCTGGTTACCGGATCAATCCCGACGGGTGGGTGCCGCTCGACGGGTGGGTGCCGGGCGGCGGGTCACTCGCGCCGCAGCCGCGATTCCAGGAACCGTTCGAGGCGCTCGAACTCCTCCACCACCTCGGCGTAGGGGGGCCGCGGCCGCCGCCGGGAATCGGGGTCGCCGACGTAGCCGATGAACGTCGCCAGCGGGCTGTCGGCGGCCAGCGCGTCGTCCACGACGTCCTCCTCGGAGTAGTCGCCGACATCCTGGAGCAGTTCGACCGCCAGGCCCAGCTGCTCGCGGTCGACCGCCTCGGGCCCGTCGGCCAGGTCGTCGGCCAGTCCGGTCAACACGTAGACGTTCTCGTCGGCGACCGAGACGTCCAGCGAGCCGTCGGTGGCCGCGGTGCGGATGTCGTCGTAGGTCGACAGGTCCGACAGGTCGTGATCGTGTTCGTCGGCCAGGTAGCGGGCCAGCGCCCGTTCCGAGCCGAACACGCTGATCCGGCCATTGCGGCCGAGGAAGATCGGCCGGTCGTCGAGATAGCAGCGCAGCGTGAACAGCGTGCCCGAGGCGGTCATGATCCGGATCGGGTCGATACCGACCTTGAGCCAGAAGTCCTCGTCCCCGCCGAGCACCATGCCCCCGACGGCCCCGACTTCCTCGGCGGCCTCCTCGGTGGCGTCCTCGTCGGTGTCGGCCCCGGCCAGCGACTCCTCGCCGGCGAGGAGATCCTCGTCCAGATCGTCGGGGTCCACCGGAGCCGGCTCGTCGAGCTCGGCCTGCGCCTTGGCCGACTCGGCCCGGTCCACCTCGGGGGTGCTGACGACCTCGTCGATGGCCCCGACCACGTTGTCCCAGCTGCGGCCGACGGTGGCGGCGATACCGTTCCAGCGTTTGAGCCCCGCCTTGCCCTTGAACTCCTCGAGCCCGCCGTTGACCGTCGACAGCGACGGGTTGCCGTTGAAGAACTTCGTCACCGCGGGCAGCTCGCACACCGAACCGATCGACGACGCGATGGCCAACGCCCCGGCCAGGGCGGCCACCGACTCCTCGGTCGGCTTCTCGGCCAGCAGCTCCTCGACGGCCACGAGGTCGAAGCGGTGCTGCTCGTCGGGATCCAGCCGGTGCGCGTTGACCCCGGTGGTCGCCTCCCACGCCGGGTGGTCGGTCAGATCGTTGTCCCGGTCGGTGCGCACGAACGCCGCCAGGTCGGCGACGCTGTGGAAGGCGTAGACGTCCTCGTCCCTGCCCAGCAGCGCCTCCCATTCGTCGCCGGCGTCGCGCCAGCGCGGAGCCCACAGCGTGTAGAGATCTCCGGCGGTCAGTCCGAGGCGGATCGGCACAAGCTCAGCAGCCATGCGGCACAGAATAACGACGCCGGCTGGAGCGCCGGCCCGCACGTCGGTCCCCGCGCCGAAGATGTGCCACCCGCACCGGCCGCATTAGGGTCGTCGGCTATGGACGTCCGCGTCGTCGATCACCCGCTGGCCGCCAGCCGGCTGACCACCCTGCGCGACGAGCGCACCGACAATGCCGCCTTCCGCGCCGCGCTGCGGGACCTGACCCTGATGCTGGTCTACGAGGCCACCCGGGACGCGGCCCGCCGGCCCGTCACCGTGCGCACGCCGCTGGCCCAGACCCAGGGCTGTGCGCTGGCGCGGCCGCCGCTGCTGGTGCCGGTGCTGCGCGCCGGGCTGGGCATGGTCGACCAGGCGCACGCGCTGATCCCGGAGGCCCGGGTGGGGTTCGTCGGCGTGGCGCGCAACGAGGAGACCCACCAGCCCACCCCGTACCTGGAGTCGCTGCCCGCCGACCTCAGCGACCAGCCGGTGCTGGTGCTCGACCCGATGCTGGCCACCGGCGGTTCCATGGCCCACACCCTGCGGCTGCTGGCGGCCCGGGGCGCCGCCGACGTGACGATGGTGTGCGTGGTCTGCGCCCCGGAGGGCATCGCCGCCGTCGGCGAGGTGGCCCCGCACGCCAGGCTGTTCACCGCCACCGTCGACGAGGGGCTCAACGAGATCGCCTACATCGTGCCGGGTCTCGGCGACGCCGGGGACCGTCAGTTCGGTCCCCGCTGAAGCAGCGCGGCCACCTCGGCCCCGGCCGCCGCGGCGATCTCCTGCGCGCGGGCCCGGGCCGGCGCGACGTCGTTGCCGGGGCGGCCTTCGGGCTCCAGGTGCACCTCGAGGTAGCCCTTGATCTTCGGTTCGGTGCCCGACGGGCGGATCGCCACCCGCACCGGCCCGCCGGTGAAGATCAGCGCGTCGGTGTGCAGCGGGCCGGGCGCGGAGAGCAGGTCGACGGTGGCCCCGGCGAACCCCGCGACCGTGGCCGGCGGATCGGCGCGCAACCCCGCCATCACCGCGGAGGCGTCGGCCACCCGTGCGTTGAGCGCCGTGCTCAGGTGGACGCCGTGCCGGCGGGCCAGGACGTCCAGCGCCGCCGGCACCGAACCACCCTGCGCGCCCAGGGTCGCCACCAGGTCGCACGCCAGCACCGCGGCGCTGATGCCGTCCTTGTCGCGCACCGCCGCGGGGTCCACGCAGTGGCCGATGGCCTCCTCGTAGGCGTAGCGCAGCGTGTGCCCGGGCAGATCCGCGTCCGCGCGGGCCAGCCACTTGAAGCCGGTGAGGGTCTGTACATGGCGGACGCCGTAGCCGGCCGCGATGGCCGCCAGCATCCGCGAGGACACCACCGTGCTGGCCACCACGCTGGCCGCCGCCACGTCGGGGTCCAGCTGCGAGAGCAGATAGTCGCCGAGCAGCCAGCCGGTTTCGTCGCCGGAGAGCATGCGCCAGCCGTGCGGGCCGGGCACGCCGACGGCGCAGCGGTCGGCGTCGGGGTCCAGGGCCACGGCGATGTCGGCGCCGACCTCCTCGGCCAGGGCCAGCACCGCGTCGGCGGCACCGGGCTCCTCGGGGTTCGGGAACGCCACGGTCGGGAAGTCCGGGTCGGGGCTGAACTGCTGCGGCACCACGTGGATGTCGTCGAAGCCGGCGCGCCGCAGTGTCGCCACGGCGACCTCGCCGCCCACCCCGTGCAGCGCCGTCAGCGCCACCCGGGGCCCCGCGGCGTGCCCGATGCGGGTCTCGGCGGCCCGCTCGATGTAGTGATGGACCAGGTCGGTGCCGGTGGCGGTGACGGGGCGGCGGGGTATCCGGGCGGCCGGTGGCGCGGCGGCCATCGCGGACTCCACGGCGGCGTCGCTGGGCGGGATGATCTGCATCCCGCCGTCCAGGTACAGCTTGTAGCCGTTGTCGGTCGCCGGGTTGTGCGACGCGGTGATCTGCACCCCGGCCGCCGCGCCCAGCCGGCGCACCGAGAAGGCCAGCACCGGCGTCGGCAGCGCGTCGGGCAGCAGCACCACCGAGAACCCCTGGGCGGCGAACACCTCGGCGGCGGCGAGGGCGAACTCCGCGGAGTGGTGGCGGGCATCGTGGCCGACGACGACCGTCGCGCCGGCCCGGCCGGCGTCGGTCAGCGTGGTGGCCACGGCCCAGCTGGCGGTGGTCACCGTCGTCACGTTCATCCCGCCGGGGCCCTCCCGCATCGGCCCGCGGAGCCCGGCCGTGCCGAAGGTCAGGGGTTTCTCGGCGCTCACGGGGTTCGATTGTGCCGCCCCCGCGCGCGGTTCGGCCAGCGCCGGCCGGGGCGGCGATACTGGTCGGCGGAAGCCGCGACGACCCGGAGGTGAGCCACCGTGCTGCGCACCGTCCGCCGATGGCTCGGGCTGACGGCGGTCACCGTGGCCGCCACCGCGGGTCTCGGGGCGCTCGGGGTGCCGTCGGCGGGATTGTTCGCCGCGCTGGTCGTGGGCATCGCGCTGGCGCTGGCCGGCCTCGCCCCGGCCCGGGTGCCGCGGCCCGCCGGGCTGGCCGCGCAGGGGGTGCTGGGGGTCTACATCGGGACCATGGTGCGGCCCGATTCGCTGGCCAGCGTCGGCGCGCACTGGCCGATCGTGACCGCGGTGGTGCTGGCCACCCTGGCCGTCAGCGTGGCCGGGGGCGCGCTGCTGGGGCTGCACCGCGATGTCACGCCGCTGACCGGGGCGTTGGCGCTGACCGCGGGCGGGGCCTCGGGCCTGGTGGCCATCGCCCGCGAACTCGGTGGCGACGTGCGCATGGTCGCCGTGGTGCAGTACGTGCGGGTCGGGCTGATCACCGCCAGCATGCCGGTGGTGGTCACCCTGGTCTTTCGCCCCGACCTGGGACACCCGGCCGACCAGCCGGACGCGGCGCCGGACGGGGCCGCGCCGGCCTGGTTCGTCAGCCTCGCGCTGGTGGCGCTGCTCGCGGCCGTCGGGATCGCGCTGGGCCGGCTGGTGCGGTTGCCCGGGGCGGGGCTGCTGGGCCCGCTGGCGGTGACGGTCGGCCTCGAACTGGCCGGGCTGTCGATGGGGGTGTGGGTGCCCGCACTGGCCGTGCAGGTCGCCTATGTGGTGATCGGCTGGCAGGCCGGGCTGGCGTTCACCCGCGAATCCCTGCGCGCGGTCGGCCGGGCCCTGCCGTTGGCGCTGACCCTGATCGTGGGGCTGTCGGTGGCCGCCGCGGGCCTCGGGGTGCTGCTGGCGCGCGTCAGCGGCTGCACGCTGCTGGAGGGCTACCTGGCCACCAGCCCCGGCGGCATCTACGCCGTGCTGGCCACCGCCGTGGACACCGGCTCGAACGTCACGTTCATCGTCGGGGCGCAGGTTCTGCGGGTGCTGGCGATGCTGTTCGCGGCCCCGGTGATCGCCCGGGTGGTGGTCGCGGTCACCGGCGGCCGGCGGGCCTCACAGCCGGGCGATCACCGCGGCGAGCAGCTGGCCCATCGCGGCCGCTGACCGGCGGCCCGCCTCCAGCACCTCGTCGTGGCTCAGCGGCGCCCCGGTCATCCCGGCGGCCAGGTTGGTCACCAGCGACACCGCCAGCACCTCGGCGCCGGCGGCCCGCGCGGCGATCGTCTCGTGCACGGTCGACATGCCCACCAGGTCGGCGCCCAGGGTGCGCAGCATCCGGATCTCGGCGGGCGTCTCGTAGTGCGGGCCGGGCAGCCCCGCGTACACCCCTTCGGCCAGGGTCGGGTCGATCTGGCGGGCCAGCGTGCGCAGCCGCGGCGAGTAGGCGTCCACCAGGTCGACGAACTGGGCCCCGACCAGCGGCGAACGGGCGGTGAGGTTGAGGTGGTCGCTGATCAGCACCGGCTGGCCCACGCGGTACTCCGCGCGCAGCCCGCCCGCGGCGTTGGTCAGCACCACCGTGCCGGCCCCGGCCGCGCAGGCGGTCCGCACCGGATGCACCACCCGCGCCAGGTCGTGTCCCTCGTAGGCGTGGATGCGGCCGAGCAGGATCAGCGCCCGCCGCGGGCCCACCTGCACCGACAGCACCCGGCCGCCGTGGCCGGCCGCCGCCGGTGCGCTGAAACCGGGCAGCTCGGCCATCGGGACGGCCGCGGCCGGCTCACCCAGGGCGTCGACGGCCGGTGCCCATCCCGAGCCCAGCACGACGGCGACGTCATGGTGATCGACACCGGTGCGCGCGGCGATGGCGGCGGCGGCGTCGGCCGCCCACCGGGCCGGTTCAGGGACCGTCTCCGAGCCCGGTTCGGGGGCCGTCTCCGAGCCCGGTTCGGGGGCCGTCTCAGGGGCGTCTGCGCTCACAGCAAGGCAGCGTAGCCGCGTCGCCGGCCCCCGGTCCGGACCCGTGCGGCACAGGCGGCGGTGCGATACTGCTGTGATGCCCGCTGTCTCCGCGTCGTCGACGGTGTCCGATGTCGTCACCCGCCGTGGCAGTGATCTGCTCGAGCTGTCGCACTCGATCCACGCCGAACCCGAGCTGGCGTTCGCCGAACACCGCAGCTGCGCCAAGACCACGGCGCTGGTCGCCGAGCGGGGCTTCGAGATCACCGCGGCCGCCGGCGGCCTGGACACCGCGTTCCGCGCCCGGTTCGGCGACGGCCCGCTGGTGGTCGGGGTGTGCGCCGAGTACGACGCGCTGCCCGGCATGGGCCACGCCTGCGGGCACAACATCATCGCGGCCTCCGCGGTCGGGGCCGCGCTGGCGCTGGCCGAGGTCGCCGAGGAGCTGGGGCTGACGGTGGTGCTGGTGGGCACGCCCGCCGAGGAGGCCGGGGGCGGCAAGGCGCTGCTGCTGGCCGCCGGTGTGTTCGACGACATCGCCACCACCGTCATGTGCCATCCGGGTCCCGCCGACATCGCCGGCGCCCGTTCCCTGGCCCTCTCCGAGGTGGCGGTCACCTACCGCGGCCGGGAATCGCACGCCGCGGTCGCCCCGCACCTGGGGCGCAACGCCGCCGACGCGGTGACCGTCGCCCAGGTCGCCATCGGGCTGCTGCGCCAGCACCTGGCCCCCGGCCAGATGATGCACGGCATCACCACCGACGGCGGGCAGGCCCCCAACGTCATCCCCGCCCACACCGCCATGAAGTACTACATGCGGGCCACCGACTCGGCGTCCCTTCAGGCCCTGGAACAGCGGATGGCGGACTGTTTCACGGCCGGCGCGCTGGCCACCGGCTGCGAGCACGACGTCGTCGAGTCGGCCCCGGTGTACCGCGAACTGGCACCCGACCCGTGGCTGGCCGATGTGTTCCGGGAGGAGATGCGCACGTTGGGTCGTGATCCGGTTCCCGCCGACCTTGAGGCGTCGCTGCCGCTGGGCAGCACCGACATGGGCAACGTGACCCAGGTGATGCCCGGCATCCATCCGGTGATCGGCGTCGACGCCGGCGGCGCCTCGGTGCACCAGCCCGAGTTCGCCGCGGCCGCCGCGGGCCCGTCCGGGGACCGGGCGGTGCTGGAGGGGGCGGCAATGCTGGCGCGCACCGTGGTGCGGCTGGCCGAGACCCCCACCGAACGCGACCGGATTCTGGCCGCCGCCGAGCGCAGGGCGGCCTCATGAGTGTGGTCGACGCCGCCGAGTCCTGGCTGGCCACCCACTGCGACGACCTCGTCGAGTGGCGCCGGCACCTGCACCGTCACCCCGAACTGAGCCGCCAGGAGTTCGCCACCACCCAGTTCGTCGCCGAGCGGCTGGCCGACGCCGGGCTCAACCCGAAGGTGCTGCCCGCGGGCACCGGGTTGACCTGCGACATCGGCCCCGAGCACCGGCCCCGCATCGCGCTGCGCGCCGACATGGACGCGCTGCCGATGGCCGAGCGGACCGGCGCCCCGTACGCCTCCGGCGTGCCCAACGTCATGCACGCCTGCGGCCACGACGCGCACACCGCGATCCTGCTGGGCACCGCCCTGGCCCTGGCCCAGGCGCCGGAGCTGCCGGTGGGCGTGCGGCTGGTGTTCCAGGCGGCCGAGGAGATGATGCCAGGCGGCGCGGTCGACGCGATCGCCGCCGGTGTGCTCACCGGGGTGTCGCGGATCTTCGCGCTGCACTGCGATCCCCGCCTGGCGGCCGGGCGGGTGGCCACCACCGTCGGGCCGATCACCTCGGCGGCCGACCACATCGAGATCACGCTGCACTCGGCGGGCGGGCACACCTCCCGCCCGCACCTGACCTCCGACCTGGTCTACGGGCTGGGCACCCTGATCACCGGGCTGCCCGGGGTGCTGTCGCGCCGGGTCGACCCGCGGCACAGCACGGTGATGGTCTGGGGCGCGGTCAACGCCGGCGTCGCGGCCAATGCCATCCCGCAGACCGGGTCGCTGGCGGGCACCATCCGCACCGCCAGCCGGCAGACCTGGCTGGAGCTGGAAGCTATTGTGACCGAAACGGTTTCGTCGCTGCTGGCGCCGCTGGGCATCGAGCACTCGCTGCAGTACCGCCGGGGCGTCCCGCCGGTGGTCAACGAGGAGGTCTCCACCCACATCATGATCCACGCGATCGAGGCGATGGGTCCCGACGTACTGGCCGAGACGGTGCAGTCCGGCGGTGGCGAGGACTTCTCCTGGTACCTGGAGGAGGTGCCCGGGGCGATGGGCCGGCTCGGGGTCTGGAGCGGCGCCGGGCCGCAGCTGGACCTGCACCAGCCGACCTTCGACCTCGACGAGCGGGCGCTGGCCGTCGGGGTGCGCACGATGGTCAACATCGTCGACCAGTGCGCGGCGTTCTGACCCGCCGACACCACTCGCCGTCACCCGCCGGCCGGACCAGGAAGGACCCATGAAGCTTCTCGTCACCGGGGGAGCCGGCTACGTCGGCAGCGTCTGCGCCGCCGTGCTGCTCGAGCACGGCCACGAGGTGGTGGTGCTCGACGACCTGTCGACCGGTCACGCCGACGCGGTGCCCGCCGGGGCCGCCTTCGTCGAAGGTGACATCGCCGAGGACGCCGCGGGTGTGCTGACCGGTGGCGGCTTCGACGGCGTCCTGCATTTCGCGGCCAAATCGCTTGTGGGGGAGTCGGTTTCGGCGCCCGAGCGGTACTGGCACGGCAATGTCGTCAAGACGCTGGAGCTGCTGGAGGCCATCCGCACCGCGGGAGTGCCCCGGCTGGTGTTCTCCTCGACCGCGGCCACCTACGGCGAGCCCGAGTCCGTGCCGATCACCGAGACCAGCCCGACCCGCCCCACCAACGCCTACGGGGCCACCAAGCTGGCCATCGACCACGCCATCACCTCCTACGCGGTCGCGCACGGCCTGGCCGCGACCAGCCTGCGCTACTTCAACGTCGCAGGCGCCTACGCCGGTCTCGGGGAGCGGCACACCACCGAGACGCACCTCATTCCGCTGGTGCTGCAGGTGGCCGCGGGCCGCCGCGAGGAGATCCTGGTGTTCGGCACCGACTGGCCCACCGCCGACGGCACCGCGGTCCGGGACTACATCCACGTGCGTGACCTGGCCGACGCGCACGTGCTGGCGCTGCAGTGCGCGCGGCCGTCGGCGCACGGGATCTACAACCTGGGCAACGGGACCGGGTTCTCGGTGCGTGAGGTGATCGACTGCTGCCGACGGGTGACCGGGCGGCCGATCCCGTCGCGTGACGTCGAACGCCGCGCCGGTGACCCGGCGGTGTTGATCGCCTCCAGCGCGGCGGCGACGGCCGAGCTGGGCTGGCGGCCCCGGCACACCACGCTCGAGGAGATCGTCGCCGACGCCTGGGAGTTCACCCGCACCCGGTGAGCTCAGGCGCCGACTGCGGCGCTTAGGCTGGCGCGGGGGCTCAGGTGCCGGGACCGATGTTGCGCGCCGGCCGGGTCCGCAGCTGGTGGACGTAGTCGTCGGGGGCCCCGGCGATCTCTGCGGCCTCGGCCATCACCCCGAGGTAGCGCGCCGAGGGCATACCGCCCTCCCAGGCGTCGAGCACATACAGCCAGGCCAGCACCGGGTCGGTGTCGGTGTCGGAGGTCTCGCGGTCCACGCGGCAGCGGATCTTCTTGTGGACGCCGAACTCGGAGCCCTCCCAGCGGTCGAGGTTCTCCTCGTCCTCCCTGGTCATGTCGTAGAGCACCACGAACACCCGCGAGGCCGGGTCCTGGACCACCGTGGCCAGCGCACCCTCCCAGCCGATGTCCTCGCCGCCGAACGTCAGCCGCCAGCCGTGCAGCCATCCGGTACCGGCCATCGGCGAGTGCGGCGCGCGCTGCAGCATCTGCTCTGGATGCATGTTGGACCCGTAGGCGGCGTAGAGCGGCACGGACGAAAGCTTAGACAACAGGTTGCCAGTCGGCGGACAACCGGGAGTCATCGCTCACCGCCGGATGCGGTGGCCTAGGTTTTAAGGCGTGCCAACGCGGATTGTGATCATCGGTGGAGGCCCCGCAGGTTACGAGGCCGCGCTGGTGGCGGCCGGGTTCGGGGCCGACGTCGCGCAGGTGACCGTCATCGAGGACGACGCCATCGGCGGCGCCTGCGTGCTCTACGACTGCGTGCCGTCCAAGGCGTTCATCGCCTCGACCGGGGTGCGCACCGAGCTGCGCCGGGCCGCCGGGCTGGGCTACGAGATCGGTATCGACGCCGCCAAGATCACCCTTCCGGAGATCAACAACCGGGCCATGACGCTGGCCCGGTCGCAGTCCGCCGACATCGGCACCCAGCTGCTGCGCGCGGGCGTGACGGTGGTGCACGGGCGCGCCGAGCTGGTCGACGACGTCGCCGGGATGGCCCATCACCGGATCCGGGTCACCACCAACGCCGGCCAGGTCGGTGTGCTCAAGGCCGACGTGGTGCTGATCGCCACCGGGGCCACCCCCCGGATCCTGCCCAGGGCGGTGCCCGACGGGGAGCGCATCCTGACCTGGCGGCAGGTCTACGACCTGCCCGAACTGCCCGAGCACCTGGTGATCGTCGGCTCGGGGGTCACCGGTGCGGAGTTCTGCAACGCCTACACCGAGCTCGGCGTGGACGTCACCGTGGTGGCCAGCCGGGATCAGATCCTGCCGCACGAGGACAGCGACGCCGCCGCCGCGCTGGAGCAGGTGTTCGCCGAGCGCGGGGTGACGCTGGTCAAGAACGGTCGCGCCGACGCGGTGGTGCGCACCGAGACCGGTGTACGCGTCGAGCTGGCCGATGGCCGGGTGGTCGAGGGCAGCCACGCGCTGATGAGCATCGGCTCGGTGCCCAACACCACCGGGCTGGGGCTGGAGCGGGTCGGCATCGAACTCAAACCCAGCGGCCACATCCCGGTGGACCGGGTCTCGCGCACCACCGCCTCGGGCATCTACGCCGCCGGCGACTGCACCGGCCTGTTCCCGTTGGCCTCGGTGGCCGCCATGCAGGGCCGCATCGCGATGTATCACGCACTGGGCGAAGGGGTCTCGCCGCTGCGGCTGCGCACGGTGGCCTCGGCGACGTTCACCCGGCCCGAGATCGGCGCCGTGGGCATTCCGCAGGCCGCGATCGACGACGGCAGCGTGCCCGCGCGCACCCTGATGCTGCCGCTGTCCACCAACGCCCGCGCGAAGATGTCGCTGCTGCGCCACGGCTTCGTCAAGATCTTCTGCCGGCCCGCCACCGGCGTGGTCATCGGCGGGGTGGTGGTGGCCCCGATCGCCTCCGAGCTGATCCTGCCCATCGCGCTGGCGGTGCAGAACCGGATCTCGGTCACCGACCTGGCCCAGACGCTGTCGGTGTATCCGTCGCTGTCCGGGTCGATCATCGAGGCCGCGCGGCGGCTGATGGCCCACGACGATCTCGACTGAGCGATCCGGACCGGGCGATCCGGACCGGGCCCGCGGCCGCCCCGGCAACCACGTAGCCTGGTGCGCGTACTGACGAGTAACGAGGAGTGCGCGTGAGCGAGCCGGCACCGGATTCGTTCCTGAGCCCCGCTGCCAGGAAGCACGCCTGGGAGCGCCTGGGATCCGAGCAGTTCGACGTCGTCGTCGTCGGCGGGGGCGTGGTCGGGGCGGGCAGTGCGCTCGACGCCGCCACCCGCGGCCTCAAGGTCGCGCTGGTCGAGGCGCGCGATTTCGCCGCCGGCACCTCGAGCCGATCCTCGAAGATGTTCCACGGCGGCCTGCGTTACCTGGAGCAGCTGGAGTTCGGGCTGGTGCGCGAGGCCCTGCACGAGCGGGAACTGTCGTTGACGACGCTGGCCCCGCACCTGGTCAAGCCGCTGCCGTTCCTGTTCCCGCTGACCAAGCGCTGGTGGGAGCGGCCGTACGTGGCCGCCGGCATCTTCCTCTACGACCAGCTGGGCGGTTCGAAATCGGTTCCGCCGCAGAAGCACCTGTTCAAGGCGGGCGCGCTGCGGCTGGCGCCGGGGCTCAAGCGCAGCTCGCTGATCGGCGGGATCCGCTACTACGACACCGTCGTCGACGACGCCCGCCACACCATGACGGTGGCGCGCACCGCGGCGCACTACGGGGCGGTGGTGCGGTCGTCGACCCAGGTGGTCGCCCTGCTGCGGGAGGGTGACCGGGTGGTCGGCGTGCGCGTCCGCGACTCCGAGGACGGGTCGGTGCGTGAGGTGCGCGGCCACGTCGTCATCAACGCCACCGGGGTGTGGACCGACGAGATCCAGGCCCTGTCGCACCAGCGCGGCCGGTTCCGGGTGCGGGCCTCCAAGGGGGTGCACGTCGTGGTGCCCCGCGACCGCGTCGTCAGCGAGGTGGCCATCATCCTGCGCACCGAGAAGTCGGTGCTGTTCGTCATCCCGTGGGGCACCCACTGGATCATCGGCACCACCGACACCGACTGGAACCTCGATCTGGCCCACCCGGCGGCCACCAAGGCCGACATCGACTACATCCTCGACCACGTCAACACGGTGCTGGCCACCCCGCTGACCCACGACGACATCGACGGCGTCTATGCGGGCCTGCGCCCGCTGCTGGAGGGGGAGAGCGACGACACCTCCAAGCTGTCGCGTGAACACGCCGTGGCGGTGCCCTCCCCGGGGCTGGTGGCCATCGCCGGCGGCAAATACACCACCTACCGGGTGATGGCCGCCGACGCCGTCGACGCCGCCGCGGAGTTCATCCCGACCCGGGTGGCCACCACGATCACCGAGAAGGTGCCGCTGGTCGGCGCCGACGGCTACTTCGCGCTGATCAACCAGACCGAGCACGTCGGCGAGCGCTACGGCCTGCACCCCTACCGGGTGCGGCACCTGCTGGACCGCTACGGCTCGCTGATCGACGAGGTGCTGGAACTGGCGGCCGACGACCCCGAGCTGCTCACCCCGATCACCGAGGCGCCGGTGTATCTGAAGGTCGAGGCCGCCTACGCCGCCGCGGCCGAGGGCGCGCTGCACCTGGAGGACCTGCTGGCCCGGCGGATGCGGATCTCGATCGAATACCCGCACCGCGGGGTCGACTGCGCCTGCGAGGTCGCCGAGGTGGTGGCGCCGATCCTGGGCTGGTCGGACGCCGACGTCGACCGCGAGGTGGCCACCTACACCGCGCGGGTGGAGGCCGAGGTGCAGTCCCAGGCGCAGCCCGACGACGCCTCGGCCGACGCGCTGCGCGCCGCCGCCCCCGAGGCGCGCGCCGAGATCCTCGAGCCGGTGCCACTCAACTAGCAGGACCGACCCGCGAGCGTGCGCATCCGTACGGCCTGCCGCCAGAAACCGTATGGAAGCGCACATCCGCGGAGCGGGGAGACCATCGAGACCATGACGCGACGACCCCCACCGCTTCCGGTGCGCGACGGCCTGGGCCCGGCGCGGCTGCGGGTGCGCTGCGGATCGGTGCTGGCCGAGTTCGAGGAGCGGTTCGGGCCCGCGGGCGCGGCGAAGGTGCTCACCGGGCAGGTGGTGTGCGCCGACGGCTCCGTCGTGGACGCGACGACAATCCTGCCGGCGGGGGCGCACGTCTATCTGTACCGGGAGCTGCCCGACGAGCCCGTCGTGCCGTTCGCCGTCCCGGTGCTGCACCGTGACGAGAACCTCGTGGTGGTGGACAAGCCGCACTTCCTGGCGACCATGCCGCGCGGCCGCCACGTCGCCCAGACCGCGCTGGTGCGGCTGCGCCGCGAACTGGAGTTGCCCGAGCTGAGCCCGGCGCACCGGCTGGACCGGTTGACCGCCGGGGTGCTGGTGTTCACCACCCGTCGCGACGTGCGCGGTGCCTACCAGACGCTGTTCGCCCGTGGCCTGGTGGACAAGGTGTATCTGGCGGTGTCGCAGGCGCCCGAACACCTGGCCGCCCCCGTGGTGGTGCGCAACCGGGTGGTCAAGCGGCGCGGGCAGCTGCAGGCGCGCGTCGAGGACGGCGAACCCAACGCCGAGACGCTGATCGAGCCGTGGGGCCGGGGTCTGTACCGGCTGCACCCGCGCACCGGGCGCACCCACCAGCTGCGCGTGCACATGGCCGGCCTCGGGCTGCCGATCGCCGGGGATCCGCTCTACCCCGACGTCCGCGACGTCGCGCCCGACGACTTCTCGAACCCGCTGCAGCTGCTGGCGCACAGCCTGGCGTTCGACGATCCGCTCACCGGGCGGCCGCGCCGGTTCGAGACGATGCGGCGCCTCAGGCCCGGCTGAGATGTCCCGGGGTGCCGGCCTTCTGGTGACGGCGCTGGCGCTCGATGGTGGCGAAGTAGAACGCGTAGGCGAACGCGCAGCTGGTGAACAGGCTGGAGACGAAGAACAACCAGGGGTGGCGGATGCCGCGCCGCAGTCCGTCGACGATGGTGAACAACGGCAGCAGGATCACGTTGATGATCGTGTAGTCCTGGCTGGCCGAGGCGGCGGCGGGATTGACGTAGCCCAGCTGGATGAACTGCTGCCAGCTGCCGGGGCCCCAGATCGGGTTGCCGCCCTCCACGGCGTAGTCGGCGACGAACTGGTGGTTGAAGTAGTAGCCGAGCGCGATCGAGGCGATGCCGACCAGGTAGAAGACGATCTCCAGCGGCGAGAACAGCGGCTGGTGCCCGCTCCCGGTGCTGACCCGGGAGAAGATCTGCGGGTTGGCGCGCAGGATCCAGGCGATGACGGCGACGCCGAGGACGGCGTGAACGATCAGCGAAACCATGGTCGGAGTATGCCGGGATCGACACCAGGTTTTGTCAATTTTGACATTTCTGGCGCGGGTCCCCGGGCCCGTCCCCGGGGCCGGTGTCCGGCGGTGGGACCCAACGGCTCGCGCCCGGTGGGTGCGGCGGTCATCATGGACACACCACGCAGCGCCGGCACTCCGCCGGGCTGCGTTTCTCAACCCGAAGGAGAGCGGATGGGGAGCAGATCGCGGCGCATCGCGGCCGTGTGGGCGGTGGCCGTCGTCGGCGGGGCCGGCCTCGCGGTGACCGGCGCCCCCACCAGCGAGGCGATCTGCGGCTCGATCGGCGGCCGGCACGTCGACGTCAGCGGCTGTTCGGACCCGCTGTGGGAGATGAACTACGTCGACCCACCACCACCACCTCCTCCGCCGCCCCCGCCGCCGACGAGCACGACGGCGCCGGCCTCGACATCCACGACGCCACCCCCGCCGCCGCCACCCCCGCCACCACCGGTCTATGTGCCGCCGCCGGCACCCAATGTGGCGGTGTGCGCCGATGTCGGTCGACGGATCAGCGTCGGCGGCTGTATCTGAGGGCCGGCGGACCCGAGATCCCCGGCGCTCAGCCGGTCAGGTCGTCGCGCCGCCGGTCATTCACGGCGTCGAGCAGGTCCTCGCGCGCCCGCGCCACCCGGGAGCGGATGGTGCCCACCGGGCACCCGCACACCTCGGCGGCCTCGGCGTAGGACAGTCCCAGCACCTGCGTCAACAGCAGGGCGTGCCGGCGATCGGAGTCCAGTGAGTCCAGCAGCAACCGGATCTCGACGATGTGCTCGAAGCCCCCGACCGGCCGCGCCGACTCCAGCACCTTCTCCATGTCGACCACGAACTGTGCGCGGGGCCGGCTGTTGCGGCGGCGGATGGAGTCGACCACGACCCGGCGGGCGATCGACAACAGCCAGGTGCGCGCCGAGGAGCGGCCGGAGAACCGGGGCAGCGCCGAGATGACCCGCAGGAACGTTTCCTGGGTCAGGTCGTCGGCCGAACCCGGATCACCCAGGTAGGCAACGGTGCGCCAGACGTCGCGCTGGGTGGCCCGAATGAAGTCCTCCAGGGCGGCGGCGTCACCGCGGCCGGCCGCCAGCGCTAGCAGGGTAATTTGGTCCTCGCCGCCCGTTGTCACAAGAATTGACAGTAAGCGATGCCGACCGGGAACTCACCCGGGGGCCCGGACGACCAATAAGGACGGGCGCGGCGTGCGCGTCCGGGAAATCGTCCCGGGCGGCCGCGCCGGCACACGAAGTACGAGGAATGGCCGGAACATGACGCAAACCGTGGCGGTCGCTGCGGAGGACGGGAACGGCGTCCGCCGGATACGGCTCGACGTGACCGGCATGACATGCGGGTCATGCGCCGCCCGGGTCGAGAACAAACTCAACAAGGTCGACGGCGTGCGGGCCTCGGTCAACTACGCCACCCGGGTGGCCACCATCGACGCCGCGTCCGGCGTGGGTGTCCCCGAGCTGTGTGAGGTGGTCCAGCGCGCCGGCTACGAGGCCGAGCAGCGCCCCGACGCGGTGATCGCCTCCGAGGACGATCCCGACGCCCGGCAGGCCCGCAACCTGCTGCTGCGCCTGTCGGTGGCGGCGGTGCTGTTCATCCCGCTCGCCGACCTGTCGGTGATGTTCGCGTTCGTCCCCTCCACCCGGTTCACCGGCTGGGAGTGGATCCTGACGGCGTTGGCGGCGCCGATCGTCACCTGGGCGGCGTGGCCCTTCCACCGGGTGGCGCTGCGCAATCTGCGGCACGGCAACGCGTCGATGGAAACGCTGATCTCGATCGGCGTCACCGCGGCCACCGGCTGGTCGATCTACACGATCTTCTTCGACAACCACGTCCGTGTGACCACCGGTGTCTGGCAGGCCCTGCTCAGCAGCGACGCCATCTACCTGGAGGTCGCGGCCGGGGTGACCGTGTTCGTGCTGGCCGGGCGCTACTTCGAGGCCAAGGCCAAGTCCCGGGCCGGGGGAGCGCTGCGGGCGCTGGCCGCGCTCGGCGCCAAGAACGCCACCGTGCTGCTCGCCGACGGCACCGAGATGGTGATCCCGGCGGCCGAGCTCAAGGAGGGCCAGCGGTTCGCGGTGCGGCCCGGCGAGTCGGTGGCTGCCGACGGGCTGGTCATCGAGGGGCGGGCCGCCGTCGACGTGAGCGCCATGACCGGCGAGTCCAAACCCGTCGACGTCGAACCGGGCGCCACGGTGGTCGGTGGCACGGTGGTCCTCGACGGCCGGCTGGTCATCGAGGCCGCGGCGGTCGGACCCGACACCCGCTTCGCCGGGATGGTGCGCCTGGTCGAAGAGGCTCAGGTGCACAAGGCCGAGGCGCAACGCATCGCCGACCGGATCGCTTCGGTGTTCGTGCCGGTGGTGCTGGTCATCGCCGCGCTGACGGTGGCCGGCTGGCTGTGGGCCGCCGGGGACACCGACGGAGGGCTGGACAAGGCCATCTCCGCCGGGCTGGCGGTGCTGGTGATCGCCTGCCCCTGCGCGCTCGGCCTGGCGACCCCGACGGCGCTGATGGTCGCCTCCGGTCGCGGCGCCCAGCTGGGCATCTTCCTGAAGGGTCACCGCGCGCTGGAGGCCATCCGCGCGGTGGACATCGTGGTGTTCGACAAGACCGGGACGCTGACCACCGGGCGGGCCGCGGTGACCGGCGTCGAGGCTGCCGCCGGCTGGGATCCCGACGAGGTGCTGGCCGTCGCCGCGGCCGCCGAGTCCGGCTCCGAGCATGTGCTGGCATCGGCCATCCTGGAGGCCGCCCCGGAGGCCATCCCGGAGGTCGACGTGGAGCGCTCCGGCGTGGTCGAGGAGTTCCAGGCGTTCTCCGGCAACGGGGTCACCGCCCGCGTGGACGGGCAACACGTCGCCGTCGGGCGGCCGGCGTGGGTGGCCCGCGGCCGGGTCGTTCCCGCGACCGTGGCCGCCGCCCGCAAGTCGGGTGAGGCGCGCAGCGAGACGGTGGTCTTCGTGGCCGTCGACGACCAGGTGTGCGGAGCCATCTCGGTGGCCGACAAGGTCAAGGACTCCGCGCCCGGGGCGGTGACCGCGCTGCACCGCGCCGGACTGAAGACGATGCTGCTCACCGGCGACAACACCGCCACCGCGGAGGCGATCGCCGCCGCCGTCGGGATCGACGACGTGATCGCCGAGGTGCTTCCCGAAGGCAAGGTGGACGCCATCGAGCGACTGCGCGAGCGGGGGCATGTGGTGGCCATGGTCGGCGACGGGATCAACGACGGACCCGCCCTGGCGCGCGCGGACCTGGGCCTGGCGATCGGGCGGGGCACCGACGTGGCCATCGGTGCGGCCGACATCATCCTGGTCCGCGAGAGCCTGGACTCGGTGCCGACCGCGCTGGGGCTGGCCCGCGCCACGATGCGCACCATTCGCACCAACATGGCCTGGGCGTTCGGCTACAACATCGCGGCCATCCCGATCGCGGCCGCCGGGCTGCTCAACCCGCTGATCGCCGGGGCCGCCATGGCGTTGTCGTCGTTCCTGGTGGTGTCCAACAGCCTGCGGCTGCGCAGCTTCGCGGCCGGACCCGCCGACACCCCCGGATCCGGCGCCGGCGAGCACAGCGCGGCGCCCGCAGCCGGAACCGATTCGGTCCTGGAGCCGGCCCGGTCCTAGAGCTGGCCGCGGCGGGAGTGCGTTGCGGTGGCGGCCCGCATGTCGGGCTGAGAATCGTCGATCGGCGTCAGCACGAGCCGCAGCCAGCCGACCGTGAGCACCGTGGCCGCCAGCCATCCCGCCGCCGCCCACCATCCCGCGACGGTCATCGGGCCGGTGTGATGCCACCAGAACGACCCGCCGCCGGCGACCGCGGCGATGCCGCACACGTAGACCGCCGCGCAGCTCCAGCGGAACCGCCTGCGCAGCAGCGCCGTCGCGGTGGTCAACCCGGCGAGGGTGAACAGCGCCGCGGTGATGGCCGCGATACCGCGCCCGCTCTGCGAGGGATCCGACCGGTCGGGCGTCACCAGCCACAGTGCGGCCGCGGCGGCAACCAGCAGCGCGGCCACCGCCAGGCCGGCGATCCGCTGCACCGCGCCGACGTGGATGTCCTCGAGCACGCGCTGCTCGATGTCGCGCAGGGCGCGTCGGGTGTCCGGGTCGTCGCAACGGTGTTGCGTCATGACTCGATTCTCGCACGTCGACCGGGTGTGGTACTCCCGCCGCGGTCCCCGTCCCCGGATTCGGCGAACGCCGCGGGACCCATTCCGCCCCGGTGTCGGACACGCTGATGCCGCTGCATCGGTGCACCGTCCTTCTCTCGGTAATCCCTTACCGGGATACTGTCGGCGGGCGGCGCCGACGAGTTCCCGGGCGAGTTTCCCGGGGCGGGTCGTCATCGGCGGTCGCGGGCCAGCTCGGCGAGCATCCGGTTGTAGGCATCGAGGTCGTCCTCGTAGCCGCGGTCACTGTGCCGGTCGTGGCGGGCGCCCGCCCGCCGGTCCTGCCGGGCCCACTGCGCGACCAGCGCCACCACCACGATGATGACCGGCAGTTCGCTGGAGCCCCAGGCGATCGCGCCGCCGAGGTGCTGGTCGTCGGTCAGGCTGGTCACCCAGGGCACGTCGAGGCTTCGGTAGAAGTAGTCGCCGAGGTTGGTGTCCATGGTCATCGTGGCAATGCCGAAGAAGGCGTGGAACGGCATCACGGCGAACATCAGACCCAGCCGCCCCAGGAACGGCAGCCGTTTGGGGCCGGGGTCGATGCCGATGATGCCCCAGAAGAACAGGTAGCCGCTGAGCAGGAAGTGCACGCTCATGAACTCGTGGCCCCAGTGGTAGCGCACCAGGGTGTCGAACAGCGGGGTGAAGTACACGGCATAGAGCGATCCGACGAAGATCGCGAACGCGGTGACCGGGTGGGACAGGAAACGGGTGAACCAGGAGTGCACGAACCACAGCACCCATTCCCGGGGCCCGGGCGGCTGACCGGTGGTGGCGGCCGGCAGCGCACGCAGCGCCAGGGTGACCGGGGCGCCCAGCACCAGCAGCACCGGGATGAACATGTTCAGCGCCATGTGCTCACCCATGTGCACGCTGAACATCGCCGAACCGTAGGCCCGCACCCCGGAACTGGTGGCCAGTAGCAGTGCCACGCAGCCGGTGACCCAGGCCACGGTCCGGCCGGTCCGCCACTGGTCGCCGCGGCGGCGCAGCCGGAAGACCGCGAACAGGTAGACGCCGGCCAGGGCGATCGCGGCGGTGCCCAGCAGCGGGTCGAACCGCCACTGGGTGGCCAGGGTGACGGGCCCGGGCGGCTCGGTGAGCGTGTAGCCCAGGAAGACGTCCCACGAGGTGAACGGGTGGATCAGGAACCGGGGCGGAGCCTGCACCGCCATCGCCGCGAGGGCGCCGATGACGGCCGACATCGCCAGGCATGCGCCCGCCGCGGCCGGTGGGCCCGCCTGCCGCCCGCGCAGCAGCATCACCAGATCGGTCAGCCACACCGCGGCCAGCAACACGCCGGCGACGACGGCGAGGCGGCCGTAGTCGGTGGCCCACAGTGCGGTGCCCTTGATCGCCAGCGGCAGCAGGATCGCCCCGTAGATCAGCGCCACGGCCCCGGCGGTCACCTGCAGCAACAGCACCCGGCGGCGCTGGGCCTCGGCGGCGGGGCTCAGCAGCGCGGCGGCCTTGGTTCCGGCCAGCACCGCGACCGCGACGGTGAAGACGATGGCGGCGCTGGTGGCCACGTCGTGATCGGGGCCCTGGCCCTCGTTGCCGGTGACCGGGACGGCGATCAGAGCCGTGGCCGCCGGGATCACCAGCAGCAGCTGGCCGACCCAGCGCACGCTGAACCGCACGCCGACGGCGACCACCGCGGCGAACACCGCCGCCGCGCACCAGCCGCGGGCCGATTCCGACGCCGCGACGGCGTCGGAGAGCATCGAACTGGTGAGCAGTCTGGTTGCCGGTGCCCCGGCGCGGGCGGCCGCCTCCACGACCGTCATCCCGAGGGCCAGCACCAGCCAGACGGGGGCGACGCGCTCGACGAACAGGTGCACGCGATATGCGACGGGATCGAGGCGGCCGTCGTCGTCGGGCCGGGCGACCACCACGATGTAGACGAGCGCCCCCAGGCACAGGGCGCCGGCCAGCATGGCCCCGAAGTGGCCGATCAGCTGTGCCGCGCTGGTCGCGGCGCCGGGATAGGTGTCGCCGGTCTCGGTGAAGCGCCGCGGCCCGGAGACCAGCGCGTAGCCCAGCAGCGCGAGCGCGACGGCGCCCGCTCCCGCCGGTACGGCCAGCGCCGCGAGCCGGGCGGGTCGCGGGGTCGTGTGCTGCGTGGTGCTTGCGGTCATTCGTAGGTTCTTCTCGCGGTCGGCGGTGCGGTGGCCGTCGGCCCGTCCTGGGTACCGGCCTTCGCCGCGAGAGTCCGCGGTCGGTTCGAGTCTACGACCGGTCGTCGTATCAGCGGCCGGGGGTCAGGCGGCGGAGTCGCCGCGCGGCCACGGTTGCGCGCGCCGGTCGCCGTGCTTGTCGTTGGCGCGCGCGGCGGCCGGAGCACCCGGAGTGGGCACGCGGTGTTCGCGTCGCCACACCAGCCCGGCGAGCAGGGCCGCGGCGAGCACGGGCAGGTGACTGGCGATCCGCCCCGCGGTGACCTGGCCGCTGAGCTGGTCGGCGACCACGAAGTAGCCCAGCACGACCACGTAGACCGCCAGCACGCAGGCCAGACCGGGGATCAGCCGGGCGCGGAACGCCGCGGCCAGCGTCACGGCACACACGGCCGCCGACCAGGCGGTGGACTCGTGCAGCAGATGCAGGCCCGAGGCGGCGCCGTGCTGGACGCCGCCGACCATGCCGAAATCGGTGCCGGCGGCCTGCGCGGCGACCAGCCCGAGCTGCAGGATCCCGATCCCCGCCAACGCCCAGTTCAGCCAGCCGCCGGGCCGGTCCCGTGCCGCCGCGCTCGCCGGTGGGGGTGTCGAGACGGTGGCGCGGACGGCGCGCGGGCGCCCCGGTACCGGGGGTGCAGGGGCTGCCGGGGATGCCGCGATCGGGTCGTCGGCGCCGGCCAGGTGGCGCAGCTCGACGGTGAACCGGCGCGCGTGCTCATACCAGGCGCGGCAGCGGGGGCAGTTCTGCAGGTGCTCCTCGACGCGCGCGGAAGGCACGGGTTCCCGCTCGCCGTCGATGCGGGCCGACAGCGCCTCCCTGGCCACATCGCAGTCCACGTGTCCATCCTCGCGCATCGGGCCTGCGATGTCGCGCACCTGGTGGCCGGCGACCCGGCGCTCACCGCTGGCAGTGCGGGCACCAGTAGGTGACCCGGTCACCGGAGAGGTCGGCGTCGACGAGGGTGCCGCAGCGCCGGCACGGCCGGCCCGCGCGGCCGTAGACCCACAGCTCCCGGTTGCGCCGGGTGTCGCCGGTGGTGGTCCTGCTGATCCGCATCCGGTTCAGCCACAGCATCTGCTGGGCGCGGGTGACCAGCCGCAGCGGGTCGGCGAGCTGGCCCACCGGCGTACCCGGCCGCAGTCCCGCCAGGAAACACAGTTCGTTGGCGTAGACGTTGCCGACCCCGGCCAGCACCCGCTGATCCAGCAGCGTCTCGGCCACCGGCCGGTCGGGGTCTGCGGCGAGATTGGCCGCGGCGGCCGGGGCGTCCCAGTCGGCGCCGAGCGGGTCGGGGCCCAGATGGGCCACGGTGTCGGTGTCGGTGCCGCGGTCCAGGATCTCCAGCACCCCCAGGTCGACGCCGAATGCCCGGGCGGGCGGCGTCTCGGCCTCCAGGACGATCCGGATCCGGTGGGCGGCGGCCCGGGGTGCGCCGATCTGCCAGCTGCCGTCCATCTTGAGGTGCGAGTGGATGCTGGCCGGACCGACCCTGATGAACAGATGCTTGCCCCGGCTGACCACCTCGTCGACGGTGTGGCCGCTCAGATCGGCGGCGGCGAAACGCGGCACCCGCACGTCGCAACGGGTCAGGGTCTTGCCGGCCAGCGCCTCGCGCAGTACGGCCGCGGTGCGAAAGACCGTGTCTCCCTCGGGCATCATCGAACCTCGCCGTCAGACTTCACCGCAGCCGCAGCCCGCGCGGTGTGCGGCTGAACCCGGCCCTCACCAGCGCCGAGGCCACCGCGGCATGCTCCCGGGACGGCTCGGGGTCCAGCACGGCCGCACCGTCGATCCGTTCGACCAGCAGTGCCGGCAGCCGCCGGTCGCCGACCAGACCGGCCAGCGCGGAGGCGGCGGCGTCGAGTCGGGCCGGGTCGTCGGTGAAGTTCAGCAGCGACCGGCCGCCGCGCTCGACGAACCACGCCAGCGCCCCGTCGACGAGCACCACCAGCGCGCCGGCCTTGCGGCCCGGCCGGTGCGCCGGGGCGGCCGACTCGTCGGTGTCCCGGCCGCGGCCCGGCCAGGGCAGCGCCGCCCCGAACGGGTTGGCGGGGTCGCAGGCGGCCAGCACCACCGCGGTGGGGGCCCGCTGATCGTCGTCGATGCTGTCGGCGAAGGTGCGCAACCGGTCGACGGTGGCGGCCATCGCGAACTGTGCCCCGCCGAGGGACTCGACGAAATAGCCGCGCTGGCAGCGCCCGGCCTCTTCGAGTGCCGCGAGCACCTTGTAGAGGGTGGCGAATCCGCCGGTGACGTTCTCGGTGGCCACCGGTCCCTTGGTGAGCACCCCGTAGCGGGCCAGCAGCAGGTCGGCCTGAAAATGAGCGCGCACCGTCGAATCGGGCTCGATCTCGGGCAGCAGCGAGAAGCGCCCGGCCACTGTGGGGTCGACCCGGCCGCCCTGCGGGGTTCCGGCCCGCGACACCGCGTAGCGGCTCAGCCGCGGGGCGCGCCGGTGCCGGTGGGCCGGGGTCGCCGGCCGGCGGGAACCGGGCCGCGCGCCGCCGGACAGCACCGCCCGCACCGGTGCGAAGGTGTCACCGGTGACGTACCCGGACCAGATCAGTTGCCACAGGGCCGTTTTGACCGCCTCGGTGTCGCCGGCCGCGACACCGGACCCGGCGTCGGTGCCAGCGCACAGTTGCCGGAAGAAGTAGGCCCCGCCCCCGGACAGGGCGTCGAGGATGGCGTGATGGCGCTCGGTGAGTTCCAGATCGTCCGGGGCCGCCAGGGACAGGGGGGCGGTGTCGGCGAGATGGAACACGACCCAGCCGTCACCGCCCGAGAGTGGGCCGGCGCCCGACCAGATCACCTCGCCGGAGGCCAGCAGTTCGTCGAGCATGGCGGGCTGGTAGTCGCGCACCCGCTGACCGAACACCAGCGGTTCGACCGCCGAGGCGGGCAGCGGCACGCCGGCGAGCTGGTCGATCACCGCCGCCAGGCCGTCGATCCCCGCCGCCAGGCCGTCGATCCCCGAGGTGGCCGCCGGCCCGACCAGTTGCCAGGAGGGCAGAAAACGGGCATAGGCGTCGGTACTCACGGGCTCGACCTGCGCGCGCAGGGCCGCCAGGGAACGGCGCCGCAGGATGCGCAGCACCTCCACGTCGCACCACTGTTCGCTGCCCACCGCCGCGGCGGGCACGTCGGTGAACTCGCCGCGCACCAGTCGGCCGTCGGCGACCAGGCGGCCCAGCACGTCGGCGGCCACCCGCAACCCCAGGCCGAACCGGGCGGCCGCGTCGGCGGTGGTGAACGGCCCGCGGGTGCGCGCGAACCGGCCCATCAGCTCGCCCAGCGGATCGGGCACCGATTCGGTGAAGGCGGCCGGCACGCCGACGGGCACGGCCGCGCCGACCCCGTCGCGCAGCCGGCCGATGTCCTCGGCGGCCACCCACCACTGGCCACCGGCGAAGGACACCGTGAGTGCCCGGCGGGCCTCGCGCAGACCCTCCAGCCAGGCGCCGACGTCGTCGGCGCGGCTGCGTTCGGTGATCTCGTCGAGCGTCAGTGGGCCCAGCAGCCGCAGCAGGTCGGCGACCCCCTCGGCGTCACGGGCCGCGCGTTCGGAGGTCAGGTGCTGCAGCTGCCGGCGGGTCGACTCGATCACGTCGGCGTCAAGCAGCTCGCGCAGTTCGACGCGGCCGAGCAGTTCGGCCAGCAGCGTCGTGTCCAGCGACAGGGCCGCGGCCCGGCGTTCGGCCAGCGGGCTGTCGCCCTCGTACATGAACGCACCGACGTAGCCGAACAGCAGCGACGCCGCGAAAGGCGAGGGGGTGGCGGTCTCGACCTCCACCAGCCGGACCCGACGCTGGGCCACCCCGGCCATCAGCGCGGTCAGCGCCGGCACGTCGTAGACGTCCTGCAGGCACTCGCGGACGGCCTCGAGAACGACCGGGAAGTCGGGGTAGCGGCGGGCCACGTCTAGCAGCTGCGCGGCGCGCTGGCGCTGATGCCACAGCGGGGAGCGTTTCCCGGGATGGCGCCGCGGCAGCAGCAACGCCCGCGCGGCGCACTCACGGAAGCGGGCGGCGAACAGTGCCGAGCCGCCGACCTCCGCGGTGACGACGGCCTCGATCTCGTCGGGGTCGAAGACGAACAGATCGGCGCCGGGTGCGGTGGCCGGGTCCCCGGTGGTGTCGGGCAGTCGCACGATGATGCCGTCGTCGGAGGCGGTGGGTTTCTCGTCGATGCCGTACCGCTCGAAAAGGCGCTTACCGATCGCCAGCGCCAACGGTCCGTGTACCCGAAGACCGTAGGGGGAGTGCAGGATCACCCGCCAATCGCCCAGCTCGTCGCGGAACCGCTCCACCACCAAAGTGGTGTCGGTGGGAACCGCGCCGGTGGCCTCGCCCTGCTCGTCGAGCAGACGGTGCAGGTTCTCGGTCGCGAACGCATCGAAACCGATCTCGGCGCACCGCCTCTCGAACTGCTCGGGCCCCAGCCGGGCCAGTTCCCCGGTGAACGCACCGACGGCCGCCCCCAGCTCGGCGGGCCGGCCCACGCTGTCGCCGCGCCAGAACGGCAGCCGCGCCGGCTCGCCGGGGGCGGGTACCACCAATACCCGGTCGTGGGTGATCTCGGTGATGCGCCAGCTGGTGGCGCCCAGGGAGATCACGTCACCGGGACGGGACTCGTAGACCATCTCCTCGTCGAGTTCGCCCACCCGCGAGGGTTTCCCGGACTCGGCGCTGCCGGCCAGGTACACGGTGAACAGGCCGCGGTCGGGGATGGCGCCGCCGGAGGTGACGGCCAGCCGCTGGGCGCCGGGACGGGCGGTCAGGGTCCCGGTGTCGCGGTCGTAGACCACCCGGGGCCGCAGTTCGGCGAACTCGGTCGACGGGTACTTGCCCGACAGCAGATCCAGCGTCGCCTCGAACGCGCTGCGCGGCAGGGCGGCGAAGGGGGCGCTGCGGCGGACGGTGTCGAACCACACGTCGGCGCTCAGCGGTTCCAGCGCGCACGCGGCGACCGTCTGCTGGGCCAGCACGTCGAGCGGATTGGCGGGCACGCTCATGGTCTCGATCTGACCGGCCAGCATCCGTTGCACGCTGACCGCGCAGCCGATCAGGTCGGTGCGGTGCTTGGGGAACAGCACGCCCTGCGAGATCTCACCGACCTGGTGCCCGGCGCGTCCGATGCGCTGCAGTCCGCTGGCCACCGATGGGGGGGCCTCGACCTGGATGACCAGATCCACCGCCCCCATGTCGATGCCCAGCTCCAGGCTGGAGGTGGCGACCACGGCCTTGAGCCGGCCGGACTTGAGCGCCTCCTCGACCTCG
This sequence comes from Mycolicibacterium palauense, assembly GCF_002592005.1. Classification (GTDB taxonomy): domain Bacteria; phylum Actinomycetota; class Actinomycetes; order Mycobacteriales; family Mycobacteriaceae; genus Mycobacterium; species Mycobacterium palauense. Next base: position 82,444 of record NZ_NVQF01000001.1, on the reverse strand, counting down.
GCGCGGGCCTCCTTGGACACCGAGCCGTGATGCGCGCGGGCCAGCACCGGTTCGGCGCCGTGGGTCTGCCCGCTGGCCATGATGTGGGCGGGGGCGCCGCCGGCGACACCGGGGTTGTGGCCGCCCAGCTCGGCCCCCAGCCGTTCGGCGTGAATCTCGTTGAGCCGCGCGGTGAGCCGCTCGGCCAGTCGCCGGGAGTTGGCGAAGACGATCGAGCTGCGGTGGGATTCGACCAGGTCGACGATGCGTTCCTCGACGTCGGGCCAGATGGAGTTGTTCTCCAGGTTGGCCATGTCCGGGACCGGCACCTGCACCGTCAGATCGAAGGTCTTGGCGGCCGGCGGCGCCACCACCGACGTCGGCGCCGAACCCGACAGGAACCGGGCCACCTCCTCGGCGGGGCGGACCGTCGCCGACAGCCCGATCCGCTGTGCCGGGGCCGGCAGCAGGGCATCCAACCGCTCCAGCGACAGCGCCAGGTGTGCGCCGCGTTTGGTGCCGGCAACGGCGTGCACCTCGTCGACGATGACGGTCTGGACGTGGGTCAGGGCGTCGCGTGCCGCCGAGGTCAACATCAGGAACAGCGACTCCGGCGTGGTGATGAGGATGTCCGGCGGTGAGGTGATCAGGTGGCGGCGCTGCGCGGGCGGGGTGTCGCCCGAGCGCACGCCGACGGAGATGTCCGGCGGCGGCAGGCCGTGGCGCTGGGCCACCCGGGCGATGCCGGTCAGCGGGGTGCGCAGGTTGCGTTCGACGTCGACGGCCAGCGCCTTCAGCGGCGACACGTAGAGCACCCGGGTGCGGGCCGCGGGCGCGGGGGCCGGATCGTTGGCACTGGTCAGCCCGTCGATGGCCCACAGGAACGCCGCCAGCGTCTTACCCGACCCGGTCGGGGCGATGACCAGCGTGTTCTCGCCGTCTGCGATGGCCCGCCACGCCTGCGCCTGGGCGGGGGTGGGCTCGACGAAGGTGCCCGCGAACCATTCCCGCGTCAGTGCACTGAAGCGGTCGAGCGGATCGGAGGCGCGGGCCACCTGTTCATGGTGCCAAGAGGCACCGACAGGCGGGGCGCCAAGTGGCACCGACAGGCGGGGTGCCAGGCGCCGAGATGGCAGCCGCGCGGCCGTGGCCGCCGTCGCGGATAAGCTGTGCGCTGCACAGCTGGTCTGACGAAGGAGTGATCATGTCGTTCACCGTCCGGGGCGTTTCCGCCGGAGTGGTCGGGGCTGCGGCCGCGGCGCTCTTCCTGGGTTCGGCGGGGACGGCGGTCGCCGAGCCGCCACTGCCGCCCAACTGCACAGCGGCCGACGCCGCCGGCATCATGACCGGCGTGTCCGCGGCGACGTCGGCGTACCTGTTCACCCATCCCGACGTCAACGCGTTCTTCACCGGGCTGCGGGGGCAGTCGCGTGACGACCTGCGCGAGGAGGTGGTGGCCTACATGGACGCCCATCCGCAGGTGCACAACGAGCTGCGGGCCATCCGGCAGCCGATCACCGACTTCCGCAACCGGTGCGACGAACCGCTGCTGGAAGCCGCCGCGTACTGACCGACCGGGGCCGGGCCGGTTCGCGCCGGCCCGCTGCAGCGGTGCGCTACCGCGCCTCGGGTGCCACCGCGACGGCCAGGCTCTGCGGGATCCCGGGGACCCGCATCACGGCGTCGAGCAGGGCGTGTGCGCAGGAGTCGGCGACCCCGCCGGCCTGCAGCGACGGGTCCAGGATGCGCTGGCGGCACATCTCCAACGTGAACGCCAGCCACCCGTAGACGATCACCCGAAGGTCGCGTTCGACCTTCGAGTCCAGATCCGGTGTGACCGTGGCGATCGCGTCCATGATGCGCTGCATCTGGCGGGTGTTGTCGACGTCGTCGATGCCCAGCAGGATCGGATCGGTACGGCCCATCCCGACATGCGCCGCCCAGGACCCGTGCGGATGGGCCTCGTGGTACTCCACGTAGGCGAGCACGCCGGCGCGCAGCCGCTCGAACAGGCTCTGGCCGGGCTGCGCCTGGGTGCTGGTGGCGGCGAACAGCCGTTCCCCCTCGGCGCGGACCACCTCGGCGAAGAAGGCGCGCTTGTCCGGGAAGTAGTGGTACATCAGGGCGCGCGAGACGCCGGCGCGTTCGGCGATCTCGTCGATGCGGACGTCGTCGTAGGGGCGTTCGCCGAACACCTGGGCGCCCAACGCCAGCAGTTCGTTGCGGCGGTCGTCGGGGGACAGGCGCCGCCGCGAGGGCCGCGAGGGCCGGGCCCCGGATGCGGACATGCCTGCCATCCTACTACTTGACACATGTACAACAACGACGCAGGCTGGATTCATGAGAGCCCCCGTCGACGTCGCGGGTGGCAGGGCAGCCGGCGGGGCCGGCGGCAGGCCCCTGCAGGATCCGCGCATCCCACACCCGCCGCGGCGGGTGCCGCTGATCGGCGACATCCTGGCCGTCCGCGCCGACGAGCCCACCCAGTCGGTGGTCGGGCTCTCCGGCAGGCTCGGGCCGATCTACGAGTTCAGGTTCCTCGGCGCGCGGTATGTGGTGGCCTCCGGCGCCGAGGTGGTCACCGACCTCAACGACGAGAAGCGTTTCTGCAAGCACCTGGGTCCCGAGATCGTGGCCCTGCGGGTGATGGGCGGGGACGGGCTGTTCACCGCCTACAACGACGAACCCAACTGGCGCGCCGCACACACCCTGCTGATGCCGGCCTTCACCCAGGCGGCCATGCGCGGCTACCACCCGGTGATGCTCGACGTCGCCGCTGAACTCACCGCCAGCTGGGACGCCGCGGCGTCGTCGGGCCGGACGGTCGACGTGTCGGCCGACACCACCCGCACCACCCTGGAGACCATCGGGCGCTGCGCCGCGGGCTACTCGTTCGGGGTGTTCGACACCAACGCCGGCTCGGCGCCGCACCCCTTCGTCGAGCACATGGTGGCCGCGCTGCGCGGCGCCGACCGGCTCGGGTTGCTGCGGGCGACCTTCCTGCCGCGGTTCCTGGCCGATCGCTACGAACGCGTGGTCGGCCGGCATGCCGCCTACCTGCACGCGGTGGCCGACGAGATCGTGGCGCGCCGGCGCGCGGAGGGCCTGGGCCACCACGGCGACCTGCTGGAGATCATGCTCGCCCCCGACGCGCGGGGCCGGCCCGCGCTGGACGAGGCCAACATCCGCTACCAGCTGATCAACTTCCTGGTGGCCGGCCACGAAACCACCTCGGGTGCTTTGTCGTTCGCCCTGTACTACCTGTCGAGAAACCCCGACGTGTTCGCGCGGGCGCGGGCCGAGGTGGACCGGGTCTGGGCAGACGGCGAACCGGACTTCGACCACATCGCCAAGCTGCGCTACGTCCGCCGGGTGCTCGACGAGGCGCTGCGGCTGCAGCCCACCGTCCCCGGCTACTACCGCGCCGCCCGCGAGGACACGCTACTGGCCGGGACCTACCCGATGCGCAAGGGCGAGTTCGTGCTCGCGCTGGTCGGCACGTTGCACCGTGACCCGCACTGGAGCGGGCCCGGACTGAAGCCGGTCGACGAGTTCGACCCGGACCGCTTTGCCCCCGAGCACGTCAGGGCGCGCCCCGCGCATCTGTACAAGCCGTTCGGCACCGGTGAACGTTCGTGCATCGGTCGCCAGTTCGCCCTGCACGAGGCGGTGCTCATTCTGGGTACCTTGATCCGCCGCTACGACCTGATCGCCGACCCGGACTACGACCTGGTGATCTCCGAGCGCCTGACGATGATGCCCAGCGGCTTCCGGCTGGGGTTGCGCCGGCGATCCGGGCCGCCCCGAGCGCAACCGTAGCCGCCGGCCCGCCTAGCCGCGCCCCACCTGCACCACCACCTTGCCTGCCGCACCGTGGTTCTCGACGAGGTCGAGGGCCTCCTCCGCGGTGTCGAGGGTGAACACCCGAGGATCGATACGCGGTGTCAGCCGCGCGGCGTCGGCCAGTGCGCCCGCCTGTCGGACGATCTCGCCGTGGTGCTCGCGGTGGCGGCCGGTGAGCAGGGGCAGCAGGGTGAACACCCCCGAGTAGCTGGCACCGCGAAACGACAACGGAGCCAGACTGTGCGTCCCCCATCCCAGTGAACTCACCACCCGGCCGGTGTAGTGCCTGACCGCGAGGAACGAGGCGTCCAGCGTAGCGCCCCCGACGTTGTCGAACACCACGTCGAATCCCTCACCGCCGGTGTGGCTGCCCACGTAGTCCTCCACGGTGGTCGACGTGTAGTCGATGGGTGTCGCGCCGATCTGCCGGATCACCTCCTGGCTCGCCGGGCCACCGGTGGCGAAGACCTCCGCGCCCCGGGCCAGCGCCAGCTGCACCGCGAGGTAGCCGACTCCGCCGGAGCCACCGTGGATCAGCACCCGTTCGCCCTCCGCCACAGCGGCGCGGTCGGCCAGGGCCTCCCACGCGGTGGTGAAGCCCAGCGGCAGGGCCGCCGCCTGCCGCATCGTCAGTGACCGTGGCTTCGGTGCCAGCAGCCTGCCGTCCACCGCGATGAGTTCGGCCAGGGAACCCGGTGCGCCACCGACGCCGCCGGTCATCCCGAACACCTCGTCTCCGGCCCGGAAGGTCTCGACACCCGGCCCGACCGCCTCGACGATCCCTGCCGAATCGATCCCGAGGACGGCCGGCGTCGTCACCTGTGCGTGTGGCGCCTGCCCGCGCCGGATCTTGGTGTCGAGCGGGTTGAGCCCGCTGGCGATGACCCGGACGAGCACCTCGCCGGGGCCGGGCACCGGAACGGGTGTCTCCACAACCTGCAGTGGCGCATTGACTTCCGGTAGGACGACGGCGCGCATGTGAACCTCCTCGCTGATGATCCACCCGCGGCCCCGGCAACCACCGTGCCCGGGAGTTGCTCCGGGTCATTCTGCACCCGCGGGATCGCCCCCGCGAGCGATCACCCCGGGACGCCCCTAGTCCAGGGAGCGCTGATAGCGGCGCATGCCCTCGATCCAGCGGTCGTAGTCGGCGCCCTTCATCCGGTACATCGGGATCACCTCGGGGTGCGGGGTCACCAGGAAGCGGTTCTGCCGCACCGCATCCAGCGTGTCGGCGGCGACCCGTTCAGCCGTGATCACCTCGCCGGACTGCAGGATCGATGCCGCACCGCGCCGGGCGTCGGGATCCTCCGCGGTGCGGACCGCCTCGAGCAGGGGCGTGTCCACCCCGAGCGGGCACACGCAGCTGACGCCGATACCGCTGTCGCCGTAGGTGATTGCCAGCCATTCGGCGAACCCGACCGCGGCGTGCTTGGACACCGCATAGCCGGCCGCGCCGATCTGGCTCAACAGTCCGGCGGCCGAGGCAACCGCCACGAAGTGGCCGGCGCCCACCGAACACCAGTGCGGCACCAGCAGCCGGGCGGCGCGGACATGGGCGCGCAGGTTCACCTCGAGGATGCGGTCCCAGTCGTCCTCGGTGGCCAGGCCGGGAGCACCGATGATCCCGGCGTTGGCGACGTAGGTGTCCACCGGGGTGAACTCCTCGCTGGCCATGCTCAGCAGCGCCGAGATGTGGTCGGGATCGGCGGCGTCGGCGCGCATCGCGATGGCGGCCCCGCCGGCCGCGCGGATGTCCCCGGCGGCGCGATGCGCCCCGGCCTCGTCGACATCACCGACCACGACGCGCGCTCCGTTGGCTCCGAAGGCCATCGCCAGCGCCCGGCCGATGCCGGACGCGCCACCGGTCACGACAACGGTGCTGTCTTCGATCCGCATGGACCCTGCATACCACGGCGCGGGGGCCGATGGGCCGGGCCGCGCCCCGCTCAGCCGAACTGCACGCCCTGGGCCAGCGGTAGGTCCGAGGAGTAGTTGACGGTGTTGGTGGCCCGGCGCATGTAGGCCTTCCAGGAATCCGATCCCGATTCGCGGCCGCCGCCGGTCTGCTTCTCGCCGCCGAACGCGCCGCCGATCTCGGCACCCGAGGTCCCGATGTTGACGTTGGCGATGCCGCAGTCCGATCCGTCGGCGGCCATGAACCGTTCCGCTTCACGCATGTCGGTGGTGAAGATGGCCGACGAAAGCCCCTGCGGCACCGCGTTGTTCATCGCGATGGCCTCGTCGAGGCTGTCGTAGGTGAGCACGTAGAGAATCGGCGCGAACGTCTCGGCGTGCACGATCGCGGTCTGCGCGGGCATCCGCACCACCGCGGGCGTGACGTAGTAGGCGCTCTCGTCGTATTCGGGACCGGGGCTGACCCGCTCACCGCCGATGATCTCACCGCCGTCGCTGCGCGCCTGCTCCAGTGCCCCCACCATGTCGCGATAGGAGCGGGCGTGGATCAACGGCCCCACCAGGGTGGACTCGGCCGAGGGGTCGCCCACCGGCAGGCTGCGGTAGGCGGTGGTGATCCTGTCCACCAGGGTGTCGGCCACCGAACGGTGCGCGATGACCCGACGCAGCGAGGTGCAACGCTGCCCGGCGGTCCCGGCGGCGGCGAAGACGATCCCGCGCACCGCCAGGTCCAGGTCGGCCGACGGCGTGACGACGGCGGCGTTGTTGCCGCCCAGTTCCAGCAGCACCTTGCCGAAGCGCTGGGCCACCCGCGGACCGACCTGCTGTCCCATCCGGACCGACCCGGTCGCCGAGACCAGCGCGATGCGCGGATCGTCGACCAGGGCCTCGCCGATCTCGCGTCCGCCCTGCAGCAGCCGGCCCACCTCGCGGGGCGCGCCGACGTCCGCGGCCGCCCGCTCCAGCAGCGCCTGACAGGCCAGCGCGGTCAACGGCGTCAGTTCCGAGGGCTTCCAGACGACGGTGTCGCCGCACACCAGGGCCACCGCGGTGTTCCAGGCCCATACCGCCACCGGGAAATTGAACGCGGTGATGACACCGACGACGCCGAGGGGATGCCAGGTCTCCATCAGTCGGTGCCCCGGTCGCTCGGACGCGATCGTGCGGCCGTACAGCTGGCGGGACAGACCGACCGCGAACTGACAGATGTCGATCATCTCCTGGACCTCACCGAGGGCCTCGGAGGTGATCTTGCCGGCCTCGATGGTGACCAGATCGGCGACATCGGCGTTGTGTTCGGTGAGCAGTTCGCCGAGCCGTGCCACGAGCGCCCCCCGCACCGGGGCGGGGGTGACGCGCCAGGTCGTGAATGCCTCGGAGGCCGCGGCGATCGCGGCCTCCGCCTGCGTGGCCGAGGTCTCGGGAACCGTGAAGAGCACATCGCCGGTGATCGGGCTGCCCGACGGCAGACCGGGCCGGCCGGGCGCGTCGAGCTCGGCGTGGGCGCCGACGGCGCGCAGGGCCGCGCGGGCCCGTTCGCGCAGCGCGTCGGCGGTGGGCAACTCGGTCTGCACGGTGGCCGGCCCGGTGGTCTGCATGCTGTCGGCCCGTGTGGTCATGATGCCGCCTTCTCGTAGAGCTCGTAGGGATCGTAAATCTCGCGGCCGATGGCGCCGGCCATCCACTCGTGGGTGTAGGCAGTGCCGTTGCGGCTGTCGGTGCCGACCGTGGCCGTCTCGTCGGCGGTGCCGACCGTGGCCGTCTCGTCGGCGGTGCCGACCGTGGAGTCGGTGTCGAGGTTGGACCGGAAGATGCCGGCCGCCGAGGCCGGCAGGAAGTCCTCGTAGACGACCGGGCGCGCCGGATCGCCGCCGTGGTAGTAGGCCAGGCCATCGGCGGCCAGCCCGGCGTCGCTGTCGGGGAAGTGGCGGGCCCACACCGCCGCGGCGGCGCCGGGATCGGCCGAGCCGGACAGTTCGGCCATGGCCTGGTCGTAGCGGGCGCGCCCGGCCGGGGTCAATGCCACGCCGCGCGCCTCGACCTCGCCGAACCGCACCCGCAGGGCCCCGTCGGCGACGGTGCCGTCGGGCTCGCGGAACCGGCGAGGCTCCGCCAGCGCGCGAAACGAGGTCTGACGCAACAACACATCGGGTCCGCCGGTGCGCGGCGGGCCCTGGATGCGCTCGATCATGGTGATCCCGCGCGCGGTCATCCTGGCGTACAGGTCGTCGATGTCGAGCACCCGCGGGGTCAGATGGTTGATATGAGTGGTGTCCACCCCCGCGATGTCGGCGGCCACCGCGGACACCGTGGACAGTTCCTCGTACCAGGCCCGGTCGATCGGCGCCCGGGACAGCGCGAACGCCGCCACGGCGCGGCCCACGAAATCCTCGGCCACCTCTCGCCCGCATCCGCCGTCGGCGGCGATCCGGCGGGCGTCGGCGAGCAGCTCGGGGTCGAACAGCCGGCGGCCGGCGAGGAACCGTTGCACCCGGGCGCCCAGATCGGCGTCGAAGAACCGGCGGTCCCCGCTGGCGAGCATGGAGGTGAACACCCGAAACGGGTTGTGGGCCAGTTCCTCCGATTCCACCGGACGGAACGCGGTGGAGACGACGGGGACCGGTGAGGCGGCGTCGCGCAGGTCGTAGAAGCCCACCGGGTACATCCCGAACGCGCCGAAGAGGTCGGCGACGTCGGCGAGTTCGGCCGGTGTGCCCACCCGGATCGCGCCGTGCCGTTCGGCGGTCACCCGTTCCAGCGATCCAAGTCGCTCGGCGCCGGGGTGGGCGGTCAGGTAGTCACGGTTTACCTCCGAGCTGACCTCGACCAGCGTGGTGTAGGCGGGCACCTCCGCGCCGTACATCTCCGAGAGCGCGGCGGCGAAGCGGGCGCGCAGCTGCCAGGTCACCAGATGAGCGCTCGGGTTCACGGTCGGGTGCTCCTGCGATAGTCTCCGGCCATGGTCGCCGCGGAGGAGCTCGACGAAATCGACCGCATCCTCGTGCGCGAACTCGTCGACGACGGACGGGCCACGCTGGCCCACCTGGCCTCCGCGGCCGGGTTGTCGGTGTCGGCGGTGCAGTCACGAGTGCGGCGCCTGGAGTCTCGCGGCATCATCGCGGGGTACGCGGCGCGGGTCAACCCGGAGGCGCTGGGACAGCAGCTTTCGGCGTTCGTGGCGATCACCCCTCTCGATCCGTCGCAGCCCGATGACGCGCCCGCCCGGCTGGAGCACATCCGCGAGGTCGAGGCGTGCTATTCGGTGGCCGGGGAGGACAACTACGTGCTGCTCGTCCACGTCGAGTCCGCGCGGGCCCTGGAGGGTCTGCTCCAGCGGATCCGCACCGCGGCCAACGTGAAGACGCGCAGCACCATCATCCTACAGACTTTCTACTGCGATCGGCGAAACATACCGGAATAGTTCCGTCATAATGCAGGAAATCTGGGAATTTTTGTTCTCAATGTCTGGCTGGACTGAATCATGTCGTCTCGTGAACGCGTCATGTCGACGCCGGAGTTGCCCGCCCTACGGCGACAACCGGGGGCGGCGCCCACCGGCACGCGACCGGGGGCGAACCAGTCCCGAGTCGGGTGTTCTCGTGCTGTCGCTCGAAGGCGGGCATCTTGACACCCACGTCTTCCGCGGGCCGAGTGGCCCACGGAATCCCTAGGGCTTGCGGGGTGGCTGGGTGGCTGCCGTCTTCTTAGCTGCCGCCTTCTTGGCCGGGGCCCTTTTGGCTGGGGCCTTTTTGGCCGGCGCCTTCTTGGCCGCGGGTGCGTTCCCGCCGGGCGCCTTCGCGGCGGGAACGTTCTCTTCCGGTGGAGCCGTTTCACTGGCCGGCGCCGGACCGGTCTCGTTTCGACTGGCCAAGGCGTGGCCGACGCCAAGGCCGACGGCCACGGGCCACGGGATCAACTCGGTGACCCCGAGCACCGCAAGCGCACCATAGAAGGCCAGATGATTTGGGGGCGGTACGGAAACCTTCCCCACTAGCGGCAGATTGACCGAGAAACGCCTGGCCTCCCGCACCACGCGGGTCACGTCGTGGTGCGATGCCACAAAGTTACGAGCTGAGTCCAACATTTCACTTCCCGTTCAGTTAGGTAACCCTTCCTTTACGGGCTACTCCGGGTTAACATCGGTGGTGTGAGCGAAGTCATGCGTAACGTGGGTTCGGATGCCTTGGTCGACACTGGTGTTCGACTGTTCACTCCCGTCGTCGAACACGTTTACGCCGTCTTGCTGCGTGTCGGCGTCCTCACCGTCGAAGACTGACGTCTGCAGCTTGCCGGCGAGGTGGTCCATGACGCCGGGCAGAGCCTTGGTGACCGCTCCCGCCGCCAACGCCGCCGCAGCCGCCTGACCCCAGCCGATCGGTCCCACCGGGGTACAGCCGAACACCTGGCTGACGCCGGGGGTGCTGATGATGCCCGCCATCATCGTGACGGTGCTCAGATTGGTGGCTACCACCAGCGGGCCGTGGGAATCGCTCAGCGTCTGCATCATCTGAGTCAGCACCAGACCGATCAGTCCGACGGTCGAGGCCCGTGCCGGGGATCCGACCGGCAGCGCCAGTGCCCAGGCCAGAGTTCCACCCAGAGTGGTGAACACGCCCCGTACCGCGACCGCTCGCCAGATCGTCGCCTCGTCGTGTGCCACCTCATCGTCGCTGCGCAGCTGAGGGCTGACCGCCACGGCCGCCGCCGGCAGCGCATCGGTGAGCATGTTGACCAGCAGCATCTGACGGGCATTCAGCGCCGGGCGGCCCATCAGTGCGCTGGTGATCAGTCCGAAGATCACCTCCCCGGTGTTATGGCCCAACAACATCGACACCGCAGACTGGACCCGGCGCCACAGCTGCTCGCCTTCGTCGAGGGCCTCGACCAGGGCACCGATCTGACCGCCGAGCAGCATCACGTCGGCCGCCATCCGGGCCGGGTCACTCCCCGCGGACACCACGCCGACGCCCACCGATGCAGCGCGTATAGCGGCTGCGTCGTTGGCCCCGTCGCCGACCATGGCGGTGACCTGCCCGGCGGCCTCCAACGCCTGCACGACCTCGACCTTGTGCTCCGGCGCCATCCGGGCGAACACCCGATACCGTTGCGCGGCCTGGCGGCGTTCGGGAGCCGTCATCGCTTCCCAGGAGGTACCGGTGAGCACCTCCTCGCTGGTGACACCCATGCCGAGCTGACTGGCGATCACCTGCGCGGTCACCGGATGGTCACCGGTGATCAGTTTCACGGCGATCCCACGGCGCTGCAGTTCCTCCAGCAACGGCCGCGAACCCGGACGCGGCGTATCGGCGAGGCCCAGCAGCCCCAGCGGCACCAGCTCCGAGTTGCACAACGCCTCGAAGGCTGCCGCGTTGCTTCGGGCCGCCGCGGCGTCGGCGGCGCTGACGGTGCGCTCGGCCACCGCCAACACCCGTAACCCCTCGGCAGCCATCTCATCGAGCACAGTCTCCAGATGCTGTCGCTGCGCTTGGGTTCCGTCGATGGCGGGTAGCAGCCGTTCGGGGGCGCCCTTGGCGACCAGCCGGCGACCGGTCAGGGCCGCGGCGAACGGCCGGTCGGATTGGAAGGGCAGAAAGGCGTCGAATGCGCCCGGGTGCAGGCCGCGTTCCTCAGCCGCCTCTTGGACGGCCTGGTCGGTGGCGTGCGCGGTGCGGCGAGTTCCATCGATGATCATGGTCTGAGCCGCCGCGGCAACCACCTCGTCGTCGCTGACGCCGTCCAGCGTGCGCACCGAGGTCACCTTCAGGTGGTTCTCGCTCAACGTTCCCGTCTTGTCGAAGCAGACCGCCTCCAGCCGAGCGAATGCCTCGATCGCCTTGGGATTTCGAATCAGGACCGAGGAACTGGAGAGTCTGCGTGCCGAGGCGGACTGCGCCAACGTCACCACCAGAGGTAGGCCCTCGGGCACCGCGGCCACCGCGACCGAAACCGTGCCGGAGGCGGCCTCGTGGACGGGGGTCCCACGCAGCAGGCTGAGCGCACCGACCAGGCCGCCGCCGGCCAGGCTCCACGGCAGAGCGCGCCGAGTGATGCGGCGCAGCTGCGCGGACAGCCCGACATCGCCGGACCTCTGCGGCGACATCGCCAGCGCGCGGCGCACCGCGGTGGCAGGGCCGGCGGCGGTGACGATCGCGACGGCACGACCGGCAACCATCGTGGTGCCGGCGAACAGCATTCCGCTGCGTTCGGCCATCGTCACGCCCGGGGTTTCCTCGGTGTTCTTGGTGACCGGTAGCGATTCGCCGGTGAGTGCGGACTCGTCGACTTCCACCCCGTCGGCCTCCACCAGGCGGGCATCGGCGGGCACCACTTCGCCCGCACGGACCTCGATGAGGTCGCCGGGGCGCAGTCGCGTTGAAGTCACCTCTTCGGTCTCGGTGCTCGCGTTGCCCGCCCGTGCGGGCACGACAAACCGGCGTGCCAATGGCTCCTGCACCGCCAGCAGCCGGTTCAGGACGTGCGCGGCGTGGACAGTCTGCTGGGCGGAGATGCCCGAGTTGACCACCAGCACCGAGGCCACCATGACCGCATCCAACGGCGAGCCGAGCAGGGCGCTGGCCGCCGCACCAGTGGCCAGAATCGGCGTGATCGGATCGGACAAGTCCTCGCGGATCGCCTCGGCGTAGTCACGCAATGCCTGCCAGCCGGACCCGAGAAGCCGGCCCGGGACCGACTGCGCCAGCATCGCGAGCCGGCCGTCGCCTGCGCTGTCGTCGTCCTTGGGCGGGGGCAGCAGCCGCGCGACTTCCGCGGCCGGCATTGCGTACCAGTCGTGGCCCGGCTCAGGCTGTGGCAACGGCTCGTCGAACACCTTGCGGCCCTGGTTGAATCCGGCCCACAACCCGGCGGCAGCGGTCAGATCCACCGAAGCCGGTCCGCTGCCGGCCACCGTCGGGATGAGCATCAGTGCGCCGAGCACCGAACTGCCCGCCGAGATCGACCGTCCCTTGTTGGCAGCGTCGCGGGCCATGGGGATGGTGCGCATCATTCGCCACGCGGCGGCCAGGTCCGGTACCAGCAGGTCGGCGCCCCAGGGCGGGGCGGTACCGCTGCGCAGGACGCCGATTGCCACGTCCGCCTCCAGCGCTGCCGCGTCACCGCCCTGGGACAGCAGTGCCACGGTGCTGCCGTGGGAGCGCAGTTCGGCCACCATCGCGGCGAGAGTGTCCTCCACCGAGTGGCCGGGCGGATGAAGCTCGTCGAAGCCCTGGCGCAGCGAGTGCAATCCATCGTCAGCCAGCGAGATCACCCGGGCCCCGGCGCGGCGTGCCTCGGTGATCAACGCGGCCGCCAGTGGGTCGCGCACGGCGCTGACGAGGGCCTCGCCCCGGGGCGGGTGGCCACCGGGGATCCCCGACATCGGATTCCAGCCGGGCGACAACAGGCCGTCCTCCAGCGCCCGGGCCGCCGCGGTCCACGCCGCCGACCGTTCGGTTCTTGCCACGCCGCGGACCCGGCTGACGGTCAGCTGATCGGTGTAGAGAATCCGGGGATCGAACACCACGGTGTCGATTTCGGCGAGCCAACGCAGCGCCTGGGAGTGCAGAACCAGGCCGCCCCGGGCGTGTAGTCCACGTCCAATCGCGCACGAAAACGACTCGCGTACGGTGCGCACCGCGCGCGGGGCAGCCACTTGGGTGGCTTCGGCGGCAGTGGCGGCTCCGGCGGTGAGTCCGAGCAGACCGGCCACGCCCAGCCCGACGTCGACCGAGGCCTCGGCGTACCGGGCCCCGGTCCGTGCACGCAACCCCTCCCGGCCCTGCCGGGCGGTCAACACGTCACCGGACTTGGCGGCCAGTTCGGTCAGCATGGGCTCCATCTGCCGCCAGGCCCGACGTCCGTTGAGGGCCTCCGCTGCCTGCATCGCGCGGGTCAGGGTTCCGGCGACCATCGTGGAGGGCGAGGCGGCCAGGGTCGCGGAGGTTGTGGCCACGGCCGCGAAGGCCAGGTCGGCGCCCTCGACGCCGAGCCGATCCTCGATGAGGCGCCGGACCCGCGGATGGTAGTCGGCAACCGTGAACGGCGCCGTGAGCAGTTTGGGCACCAGGCGCAGCGGCAACACCCCACCGGCCAGTGCCGCGCCCAGTCCGGTCGATGACAGGATGGCGCCGGTCAGGCGGCTGGCCATGATCGCGTCGTCGCCCGGCAACGAAACCGGACGGGTGCGAGCGTTCCGCGGGCCAGCGGCGGCCTCGGCGGCGACGACCGCGTCGACAAGCGCCCGTTCCGAGGGGCCCCGCCGGCCGACGGTGACCACCGCCCGTCCGGTGGGGCCGTTGATGTGCACACCCGTCACGCCGGGAACATCACGCAGTGCCGTGACCACGGCGTCGGCCAGCGCCTGGCCGCCGTCGGCGAGGCCGCGCACCTCGACCCACCGGGCGTTGCCCGTGGTGCTGCAGCGGCGCACCGGCGGCGCACCGACGGCCTCACCCAGGGCACCGGCCACCGACTGGGTGGCCGCCAGCGTGTCGGCCGCGGTCCCGGCAGCGGCTGCGGTGAGCGACGCCGACACCACGCCCCCGGCCGCGCGGCCCAACTCCAGTGCGGTCTCACCGCCGACCAGCGCGGCACCGGCCACGGCCTGGGCGACGCGCCACGGTGCGCCCAACAGTCCCATTTGCCACCTCTCCATGCGCGCGGCCCAGTCTACGAGGGCCCCAGTATCCTCCCAGCTCGTCGCACTTCATGCGTTGGTGGCGCGAACCTTTCGGACTTGTGGAAACTTCGGTTGCACGGCGTTGGCCACCACGTTGCGCAACGTGGTGGAGCGCAGCGTGCAGTGCCCGCAGGTGCCGCTGAGCCGGACCGTGAGCGTGTCATCGTCCAGCGAAACCACTTCGATATCGCCGCCGTGTGAGCCGACGTAGGCTGCCACCTCGCGCGAGAGCACGTCGCTGATCTGGTTGAGCACGGTGGAATCGCCGCCGGTGCCCTCGGACAGGGCGGCAAACAACACCGAGCGCACCCGAGGGCCGTCCTGTATCCAGGACCGCCCGGGTGAGAGTCGGGTGCGGATCTCCCCGGTGCCGATCACCAGCTCGGCCAGCGTGCCGTCGTCGATCAACCCGCTCATCGCAGACGTGGGTGCGGTGAGCGCCGAGGTGTCGGCCACCCAGCGCAGCGCCAGCGGGTCGGCCGTGGCCTCGGGATGGAGCCGAACGGGCGCGGCGGCGCCCATCATGCCACCCACAGCGTGATGTAGCGCGCGACGAAGGCGCCGATCCAGGCGACGGCGAACATGTAGGTGAACGCGACCACCGGCCAGCGCCAGGAGTTCGTCTCGCGGCGGATGACGGCGACCGTCGACATGCACATCAGCGCGAACGCGAAGAACACCAGCAGGGCCACCACGGTGGGTGCGGTGAACACCAGTTCGCCTTGGTGGGGCCCGGCGGTGTAGACAGCATTGCGGATGGCATCGATCGGATTCTCCGGGTCGCCGGCACCGAAGATCTGGCCCAGGGTGGCGACGAAGACCTCGCGGGCAGCCAGGGCGCCGATCAGCCCGACGCAAATGCGCCAGTCGAACCCGAGCGGATCGAACAGCGGCTGAATGAACTTGCCGATCGATGCGGCGAAGGAGTTGTCGACGACGAACGCTGCGGCGGCGGTGGGGTCCATTCCGGCGGTCTCGGTCGGGCGCGGAGGCAGGTTGAGCAGGAACCAGAGGATCACCGACGTGGCGAGAATGATCGTGCCGGCCTTGCGCAGGAACGCCTTTGCCGAGTCCCACATGCTCAGCAGCACCGATTTGATCGATGGGAATCGGTAGGGCGGCAGCTCCATATAGAACGGCAGCATGTCTCCACCGAGGATGCCGCGCTTGAAGATCCAGGCGGTGGCCATTGCAGCCAGCGCGCCCAGCACGTAGAGCCCGAACATCGCCAGACCCTGCACCGATACCGGGCCGATCCGGGAGGCCGGGTCGACGAGTAGTCCGATCAGCAGGATGTACACCGGGAGGCGCGCCGAACAGGTCATCAAGGGCGCTGCCATGGTGGTGGCGATGCGGTCGCGTGAGGACGGCAGGGTCCGGGTTGCCATGATTCCGGGGATGGCGCAGGCCACCGACGACAGCATGGCGACGAAGGCCCTGCCCTCCAGCCCGGTGGTGGCCATCACCCGGTCCACCAGGAACGCGGCCCGGGCCATGTAGCCGATGTTCTCCAGCAGCGAGATCAGCAGGAACATCAGCACGATCTGCGGGATGAACACCAGCACCGCGCCGACACCGCCGATGACGCCGCCGCCGAGCAGGCCGGCCAGGGTCTCGTTGGGGACGTTGTCGGCGACGAGCGTCGCCGCCCACCCGAAGAACTGTTCGATGAGGTCCTGCAGTGGTGCGGCCACGGTGAAAATGACCTGGAAGAACATGAACATCACCGCGATGAAGATTAGCGATCCCCACAGCGGGTGTAGCAGCAGCCGGTCGATCATCGCGCTGCGACGGTCGGCCTCCGGGGGCCTGTACTGGGCGGCGGTGAGTATCGACGAGATCCACGCGTTGAACTCGGCATCGTCGCGCGGTGGCGGAATGGGCACCCGCGACCAGGTGGACGGATTGTGCAGGACCTCGCGTAGCCTGTCGAAGCCCTTGCCGCGGCTGGCCACCACTCCGACTACCGGGACCCCCAGCGCTCTGGAGAGGGCGTCGACGTCGAGCCGTCCCCCTCGGCCGGCCAGCTCGTCGGTCATCGTCAGGATCACCATGGTGGGCCGGTCCAGCGACAGTACCTGGGCCACCAGCGACAGGGAGCGTTCCAGCACGGTCGCGTCGACGACGACGGCCAGCGCGTCGGGTGCCGAGATCCCGGGCAGCTCTCCGTGCAGCAGGTCGGCGACCACCTGCTCGTCGGGGCTGGATGGGTGCAGGCTGTAGGCGCCGGGCAGGTCTTCGACAGTGAATTTGGTGGTGCCGTGTTCACAGATGTACCGCGCGGTGCCGACGCTGCGTGCCACGGTCACGCCCGGGTAGTTGCCGGTGCGGAAGCGCATTCCGGTGAGGTGGTTGAAGACGCTGGTCTTGCCGGCGTTGGGGCTACCGACCAGGGCGATGCGTCGCTGACCGTCGGGTGCGTCGATGGCTCCGCCCGGGTGGCATGCGGGTGAGGTCACGGCGTGACCTCCACCTGAATGTGACACGCCTCGTGGCGACGCAGGCACAAGTCGTAGCCCAAGATGCGGTAGACCGTCGGGTCTCCGAGGGGCGCCACGCGGAGGGGTTGGACGGCGTTGCCGGTTCGAAAACCCAGGTGACGCAACCTCATCGACACGTTGGCCGGAGCGGCCTCGGCGATGCCATGGATTAGAGCGGGGGTGCC
Organism: Mycolicibacterium palauense; assembly: GCF_002592005.1. GTDB lineage: Bacteria > Actinomycetota > Actinomycetes > Mycobacteriales > Mycobacteriaceae > Mycobacterium > Mycobacterium palauense. The sequence continues at coordinate 65,363 of NZ_NVQF01000001.1, read as the reverse complement.
GACTGCCAGTTCTGACAGCCGGGTCAGCGGAGCTGACGGGGTGGGATTCATGGTCATCCTTACGCCTGTATCGAATTATTTCGGGATTAGGACAGGTTAACCATGCTTGGGCGTTTGGGCATCTAGTCCTTGGTTCTCTCGCAGAGGCCTTTTGGCACCGAAATATATCCCGCTACGTTTGAATGTAGGAGTAATAATTCCCCTATACTGGCTATATGACCGATGTTATTCCAGATCAAAGCGCTCTTCGGCCTGACGGCCTGGCCACCGGCGTGACCCCCGAGGACGTCCATGCCGTGCTGGCCCGGCGGATTCTGGCCGACGGGCTGGACCTCGTCCTCGACCTGGAACGCTCGCGCGGCTCGTATCTGGTGGACGCCCGGACCGGCCGTCGCTACCTCGACATGTTCACCTTCTTCGCGTCCTCGGCGCTGGGCATGAACCATCCCGCGCTGGCCGACGACGCCCCGTTCCGGGCCGAGCTGGCCGCCGCTGCGGTCAACAAGCCGAGCAACTCCGACGTCTACACCGTGGCGATGGCCCGCTTCGCCGACACCTTCGCCCGGGTGCTCGGTGACCCGGCGCTACCGCACCTGTTCTTCGTCGACGGCGGCGCGCTGGCGGTGGAGAACGCGCTGAAGGTGGCCTTCGACTGGAAGAGCCGGCGCAACGAGTCCCGCGGCATCGACCCCGCCCTGGGCACCCGGGTGCTGCACCTGCGCGGCGCGTTCCACGGCCGCAGCGGCTACACGCTGTCGTTGACCAACACCGACCCGGCCAAGGTCGCACGGTTTCCCAAGTTCGACTGGCCCCGCATCGACGCGCCCTACCTGCGCGCCGGCGCCGACACCGACACGATGGCGGCGCTCGAGGCCGAGTCGCTGCGGCAGGCCCGCGCGGCGTTCGAAGCCCACCCGCACGACATCGCCTGCTTCATCGCCGAGCCGATCCAGGGTGAGGGCGGCGACCGGCATTTCCGGCCGCAGTTCTTCGCCGCGATGCGGGCGCTGTGCGAGGAGTTCGACGCCCTGCTGATCTTCGACGAGGTGCAGACCGGCTGCGGGATCACCGGCACCGCCTGGGCCTACCAGCAGCTCGGCGTGCGCCCCGACATCGTCGCGTTCGGGAAGAAGACCCAGGTGTGCGGGGTGATGGCCGGCGGGCGTGTCGACGAGGTACCCGACAACGTGTTCGCGGTCAGTTCGCGGATCAACTCCACCTGGGGCGGCAACCTGACCGACATGGTGCGGGCCCGGCGCATCTTCGAGACCATCGAGGCCGAGAACCTGTTCGCCCACGCGGGCGCGGTCGGGCGTCATCTGCTGGGCCGGCTCGCCGAGCTGGCCGAGGAGTTTCCCACCACCGTGCTCGACGTCCGCGGACGCGGGTTGATGTGCGCGTTCAGCCTGCCCACCGCGGCCCAGCGGGATGCGCTGATCGCGCGGCTGTGGCAGTCGCAGGTGGTGATGCTGGGCAGCGGCGAGACCAGCGTGCGGTTCCGCCCGGCCTTGACGGTGTCGTGCGCGGAGGTCGATGCCGCCGTCGAGGCGGTACGCGACGCGCTGCGCGCGCAGCTCAGCTGAGCCGTTCCGGGTCGGTCAGCCGGCGCAGGGTCGACTTCAGTCGGGGCAGGTCCGGCCCGCCCACGAGCGTGCACCCGTGCCGTTCGGCCAGTCGGCGCGCCGCGGCGGTGAAGTCCTGATTGGACACCACCATGGTGCGGCTGCAGTCCTGCATCGGCGCCCCGGCGACAACCTCCTGCACGGCCCCGGGACCGACCGGGCGGGACACCCGCTTGCACTGCACCGCGATGCGGTCCGGACGCTTGCCGACGATGAGGTCCACCCCCCAGTCGCCGGTCAGCGGGGTCATGATCACCGGCACCCCGCACGAGCGGGCGACGTGGGCCACGTAATCCTCGAACTCGGTGCCGGTCATCTCGGCGGTCGGGCCGCGGGCCTCGGCGGCCGACGGGGTGAACGCCCCGGACAGCGCGCCCGAGACGAACCGCGGCGCGGCGAGCAGCAGCGCCGGCGTGCCGGCACCGACGGCCACGCTGCTCACCGGTGACAGGCCCGCGGCATAGGCGGCGATCGCCACGACCGCGCCGAGCAGCGCGTACACCTTCCACCGGGTCACGGCCAGATCGTAGGCGGGTGCACCGACAGGGCCGTCGAGCCGTCGATTCAGACGTCGATTCAGGCGTCGATTCAGACACTGTGCCGGCCGTTTCCCCGCGAACGGCGGTCTGAGGTCTGAATCGATGCCCCGGCCAGCGCCCAGGCCCGCCGCACCCGGGCGACGATCTCCCGGCGGCTGTTGCCGGCGACCACCCGCACCACGATCCAGCCCTGCCCGCTGATGTACTCCGCACGCAGGATGTCACCGTTGTACTGCGTCCGATCCGTGCGGTGATGGTCCCCGTCGTACTCGGCGGCGACCTTGATCTCGGGCCAGCCGGTGTCGAGGAAGTACCGCGGCCGACCATCGGGCCCGAGGACCGGGATCTGCGTCTGCGGACGGGGAAAGCCGGCGTCGACGAGAAGTAGCCGCAGCCATGTCTCCCGGGGTGATTGGGCCCCGGCGTCGACCCGCTCCAACACCGCGCCAAGACGCCGCACACCCCGCACATTCGGGTGGCACGCTGCCACCTCGGCGATCTCCTCGCGGGTGATGTGGGTGGCGTTCATCAGGGCGTCGAGCCTGGCGACGGCCGTCCCCGCGGGCCCGTGGCGCCCCAGATCGAACGCGGTGCGCGCTGCCGTCGTCACCGGAATGCCGCGCATCCGGAACACCTCGCCGGCGCGCAGCGTCTGGTTGCGGGCGATGATTCCGGGCGGTGCCTTGTTGTTCACGTGGTTCAGCTCGATCGTGACGTCCTCGTCCACCCACCGCGATCCCAGCAGTGCCGCCGCGGCGAGCCCGCCGACCACCGCGCGCCGCCGCGACCACAGCCAGGCCGCGGTGATGCGGTCCGCCAGGCCCAGTCGTTGGTCCTTGAGCGCGTACACATCCGGAAAGACCCGCACGCAGCGGCTGCTGAGCTGGTGCCGGGTGAGCAGACCCGCCGCGCGTACCTCGGTGCCCAGGAACACCCTGTCCATGGCGCAGCAGCGTGCCAGCGCGCACAGCGTCGCGCGTTCGGCCGTCCACAGGCTGCGTGCCCGCGTCGACCCAGACGTCAGGCCGGTGTTGTCCGTCCTAACGGCGGTCTGAGGTCTGAATCGATGCCGCGAGATTCGCCCCCGGGTCCAGAATGGGGGACATGACAGTTTCCCAGCGTGAACGGGCCGCACTCGTCGAGACACTCAAAGCCGTTGGCCCGCAGGCCCCCACCCTGTGTGAGGGGTGGACCGCCCAGGATCTGGCCGCCCATCTGGTGCTGCGGGAACGCCGCCTCGATGCCACCCCGGGCATTGCGTTCGCCCCGCTGGCGGGCTACACCGCGAAGGTGCAGGATCGCATCGCCGCCGGAACCCCGTGGGAGGAACTCGTCGGGCAGGTCGCTTCCGGGCCGCCGTTGTATTCGCCGTTCAAGCTGCTGGACCCGCTGGTCAACGCCACCGAGATGTTCGTCCACCACGAGGATCTGCGCCGGGCCGCCGCGGACTGGCAGCCCCGCGAACTCGATGCCGAGACGCTGGCCGCGGTGCGTCGCCCGATCCCCATGCTGGCCAGGGTGGCGCTGGCGAAACTGCCGGTGCGGGTGACGCTGAAGACCCCGGACGGGCAGACCCTTGCCACCGCGGGACGCGGCCAGGACGGTGAGGGTGTGGTCATCACCGGGGATCCCGCCGAGCTGCTGCTCTGGGAGTTCGGCCGTGACGCGGTGCGCGTCGAGTTCTCCGGGGCCGCCGAGGCGGTGGCCGCAGCGCGCGGCGCTAAGCGCGGTCTGTGACCGCCCGCCAGACCCGCGCCGGAGTCATCGGCAGCCGCCGTAGTCTGATCCCCGCCGCGTCGAAGATCGCATTGGCCAGCGCCGGCGCCACGGGGTTGTAGGGGGATTCGCTCATCGACTTGGCCCCCAGCGGGCCCAGCTCGTCGTAGGTGTCGGCGAAGAGCACGTCGGTCACCGGAACGTCGGCCAGCTGCGGAATGTGGTAGTCGCGCAGGGTGGCGGTGGTGACCACACCGTCCTTGACCAGCATCTCCTCGAACAGCGCCGAGCCGATCGCCTGGGCGACGCCACCCTCCACCTGGCCGCGGCACTGTTGCGGGTTGATGACCCGCCCGGCGTCGGCGGCCTGCACCGACTGCAGGATCACCACTTCGCCGGTCTCGGTGTTGACCGCGACCCGAAACCCGTGCACGTTGAACGCCACCGAGCGCGGGGTGCCGTCGTGGTGGGCCGTGGCGGAGAACGTCCTGCCGGCGGTCAGCTCGGCGAAGTCGATGAAACGGTCCCCGCACTGCACGCCGTGTGCACCCAGTGCGCAGGCGTCCGGGCCGGTGCCGGTCAGTTCCCCGGCCGCGCTGACCAGCTCCCGGCGCAGTTCGCGGCAGGCCCACTGCACGGCGCGGCCGGCGACCACGGTGCCGGCCGACCCGAACGCCCCGGTGTCGTACCCGCCGGTGTCGGTGTCGGACTGGCGCAACGTGATCCGGTCAGCGGTGGTGCCCAGGACCGTCGCGGCGATCTGGGTGTGCACGGTGGAGGTGCCGTTGCCGAACTCCGCGGTGCCCACCGCCAGCGTGTAGCTCCCGTCACCGTTGGCGGTGACCGTCGCGTCGGCGAAATGCCCGCGCGGCGGAATGGTCGCGATCATCGCGACCGCCATGCCGTCGCCGACCCGCCACTGCCGGCCGGGGGGCGCTTCGGCGCCGTTGCCCTGCCTCAGCGCCGATTCGACGAGGTCCAGACACTGGTCGAGCCCGTAGCTGCCGAACGTCAGGTCGTCGCGCTCGACGTGCGCGCCGACGAAGTCGTCGCCCGGCACCACCACGTTGCGGCGGCGCATCTCGAACGGGTCGATGCCCAGCTCGGCGGCCAGCTCGTCGACGGCCGACTCGATGGCGAAGATCATCTGGCCCAGCCCGTAGCCGCGGAACGCGCCGGAGGGCACGTTGTTGGTGTAGACCGCCTGGGCGTCCACCCGCTTGTTCGGGCAGCGGTAGACGGCGACGGATTCCCCGCAGCCGTGGAACATCACCCCGGGGCTGTGGTTGCCGTAGGCCCCGGCGTCCATCAGCACGTCGACACCCAGGGCGGTCAGGATTCCGTCCGCCCCGGCGGCGGCGGTGACGGTCACCCGGTAGGGGTGGCGGCAGGGCGCCCGGGTGAACTCCTCGGCACGGCTGAACTCGTGGCGCACCGGTCGTCCCAGCCGCCGCACCGCCAGGGCCACCAGATCCTCGGCGAGCATCTCCTGCTTGGCGCCGAAGCCGCCGCCGACACGTTTGCTGAACACGTGCACCTGGTCGCGGTTCAGGCCGAACAGGTGGCACAGTTCGTCGCGGACCAGGAAGGGCACCTGCGAGCTGGTGCGAATCACCAACCGGCCCTGATCATCTCGCCAACCGGTGCAGCCCTTGGTCTCCAGGTGGACGTGCTGTATCCGGGGGGTCTGCCAGGTTCCGGTGACCACCGTCCCGCCGGCCGCGCGGGCGGCAGCCACTCCGTCCTGCAGATCGCCGATGCCGCCGTGCAGTTCGGCGACGACGTTGCGGGAGGCGTCGGCGATGCGCGCGTCCGCCTTCTTGTCGGCATGCAGCCGCGGTGCCCCCGGCCGGCGCGCCGCCTCGGGGTCGAACACCGCCGGCAACTCCTCGTAGTCGACGACGACGGCGCGGCAGGCGCGTTCGGCGGTGGCCATGTCGTCGGCGACCACGGCGGCGACCCGCTGGCCGACGAAACGCACGGTGTCGTCGAGCACGTAGGTGTCGTCGGGGTCGTCGAGCCGGCTCTCGTGCCGGGCGGTGGAGAAGGCCACCCTCGGGCTGTCGTGGTGGGTGAGCACCAGGTGGACCCCGGGCATGGCCGCCGCGGCGGTGGTGTCGATCGCGCGGATCCGCGCGTGGGCCACCGGGCTGGCCAGCACCGCCAGATGCAGCAGCCCGGGTGGGGCGAAATCCATCGTGTACGGCTCGGTCCCGGTGACGACGCGGACGCCGGCGGGGGCGCCGATGGAGCGGCCGACATCGGCCCCCTGCGCGGGTTTCTCGGTGTTCGCGCGACCGGCCAGTGCGTCGGTGATAGCCCGGTATCCGGTGCAGCGGCACAGGTTGTTCTTGAGGTTGCGGGGCAGGTCGGCGAGCTGGTCGGCGTTCAGTGCCGAGCAGGTGGTGACCATCCCCGCCGTGCAGAAGCCACACTGAAAGCCCGCGGCCTCCACAAACTTCCGCTGCATCGGATGCAGATCCTCGGCGGTGCCGAGCCCGGCCACGGTGGTCACGTCCCGACCGTCTGCGCGGTAGGCGGGATAGATGCAGGAGTGCACCGCCGCGCCGTCGACGAGCACCGAGCAGGCGCCGCAGTCACCGGCGTCGCACCCCTTCTTGACCTCGAAGTGACCGTGCTCACGCAGGAAGGTGCGCAGGCACTGGCCGGCCCGCGGCCGGTCCGGCAGCTCGGCACCGTTGACTCGGATACTCATCGCAGCTCGGTGCGGATCTGTTCGGCCAGAACCAGGGCGACCGCCCGGCGCCAGTCGGGATCACCGTGGGCGTCGACGGTCCAGGCGTGTTCGGGAATGGCCGCATGGGCGGCAAGCAGTTGCGCGGGGTCGGGGACGGTCGGGAACCGGAACACCCACGGGCGCACGGTGGCCGCCGTGATGACGATGGTGCAGTGGCCGCCGTCGTCGGGGGATGAGCGGCGGCCGGTCACGACGACGCCGGAGCGTCCCAGTGGGGAGGGGGCGAGCTTGCGGAACGCGGTCTGCGCGCGCAGGGACTCCGCGGGCAGGTGTACCGACCGGAGGACCTCGCCCGCTCCGAGCCGGTTGGTGGCGGCGCCGGTGACGAAGTCGGTGACGGGGATGCGGTAGTCCGAACCGTCCGGGCGCCAGACGGTCAGGGTGGCATCGAGGGTCGCGGCCAGGGAGATCATCGCCCCGGCGGGAAAGGACAGGCAGATGTTGCCGCCGACGGTGGCGGTGCGCCAGATCTTGAACGAGGCCAACAGCGCGGTGCAGCACTGGTGAAACAGGGGGGCGGCGGTCCATTCGGGGCGGAGGGTGGGCAGCCGCGGGGACAACGCGGAGACCTCGCCCACCGTGCAGGTGGCGGCCAGTTCGATACCGTTGTCGCTCAGGTGGATTGGCTCCCACCCCAGTCGCGTGATGTCGACGAGCCGGCTGAGGTGATGCTGCGGTTCGGAGAACAGCCAGGTTCCGCCGGCCAGGACCGCGTCGCCGGTGCGCAACGGCCAGATCTCGTCGCGCCGGCTCGGCACGTCGACGGTGCCGATGGTGTTGAGGTCCACGATCGCCACGCTAGCCAAGGCCGCACCACGGCGCATGTCCAGCGAATTCGAGCCGTCTGCAATCCGTGGGTTGCATTTGCGGGCTCCAAGTGCAAGCGTGGAGTTGCATAGTTCGAGTCGCCGCGAGGAGAAACCCATGTCCGAGTTCGACATCACCCGCACCGTCGAGATCCACGCCCCCGCCCGCCGGGTCTGGGCCGCCCTGACCGACCCCGCCAAGATCGCGCTGTGGTTCGGCGACACCGCCGAGTTCGACGCCCGGCCAGGGGGTCGAGCGGTGTTCGGGTGGCGCGAACACGGCGGTGACTTCCACGCGCGGGTCGAACGCGTCGACGAGCCCCGCACCCTGGTGTACCGGTGGGCCCGGGACTTCGGCGTCGACCCGGCCCCGGGCAACTCGACGCTGGTGCGATTCGAGCTGGAGGAGATTGCCGGCGGCACCCGGCTGACCGTGATCGAAACCGGGTTCGAAGACCTCGACGATCCGCGGGGCGCCCACGACGGCAACGCCGAGGGATGGCGCAACGAACTGGCCGAGCTGGTCGCCTTCTGCGAGGCAGTGGTGGCCTCGTGACCCGCACCGGTGGTGCGGCCGTGCCGCCCGTGCCTTCCGTACTGGCCGTGCTCGCCGACGAGACCCGCTGGCAGATTCTCACCGAACTCGGGCGCGCCGACCTGTCGGCCAGCGCGCTGGCCGGCCGGTTGCCCGTCAGTCGGCAGGCCATCGCCAAGCATCTCGGGGTGCTCGCCGACGCCGGTCTGGTGGAGTCCTTCCGGGACGGCCGGGAAATCCGCTACCGGGCGCTCGGGGCGCGTCTGAGCGCACTGGCCGGTGAACTGGAGGCGATCGGGCGGCAGTGGGATCGCCGGTTGGCCGCCATCAAGCGCATCGCCGAAGGCGCGGACTGATCGGCCGCGGCCCAGGTCACCCCCGGTTTGGCGGCGTCTTTCGGCGGGAACCCCACCACCCTCCGACAACGAGGACAATGGTGGCTATGCGAAGGCTGCAACCGAGAGCTCCCGGCGACCACCTGGGCCGCGACGGCGGCAGCGTCGGCGCGGCCGTCCGGTTCGCGGTCTGGACCGCGGCGGCCGCGGTGGTGTTCTTCGTGGTCGCCGCCCTCTGGGTGAGCACGTGCGGGGTCGCCTCCGACCTGGATACCGCCGCGTGCGGGGTGCCCCAGCGCATGGTGCTGGGGCTGGGCACCCCGCTGATCCTTCTGGTGGGCGCACTGTATGCGTTCGTCCGCACCTACCGGGTGTGGCGGGAGGACGGCATCTGGTGGGGATGGCAGGGTGCCGGGTGGTTCCTGCTGACGGCGATGTTGCTGACCCTGACCCTCGGGTTTCCTGCCCTTGCCGGCCCGGCGTTGGGTAATTGATGTCAGTTCAGGCAAATTCTTACTGACGCGTTAACTTGAGTTCCTGACGGCGTCCGGCGCAGCGCCGCCGGCCCAGCCTGGGGTGTTAACCACCAATTCCGGCAAACGACATACAGTCGACTCACAGCGGGGACATAATTGACCACACGGTAAAGGCTCACCGCGATCGGGTCGGGAACGGTGGAGTCCGGGGCAACCGGGCGGTGGGCGTTCTTCGTGGAGGTGTCCGGATGACTGTTCGCCTGTTGACCTCGGCCGAGGTCAAGAAGCTGGAACGAGTAACGCGCGCCGATCGGCACTCGGCGCCGCACCGGTTCTTCGTGCGCGACGCCGAGACCGTGCGGCGCATCGCCCGCGAGTCCCACGCCAAACCCGACGATGTCGTGCTCGAGATCGGCGCCGGGCTGGGCACCGTCACCCTCGGGCTGCTGGAGCGCCACGCCTCGGTGATCGCGGTGGAGTCCGATGATCAACTGGCCCAACAACTTCCGGTGGTGGCCGCCGACCACACCCACTCCGAGATCCACCGGCTGACCGTCTACAACGCCGATACCGGTGCGCTCAGACCCGAGGATCTGCCGGCGCAGCCCACGATCATCGTGGCCAACTTCCCCGGGGCCCACGACGTGGATGTCCTGCCCACGCTGCTGGGCCGTTTCCCGACGGTGCGTTCGGTGATCCTGCTCGGGCAGTCGCGCGCGGTGTCGCACCTGCTGCCCGGATCGGGCACCGACCACGAGCCGCTGGCCCTCAAACTGGCGTTCTTCGGGCGGATCCGTAACTCCGCGGCGGTGTCGCCCTCCGAGTTGTCGCCGCGGCCCCGTGCCGGGTACGCGCTGGCGCGGTTGGACCGCAAGCCCGCCCGGCCCTGGCCCAGCGACGACGCGTTCCGCCGGTCGGTGTTCGAGCTGATCGACATCGCCTTCTCACACCGGCGCCGCTCGGCCCGTACCGCGTTCGCACAGTGGGCCGGCTGCGGCGCGGAGTCGGCGCGCAGGCTGCTGGCCGCCAGCATCGATCCGGCACGCCCCGCCGAGACCCTCGACATCGAGGACTTCGTCCGACTGCAGCGGCGGTGGGAAACCCTGGAGGCCAGCGAGCCGGGGGAGCACCGCACGACCGCCTGGGGTGGCGGGGGTGCGGTCCCGGTCGGCGTCTCCGTCCCGTCGGGCGGTCACCGGCACCGCACGGCAAGCTAGACCCGGAGACGAACTCGGCGGGCGCGCATCCCGCGCACCCGCCGATTCCGGTTGGTGAGAGCCGACGGCTCCTGGCGCCTACTGGTAGTTCTCCTGGCGCTTCTCGGCGGCCTCCGCGCCGGCGCGTGCAGCGTCGGCCTCGGCCTCCTTCTCTGCCGCGTTGCGCTGGGCCTCGGCCTTGTCCTGCTGGACCTTGCCCTCCTGGACCATGTCGTCGCGGCCGGTGACCGTTCCGACGGCCTCCTTGGCCTTGCCCTTCACGTCCTCGACAACGCCCTTGACGGCCTCTTCGGGTCCGCTGTTCTTGTCGTCGGTCATGTCCACCTCTCAGGGAATGGCTGGGTCTTTCACCGATGCCGGAGAAGGGGTCGAGCGGTCCGCGGCCGAATGGCCGCGCACGCCAGCCTCTTTCGCCCACTTCTTGAGCTGCCAGATGTCCCGTCAGAGCGGGCTGCCTTCTCCTGGAGTCGCCCTGCTCGCGCAGGTCGTCGTGGGGATCGTCGTCCTCGACAGAGGGACTCGGCCTCCCCGCCTCCTCGATGGTGGGACCGTTGGCGTCCCACGCCTGCAGGATTTCCCCGCCGGTGCCGAACTCAAACGCGGTGTCCCGTGGGCGCGCCGGTGTCGATGGTCACATCGGCGTCGGCGGCCGGTGCCGGGCCGGAAGCCGCCGTCACCGCCTCAGCGGTGCTCGTCCTCGTCGGAGCCCTCCACGACCAGCTGCTGTTCCTGCCAGTCGGCGGGGTCGCTTTCCAGCGGGAGCGCACCCGAGGGGACCTCGGTGTCGGTGTCCTCGGCGCTGCCGGGCTGTAACTGCTCGGCGGCGTCGTCGGCGGGCACCTCGATGGGAACGTCGTCGGGGGTCGCATCACTGCCGTGCATGCCCTGCAGCCTACTCAACGTGCCGATCGCGTGGGTGGGCAGATCGTTGGGCACAGGTGGGCGGCCGGGGTTTTGCGCCGGTCGTCGACGGGGTATGTCTGCGACACGATGACGTTGCTGATGACTTACCCGAGCCGTTTGCTCACCCCGGATGAGCGTATCGACCTGCCCGAGCCGGGGGCAGGTCCGCGCCGGTCCCCGAACCCGGCGGGTGCGCGCAGCGTGCCTCGGCGGGAGCTGCCTCCGTCGGGGCCGTCGTGATGATCGGTCGCCCACGGCGCTGGGGTAGTCTCGGTCCGATACCGCCGGGAGGCCCGCATATGTCCGACGCTGACAGCCCCGACCACGTGCGCACCGACGGTGCGAGGGCCGTCGAAATCCGCATCGCCGCTCAGCTGGAGAATCTCGCGGTGGTGCGCACCCTGATCGGGGCCATGGGAACCTTCGAGGACCTCGATCTCGACGCCGTGGCCGACCTGCGGCTCGCCGTCGACGAGGCTTGCACGCGGCTCATCCGCTGCGCCGCGCCGCAGTCGGCGCTGGTGCTGGTGATCGACCCGCGCCCGGACGAGCTGGTGATCACCGTGTCGGCGTCCAGCGACGAGGAAGACATCCTGACACCGGGCAGTTTCAGCTGGCACGTGCTGACGTCGCTGACCGACGACGTGCAGACCTTCCGCGACGGCGCCGAGCTCGACGGGCCTTCCCCGGTGTTCGGCATCTCGCTGACGACGAGACGCGTGAGTCCTGCCAGGTGACACCCCCCGCGTCCCGCGGATCGTCCTCACGATCGAGTTCTGAATACGCCGACGTGCCGGAGATGTTCCGGAAGTTGGCGGATCTCGACGAGGGGTCGACCGCCCACCAGCGACAGCGCGACACCATCGTCGAACGCTGCCTACCGCTGGCCGACCACATCGCCCGTCGCTTCGACGGCCGCGGCGAACCGCGCGACGATCTGGTGCAGGTCGCCCGGGTCGGCCTGGTCAACGCGGTGATCCGCTTCGACGTCGACGCCGGATCGGACTTCGTGTCCTTCGCGGTCCCGACGATCATGGGCGAGGTCCGCCGGCACTTCCGCGACAACAGTTGGTCGGTGAAGGTGCCGCGCCGGCTCAAGGAACTCCATCTGCGGCTGGGCGGCGCCACCGCGGAGCTCTCACAACGGCTGGGCCGGGCGCCCACCGCCACCGAACTGGCCGAAGAGCTGGACATGGACCGTGACGAGGTGGTCGAGGGCCTGGTCGCCGGCAGCTCCTACAACACGCTGTCCATCGACAGCGGGGGCGGCGGCAACGAGGACGCGCCCGCGATCGCCGACACACTCGGCGACGTGGACACCTCGCTCGACCAGATCGAGAACCGGGAGGCGCTGCGTCCGCTGCTGGAATCGCTGCCCGAGCGCGAGCGTGCGGTGGTGGTGCTGCGGTTCTTCGAATCGCTGACCCAGACGCAGATCGCCGAGCGCATCGGCGTCTCGCAGATGCACGTCTCGCGGCTACTGGCCCGCGCGTTGGGGCGCCTGCGCGACCAGCTTCAGTGAGGGTGCCCGCCGGCGGTGCAGCAGCCCGTGGGCGGTCCGCAGATCCTCGGCGGCCGGAAGCGCGCCGTCCCGGTCGCACACCCGCAGCACCCTCGTGACGGCGGGACTGGTCACCATCGCCCACCGCACGCCGGCGTCACCGCAGGCGCCGTCGATGCCCTCCAGCGCGCGGAACCCCTCGATGCCGAAGAACTTCAGGTGCCGCAGGTCGAGCAGAAGATCGGTGCCACGCCCCGCCGCGGCGCGTGCGCAGTCCGCCAGGTCCGTGGCGTTGACGGCGTCGATATCGCCGACGGCACTGATCAGCGTGTAGTCGGCGAGCTCGCGCACGGCCAGTTCGGCACTGTGACAAGAGATTCGGTGACAGGTGACGACCTGTCGGCCCGAGCCGGCGGTTGTCGTGGTTGTCGAGGTCGGTGAGGACATGTGCGACTCCATCAGTCGAATAGCGTTATTCGTTCCGTGGGTCACGTCGGGTGTTCAAAGCCCATACGGCGGGGAGGGAACTCGGCCCCTCAACGTGAGCGAAGTAGGCCTGAGGCTCACCGCCGGTGACGTTTCCGGTTACGGCGGCTGTGAACTCAACCTGTCTTGACCTTACGCCCCTCGGTGCCCGGCCGACAATCGTCCGCGGTCAACTACCCCGGTAGGTCGAGTAGGCGTAGGGGGAGAGCAACAGCGGCACATGGTAGCGACCCCCGGGGTCGGTGACCTCGAAGGTGATGACCACCTCGGGGTAGAAACCGGTGACGCCCCGGGCGGTGAAGTAGGCGCCGGTGTCGAACCGCAGCCGGTATGTCCCGGACAGCTCCCCGGGGGCCAGCCCGGCGATGCGCCCGTCGTCGTCGGTGTGCGCGGCGTTCACCACGGTGCCCGCGCCGTCGGTGAGGGTGACCGCCACGCCCGCGGCGGGCGCGCCGGTCACCGCGTCGAGCACGTGGGTGGACAGATGTGTCATCAGGCGATCATGCCCCGACCCGCGCGCCGCTCACACGTCCGCCGGTGGTTCGCTGAGCAGCCGTTGCAGGCGCAGCCGGTTGATCTTGGCCAGCTCCATGCGCATCACCCGGCGTTCGGTCTCGGGGTCGTTGCCCAGCCGCTCGGTGAGGATGTCGAGCAGTTCCTCGGCGGAGCGGCCGCTGGCGCACACCAGGTACACGTAGCCGAACTTGTCGTCGTACTCGCGGTTCTTCTCGGCCAGCGCGGCGCGCACGTCGTCGCCGGCGTCGGCGACCCGGGCCTGTTCCCGGGCCGACGAGGGGTTGTCGGCCCGGGCGCCGATGCGGGGGTGCCCGTCGAGGGCGGCGTCGATCTCGGCGTCGGGCAGCTCGGCCAGCACCCGGTCGGCACGGTCGAGCAGCGCCTCGACGTCCCGGAACGGCGCGCCGGCCAGCACCCGGCGGGCCCAGATCGTCGAGGAGCACACCCCGAACAGCAGGTGCATGCGCTGACGGTCGCTCAGTGCGTTGAAGCCGTCCAGTCCGAGGGCCCCCTGGGTGCTCACTGCACCTCGTTGAGCCGGCTGAACCGCGCCGAGGCGATCGGGTTGGCGTCGGCGACCAGATCCTCGAACCGGTAGTTGGCGATCTTGGCCGCCTCGATCAGCGCGAACGCCTTTTCGGTGGCCGGCGGGTTGTCCATCCGCGACCAGCCGTTGCGCAGCACCCGGTCGAAGCGCTCGGTTTCCCGGGCGCAGATGATCAGCGGGAACCCGAAGTGCTCCCGGTAGGCGCTGGCCAGCTCGACGACGTCGTTGTGGTCGTCCTCGTCGAGGTTGGACAGCGCGGTGTGGTCGACGGCCAGCGCGTGCCCGGTCTCGTCCTCGGCGCCCAGGTCGTGGAAGGCGTTGAGCAGCTCGGACTGCTGCTCGGAGGAGCCCGTGAGCACCGCGTCCTGGAAGGCCTCCCGCAGCGCGCGGGTGTCGGTGAACGGGCGCTGGTCGAAGGCCCGGTCGATGGCCCACGGCACATCCTGCACGACGTGGCCGAACACCTCGGTGAAGCGTTCCCTGGTCATCGCGTTGACCTCGTCGAGGCTGATCGAGCCGCCGCCGGCCACCCGCGGGCCGTGCGAGCCGGTGTGGAAGAACACGATGTTGAGCAGGATCGCGCTGACGGCGCCGATGCTGATGCCGCTGCCGAAGATCAGGTCGATACCCGAGGGCATGCCCTGGGCGATGTCGGGGTAGGCGGTCACCCACAGCGCCAACGCCAGGCTGGTGGTGACGATGATGAGATTGCGGTGGTCGGTGAAGTCGACCTTGCCCAGGGTCTGGATGCCGACGACGGCGACGGTGGCGAACAGGGTCAGCGCCGCACCGCCCAGCACCGGGCCGGGTATGGAGGCCACGATCGCGGCCACCTTGGGCAGGAAGCCCAGCAGGATCATGAACCCGCCGGCGGCGGCCACCACCCAGCGGCTCTTCACCCCGGTCAGCCGGACCAGGCCGACGTTCTCGGAGAACGCGGTGTAGGGGAAGGAGTTGAAGACGCCGCCGATGACGGTGGCCAGGCCGTCGGCGCGCAGCACGTTGCCGATGTCGGAGGCCTTGATGCGCTTGCCGACGATCTCGCCGGTGGCGTAGGTGCTGCCGGTGGACTCCACCGCGGTGATCATCAGCACGATGATCATGGTCAGGCAGGCCACGAAGTCGAACTTGGGCATGCCGAACAGGAACGGCGGGGTGAAGCCCACCGCGGAGGCCTCGCCGACCTTGGCGAAGTTCATGTCGCCGAGCGCGAACGCGACCGCGCACCCGATGACCAGGCCCAACAGCACGGCGATGGTGGCCAGGAAGCCGCGGAACAGGCGCTGGATGGCGACGATGATCGCGACGGTGCCCAGCGCGTAGAGGAACCAGCGGATGTTGGTGGGGTCGACCTCGCCGGTGTGCGGGTTGGTGACCGCGTCGTGGGCGCCGACGGGCACCAGGCACAGCCCGATGATGGTGATGAGGGTGCCGGTGACCACCGGCGGGAAGAATCGCAGCAGCTTGATGAAGATCGGGGCGATCAGGAACGTGAAGATGCCCGCGACGATCACCGCGCCGTAGACGTAGAGCAGGCTGGGCGCGCCACCGCCGTGGGCCAGACCGATCGCGATGATGGGGGAGACCCCGGCGAAGGTCACGCCCTGCAGCAGCGGCAGCCGCACCCCGACCTTCCAGAACCCGACGGCCTGGATGATGGAGGCGATGCCGCAGGTGAACAGGTCGGCCGTGATCAGCTTGACCAGGTCTTCCGGTGGCAGGTCGATGGCCCCGGCGATGATGATCGGCACCAGGACGGCGCCGGCGTAGAACGCGACGACGTGCTGGAAGCCGTAGGTCGCCAGCTTGGGCAACGGCAGCACCTCGTCGACCGGGTGCACGCGCTTGGGGGTGAGGGTCGGAGCCGACATGGACCTAAGAATCGCCCCAGATGACAATGTTCGCATGTCGAAGCGGGTGCGAGCTGCGGGGATCGTGCTGGCCGCGGGCGCCGGGACGCGCTTCGGCATGCCCAAAGTGCTTGCCGCCGAGGGGGAGTGGTTGCGGCGTGCCGTCGGCGCGCTGACCGGGGGTGGCTGCGGGGAAGTGGTGGTGGTGTTGGGGGCCGCCGTCGTCGACGTGCCCGCACCGGCCCGGACGGTGATCGCCGAGGATTGGGCCTCGGGGATGAGCGCCTCGCTGCGCGCCGGGCTGTCGGCGATCGAGGCCGGCGACGGCGACTACGCCGTCATCCAGCTGGTCGACACCCCCGACATCGGCGCCGGTGTGGTGGCCCGGGTCCTGCAGGCTGCGTCGGCCGCCCCGTCCGGGATCGCCCGGGCCGCGTACCGCGGGCATCCCGGCCATCCCGTCGTGATCGCGCGCCGGCACTGGCCCACGGTGCTGGCGTCGCTGGCCGGGGACCGGGGAGCCCGGGAGTTCCTAGGAACCCGCGACGACGTGGTCAGCGTCGAGTGCGGCGACCTGGCGTCGGGGGTGGATGTGGATCGCGGGTAGGGTAAGCCGGCTCAGCACCCGGACACGGAGTTGGGCCGCGCGATGCCGACGTAGACCCTCCGATTCTCCTTGACTTCCACGCCCGCTTTCGGCACCTGCCAGCAGACCATCCAGTTGGTGAGGTTGTGGATCTCTTGGGAGTATCCGTCGACGATGCTGGGGATGATCCTCAGGTTCGCGCCGTCGAGCGAGTGTATTGCCTGTGCTGCGTTCTCGAGGTTGCTGCCGGTGACGCCGGGCATCTCCCATGCCGGAGCCGCGTGCGCCTGGCCGGCGAACGCGATCATCGCGGCCAGCAGCGCAGAAAAGGCGCCGGCAATCGTCGAATTGCGCCTGGACACTCGGTGAACCTCCCACTTCGTCGACGGACCCCCGACGGTACAACGCGCACCGCGGGTCGTCTCGAAAGTCGGTGGATCGTTGGCTTGGCGGGCCGCGGAAGCTCAGCGGCAGCCCTCGGTGGGCCGCACGACCAGCAGAACGACCCGCGCGGGAGTCTTCGCGTTTCTCTGCCTGGCCGTGCCACCGGGGCCGGGGGAGGACCGGCAGACGTCCCAGTTCGTCAGGTTGATCTGGTCCTGGGGATAGCCCTTGAGGTTCCTGGTGACGAATTGCACCTTCACGTTGCCCGCCGCGGCTTGGATCACTTTTTGCGCCCGATACAGGCTCATATCGCGCACGTCCGGCATCGTGAACGACGGGGTGGCCGCCGCTGCCGACGGAAGGCCGACCGTCCCGGCCAGCAGGAACGAAGCCATGAAAAGAACCGCGGCGGTCCGCATTGTCGTGGGTCCTTTGCGGCGTCCATTCCCCCCAGATGTGCGGTTTCGGCGGAACCGAATCGTATTCGTCGGGATTACGCCGCCCAAGTCAATCCCGTGATTGCCGGATTTCGTGCTCATTTCCCTCCCTAAGCATGCCGGTTCATTCTAGCGGCGGGATCCAAGTAACTATTCGCAGATGCATCACTTCGCCGAGACGGTAGCTAAACAGTCATATTGAAGACGCGAAGAGCCTTCTTGTGACCGACCCAAACCGTGATCTCAGAGCAAACCTAGCGCGGCGACCGCGTCCCGTTCGGCTCGCAGTTCGGCCACCGAGGCGTCGATGCGGGTCCGGGAGAATTCGTTGATGTCGAGGCCTTCGACGATCTGCCACTCGCCGCCGACCGAGCGGCACGGGAACGAGCACACCAGCCCCTCATCGACGCCGTAGGCGCCGGGCGAGGGCAGCGCCACCGACGTCCAGTTGCCCTCGGGCGTGCCGTGCAGCCAGTCGTCGATGTGGTCGATGGCGCCGTTGGCCGCCGAGGCCGCCGAGCTGGCTCCGCGGGCGTCGATGATGGCGGTGCCGCGGCGGGCGACGGTCGGGATGAACTCCTCGGTCAGCCACTGCGTGTCGGCGGCGTAGTCGGCACCCGAGCGATCCCCGACGATGGCGTGGAAGATGTCGGGGTACTGGGTCGGCGAGTGGTTCCCCCAGATCGTGATCCGCGAGATCTGGGCCACGGGGACCTGCGATCGACGCGACAGCGCGGCGATGGCGCGGTTGTGGTCGAGGCGGGTGAGGGCGTTGAACCGGTCGGTGGGGATATCGGGGGCATGAGCGGCGGCGACCAGGGCGTTGGTGTTGGCGGGATTGCCGACCACCAGGACCCGCACGTCGGCGGCCGCGCCCTCGTTGAGCGCCTTGCCGGCGGTGGCGAAGATCTGGGCGTTGGCGCCGAGCAGGTCCGCGCGCTCCATGCCCTTGGTTCGAGGCTTCGCGCCCACCAGCAGCGCAACGTTGGTGCCGTCGAACGCCTTGACCGGATCGTCGTGGATCTCGGTGCGCACCAGCAGTGGGAAGGCGCCGTCTTCGAGCTCCATCACCACCCCTTCGGCGGCGTGCACGGCGCTGGGCAGTTCCAGCAGGCGAAGCACCACCGGGGTGTCGTGGCCGAGCATGGCGCCGGCGGCGATGCGGAACAGCCCGGCGTAGCCGATCTGTCCCGCTGCTCCGGTGACGGTGACGACGACGGGGGGCTGTGTCATGCGGGTGGGCTCCGTTCCCTTAGAGAATTCCCAGCGATGCGGCGAAGCGGCGCACCGTGTCGGCCGCCTGCCGGGTGGCCTCGTGGCCCGGTCGGGTGCGTACCTCGATGATCCCAGTGCCCGGGTCGAGCGTCACCTCGGCGAGCAGCTCACCCGTAGTGGGTTCGCACACAGCCCAGGAGTACAGCGTGTCCGAGTCCCATTGGGCCGTGCGGTGGTCGATATAGGCGGGATCGCGCTCGCCGAGCTCGGCCAGCGCCGAGCTGTCGTCGATGCGTTCGTCGGCCCGCAGTGCGCGCAGGTACCAGGTCCCGGCGTTGATCTCGACGGGTTCCACTGTGTCGACGGGTGCTCGCGGGTGTCAGTCCTTGAGCTCGCAGACCACGGTGCCCTGCGTGATCGCCGCGCCGGCGGCCACCGACAGACCGGTGACCGTGCCGTCCTTGTGGGCGGTGACGGGGTTTTCCATCTTCATGGCCTCCAGCACCACCACCAGGTCGCCCGCGGTCACCTGCTGGCCCTCTTCGACGGCCACCTTCACAACGGTGCCCTGCATGGGCGCGGTGACGGCGTCGCCGCTGGCCGCCGCGGCGCCGCCGCCGGCACGCTTGCGGGCCTTCGGCTTCTTGCGGATCGCGCCGGAGTGCGCCCCCGCCCCGTTGCCGAGGGCGATGTCGCCGGGCAGGGACACCTCGAGGCGGCGCCCGCCGACCTCGACGATGATCTTCTGCCGCGGGGTGGCCTCCTCCTCGTCGACCTGCCCGCCGCCGGTGAAGGGTTCGATGGTGTTGTCCCACTCGGTCTCGATCCAGCGGGTGTGCACGCTGAAACCGTTGTCGTCGCCGATGAACGCGGGATCGCTGACCACGGCACGGTGGAACGGGATCACCGTGGCCATGCCCTCCACGGTGAACTCGGCCAGCGCCCGTCGGGAGCGCTCCAGCGCCTCCTGCCGGGTGGCTCCGGTGACGATCAGCTTGGCCAGCATCGAATCGAACTGCCCGCCGATCACCGATCCGGTCTCCACGCCGGAGTCCAGCCGCACGCCGGGGCCGGCCGGCGCCTCGAACTTGGTCACCGGGCCGGGAGCCGGCAGGAAGCCGCGGCCGGCGTCCTCGCCGTTGATGCGGAACTCGAAGGAGTGGCCCCGCGGCGTCGGATCCTCGCTGATGTCGAGTTTCTCGCCGTTGGCGATGCGGAACTGCTGGCGCACCAGGTCCAGACCTGAGGTCTCCTCGGTGACCGGGTGCTCCACCTGCAGGCGGGTGTTGACCTCCAGGAAGGAGATCAACCCGTCCTGGCCCACCAGATACTCCACGGTGCCCGCGCCGTAGTAGCCGGCCTCCTTGCAGATCCGTTTGGCCGACTCGTGGATCTCCTTGCGCTGGGCGTCGGTCAGGTACGGGGCCGGGGCCTCCTCGACGAGCTTCTGGAAGCGGCGCTGCAGCGAGCAGTCACGGGTGCCGGCGACGACGACGTTGCCGTGCTGATCGGCGATGACCTGCGCCTCGACGTGGCGCGGCTTGTCCAGGTAGCGCTCGACGAAGCACTCGCCGCGTCCGAACGCGGCCGTCGCCTCGCGCACCGCCGAGTCGTAGAGCTCGGGGATCTCCTCCAGGGTGCGGGCCACCTTCATGCCGCGGCCGCCGCCGCCGAAGGCCGCCTTGATCGCGATGGGCACGCCGTGTTCCTGGGCGAAGGCGACGACCTCGTCGGAGTTCTTGACCGGGTCGGGCGTGCCGGGCACCAGCGGGGCCTTCGCGCGGGCCGCGATGTGGCGTGCGGTCACCTTGTCGCCGAGGTCGCGGATGGACTGCGGGCTGGGGCCGATCCAGATCAGCCCGGCGTCGAGGACGGCCTGCGCGAAGTCGGCGTTCTCGCTCAAGAACCCATAGCCCGGATGGATGGCGTTGGCACCGGACTTGGCGGCGGCGTCCAGCAGCTTGCCGAAGTCCAGGTAGGACTCGGCGGAGGTCTGACCGCCGAGCGCGAAGGCCTCGTCGGCCAGTCGCACGTGGGGAGCGTCGGCGTCGGGTTCGGCGTAGACGGCCACGCTTTGCAGGCCGGCATCCTTGGCCGCACGGATGACCCGGACGGCGATCTCGCCGCGGTTGGCGACAAGAACCTTGGAGATGCGCGAGCTGGCATGACTGGGCACGGGTGCCTCCTCGTGGCGGGGGTCGTTCAGGCGTGTCTAAGAAACGTCTTTAAGAATCTATGGGGGCAGTTTAAGTGCTGCATCTGTGACGCGGGCAGCCGGTGCCATTACCCGTGAGTAACTCCGCTATGACGGGCGTGAGGTGACGGTCGATCGCGGCTCGTCGGTGGAGCCGCGAATGGCTCCAGGCACGTCGGTGACGGGTCGAGTCACCAACCGCCGGGCCACGGAGACGCGTTCGGATTCCACGGCCCGCGGAACGCGCGCCCCTTGGTGCCTCGGCCCGGCTGGGCCTGGATCGAGTCACGGACCTCGCCCTGGGCGCGGACCTCACCGGGTTTGCTGCTGCGCACATCGCCGTACGTCGAGTCGGTCCGGATGGCACCCCTCGACGCCTCTTCGGCCTGGCGGCTGCTCACGTCGGTGTCGGGGTACACGACGTCGGCGGTGGCCGTTGCCGCCCCCACGATCACGGCGCCCGCTGCAATGCCAAGAGACGCTGAACCAATTATGCAGACCCTCTTCCACCGCCACTGCCGGCTCGCGGCGTCGCCCGTCATTGCTGGCCCCCCTGGCAAATGCATCTGTGGTGCTACCTCTCTCGTCCGCAAAGATACCAGCCGGCCGAGCCGCAAAAATGTGAGATACCTGGGGATATGAGTCCAGGATACCGACGAGACAGGCGATTCCGCGGTCGTGATGTTCCCCAGTCGCGGCGCTGTGAAGCGCGAGAAAGGAGACCGCTGGCGGCCGGGTATCCCGACTGTCAATGCGATCCTGTGGACGCCAGCAAGCTCGAGCAGTGGCCCGTGAACCGCTGGAACCGAACACGCGCTTATCGGGTCCGAGATGGCCGGGCATTCGAGGTCGTTGCGCACCTGGCTCTCGGCAGGTTCGCTCGAGGCGAGTGGGCGCACACTGAGGCTGCTCTGCGTCAGATGGGGCCAGACGGTGAGGCGGCGGTCAACTGGTCACCAGCCGCCCGGCCACGGCGAGCCGTTCGGATTCCACGGCCCGTTGAAGGCGCGCCCCTTGGTGCCCCGACCCGGCCGGGCCTGCATCGAATCGCGAACCTCACCCTGCGCGCTGACCTCTCCTAAATTGCTGCCGCGCACCTCGCCCTGTGTCGAGTCGGGGCGCGTCGCCCCCCGCGACGCCTTGTCCGCTTGCGGGCTGCTCACGTCCGTATCCGGTTGCACGATATCCGCATTTGCTGTACCGGCTCCGAGTCCGGCGGCGATCGCGGGGACTGCCAGAGAAGCCACGACTCCCAGGGAAAACTTCTGCCATCGCCCGAGCTTGCTCTCGGCGTTTTCCGTCATTTGTGCTCCCCCTGGCTGATTTTGGTGCTCGTGATAGCGCTGTGAGAACGATACCAGTTAGCTGCCAATTCGATATGTGAGTTAGCTGAGGATATGACTTCGGTGGGCATTTGGGGCAGGTTGTTGCGCATTCCACTCCTGTACACCGCAATGGTCACCGACGCCACGGAACGTTGTCGTCCTGCTCTGTCGATCGCCGCGCGTCTCGGCGGCGTTACATACATTGCGGATGCGCTGTGAATTCGACATGAATTCGATTCCGCCGAGCGCGGTATTCGTCGGAAAGCCAGGGTGCGCTAACGCAGGTGCCGCTTGATCCGCGCCAGCATCGCCGACATGCCGCGCAGCCGCAGCGGACTGATCAGCGCCGCCAGCCCGAGATCGGTGTAGAAGTCGTCGGGAACGGCCAGGATGTCGGCCGCCGACTGCTCATCCAGCCCGGTGGCCAGGATCGAGGCGAACCCGCGGGTGGTGGGTGCCTCGGCGGGCGCGCTGAAGTAGAGCCGGACGCTGGCCGGGTCGCTGGCGTCGACGTGCATGAACAGCGGCGTCTGGCACTCGGGCACCGGCTCCATCGCTGCCTCTTCGAGCCACGACGGCATCGCCGGCAGCTCGTTGGCGAACTCCAACAGCAGCGTCAGCTTGTCCTGGCCGGTCACCTCGGCGAAGTCGGACACCACCTCGGCCAGCGGGGCGGGCATCGGCATCAGGGCGTCCCGGGGGCCTCTCCCGGCTCCTCACCCGCGACGATCGGCACCCGCACGGTGTTGCCCCACTCGGTCCAGGAACCGTCGTAGTTGCGCACGCCGGGAACGCCGAGCAGATAGGTCAGCACGAACCAGGTGTGGCTGGAGCGCTCCCCGATGCGGCAGTAGGCGATCACCGACTTGTCGGCACCCTCGGGCGCCAGAACGAAGTCGTAGACCTTCTCCAGCTCGGCGCGCTTGCGGAACCGGCCGTTCTCGTCGGCGGCCTTGGCCCACGGCACCGAGACCGCGGTGGGAATGTGGCCGCCGCGCAACGCGCCCTCTTCGGGATAGTCGGGCATGTGGGTGCGCTCACCGGTGTACTCCTGCGGAGACCGGACGTCGATCAGGGTCTGGCGGCCCAGCGCGGTCAGCACATCGTCCTTGAAGGCCCGGATCGGTGCGTCGTTGCGTTCCACGACCGGGTAGCCGGTGGTGGTCTTGGTGGGCACGTCCAGCGTGGTGTCGCGGTGATCGGAGATCCACAGATCGCGCCCTCCGTTGAGCAGCCGGACATCCTCGTGGCCGAACAGGGTGAACACCCACAACGCGTAGGCGGCCCACCAGTTGCTCTTGTCGCCGTAGATCACCACGGTGTCGTCGCGCGAGATGCCCTTGCGGTTCATCAGGTCGGCGAACTGCTCGCCGGTGATGTAGTCGCGGACACTGGGGTCGTTGAGGTCGGTGTGCCAGTCGATCTTGACCGCACCGGGAATGTGGCCGATGTCGTAGAGCAGGACGTCCTCGTCGGATTCGACGATGGCCAGGCCCTTGGAGCCCAGATGGGCCGACAGCCAGTCGGCGGTGACGAGGCGTTCGGGATGGGCGTAGTCCTTCAGCGCGGGGCTGGGATCGGCAGGTAGTGGCACGGGGACGAGCCTACCGGTGCGTTCGGCCGCTGCGCGGGGTGACGGTCTGCGTCGGTCAGCCGTCCGCCCACAACTCGGCGACCGACAGCCCCACGCGCTGCAGCAGCCGCCGGGTCAGCGGCAGGCTGAGCCCGATCACGTTCGACGGATCACCCTCGATCCGGTCGACGAACCAGCCGCCCCGGCCGTCGAGGGTGAACCCGCCCGCCACCCCCAGCGGCTCGCCGGAGTTGACGTAGGCCGTCAGGTCCGCCCCGGTCGGCGAACTGAAATGCACGGTCGTGCCGGCGGTTTCGCACGCCTCGTCGACCACTTCGCCGTCGCGCAGCCGCAGCAGGCAGTGACCGGTCAGCAGTTCCGCGGACCGGCTCGCCATGCGTTCCCACTGCGCCAGCGCGGCCCCGGCGGTGCCGGGTTTGCCGCACAGCGCACCGTCGAGCAGCAGCATCGAATCACAGCCGATGACAACGCAGTCCGCGGCCACCTCGGCGTTCAGGCGGGTGCCCACGTCGTGCGCCTTGGCCTCGGCCAGGGCGGAAACCACCCGTTCGGCCGGTGCGGCGCCCTGCGCGGCGATGACGGCGTCCTCGTCCACGCCGGACACCACGACCAGTGGTTCGATCCCGGCGTGGCGCAGCACGCCCAGCCGGCCCGACGAGGCCGACCCGAGCACGACCCGGGTCATCGACGCATGTGGGTCCGCTCCAGCAGGGTGACCCGTTGCCAGCTGGTGACGGTGTACCGCAGCTTGTCCACCGGGTGGCCCCACGGGTTGAGTTCCTGCGGACCCGGGGCGTGCTGGCCGCCGCCCGCCGAGGCCAGGACCAGGGCCAGCGCGGCGACCTCGTCGTCGGTGGGGTTGCCCTTGAGCACCTGGATCTCGGGCACCGGCGGGGTGGGATCGTCGATGGTCATCTCCCGGGGGTCGCTGACCTCGATGATGTCGGCGTCGTGAAGCATCGCGGATGTCCTCAATGTCGTTGGTGCGCAGGATTTCCGGAAACGGGCGGACCAGTCTTACAGCGGGATGTTGCCGTGCTTCTTCGGCGGCACCTGGACGACCTTGCGTTCCAGCAGTCGCAGCGCGGTGGCGATGTAGCCGCGGGTGTGCGACGGCGGGATGACGGCATCGACGTAGCCCCGTTCGGCGGCGACGTACGGGTTGACCAGGGTGTCTTCGTAGTCCTGCTGCAGCTGCAGGCGCAGCGTGTCGACGTCCTCGCCGCTCTGGGCGGCCTCTTTGAGCTGGGGGCGGTAGACGAAACCCACCGCGCCCGAGGCGCCCATCACCGCGATCTGGGCCGTCGGCCAGGCGACGTTGACGTCGCAGCCCATGTCCTTGGAGCCCATGACGCAGTAGGCGCCGCCGTAGGCCTTGCGGGTGATGACGGTGATCTTGGCGACGGTGGCCTCGCCGTAGGCGTAGAGCAGCTTGGCGCCGCGACGGATGATGCCGTTGTACTCCTGCTCGGTGCCGGGCAGGAAGCCGGGGACGTCGACGAGCATCACGATCGGGATGTTGAAGCAGTCGCAGGTCCGCACGAAGCGGGCGGCCTTCTCCGAGGCGTAGATGTCCAGGCAGCCGGCGAACTGGGTCGGCTGGTTGGCCACGATGCCGACCGGGCGCCCGTCGATGCGGCCGAACCCGATGATGATGTTGCCGGCGTAGCCCTCCTGGATCTCCAGGAACTCGTCGTCGTCGAGGATCCGGGTGATCACCTCGTGCATGTCATAGGGCTGGTTGGGGGAGTCCGGGATCAGGGCGTCCAGCTCGAGGTCCTCGTCGTTGAGGTTGTCCTCGATGGCCCCGGGCTGGGCCGGGGCCGGGTAGCGCGGCGGCTCGGCGTAGTTGTTCGGCGGCAGGTAGCTCAGCAGGTCGCGGACGTAGTCGAAGGCGTCCTGCTCGCCGGAGGCCACGTAGGTGGCGGTGCCGGACTTGGCCATGTGGGTCTGCGCGCCGCCGAGCTGCTCCATGGTGACGTCCTCGCCGGTGACGGTCTTGATGACGTCGGGGCCGGTGATGAACATCTGGCTGGTCTGGTCGACCATCACGATGAAGTCGGTCAATGCGGGCGAGTACACGTGCCCGCCGGCGGCCGCACCCATGATCAGCGAGATCTGCGGGATGACGCCGGAGGCCAGGATGTTGTTGCGGAAGATCTGGCTGTAGAGGCCCAGCGAGACGACACCCTCCTGGATGCGCGCGCCGGCGCCGTCGTTGATGCCGATCAACGGCCGGCCGGTCTTGATGGCCAGTTCCTGGACCTTGACGATCTTCTCGCCGTAGACCTCACCGAGGCTGCCGCCGAACACGGTGGCGTCCTGGCTGAAGATGCAGACCTCGCGGCCGTCGATGGTGCCGTAGCCGGTGACCACACCGTCTCCGGTGGGGCGGTTCTTGTCCAGCCCGAAGTTGGTGCTGCGGTGTTTGGCCAGCGCGTCGAGCTCGACGAACGACCCTTCGTCCAGCAGCGCGTGGATGCGCTCGCGGGCGGTCAGCTTGCCCTTGGCGTGCACCTTGTCCACCGCGGCCTCGCCGACGGGGTGGTGGGCCTCCTCGGCGCGCCGACGCAGGTCGGCGAGCTTGCCGGCGGTGGTGTGGATGTCTGGGGTGGCCTCGGCGGCGCTCGTGGAGGGATCGCTAACGCTCGTCATGGCGTCGATGCTATCGGCACGACGGTTCAGCGTCGCTGCACCCCACTCCGGTCGCGGCTTCCGGCCCCACTCCCTGGGCCCGTCCGGGCCGGTACGCTTCGTCCGTGGGATACCCCGACAACGTGCTGGCCAACGACGAGCAGGTGGTCCTGCATCGCCATCCGCACTGGAAACGGCTGGTCGGGCCCGTGCTGGTGCTCCTGGTGGCCACCGCGGTGGCGTCCTTCGCGGCCGCCTACGTGCAGTCGCTGAACTGGGCGTCCAACGCGAGGACGGTCGTCTCGCTGGTGGTGTTGGTGATCTGGGTGGTGCTGATCGGCTGGCTGACCCTGTGGCCGGTCTTCACCTGGTGGACCACCCACTTCGTCATCACCGACCGGCGGGTGATGTTCCGGCACGGGCTGATCACCCGGTCCGGCATCGACATTCCGCTGGCCCGGATCAACAGTGTGGAGTTCGAGCACGGGCTGCTCGACCGGATTCTGCGGACCGGGACGCTGATCATCGAGTCGGCGTCGCAGGATCCGCTGGAGTTCTACGACATCCCGCAGGTCGAGAAGGTGCACTCACTGCTGTACCACGAGGTGTTCGACACGCTCGGCTCCGAGGAATCGCCCAGCTGAGACTTCGCCGGGTCAGGATGACCTGGGCACCCGGCCCGGGTCGTCCTGCCGCCAGACCCGCCGACGCGGGCGCAGCGGCGTGACCACGCTGTCGGTGGGCGCGGCGAGGGTGCGTCCGTCCTGGTCGACGCGCTCCCGGTGGGCGTGGCGCGCCTCGTACTCGTCCTCCAGCACCTCGGCGAACCCGCCACCGGTGAGCGTGGACTCCAGCTCCTTCTCCGGGTCGCGGTCGATCTGGTCGGGGAACACCCAGCGCCGGAACGCCCAGAACCGGAACGCCATCTGCAGCAGGTTGCCCAGGATGTAGGCGGAGACGAAGTCGGCGATGTTCTCGACCGTCAGCGACACGTCGGGCACGCGCAGCTGCAGCACATAGCTCGACACCCACAGCGGCGCCATCGACAGCAGCACCCCGACCCCGCTGAACGCGAAGAACAGCAACGCCTCGTGGTGGCGTTCCCGGCCGCCGCGGTCCCGGAAGCTCCACTCCCGGTTGAGGATGTAGGAGGCGATCACCGCAACGATGCCGGCGATGATCTTGGCGGTGACCGGCTTGGGCTCGAGCACCGTGAGTTTGAGGGTGTAGAAGATCGTCGAGTCGATCACGAACGTCGTCGCGCCGACGATGGCGAACTTGATCAGTTCGTGATGCCGCTCGGCGAACGGCCGCACCACCCGGGGCAGCCGCTCGATCGTGGCATCGGCGAAGGACACAGATAGCGAGTGTACGGACCGCGGGCAACGGGTGCGTAATCGTCAAACGCTGCCGCGGGGCGCCGGACACGGGCTGCGGCGCTGGTCATGACACCATATGGGCCGTGCGAAGAACCCCCGAAAACGTGCCCGTCGTCGCCATCGTGGGCGGCGGACAGTTGGCCAGGATGACCCACCAGGCCGCCATCGCCTTGGGCCAGAGCCTGCGGGTTCTCGCCGTGGATCCCGCCGACCCGGCCGCGCAGGTCTGCCCGGACGTGGTCCTGGGATCCCACACCGACCTCGACGCCCTGCGCCGGGCCGCCACGGGTTCGACGGTGCTGACCTTTGACCACGAGCATGTGCCGACCGAGCTGCTCGACATCCTCGTCGGCGACGGTGTGGCCGTCGCCCCGCCCCCGCAGGCGCTGGTCCACGCCCAGGACAAGCTCGTCATGCGGACCCGGCTGGCCGAGCTCGGTGCCCCGGTCCCGCGGTTCACCGCCGTGCACAGCCCCGACGAGGCGGCCGGGTTCGCCGAGGACGTCGGCGGTCCGGTGGTCCTCAAGACGATCCGCGGCGGCTATGACGGCCGCGGGGTGGTGATGGCCGACGATCCCGACGCGGCCCGGGACCGCGCGGCCGGTTTCCTGGCCGACGGGGTGGCGATTCTGGCCGAGGAGAAGGTGGCGATGCGCCGGGAGCTCTCCGCGCTGGTGGCCCGCTCACCGTTCGGGCAGGGCGCGGCGTGGCCGGTGGTGGAGACCGTGCAGCGCGAGGGCATCAACGTCGAGGTGATCGCCCCGGCGCCCGGCCTGTCCGAGGACCTCGCCGCGCGGGCCGAAGGCCTGGGCCTGCGGCTGGCCCACGAGCTGGGCGTGGTCGGGGTGTGCGCGGTCGAACTGTTCGAGACCGTCGACGGCGCACTGCTGGTCAACGAGCTGGCGATGCGCCCGCACAATTCGGGGCACTGGACCATGGACGGGTCGGTGACCAGCCAGTTCGAGCAGCATCTGCGGGCCGTGCTGGACTATCCGCTCGGCGAGACCGCACCGCGATCGGCGGTAACGGTGATGGCCAACGTGCTCGGCGCCCCGCAGACACCGGCGATGAGCGTCGACGAGCGGATGCACCACCTGTTCGGGCGGATTCCCGATGCCAAGGTGCACATGTACGGCAAGGGTGAACGCCCGGGACGCAAGCTCGGACACGTCAACGTGGTCGGGCGCCCGGGCGAGACGGTGGCCGCGGTGCGGGAACGCGCCGCCCGTAGCGCACACTGGATGTCGCACGCGCAGTGGACCGACGGATGGGATGGACACGCATGAGCAGCCCGAACGGGCAGGCAGCGCCCCGCGTGGGGCTCATCATGGGCAGCGACAGCGACTGGTCGGTGATGGCCGAGGCGGCCGAGGCGCTGGCCGAGTTCGACGTGCCGTTCGAGGTGGGGGTGGTCTCGGCGCACCGCACGCCGGCGCGGATGCTCGACTACGCGCAGACGGCGGCCGGACGGGGGATCGAGGTGATCATCGCCGGGGCGGGCGGCGCGGCGCACCTGCCGGGCATGGTCGCCTCGGCCACCCCGCTGCCGGTCATCGGTGTCCCGGTGCCGCTGGCGCGGCTGGACGGCCTGGATTCACTGCTGTCGATCGTGCAGATGCCGGCCGGTGTGCCAGTGGCCACGGTGTCGATCGGCGGCGCGCGCAATGCCGGCCTGTTGGCGGTGCGAATCCTGGGTGCGGGCGATGCGCAGCTGCGCTCCCGGATGAGCCGGTTCCAGGCGGAGCTGGAGCAGATGGTGCTTGCGAAAGACGATGCGCTGCGGCAACGCCTGCTCGGGGAGTAGGGGTCTTCGATGTCCGGAGGTTACGACGCCTGCAGGACGGCCTCGCGCGGCTCCATGCTCAGCGTGTACTCGACGACGGGAAGGTGTCCCGACTCGGCGGCGTGCATGCCGGCATCGACCACGGCGGACGCGCGCAGCCAGTGCGCCTTACCCGTCCACCCGCACTCGCACTCGGCGCTGCGGCGGAGCGGTCGACCCGTCACGTTGATCTGCATGCCTGCACGGTACCCAGCCCACCTAAGTGCCAACCACGACCAGCCTGAGGCTTTCCTGAGATGTGTCGAGGATGTTATTTCGCCGAGATCTTCGGCCCTCGGTGACCAAATCGTTATGTTTGCCAGTTTTGCACCACGACGTGCGGACTTCGTCGCCCGACGAGGCCGCGGTAAAGTTACCGACGAGTAGCTAAGGAGGCCATGATGGCTGGTTGGGCAGGTAATCCATCGTTCGATCTGTTCCAGTTGCCCGAGGAGCATCAGGAGCTGCGGACGGCGATCCGGGCGTTGTGCGAGAAGGAGATCGCTCCGCACGCCGCCGATGTCGACGAGAACTCCCGTTTCCCGCAGGAAGCCCTCGACGCGCTGAACGCCTCGGGTTTCAGCGCGGTGCACGTGCCCGAGGAGTACGGCGGTCAGGGCGCCGACTCGGTGGCGGCCTGCATCGTCATCGAGGAGGTCGCCCGCGTCGACGCCTCGGCGTCGCTGATCCCCGCGGTCAACAAGCTCGGCACCATGGGGTTGATCCTGCGCGGCTCCGACGAGTTGAAGAAGAAGGTGCTGCCCTCGATCGCCTCCGGCGAGGCGATGGCGTCCTACGCGCTGTCCGAGCGCGAGGCCGGCAGTGACGCAGCCGGGATGCGCACCCGCGCCAAGGCCGACGGTGACGACTGGATCCTCAACGGTGCCAAGTGCTGGATCACCAACGGTGGCAAGTCCTCCTGGTACACCGTGATGGCGGTCAGCGACCCCGACAAGGGCGCCAACGGCATCTCGGCGTTCATGGTCCACGAGGACGACGAGGGTTTCACGGTGGGCCCCAAGGAGCGCAAGCTCGGCATCAAGGGCTCGCCGACCACCGAACTGTACTTCGAGAACTGCCGCGTCCCCGGCGACCGGATCATCGGGGACCCGGGCACGGGCTTCAAGACCGCGCTGGCCACCCTGGACCACACCCGGCCCACGATCGGCGCCCAGGCGGTGGGGATCG
This sequence comes from Mycolicibacterium palauense, assembly GCF_002592005.1. Lineage (GTDB taxonomy): Bacteria > Actinomycetota > Actinomycetes > Mycobacteriales > Mycobacteriaceae > Mycobacterium > Mycobacterium palauense. Next base: position 34,798 of record NZ_NVQF01000001.1, on the reverse strand, counting down.
CCCAGGGCGCACTGGACGCGGCCATCGAGTACACCAAGGACCGCAAGCAGTTCGGCCGCCCGATCAGCGACAACCAGGGTGTGCAGTTCATGCTCGCCGACATGGCGATGAAGGTCGAGGCCGCCCGGCTGATGGTCTACTCGGCCGCCGCGCGGGCCGAACGCGGTGAGGGCAACCTGGGCTTCATCTCCGCGGCGTCGAAGTGCCTGGCCTCCGACGTGGCCATGGAGGTCACCACCGACGCGGTGCAGCTCTTCGGTGGCGCCGGCTACACCGTGGACTTCCCGGTGGAGCGGATGATGCGCGACGCCAAGATCACCCAGATCTACGAGGGCACCAACCAGATTCAGCGGGTGGTGATGAGCCGGGCCCTGCTGCGCTGAGCCGGCCCGGTCACCCGTCCGGCGCCGCCGGCGCGGTTCAACCGTCCGGCGCCGCCGGACGCAGGTGGGTGATATCGCCGGCCGCCACGGTCACGGTCCGGGTACCGTCGTCGATCAGCAGGCGCCCGGACGCGTCGACTCCCGTTGCGGTGCCGACGATCTGGGCGTCACCGGGCAGCATCGCGCGCACCGGCGTTCCGATCGTCGCGCTGGCCCGGGCGTAGTCGGCGACCAATTGGGCGTCGGCGCCGCGTGCCGCCCGCCAGCGCCCGATCCGTGCGTGCAGGGTGCGCAGCACCGCGATCGCCAGCTCGGTGCGGTCCACCCCGTCCCGGCCGAGCATGGCCAGGGAAGTGGCCACCGGGTCGGGTGCCTCGTCGGACGTGAGGCTGACGTTGAGTCCCAGCCCGACGACGATCACCGGGCCGGGATGGGTCACCTCGGCGAGGATGCCGGCCAGTTTTCCGCCGCCCACCAGCACATCATTGGGCCATTTCAGGCGCGCCGCCACGCCGCACTGCTCGCGCACGGCGTCCACCACGGCCAGCCCGGTCAGCAACGGGAGCCAACCCCAGGCATCGGTGGGCAGACCGGCGACCGGTACTCCCACCGACAGGGCGATCTGTGAGCGTGGCGGCGCCGACCACCGCCGGCCGTGCCGGCCCCGTCCCGCGGTTTGATGCTCGGCCAGCAGGGCGGTGCCGGCGATGTCCTCCCCGGCGGCCGCGCGGGCCGCCAGATCGGCATTGGTCGACCCGGTCTCGTCGACGACGTCGAGGCGCCGCCACTGCGTGGCCGGCGCGAGCAGGGCGGCGCGGAGGCGATCGGTGTCGAGGGGAGGTCGGTCGGGGGCGGACACGCGTGCGAGCGTAGCCAGCCGCTCTCGCGCGGGCGGCGGCGGCTCTTGGTGTACCCGGCTCTTGGTGTACCCGGCAGTCAGGTGCGGTGGGCAGTCGGTGCCGCGGTGATCGTCTCCACCGACAACGCCGCCTGCTGGCAGCGCCGTTGGTCACGGTTGAGGCAGCCGAATCCGTAGACGAACGACATCATCGCCACGAGCGCCCACGCGTTGCCCAGCGCCCATTCCCAGGCCAGCGCCGTGGGCGCGGAGACCATCCAGTAGATCGCCACCATGACCAGCGGGTAGCCGAGCGTGACGTAGAAGCGGCCGTCCGCACTGGCGGTCCAGGCGGGATGGCGACGATTGTGCAGGTGCCAGGCGAGCAGGAGTGCGACCGCGGCGAGCGCGGTGATTGTCGAGACCATCGGCACGAGCCCTTTCGCTGGACCACTCCGCCGTGCGACGGTGCCGAAGATCGTCAACAGCTCTCGATAGCGCAGCCGCACGCGTTTGCTGAAACGCTACGCTACCGATATTTGAGTGACCTCAGCTCCACCTTAGAGCAACCTGAGATCCGGAAACGCAGTGGTCAGGGCAATGTGCGGGTCACCTTCTCGGTCACCCGCCGGCGCTCCTGCAAATCCGGCTGCGGATTCGCCACCTGCACCAGCGAACCGTTGGCGGCAAACACCGCCAGCAGGTGGGTGACCACATCGTCGGGGGTGTCCCAGCCGTGGGTGGAATACACCCGATCGCCGCTCGTCAGGGGCTCGGCGGCGGTGCGCGCGGCGGCCAGCACCTCCTCGGGGGAGCGGTCACCCAGCGCCGGTCCCGGTGACCGTTCAGCGACCACCTGATCGCCGTGAACCCGCACCGCGGTGGCGTAGTCGGTGACACCGACGGGCAAATCGGGGGCGGGTTTGCCGAACGGGTCCAGCGACAACACCGCCACCTCGCCCATCCCGCCGCCGGCGTCGATGGCCGCGTCGGCCTCGTCGAGCCGGTCGGCCGTGCACAGCGCGATATCGGCCTCGCCCGGTTGCAGAACCGTCTGGGCGCCCACATACCAGACGCCCAGCAGCACCGCCGCGGTCTGCCAGTGCGCCGGCAGCAGCACCGCCACCCGGCTGTCGGGCCCGGCGCCGAGCTCGTCGCGCAGCAGGTTGGCGGTCTTGGCCGCCCAGTTGGCCAGGGTGACCGCCGACAGCTCGACACGCTCCCCGGTGGCGTCGTCGTAGTAGGTGATCCGCGGCCCGACGGGGTCCGCGGCGAGCATCGGGTCGATCAGCGCCGCCGCGAGGTTGGTGGTCATCCGGAAGAGCTCCTTACCTCGTGTGCTTTCGCGGTCCTAGGGCGAGATGGAGCCCATGGTCGTGCCCGGCAGCCACGGGAGGAACCTCCACGACCGTGACGTCCATCTCGGCGTAGCCTCACGCAGGCGTCAGTTGACGCACTGGGGATCGTCGGAACCGGCGGTGATGATCGGCGACGGTGCGACGGTCTGGGCGGCCGCCTGGTCGACGGTGGCGGCGTCGGCACCCGCCGTCGAGGCGTCCGAACTCTCCAGCCCCGAACCGGGGCCGGTGTAGTCGTCGGCGAGCACCACCCGCACCGTGCCGGCGGGCACCGCGTCGTCGGCGGCCACCGGCAGCCCGCCCAGGCTCTCCGAGACCGCCTGGGCGCCCAGGTCGTCGGTGCTGTGGGCCAGCACCTGTGAACCCGACGGGTGCGGGCTCTCGGTGTTGCCGACGGTGCCGCCGGTGAAGCCCCGGGCGGTGAGCACCTCCGACACCGCCGCGGCGAGCCCGTTGATGTCGGTGTCGTTGAGCACGTCGACCGTCGTCTTGTCCGGGGCGTAGGACAGCGCCTGGGTGTTGCCCTCGTCCTGGTCGTGCAGCAGGCTGGTGACCCACTTCTTGACCTCGTCGGGATCGATGCGCACCACGCTCTGCATGCCGTCGTCGCTCCAGCCGGCCTCGTCGAGCACCGGGATGGTGGCGAACGCGACGTTGCCGGCGGCCAGTTTCTGCAGCTGGTCGACGAAGTTCATGATGTCCCAGCCGTCGGAGAGCACCACCGAGCGCTGCACGGCCTGCTGCAGCCGGTTCAGGGTGGCCGGGCTCGACAGCGTCTTGCCCGAGATGACCTGGTGGGCCAGCGAGGCCATCACCACCTGCTGGCGCACCACCCGGTCCAGGTCGCCGCGGGGCAGGTCGTGGCGCTGCCGCACGAAGCTCAGCGCCTGCGGGCCGTTGAGCCGCTGCCAGCCGGCGGGGAAGTCCGCACCCGACAGCGGTTCGTACACCGGCTCCTTGAGGCACACGTCGACACCGCCGAGGGCGTCGGTGATCAGCGCGAAGCCGAGCAGGCCGATCTCGGCGTAGTGGTCGACGGTCACGCCGGTCAGGTCGGCCACCGTCTTGATCAGCGCCTCACGCCCGGCCTCCACGCCGCGTCTCTCACCCTCGACGGGGTCCATGCCGTCCTGCTCGATCAGCTGCTTCATGGTGTCGAGCTTGACCTCGCCGTACACCCCGTTGATCTTGACCTTGCCCAGCCCTGGGGCCTGCACATAGGAGTCGCGGGGGATCGAGATGGCCGTCGCCGACTTCCCGTTCTTGGGGATGCGCACCAGGATGATGGTGTCGGTGTTGGTGGCCTCCTCGTCTCCGGCGCGCAGGGTGGCCAGCTCCTCCGGGGACAGCGGGTTGCCGTGGGCGTCGGTGCGGCTGTCGACGCCGACGAGCAGGATGTCGATGGCGCCGTCGTCCTCGCCGCCACCACCGAGCGCGGCGGCGCTGATGTGATTGATGCCCTCCTCGAAGGAGCGGATCTTGCTCCACGCCACACCGGTGCCGACGACGATCGTGACGGCGATCACGGTGGCGACGACGCGCAGCAGGCGGACGGGCATCAGCCCAGGCTACTGGCGAGGACGCCGCCAGCCGGGTAGCCGAGCCCGGCGTGCCAGACTCGCAACCATGTCCGAGACTGCTTCCGGGACCGCTTCCCGGGGACCCGCCCGGATCGTCATCACCGGAGCCTCCGGTCAGGTCGGCCGGTTCCTGGCCGCCGAGGCCGGCCGGCGCGGGCACGGCGTGCTGGCCCTGGGCTCCGCAGACTGCGACATCACCGATCCCGGGGCCCCCGAGCGCTACGTGGAGGCCGGCGACGTAGTGGTCAACTGCGCCGCCTACACCGACGTCGACGGTGCCGAGAGCGACGAGGCCGCCGCCTACGCCGTCAACGCCACCGGCGCCGAGAACGTCGCGCACGCCTGCGCGCGCGCCGGCGCCCGGCTGCTGCACATCTCCACCGACTATGTGTTCGGTGGTGGGGTGTTCGGCGGTGGGCCCGTCCCGCCGCGGCCCTACGAGCCCGGTGACGACACCGCGCCGGTCAACGCCTACGGCCGCTCCAAGCTGGCCGGGGAGCTGGCGGTGCTGGCGGCCATGCCCGACGCCGTCGTGGTGCGCACCTCCTGGGTCTACACCGGCGCCGACGGCACCGACTTCGCCGCGGCCATGCGCCGGCGCGCCGAGCGGGCCCAGCCCACCGAGGTCGTCGACGATCAGGTGGGCTCGCCCACCTACGTCGCCGACCTGGTGGCCGCGCTGTTCCAGATCGCCGGCGCAGCGATCCGCGAACCCGTCCTGCACGCCGCCAACGCCGGCGCGGCGAGCCGTTACGAGCAGGCCCGGGCCGTCTTCGCCGAACTCGGCGCCGACCCGGAACTGGTGTCGCCGATCGACAGTGCGCGCCACCCCCGTCCCGCGCCCCGCCCGGCGTACTCGGCGCTGGGCGGTGAGGTCTCCGCCGCGGCCGGGCTGACGCCGTTGCGGCCGTGGCGCGACGCACTGGCCGAGGCGCTGCGCAGCCGACCGCTACCCTCTACGCCGTGACGGACCAACTGCCGGTGGTGACGGTGACCTATTCGCCGGGTTCGCATCTGGAGCGGTTCCTGTCGTCGTTGACCGTGGCCACCGACCGGCCGGTCACCGTGGTGATGGCCGACAACGGGTCCACCGACGGCGCCCCGGAGGCCGCCGTGGAGCGCTACCCGTACGCCCGGCTGTTGCCGATGGGCGCCAACCTCGGCTACGGCACCGCCGTGAACCGGGCCGTCGCCGCGTTGACCGGGGAGGCCGCCGAAGCGGAGTTCGTGGTGATCGCCAACCCCGACGTGGTGTGGGGCCCGGGCAGCATCGATGCGCTGCTGGAGGCCGCCCAGCGCTGGCCGCAGGCCGCGGCGCTGGGCCCGCTGATCCGCGACCCCGACGGCTCGGTCTACCCGTCGGCACGGCACCTGCCCAGCCTGATCCGCGGCGGGATGCACGCGGTGGTGGGGCCGGTGTGGAAGAACAACCCGTGGACGGCCGAATACCGCCAGGAGCGGCTGGAACCCAGCGAACGCCCGGTCGGCTGGCTGTCGGGGTCCTGCCTGCTGGTGCGCCGGGCCGACTTCGACGCCGTCGGAGGCTTCGACGAGCGCTTCTTCATGTACATGGAGGATGTCGACCTGGGCGATCGGTTCGGCCGCGCCGGTCGGCTCAACGTGTACGTGCCCTCGGCCGAGATCCTGCATGATAAGGGCCACGCCACGGGGCGCGACCCGGCCCGCAACCTCGCGGCACACCACGAAAGCACGTATACGTATCTGTCGGACCGCCACGGCGGATGGCAACGGGCACCGCTACGGGCCACCATGCGGGCCGCGCTGGCGGTTCGGGCCCGGCTGGCCGTACGCCGGTCCCGGCGGGAGCGCAGGAAGGGGGAGCGTCGATGACAGGGTTCACCGTGCGCGGAGGCACCGGCTTCGGTGGGGCAGGCGCGGAGCCGAACTTCGACCCGGACAGGGTCGACGCCGTCATCCTGGTCGGCGGCAAGGGCACCCGGCTGCGCCCGCTGACGTTGTCGCTGCCCAAGCCGATGCTGCCGACGGCGGGCGTGCCGTTCCTGACCCACCTGCTCGCCAGGATCGCCAAGACCGGCATCAAACACGTGGTGTTGGGCACCGCCTACAAGGCGCAGGTGTTCGAGGCCGCCTTCGGCGACGGTTCCAAGCTGGGCCTGGAGATCGAGTACGTCTTCGAGGAGGAGCCGCTGGGCACCGGCGGCGGCATCGCCAACGTCGCGTCCACGTTGCGCGGCGACACCGCGGTGGTGTTCAACGGTGACGTGCTCTCCGGCGCCGACCTCGGGCAGCTGCTGAACTTCCACTACGACCATGACGCCGATCTGACCCTGCATCTGGTGCGGGTCGGCGATCCGAGGGCGTTCGGCTCGGTGCCCACCGAGGACGGGCGGGTCACGGCGTTCCTGGAGAAGACCGAGGATCCGCCGACCGACCAGATCAACGCCGGCTGCTACGTCTTCAAGCGCAAGATCATCGACATGATCCCGACCGGCCGGGAGGTGTCGGTGGAGCGGGAGGTCTTCCCGGCGCTGCTGGCCGACGGTGTGCACGTCTGCGGCTATGTGGACACCAGCTACTGGCGGGACATGGGCACCCCGGAGGATTTCGTGCAGGGGTCGGCCGACCTGGTGCGCGGGATCGCGCCGACCTGGGCGCTGGGCGGGCAGAGCGGCGAGTCACTGGTGCACGACGGCGCGTCGGTGGCCCCCGGTGCGGTGCTGGTGGGCGGCACGGTGGTCGGCCGCGGCGCCGAGATCGGGCCCGGGGTGCGCCTGGACGGAGCGGTGATCTTCGACGGAGCCCACATCGAGGCCGGCAGCCGGATCGAGCGCACGATCATCGGGTTCGGGGCCCGCGTCGGCCCGCGCACCCTGATCCGCGACGGCGTCATCGGCGACGGCGCCGACATCGGGGCGCGGTGCGAACTGTTGCGTGGCGCCCGGGTGTGGCCCGGCGTGACGATTCCCGACGTCGGGATCCGCTACTCCAGCGACATCTGAACCGCCCGGCCGACCAGGGTGGCCAGGGCGTGATCGGTGTCGGGGGGCAGCGCGTCCACCGGCCACCACGCCAGGTCCACCGACTCCTCGCTGATCCTCGGCTGGGCCCCGGCGGGGGCGTGGGCCACGAACTGCAGATCCAGATGCCGGGTCGGGACCCCCAGCGAGCAGGTCAGCGCATGAACGTGGATGTTGGCCAGGCGCGGGTCCAGGCGCAGTCCCTCGATCCCCGACTCCTCGGTGGCCTCCCGCAGGGCGGCGGCGCGGATGTCGGCGTCCTCGGGTTCGCAGTGCCCGCCGAGCTGCACCCAGCGGCCCAGCCGCGGGTGCAGGGTCAGCAGCACCTTCGAGCCGGTGTGGTCGAGCAGCGCGGCCGAGGCCGTCACGTGTCCGGGCTCGCAGGCCCGCTGACACGAGTCGGACCGGGCCAGCACGAATCCCAGCACCGCCTGCCGCAACGCCTCGTCCTCGGCCACCGGGGTGAGCTCGGTGAGAAGCTCGATCACCGACTCCCGCACGCTCACAGCCGCACCATCAACCCGTCGGTGGCGGCGGGCTCGCGCGGTGGCGCCTCGGCCTCGGGATAGCCGACGGCGACCGCGCCCAGCGGCTCCCAGTCCTCGGGCAGCTGAAGTTCGGTGCGCACCAGATCGGGGGTGAAGATGGTCGAGCCGATCCAGCAGCTGCCGACGCCGCGCACCGCCAGGGCCACCAGCAGCCCCTGCACGGCGGCGCCGGCCGCCACGGTGAACATGGTGTGCTCGGCCGCCGTGCGGGCGGGGTCGGGGTAGTGGTGGGCCCCGTCGGGGACCATGAACGGGATGACCACCTCCGGCGCGTCGTAGAGGATCTGCCCGCGCGCCACCCGGCGCTCGACCTCGTCGGCGGGTCTGCCGTCGGCGGTCAGGTCGGCGCGCCACCGTTCCTTCATGGCGTCCAGCAAGCCGGTGCGCCGCCGCGGTGTGCTCAGCCAGACGAAGCGCACCGGCCGGGTGTGGTGGGGGGCGGGCGCGGTGAGCGCCTCGGCGACCGCGTCCTCGATCAGCCCCGGGGGAACGGGGTCGGCGCGGAACCGCCGCACCGACCGCCGCATCAGCTGGGCCTGCCGGCGGCCCAGGTCGACGGATTCGGCGGTGCCCAGCCAGAACAGGTCCTCCTCGCCGGGGCGCAGCAGTGCCCGGCCGGTCGAACCGTCGTCGCGCAGCCGCAGCCCCCGCACCACCGCCACCGGAACCCCGGTCAGCTTGCCCTTGACCAGATCGGCGGCCGCGGCGATCTCGTCGGCGACCGCGATCTCGGTGACCACCAACTCGTTGCCGTGCCGGTCCACGGCCCCGGCGTAGCCGTGCAGCACCGGGATGCCGGCCGAGCCGATGGCCGCGTCGATCTGCCCGGTGCGCCAGGCCCGGCCCATGGTGTCGGTGATCACCACGCCCACACCGACCCCGAGCGCGGTCCGCAGCCCGGACCGCAGGGCGGCGGCGCTGCCGTCGGGATCAACGGGCAGCAGCGCCAATTCGTCGGCACCGATGTTGGATCCGTCCACCCCCGCGGCGGCCTGGATGAGTCCCAGGGCGTTCTCGGTGATCAGGGTGCGGCCCTTGCGGGCCAGCACGCGTACGGCTTCGTCGTCGATCAGCTTGCGGCGCAGCCGGTCCCGTTCCTCCGGGTCGGTCGGTGCCGGCACCACCCGGCCCTCGCACTTGGAGACCACCTTGCTGGTGACCACCACGACATCGCCGTCGCGCAGCCAGGGGGCGGCCGCGGCGACCGCGGCGGTCAGGTCGTCGCCGGGGCGGAACTCGGGCAGGCCGGTGACCGGCAGGATCTCGATGGTCCCGGCCGTGCCGTGTTCGGGGCCGGCCCCGGGCCCGGGGTGGCTCACCGGGGTTCCACGGCCACGCCGGCCAGTTCCATTCCCGCGCGCACCATCTCGGCGGTGGCGCCCGGATCCGACATCAGCAGGGGGATGCCGCGCACCGCGAGGCCGTCGACGTCGGCGTGGTCGTCCTCGGAGACCAGCCAGCCGTCGAGGATGCCCGTTCCCGAGCGGGCGCCGTAGTGTGCGGCCACCGCCGTCGAGGTCGACTCCACCCCGATCACGCTGAGGCATTCGTCGGCCATGCCGCGCAACGGTTTTCCTCCGATGATGGGGGAGTAGCCGATCACGGGGGCGCTGGTGGAGCGAAGCGCCCCGCGGATACCGGGCACCGCGAGGATCGCGCCGATGCTGACCACCGGGTTCGACGGGGCGACGAACACGATGTCGGCCTCGGCGATGGCCGCGGCCACATCCGGGCCGGCGGTGGCCTTCTCGGCGCCGACGAAGGCGAAGCTGTGGGTGGGTACCTGGGCGCGGTAGCGCACCCACCACTCCTGGAAATGGATGGCGCGCCGCTCACCGGATTCGGGATCGGTGATCACCACGTGGGTCTCGCTGCGGTCGTCGCTGGCCGGCAGCAGCCGGGCGCCGGGCCGCCACCGGGTGCACAGCGCCTCGGTGATCTGGGAGAGCGGGTAGCCGGCGCGCAGCATCTGGCTGCGCACCAGATGCGTGGCCAGGTCGCGGTCACCCAGGCCGAACCAGTCGGGTTGCACGCCGTAGGCGGCGAGTTCCTCCTTGGCGTGCCAGGTCTCGTCGCGGTGACCCCAGCCCCGCTCGGGGTCGATACCACCGCCCAGGGTGTACATGCAGGTGTCCAGATCCGGGCAGATGCGCACTCCGTGCATCCAGGCGTCGTCGCCGATGTTCACCACGGCGGTCAGGTCGTGGGTGGTGTCGTCATCGTTCGCGAACTGGCCGAGCCCGAGCAGTTTTTGGACACCGAGCAGAAACCGCGCGCCGCCCACGCCGCCAACCAGTACCGTCACCCTCACCCGAACGAGAGTAGGCGTCGCGCCGGCGGGGCCGGTACGCCGGTGCCGGCTGGGTGGGGCCGGACACGCCGCAAACTGTGTCACGGAATGGCGGCGAGGAATAACAGTGAGAAATCACTCAGGACACGCCCAGGTGTCGACACGCCGTTTTGTCGGAGGAAAGTGGTATGAAATTCCGTTCTAGCGCTTGACCTGGGCTCTCCGCGCGTGTCTAATCACATCAGTGTCATTTCCCGGTTGGCCGACCGGTTCCAGTGTCGCAGACCGAGATTCGATCACCTGTTCGAATCGAGATGGCCACAGCACAATAGCGGGCGACATTCACGGATTGACCAACTAAAAGGTGAGGAGGCGGAACATGTCCATAGAGCACCTCTTCGGCATGGGAAACACACCGCACACCAGCATCAACCGTGCGGCGGGGGAGGCTATTGATGACAACGGGGGGCGGCCACTTCTGAGCGTGGTTCCCGATGTCTTCGACCCGGCGGCGGAGACTGCTGAGAGCGAGTGGCAGGACCGCGCGCTGTGCGCGCAGACCGATCCGGAGGCGTTCTTCCCGGAGAAGGGCGGTTCCACCCGTGAGGCCAAGCGCATCTGCCTGGGATGTGAGGTGCGCGACCAGTGCCTGGAGTATGCGCTGGCCAATGACGAACGCTTCGGCATCTGGGGCGGGCTCTCCGAGCGCGAACGCCGGCGTCTCAAGCGCGGCATCATCTGATCCGACATGTGATCCGATTTAGACCCAACACCTGACCCGGCATCCGATTCGGGCGTCCCGCGGCGAGCGTGGGTGTGGGGTACCGAGCGTTACGGCTCTCGGTGCCCGACACCCACGCTCGCCGCGTTGTTGCCCCTAGTCGTCGATGCTGGGATCGATCACCGACGGATCGACTCCCAGGTAGGTGGCCACCTGGGCCACCAGGATGTCGCGCAGCAGCTCCGAAAGCTCCAATGTGTCCTTCGCTCGCCGCTCAATCGGCCTGCGGAACAACACAATTCGCGCGCGCGTGGCGTTTCCGCGGACGTCGACGCCCGCTGGGATCAACCGGGCCAGCGCGACCGGGCCGTCGGCCACCACCTCCGGCGGGAACTGGACGTTGTGAGGGTCACGGGGGGAGATCCGGGGGATCTCGTCGACGGCGACATCCAGCGCGGAGACCCGCTCGTGCCAGCGGCGCTCGATGGGTTCGTAGGCCTCCAGCACCGCCATGTCGAAGCGTTCGGCGCGGCTGCGCCAGCCCGGAACGGACGGCGGCAGCAGCGGGCCGCGCATGTCACGGCCGTGCCGGGCGCCCGGACGCCGACTCGGCCGGCCGTGCAGGAAGCCGCGTGGATCAGCCACCCGCGAATCGTAGCGGTCCGGGGCCGCGGCGACGGCCGGTAGCCGACCGGCATGGGTCACGGGTGACCAAGTGGCAGAGGGTCACGGGTGACCAAGAGGCAGGGGGTCACGGGTGGCCAAGTGGCAGAGGGCCACCGTTGACTAAGTGGCAGAAGGTGCAGAACATACGGAAGAGACTGTTGGGGCGTTGGTGAATGGCACGGCTCAATACGCGGCCCGACACGGGGCGCGCTCGGCGCAACGCCGGGTGAGGTCACAGTTCGGTAGTGGGCGCGCACCTGCGCGTGTCCGCCCCTCGGCGGACCGCGCCGCGCGATAGCCTCACGGGCGTGAATGTTCCCCGTCGCTGCTGCAGGCCCGGGTGCCCTCACTATGCGGTGGCGACGCTGACGTTCGTCTACTCCGACTCCACCGCGGTCGTGGGGCCGCTGGCCACCGCACGCGAGCCGCACTCGTGGGACCTGTGCGTGGGGCACGCCGGCCGGATCACCGCTCCGCGCGGTTGGGAGCTGGTCCGCCACGCTGGTCCGCTGCCCACCCATCCCGACGAGGACGACCTGGTGGCACTCGCAGACGCCGTGCGCGAGGGCGGTGACGGGGTGCCCACCGGGGGGCCGGTCGCGGGCTTCTCCGATCCGGCGCCGCAGTCGCACGTGCATGCCCAGGGCCCCGCGGCCGGGCGGGTGATGGCCTCGCCGGCGCACCGGCCCGGCAGCGTCGGTCGACGCCGTGGCCATCTTCGGGTGCTGCCCGACCCCACCGACTGACCCCGACTGAGCCTGCCTGACCCGGCGTTCGTCGCCAGATCGTCACCCGTGTGCACCTGATCCGTCGTGCTCTGCGACTAGGCTGACGAAGAACCCGTCGGGTGTCAGCGAAAGTGTCGTCGAAAGGCTGCGATGTCTCGATCCGCCGAGGCGGTTGCCCACGTGATCAAGGCGTACGACGTCCGTGGTCTGGTCGGCACGGAACTCGACGCGTCGTTCGTCGGTGAGGTGGGAGCCGCGTTCGCCCGGCTGGTCCGCGACGAGGCGGGCCGCGTCGTCATCGGACACGACATGCGGGAGAGCTCACCGGGGCTGGCGGCCGCGTTCGCCGACGGTGTGCTGGCCCAGGGACTCGACGTCGTACGGGTCGGCCTGACCTCGACCGACGAACTGTATTTCGCCTCCGGACTGCTGGACTGTCCCGGCGCGATGTTCACCGCCAGCCACAATCCGGCCGCCTACAACGGGATCAAGATGTGCCGGGCCGGGGCCAAGCCGGTCGGGCAGGACACCGGCCTGGGGATCATCCGCGACGACCTGGTCGCCGGTGTGCCCGCCTATGACGGTCCGGCCGGTTCGATCAGCGACCGCGACGTGCTCGCCGAGTACGGCAGCTATCTGCGCTCACTGGTCGACCTGGACGGCCTGCGTCCGCTGCGGGTCGCCGTCGATGCCGGCAACGGCATGGCCGGACACACCGCACCGGCGGTGCTCGGGGAGATCCCCGCGCTGACCGTGTTGCCGTTGTTCTTCGAGCTCGACGGGACGTTCCCCAACCACGAGGCCAACCCGCTGGAACCGGCCAACCTGATCGACCTGCAGCAGTTCGTGCTCAAGACCGGTGCCGACATCGGGCTGGCCTTCGACGGCGACGCCGACCGGTGCTTCGTCATCGATGAGCGCGGCCATCCGGTGTCGCCGTCGGCGGTCACGGCCATGATCGCGGCGCGCGAGCTGGGGCGTGAGATCGGGGCTTCCGTCATCTACAACCTGATCACCTCGCGGGCGGTGCCCGAGCTCGTCGTCGAGCGCGGCGGCACCCCGGTGCGCTCGAGGGTGGGACACTCCTTCATCAAGGGGCTGATGGCCGACACCGGCGCCATCTTCGGCGGCGAACACTCCGCGCACTACTACTTCCGGGACTTCTGGGGCGCCGACTCCGGGATGCTGGCGGCCCTGCACGTGCTCTCGGCGCTGGGCCAGCAGGACCGTCCACTGTCCGATCTGACCGCGGACTACCAGCGCTACGAGAGTTCGGGCGAACTGAACTTCCGGGTCAGCGATCCGCAGGCCTGCGTGGACGCGGTGCTGCGGACTTTCGGCACCCAGGTCCAGCAGCTCGACCACCTCGACGGCACCACCGCCGACCTCGGCGAGGGCGCCTGGTTCAACCTGCGGATGTCCAACACCGAACCGCTGCTGCGGCTCAACGTGGAGGCCCGCACCGGCGACGAGGTCGCCGCGATCGTCGCTCGCGTCTCGCAGATCATCGAGGCCGCACCGCCGGCGGTGGCGGCGGGTTCGGCGCCGTGAGTGCGACGCGGGCGGTCGTCGACCTCGACGACACCGAGGGACTGATCGCCGCCGACCGCGACGGCCTGTTGCGGGCCGTGGCGATGGCCGGTGCCCAGGTCCGTGCGGCGGCGGCCGCCGTCGAGGAGGGCGCGCTGGACAGTGTGCGCGGCGCCCGGCCGCGGGCGTGGATCTGGCTGTCCCGCCGCGGCCCGGCCGAATCGGCGGGCGCGCTGCTGACCGCGCTGCTGGGCGGCGCGGCCGGCCAGCCGATGGTGCTGTGCACCGAGGTGCCCCCGTGGATCGGCCCGCTGGACGTGCTCGTCCTCGCCGGCGACGACCCGGCAGACCCGGTGCTGGTCAACGCCGCGGTCACCGCGGTCCGCCGGGGAGCGCGGGTGGTGGTCTGCGCCCCGTACGAGGGCCCGCTGCGCGAGGCCACCGCCGGGCGGGTCGGCGTGCTGGAACCGCGGCTGTGGGTCCCCGAGGAGTTCGGTCTGTGCCGGTATCTGGCCGCGGGGATCGCCACCGTGCAGGCCGCCGGGGACAGCTCCGGTGACGCCGGTGACAGGGCCGGGGACAAGCGGGCCGGCGCCGATCTGTCGGCGATGGCCGACGCGCTCGATGCCGAGGCGCTGCGCAACTCCGCGGCGCGCGAGCTGTTCACCAACGCGGCCAAGTCGTTGGCCGAACGGGTCTCCGGGCGGGCCACGGTGCTGGCCGGGGACAACCCGGCCACCCTGACGCTGGCGCAGCACGCGGCGACGGCCTTTCTGCGGATCGCCCACCAGGTGGTCACCCCCGCGGGGCTGGCCGATGCCCTGGTGGCGGTCCGCGGCGGCGGAACGGATTTCGGTGTCGGCGGCGACGACCGCGACGCCGAGCTGGCCGCGCTCTTCCACGACGAGGAGCTCGACGGGCCGCTGCCGCAGCGGCTGCGGGTGCTGGCGCTGACGCTGGGCAGCGAACGACAGGTGGTGACGGCACGGGTGGCCGGCCACAACGACATCGACGTGGTCGGGGCCGAAGACGTTCCGGACACGGCACCGGTCGACGCGGGGCGGCCGGAACAACAATTGGGGCTGTTGGCACTGCGGCTGGAGATGGCCGCGGTCTACCTGCGCCTGGCGCGGGGATAAGGGCGGGAAACGGCAGGTCGACTGGTGGAGCTGTTACGCGGAGCGATACGTACATACGCCTGGGGGTCGCGGACCGCGATCGCCGATTTCACCGGCAGGGCGGTACCCACGGCGCATCCGGAAGCCGAGCTGTGGTTGGGCGCCCACCACGGGGACCCCGCCTTCGTCGAGACCCCGGAGGGGGAGCGCTCGCTGATCGACCTGGTGTCCTCCGACCCCGAGGGGCAGTTGGGCCCGGTGGTGCGGGCCCGCTTCGGCGACGCCCTGCCGTTTCTGGTCAAGGTGCTCGCCGCCGACGAGCCGCTGTCGCTGCAGGCCCACCCCAGCGCCTCGCAGGCCGTCGAGGGCTACCGGCGCGAAGACAGCCTGGGCGTGCCGCTGAACTCGCCGGTGCGTAACTACCGCGACCGCAGCCACAAACCCGAACTGCTGGTGGCGATCGAACCGTTTGCGGCCCTGGCCGGGTTCCGGCCGGTGGCCCGCACCGTGGAGTTGATGCGGGCGCTGGCCGTCTCCGATCTCGACCCCTACGTCGACCTGCTCGACGGACAGGCCGACGCCGACGGGCTGCGTGCGCTGTTCACCACCTGGATCACCGCGCCGCAACCCGACCTCGAGGTTCTCGTGCCCGCGGTGCTGGAAGGGGCCGTCAACTACATTCGTTCCGGGGCAACGGAATTCGCCGAGGAGGCCAAAGCGCTGCTCGAGCTCGGCGAGCGTTACCCGGGGGATGCGGGCGTGCTGGCGGCAATGCTGCTCAACCTGATCGAGCTCGAACCCGGCGAGGCGATCTACCTGGCCGCCGGGAACCTGCACAGCTACCTGCACGGGGTCGGTTTCGAGGTGATGGCCAATTCCGACAACGTCCTGCGGGGCGGGCTGACCCCCAAACACGTCGACGTCCCCGAACTGCTCCGGGTGCTCGACTTCACTCCCGCACCGCAGGAGTCACTGCACCCGGCGCTGGAGCGCGACGGGTTCGAGGTCACCTACCGCACCCCCGCGGCGGAGTTCGCGGTGTCGGTCCTCGAACTCTCCGGGGAGGATCTGGGCCACGAGGTCGACGCGGCGTGCTCACATGACGGCCCACAGATCCTGGTCTGCGCCCAGGGCGGCGCGGTGGTCAGCGGCAAGGCCGACACCGTCACCCTGCAGCGCGGTCAGGCCGCCTGGGTATCCGCCGACGACGCCCCCATCCGGGTGTTGGCCCAGGCGCCCACCAAACTGCTCCGCGCGACCGTGGGTATCTGAACTCCCGGACCGCTTCACGCCGTCTGCGGCACCGCGCCGGACCCGTCGCGGACCTGCAGTGACGACATGCCAGTGGCGGCATCGCCAGTGACGCCATCGCCACTGACGGCATAGCCAGTGACGACACCGCCAGTGACGACATAGCCCAGTGACGACACCGCCTCGCCCTGCCCGACGGTGGGGTTGACGCCGACCGCCGTGTCGCCGGACGACACGGATCCCGGCCGGGAACGGCCGCGGGCCGCGCTCGGCTCCGATCACCTCCGCGTGCCGCCACCGGAGAACTCTCGGCTGACCTGACGCGGCGTCGGGAAGACGAGTCTTCACGTGGCGAAGGGCGCCGGCCGCGCGATCGTCTTTACAAACAATCATCAAATGTCTAGACTTCGGACAAATCAGTGCATAAGGTAAACCGCACGGCATGACCGGCATCACACTGGAGGGAAACGTGACAGCACTTGAGTCCGACGCGCAGAGTGTCGAGCAGTGGCGGGACAAGAAGAGGTATCTGTGGCTGATGGGGCTCATCGCCCCGACGGCATTGCTGGTGATGATGCCGGTGGTCTGGTTGTTCAACGACCTCGGCTGGCACACCGCGGCGCTGTTCCCGTTCTGGATCGGCCCGATGCTGCTCTATGTGATCCTGCCGTCGCTGGACCTCAGGTTCGGCCCGGACGGGCAGAACCCCCCGGACGAGATGATGGAGCGGCTGGAGAACGACAGGTACTACCGCTACTGCACGTACGCCTACCTGCCGTGCCAGTACGCCAGCGTGGTGCTCGGCGCCTACCTGTTCACCGCCTCCGACCTGAGCTGGCTGGGCTTCGACGGTGGGCTGAACTGGTTCGCCAAGATCGGATTGGCGCTGTCGGTGGGGATGCTCGGCGGTGTCGGGATCAACACCGCCCACGAGCTCGGCCACAAGAAGGACTCGCTGGAGCGCTGGCTGTCCAAGATCACCCTGGCCCAGACCTGGTACGGGCACTTCTACATCGAGCACAACCGCGGCCACCACGTGCGGGTGGCCACCCCGGAGGATCCGGCCTCGGCCCGCTTCGGTGAGAGCTTCTGGGCGTTTCTTCCGCGCAGCGTGTGGGGCGGGCTGAAGTCGTCGTGGCAGCTGGAGGCCGCCCGACTGCGCCGGGCCGGCAAGAGCCCGTGGCACCCGTCCAACGACGTGCTCAACGCCTGGGCGATGTCGGTGCTGCTGTGGGGTGTGCTGACCGCGGTGTTCGGGCTCGGCGTGATCCCCTTCATGCTGATCTCGGCGGTGTTCGGGTTCAGCCTGCTGGAGAGCGTGAACTATCTGGAGCACTACGGCCTGATGCGGCAGAAGACCGCCAGCGGGCGCTACGAGCGCTGCACGCCCCAGCACAGCTGGAACTCCGACCACATCGTGACCAACCTGTTCCTCTACCACCTGCAGCGGCACAGCGACCACCACGCCAACCCGACGCGCCGCTACCAGACGCTGCGCAGCATGGACGGCGCGCCCAACCTGCCCAGCGGGTACGCGACGCTGATTTCGCTGACCTACTTCCCGCCGCTGTGGCGGCGGATGATGGACCACCGCGTGCTTGAGCACTACGACGGCGACATCACCCGGGTCAACATCGCCCCGCGCCGGCGCGCGAAGATCCTGGCCCGCCACGGGGTCATCGAGGAGTCGGCGGCATGAGTGCCTACCGCTGCCCGGTCTGCGACTACGTCTACGACGAGGCCAAAGGGGCTGCCCGGGAAGGCTTTCCGGCCGGAACCCCGTGGGGACAGATCCCCGACGAATGGTGCTGCCCCGACTGCGGGGTGCGCGAGAAGATCGATTTCGAACCTGTCTAGGAGCACATCACCATGTCAGAGACCGACTACAAGCTGTTCCGCTGCATCCAGTGCGGCTTCGAGTACGACGAGTCCAAGGGCTGGCCGGAGGACGGTATCGCCGCCGGAACCCGCTGGGACGACATCCCCGAGGACTGGAGCTGCCCGGACTGCGGCGCGGCCAAGTCCGACTTCGAGATGGTCGAAATAGTCCGATCATGACTACTGTCCCCGTTGTGAGCACTACGCGCGGGTCCGCACGGGGGCCCGGACGTGGCCCCGGCCGCCCGGCCGGGGCGCCCGTCCGGGTCTCCTATGCGGAAGCCTCCCGGGTGCTGCTGCGCGATTCGGTGCTCGATGCGATGCACGATCTGCTGCTGGGCCGGGACTGGTCGGCGATCACCCTGGCCGACGTCGCCAAGGCGGCGGGCGTGAGCCGGCAGACCATCTACAACGAGTTCGGCTCGCGCCACGGCCTGGCGCAGGGCTACGCGGTGCGGCTGGCCGACCGGCTGGCCGGCGCCGTGGGCGCGGCGATCGACGATAACGTCGGCGACATCCATGCGGCGTTCCTGCACGGCTTCCGGTCCTTCTTCACCCAGTCGGCGGCGGACCCGCTGGTGATCTCGCTGCTCACCGGCGCGGCCAAACCCGACCTGCTGCAGATCATCACCACCGACAGTGCGCCGATCATCACCCGGGCCTCGGCCAAGCTGACCGATTCGTTCATCCACAGCTGGGTGCAGGCCAGTCCGGAGGACGCCGGCGTGCTGGCCCGCGCGATCGTGCGGTTGGCGATGAGCTACGTGTCGATGCCGCCGGAGGCCGACCACGACGTGGCCGCGGACCTAGCCCGATTGATGACGCCGTTCGCCGAACGCTACGGTGTAATCGATACTCCTTAGCCGGCAGAGCGCCTCTAGCGCCTGTCCCGCGAGCCCGCAGGCTTTGAGTGTTGCGCGGCTGCCGCACAGGTTCGACCGGTGTGGGCGGCCGCGTCTGACGACGATTCCGAACGACAAAGGGGCTCTTCATGACGCTGACTGCAGACGTCCGCAACGGCATCGACTACAAGGTCGCCGACCTGGCGCTGGCCGAGTACGGCCGCAAGGAGATCCGGCTGGCCGAGCACGAGATGCCGGGGCTGATGGCGCTGCGCCGCGAGTACGCCGAGGTGGCGCCGCTCAAGGGGGCGCGGATCTCGGGATCCCTGCACATGACGGTGCAGACCGCGGTGCTCATCGAGACGCTGGTGTCCCTCGGGGCCGAGGTCCGCTGGGCCTCCTGCAACATCTTCTCCACCCAGGACCACGCCGCCGCGGCGGTGGTCGTCGGCCCGCACGGCACCCCGGAGGAGCCCTCGGGCACCCCGGTGTTCGCCTGGAAGGGTGAGACCCTGGAGGAGTACTGGTGGGCCGCCGAGCAGATGCTGACCTGGCCGGGGGAGCCGGCCAACATGATCCTCGACGACGGCGGCGACGCCACCATGATGGTGCTGCGCGGCGCCGAGTACGAGAAGGCCGGCGTGGTGCCGCCGATCGAGGACGACGACCCCGCGGAGTGGAAGGTCTTCCTGACCGTGCTGGGCGAGCGCTTCGAGCAGGACAAGACCAAGTGGACCACGATCGCCGAGTCGGTCAAGGGGGTCACCGAGGAGACCACCACCGGTGTGCTGCGGCTCTACCAGTTCGCCGCCGCCGGCGAGCTGGCGTTCCCGGCCATCAACGTCAACGACTCGGTCACCAAGAGCAAGTTCGACAACAAGTACGGCACCCGGCACTCGCTGATCGACGGGATCAACCGCGGCACCGACGTGCTGATGGGCGGCAAGAACGTGCTCATCTGTGGTTTCGGTGACGTCGGCAAGGGCTGCGCGGAGTCGCTGAAGGGTCAGGGCGCCCGGGTGGCGGTCACCGAGATCGACCCGATCAACGCGCTGCAGGCGCTGATGGAGGGCTTCGACGTGGTGACCGTGGACGAGGAGATCGGCCAGGCCGACATCGTCATCACCGCCACCGGCAACAAGGACATCATCACCCTCGACCACATGAAGGCGATGAAGGACAAGGCCATCCTGGGCAACATCGGCCACTTCGACAACGAGATCGACATGGCCGCGCTGGAGCGCTCGGGCGCCACCCGGATCAACATCAAGCCGCAGGTCGACGAGTGGCAGTTCGACAGCGGCAAGTCGATCATCGTGCTCTCGGAGGGTCGCCTGCTCAACCTGGGCAACGCCACCGGCCACCCGTCGTTCGTGATGAGCAACAGCTTCTCCAACCAGGTGATCGCCCAGATCGAGCTGTGGACCAAGAACGACGAGTACGACAACGAGGTCTACCGGCTGCCCAAGCACCTCGACGAGAAGGTCGCCCGCATCCACGTCGAGGCTCTCGGTGGTGCGCTGACCAAGCTGTCCAAGGACCAGGCCGAGTACATCGGCGTCGACGTCGAGGGCCCCTACAAGCCGGACCACTACCGCTACTGAGTCTCGCGGCCCGTTCGTGACGCCGGGGCGACCGCCACAGCGCGGTCCGTCCCGGCGTTACGTTTTTGTCCGCGGCTGACACCTACGGAATCCGAAGGACCGCGCGTCCCGCGATCCGGCCCTTTGTTACTCTGCGGTAATGTTCCGGGTCGGGGTGGTCCTGCACGTTGCGCTGTTCGGGTTCGTGACTGTCTGCGCGGCAACCACTTTCACTGCTTTCGCACCCGGCGCGCAGGCCGACGACTGGTACCCGTACTACAACGAAGACGAATACACCGCGTTCTACACACCACCGGATCCGTTGCCGCCCGGCCTGCCCGGCGACCTGGTGCGCACCGAACCGTCGCGGCTGGTGCTCGAACCCTCCGGGCAGCTGGGTGCCATCATGGCCACCGGCACCCGGATCATGTACCGCAGCACCGACGCCCGGGGTAACCCCAACGTCGTCACCGGCACCTATTTCGAACCGTTCAACGACTGGCCGGGCCGCGGGCCGCGTCCGCTGATCGTCTACGGCCCCGGCACCCAGGGGCAAGGCGACCAGTGCGCGCCGTCGCGCCAGTTCAACCAGGGCATCCACTGGTCGCCCTACCTGGACTTCACGTTCAACTACGAGGAGATGTTCGTGGCCACCATGGTGGCCCGCGGGTTCGCCATCGTGATGACCGACTACGAGGGGCTGGGCACCATCGGACCGGTGCACACCTACGTCAGCCGGCTGGCCGAGGGCTTCGCCATACTCGACGCCGCCCGTGCCGCCAAGAAGCTTCCCGGCACGTCGCTGAAACCCGATGGCCCACTGGTCTTCTGGGGCTATTCCCAGGGTGGTGGAGCCGCCGCCTCGGCGGCCGAGCTGGCCTCCAGCTACGCACCCGACCTCGACGTCGTCGGCACCTACGCCGGGGCGCCGCCGGCCGATCTGAAGGAACTGTTCCCGTTCGCCGACGGGTCGATGCTGGTCGGGGTCGTCGGCTACGCGCTGAACTCGGTGATCGCCGCCTACCCCGAACACGCCGACGCGATCCGCGCCACCCTGACCCCGCGCGGCGAGGATCTGCTGTTCAAGGTCAAGGACCAGTGCATCGCCGAGACCGTCGCCAAGTTCATGTTCCGCCACCTGCAGCCCTACTTCAACGCCCCGATCGGCGAACTCGTGCGCGAAGAACCGTTCTCCAGCCTGTTCGACGAACAGCGCATCGGCCGGCTCAAACCCAACGCCCCGGTCCTGATCAACAGCAACCGCTACGACCCGCTGGTGCCCTACACCGCGGCCAACCAGCTGGGCCGGGACTGGTGCGCCCAGGGCGCCGACGTCGAATTCCGCACCAACGAGCAACCGCCGTTCCTGAACAAGGCGGTCATCAACCACGCCCTGCCGATGCTCGTCGACGGGGAGCCGGCGATGCAGTGGATCGCCGACCGGTTCAACGGGGTGCCCACCGCGCCGAACTGCGGGCGGTTCTGATCTCGGGTACGCCACTAGGCTCGTGCGGGTGTTCATCGTCATCGAAGGCCTCGACGGCGCCGGCAAGCGCACCCTGACCCAGGGGCTGCGGGGAGTGTTCGAGGCCGAGGGCAGGTCGGTGGCCACCCTGGCCTTCCCGCGCTATGGACAGTCGGTGCCCGCCGACGTCGCCGCCGAGGCGCTGCACGGCGATCACGGAGACCTGGCCGAATCGGTCTACGGCATGGCGGTGCTGTTCGCGCTGGATCGCGCCGGGGCCGCCGAGCAGCTCGCCGAACTGCGGCTGCGCCACGACGTGGTGATCCTGGACCGCTACGTGGCCTCCAACGCCGCCTACAGCGCGGCCCGGCTGCGCCAGGACGCCGACGGGGAGGCGGTGCGGTGGGTCTACCGGCTGGAGTATCAGCGGCTGCGGCTGCCGTTCCCGGACTGGCAACTGCTGCTGGATGTTCCGGTGGAGTTGGCCGCGGAGCGCGCCACGCACCGGGCCCGGCACGAGGTCGGCCGTGACCGCGACGTCTACGAACGCGACGACGCCCTGCAGCAGCGCACCGGTGCCGTCTACCGGGGGCTGGCCGAGGCCGGCTGGGGCGGCCGCTGGCTGCGGGTGGGCCCGCACGCGCAGGCCGCCGAGGTGGTCGCGGCCCTGCGCGGCTGACCCGCGAACACCGCGGTCGGGGATGCTCCGCCCCTGTTCGGGGACGAGACACGCGTGTGGCATCCGGGATTTATCACAATCTGGTGACACCATGGACACCATGAGGCAGAGGATCCTTGTCGTCGACGACGACCCGTCGTTGGCCGAGATGCTGACCATCGTCCTGCGCGGGGAGGGCTTCGACACCGCCGTCATCGGCGACGGCAGTCAGGCGCTGACCGCCGTGCGGGAGTTGCGGCCCGACCTGGTGCTGCTGGACCTGATGCTGCCCGGCATGAACGGCATCGACGTGTGCCGGGTGCTGCGCGCCGATTCCGGGGTGCCGATCGTGATGCTGACGGCCAAGACCGACACCGTCGACGTCGTGCTGGGTCTGGAGTCCGGCGCCGACGACTACGTGATGAAGCCGTTCAAGCCCAAGGAACTGGTGGCGCGGGTGCGGGCCCGGCTCCGTCGCAACGAGGACGAGCCCGCCGAGATGCTGTCGATCGCCGACATCGACATCGACGTGCCGGCCCACAAGGTGACCCGCAACGGGGAGCAGATCTCGCTGACGCCGCTGGAGTTCGACCTGCTGGTGGCGCTGGCACGCAAACCGCGCCAGGTGTTTACTCGTGATGTGCTGCTCGAACAGGTGTGGGGTTACCGTCACCCCGCCGACACCCGTTTGGTGAACGTGCATGTCCAGCGCCTGCGAGCCAAGGTCGAGAAGGATCCGGAGAATCCGCAGGTGGTGCTGACCGTTCGAGGAGTGGGATACAAGGCCGGCCCGCCGTGACCCCTGACGGCCACGCGGCCGAGCGACACCACCGGCGGGCGCACCGATGATCGGGCGTTCGAAGCGGCGCACGCGGGGCCGGTGGGGGCGCTCCGGTCCGATCGTGCGCGGGGTGAGCGCGTTGAGCCGGGCCGTCGGCGTCCTTTGGCGCCGCTCGCTGCAGCTGCGCGTGGTGTCGTTGACGCTGGGGTTGTCGCTGGCGGTCATCCTGGTTCTCGGATTCGTGTTGACCAGCCAGATCACCGACCGGGTGCTCGACGCGAAGGTGCGCGCGGCCACCGAGGAGCTCGACCGGGCCCGGACCACCGTCAGCGGAATCGTCGGCGGTGAGGAGACCCGCTCGCTGGACAGCAGCCTGCAGCTGGCGCGCAACACCCTGACCTCCAAAGTGGGTACCTCCTCGGGTGCCGGCCTGGCCGGTGCCTTCGACGCGGTGCTCGTCGTGCCCGGCGACGGTCCGCGCGCTGCCACCGCGGCCGGGCCGGTGAGCCAGGTGCCCATGGCGTTGCGTGACTTCGTCGCGGCCGGGCAGGTCAGCTACCAGTACGCCACGGTGCACACCGACGGATTCACCGGCCCGGCGCTCATCGTCGGCAGCCCGGCGCCCTCGCAGGTGACCAACCTGGAGCTGTACCTGATCTTCCCGCTGAACAACGAGCAGCGCACCATCGGTCTGGTGCGCGGCACGATGGCCACCGGCGGCGCGGTGCTGCTGGTGCTGCTGGCCGGGATCGCCCTGCTGGTGTCGCGGCAGGTGGTGCTGCCGGTGCGGTCGGCCTCACGCATCGCCGAGCGGTTCGCCGAGGGGCATCTGGCCGAGCGGATGCCGGTGCGCGGCGAGGACGACATGGCCCGGCTGGCGGTGTCGTTCAACGACATGGCCGAGAGCCTGTCGCGCCAGATCACCCAGCTGGAGGAGTTCGGCAACCTGCAGCGCCGGTTCACCTCCGATGTCAGCCACGAGCTGCGCACCCCGCTGACCACCGTGCGCATGGCCGCCGACCTGATCCACGACCACGCCGAGGAACTGGATCCCGCGCTGCGCCGGTCCACCGAACTGATGGTCGACGAACTCGACCGTTTCGAGACCCTGCTCAACGATCTGCTGGAGATCTCCCGGCACGACGCCGGTGTCGCCGAACTGTCGGTGGAGGCGGTGGACCTGCGCTCGACGGTCAAGAGCGCGTTGGACAACGTCGGGCACCTCGCCGACGAAGCCGGCATCGAGCTGCTGGTCGACATGCCCGACGGCGAGATCATCGCCGAGGTGGATGCCCGGCGGGTGGAGCGCATCCTGCGCAATCTGATCGCCAACGCCATCGACCACGCCGAGCACAAGCCGGTGCGGATCCGGATGGCCGCCGACGAGGACACCGTCGCGGTCACGGTGCGCGACTACGGGGTGGGCCTGCGGCCGGGGGAGGAGAAGCTGGTCTTCAGCCGGTTCTGGCGCTCGGACCCGTCCCGGGTGCGCCGCTCCGGCGGAACCGGGCTGGGCCTGGCGATCAGCATCGAGGACGCCCGCCTGCACCAGGGCCGGTTGGAGGCCTGGGGCGAGCCCGGCAAGGGGGCCTGTTTCCGGCTCACCCTGCCGCTGGTGCGCGGCCACAAGGTGACCACCAGCCCGCTGCCGCTCAAGCCGATGGCGCCCGACCGGGTCAGCGCCCGGCGCAGCCAGCCCGCGTTGCGGCAGCCACAACACGCCGGAGACAGCGTGTGAGACGCCTGCTGTGCCTGCTGCTGCCCGTCCTGGTCGCGGTGTTGAGCGGCTGCGCCGGTGTGCCGGACTCGTCAGCCCCGCAGGCGCTGGGCACCGTCGAGCGCCCGGCCCCGCCCAGCCTGCCCGAACCCACTCCGGGGATGGACCCCGACGTGCTGTTGCGCGAGTTCCTCAAGGCCACCGCCGACCCGGCGAACCGGCATCTGGCCGCGCGGCAGTTCCTCACCGACTCGGCGTCGCAGTCCTGGGACGACGCGGGCAGCGCACTGCTGATCGACCAGGTCGTCTTCGTGGAGACCCGCGGGGCCGACAAGGTGTCGGTGACGATGAAGGCCGACATCCTCGGATCGCTGTCGGACATCGGGGTGTTCGAGACGGGCGACGGGCCGCTGCCCGACCCGGGGCCGATCGAGCTGATCAAGACCTCCGACGGCTGGCGCATCGACAAGCTTCCCAACGGCGTGTTCCTGGACTGGCAGCAGTTCCAGGAGACCTACAAGCGCCACACCCTCTACTTCGTCGATCCCACCGGCACCACGATGGTGCCCGATCCCCGTTACGTCGCGGTCTCCGATCCCGACCAGCTGGCCACCGAGCTGGTGTCCAAGCTGATCGCCGGTCCGCGCCCGGAGATGGCGAACACGGTGCAGAACATGCTGGGCCAGCCACTGCGGCTGCGGGGCCCGGTGACCCGCGCCGACGGCGGCAAGACCGGTGTCGGGCGCGGCTACGGCGGAGCCCGGGTCGAGCTGGAGAACCTCTCGACGACCGACCCGCACAGCCGCACCCTGCTGGCCGCGCAGATCATCTGGACGCTGGCCCGCGCCGACATCAAGGGCCCGTACGTGATCGAGGTCGATGGTGCGGCGCTGGATGACCGCTTCGCCGACGGGTGGAGCACCTCCGACGTGGCGGCCACCGACCCGGGCGCGGCCCGCGGGGCTTCCGCGGGGCTGCATGCGCTGATCGGCGGGCAGCTGATGTTCCTCGACGGGCAGACCTCGTCCCGGGTGCCGGGCTCCTTCGGCACCCTGCCCGACCAGAAGGCCGCGGCGCTCTCGCGCGACGGCCACCAGGCGGCCGCGGTGGTGACCCAGCGTCCCGGCGCCCCGGACATGACCTCCGCGCTGTGGATCGGCCCGCTGGGGCGGGCCGCGATCGAGGCCACCGACGGGCGTAGCCTGTCGCGGCCGACGTGGGCCCTCGACGACGCGGTGTGGGTGGTGGTCGACGGCAACAACGTGCTGCGGGTGTTCCAGGAGGCGGCCACGGGCCAGCCGGCCAGCATCCCCGTCGACTCGACTGCGGTGTCGACCAAGTTTCCCGGCGCCATCGGAGAACTGCAGTTGTCCCGCGACGGCACGCGGGCGGCACTGGTCATCGAGGGGCGCGTGGTGCTGGCCGGGGTGGAACAGACCCAGGGTGGTGAGTTTGCGCTGACCTACCCGCGCCGGCTGGGCTACGGGCTGGGGTCCTCGGTGGTGTCGTTGTCCTGGCGCACCGGTGATGACATGGTGGTCACCCGCAACGATCCCGCCCACCCGGTGTCCTACGTCAACCTCGACGGCGTCAATTCCGACGGCCCGGCCGAGAACCTGATCACGCCGGTGACCACCGTGGCGGCCAACCCGTCGACGGTCTACGTCGCCGACCAGCGGGGCATCAAACAGCTCTCGGGTACCGGCGCCGAGGACGACCAGACCTGGGATCAGGTGCGCCCGTTCATGGTTGCCGGGGCGGTGCCGGTGCTGCCCGGCTGAGACCGCCGGGATCGGTGAATTGTCGGCCGGCGAGCCGAGAGCCACGTTGGCCGCATGAGCGCGGTCTGGTCGAGCTCCGGTGGCCCGGCATCGAACGCGCTGCGTCCGCCGGACGCGTCTCGTTTCGCCCGCTGAATACGCTGACCGGAGCCGATCTCCTGCGGTCGCCGCGGGTCGTGGTCCCGGTTAGCATTCGCCCGGGAAGCCCGTGATGACGCGGAGGGCCAGCAGAAGGCCGCGGAGGGCCGCAGGCGGCCGCAGAGGGCCGTGGAGGGCCGTGGAATGGGTGAGCGCGAATTCGCGATCGCGACCATGGTCCTGCGCGCCACCGGCTATCTCGGCGTGTTGCGGGTGTTCATCGGCCTGTTGTGCATCGGCCTGGGACTGCTCAGCGCCGTCGAGCAGGTCCAGCACCTGCAGCCCCTGGGGCCGCACGGGCTGATCCTTCGCGGCGTCCATCTGGCCGCGCTCGTGTCCGCGCTGGCGTTCGGAGCCTGGTGGCTGCTGACCCCGTGGCCCGGCCACCGGCGGGCGATCGCGTTCGCGGTGTGGGGCGACGTCGCGCTGGCGGCCTCGGCCGCCGTGCTGGCCGCACCGCAGGCCCGGCTGTCCTGCACCGTCTACATGTGCCTGATCGGGGTGTTCATCGCCGTACTGCTGGGTTATCGGATGCTGTTGGTGCACTGCGCCTTCGCCACCGCGACGATCGTGGCGCTGACGTGGTGGGCCGTGCGCTATGACGGTGTCGGACTGGCTGAGCTGTCGCTGTATTTCGCCCCGGCGCTGGCGACGGTGGTCGCGATGCCGGTGATTGCCGCCGTCGTGGTCGAAGGCACCCGGCGGGGTCTGGGTGCCACCGCGCATGCGGCCAGCCGCGATCCGCTGACCGGCCTGCTGAACCGCCGAGGGCTCTACGCCGCAACCGATCTGATGCTGGCTCGGTGCGCGCCCAGCGCGATCGTCGTGGTGGCGGTGATCGACCTGGACGGGTTCAAACGGGTCAACGACGACCACGGGCACGGCACCGGAGACGCGACGCTGCGCGCGCTCGCCGAGCAGTTGAAGGCCGCGCTCCGGGCCGACGACATCGCCGCCCGGGTCGGGGGCGACGAGTTCGTGCTGGTGGCCACGCTTGCGTGCGAGACCGACCTGGACGGCTTCGTCGACCGCGTGCGCGAGCTGACCGCGCAGGGCGCGGACTCCTCGGCGGTGAGCATCAGTGTGGGGGTCGCCTGGCAGCGCGCCGACACACCCGAGCTGACACTGGACGCGGTCCTTCCCCGTGCCGACGAAGCGATGTACCGCGCCAAGCGGACGGGCGGTCGTGCGGTTGTCGTGGTCGAACCGCCGGCCGCCGGGCTGGACCTCGACGTGTGACCTCGACATGTGACCCTGACGTGTGACCTCGACGTGTGACACGGGCCGGGGAGGGTGGCGGGGGAGCGTGACCCGGCCGTCAGGTCGAGGTGTCGCCGTAGCGCTTCCGGGCGAAGTGTTCCTGGGCCATCCTACGCAGGGCGGCCATCGCCTGTTCGAGGATCACGGTGCCCGCGACGACCCGTTCGATCAACAGTTCGTCGGCCAGATCGTCAGGCGCATTGGCGATTTCAGCCGAGGCGAGGTTCTCCACGGCGTCGGCATAGGGGTCCAGCAGGGCGGCGACGGCGTCTGCGGAGCCGACATCGGGTGCCGTGCTGTCGCGAAGGCTCGCCAGGGCGCACAGGGCTGCGCCGAGCTGCCGGCGCGCCGCGGAGTCCGGGCGTACCCGCCAACCCCGGTGCCGTAGGAACGCCTCGACCCGTTCCATCGCCGGCTGCCCGGGCGGGGACGGTTGGGGCGCGCTGGCGTCGTGTGCCGCGGCGAGCACGTCCTGCACCGTGCGGTCCTCGTCGTCGAGGGCGCCCAGCACGGCGGAGACGGCCTCGGTGCTCAGGCCACCGACCTCGATGAGCGCACGGATCAGCCGCAGCCGCCGCACGTGGCTCTCGTCGTAGGAGGCCTGGTTGACGGCGGTGGCATCGCCGCGATGCAGCAGGCCGGTACGCAGATACCACTTGACCGTCGGGGCGGTGACCCCGGTGGTCCGGCACAGCTCCGCCAGTCGCACGGGCCGAGTGTAACAACACAGATAGCGGATAGTGCTACTATCCGTCATGAACCGGATAGCGATACTATCTACAAGCGGAGGAGTGCACATGAAGGTCTTCGTCGTCGGCGCCACCGGGGCAACCGGGCGCCATGTCATCGATCAGGCGCTCGCGCGCGGCCACGAGGTCCTGGCGCTGACCCGCCAGCGGCCCGCCGGCGAGTTCCCGGACGTCGAAGTGGTGGTGGGCGACGTTCGCGATCACGAGGTTCTCCACGCCGGCCTCGCCGGTGTGGAGGCCGTCGTGAGCTGTCTGGGTGTCCGGCTCGGTCAGAACCCGGGCAGCGTCCGCTCCGACGGCACCGCCGCGCTGGTGTCGGCGATGACCGCCGCGGCGGTGCCGCGGCTGGTTGCCGTCTCCAGCGTCGGAGTGGGGGCCAGCCGGGAGTGGCAGACCCGGACCGCACGGCTGTTGTGGCCGTGGTTGGTGGGTCGCGAACGCCTGGCGGAGGCGCAACGTGCCGAGGAGCGGATTTCTGCGGCCCCGGCGGGCCCGGCCTGGACGGTGGTGCGCCCACCGAAGCTCACCGACGCCGCCGGCGGGGCCCCGGTCGACGTCGGTCCGGAGGTGCGCACCCGCCTCGGGTCCACGCTGAGCCGGGCCGACCTGGCCAGGGTGTTGCTCGACGAGCTCGCCGATGACCGGTTCACCGGCATGGCGGTCACGGCCGTGGGCACCGGGCGGCCACCAGGGCGCTGAGGCCCCGGAGCGCTGACGGGGAAGGAGACCTGTCGGACCCCTCGCGCACACTGCGGTCATGCTCGATCTGCTGCTCCCGCTGAGCTGCGGCGGCTGCGACGCACCGGGAACACGCTGGTGCGACGACTGCCGGCGGGTGCTGGCGCTCGACGAGAACGCCCCGCACGTCATCACCCCGCGCAATGACCCCGGCGTGCCGGTGCTCGCCCTGGGCCGCTACGCCGGCCCCCGAAAGCAGGCCATCCTCGCGCTCAAGGAACGGGGACGTCGCGATCTGACCGGCCCGTTGGCCCTCGCCCTGGCGGGGGGCCTCGACCGCCTGCTCGGCTGGGGTGTGGTGCAGGCGCCGCTGGCCGTCGTGCCCGCCCCGACCCGGCGCTCGGCCGCCCGCCGCCGCGGTGGGGACCCGGTGGCACGGCTCGCGACCCTGGCCACCGCCACGCACCCCGACATCGCGGTGGTGTCCGCGCTGCGCATGAAAGGTCTGGTCCGCGACTCTGTCGGGCTGGACAGCGCCGGCCGTGCGCGCAACCTCGCCGGTCGTATCCGGCTGAGGTCGGCCCTGCCGGCGGTGCCGGTGCTGCTGATCGACGACATCGTGACCACCGGCGCCACCGCCGCCGAGTCCACCCGCGTCCTGCGCGCGGCCGGGGCGCGGGTCACCGGCATGCTGGCGCTGGCCCATGCCTGACGAACCTCCGGGGGCGCCGGGCCGGCCAAGTGCCGCCCGACCCCGTTACAGAGGTCGAAAGAACTGGCAACAGGTGCGCGAAAACACTGGCAAATCTGGGTGAACTCGGACTACCTTCGGGACCAACGAACCGTGCGATCGTCCCCGGCGTCACACCCGGGCATCACACGAGGGGCGTCGGCCGGGCTTCGGCCGGGCTTCGGTCCGAGGCCCCGCTTCGCCGGATGCGGTAGGAGGTGATTTCGACCCCCAGATGCCGCAGGGTGGCGCGAATCGGCCCATCCCTCGGCGCACTCCCAACGACAGGCCAGGCACGCCTGCGCGTGCACCGCGACAAAGAAACGAGTTGTCAAGCATGTCAAGTCAATCCGTGGATTCTGCCCAGATGCTGGCCCCCGAAGAGCCGGACGCCGACGACCACGAGCTCAACGCCGAAGTGGTGGTGAAGGGACGCAACGTCGAGGTTCCCGACCACTTCCGCGTCCACGTCACCGACAAACTCGCGCGTCTGGAGCGGTTCGACCGCACCATCTACATGTTCGACGTCGAACTCGACCATGAACGCAACCGGCGTCAGCGCAAGAGCTGTCAGCACGTCGAGATCACCGCCCGCGGCCGCGGACCGGTGGTGCGCGGCGAGGCCTGCGCGGACAGCTTCTACGCCGCCCTGGAAGCCGCGGTGAACAAGCTGGAGGCGCGGCTGCGCCGTGGCAAGGACCGGCGCAAGATCCATTACGGAGACAAGACACCCGTTTCGGTGGCCCAGGCCACCGCCTCGAGCGCCGCGGCGGCCTTCGAGCCCCCGACGGGCGCCGCCGCGCCCGCCCCGTCCGTGCAGTCCGAGGACCTCCACGAACCCGGCCACATCGTGCGTGTCAAGGAGCACCCGTCCAAGCCCATGACCGTGGACGACGCGCTCTACGAGATGGAGCTCGTCGGTCACGACTTCTTCCTGTTCCACGACAAGGAGAGCGACTGCCCCTCGGTCGTGTACCGGCGGCACGCCTTCGACTACGGGCTCATCCGGCTGGCCTGATCCGGCCCGCCCAGATCCCAGCCCGGGCCGCGCCGCGGCCCGGGCTGGGGTGTCCCGGCGCCCCAGGGCGGACACCCGACGGTGCAAGTCAGCGGGGCATAACCCCGCGTCACCTACGATGGAGCGCAGAGTTGACTCCAATCCTGTAGGGGATACATCTGTGCTGTCGAAGTTGCTGCGCCTCGGTGAAGGTCGCATGGTCAAGCGCCTCAAGGGGGTGGCTGACTACGTCAACACCTTGTCCGACGACGTCGAGAAGCTCTCCGACGACCAGCTGAGGGCCAAAACCGACGAGTTCAAGAAGCGTGTCGAGGACGGGGACAGCCTCGACGACCTGCTGCCGGAGGCCTTCGCGGTGGCCCGCGAGGCCGCCTCGCGGGTCCTGAGCCAGCGCCCCTTCGACGTCCAGCTGATGGGCGGCGCGGCCCTGCACTTCGGCAACGTCGCGGAGATGAAGACCGGTGAGGGCAAGACCCTGACCTGTGTGCTTCCCGCCTACCTCAACGCGCTGTCCGGCAAGGGCGTGCACGTCGTCACCGTCAACGACTACCTGGCCAAACGCGACAGCGAGTGGATGGGCCGCGTGCACCGCTTCCTGGGTCTGGACGTCGGGGTGATCCTGTCCGGGATGACGCCCGACGAGCGCCGCGCCGCCTACGCCGCCGACATCACCTACGGCACCAACAACGAGTTCGGCTTCGACTACCTGCGCGACAACATGGCCCACTCGGTGGCCGAGATGGTCCAGCGCGGGCACAACTTCGCCGTCGTCGACGAGGTCGACTCCATCCTCATCGACGAGGCGCGCACCCCGCTGATCATCTCCGGTCCCGCCGACGGCGCCTCCAACTGGTACACCGAGTTCGCCCGCCTGGCCCCGCTGATGGAGAAGGACACCCACTACGAGGTGGACCTGCGCAAACGCACCGTCGGCGTGCACGAGCTGGGTGTGGAGTTCGTCGAGGACCAGCTCGGCATCGACAACCTCTACGAGGCCGCCAACTCGCCGCTGGTCAGCTACCTCAACAACGCGCTGAAGGCCAAGGAGCTGTTCCAGCGCGACAAGGACTACATCGTGCGCAACGGTGAGGTCGTCATCGTCGACGAGTTCACCGGGCGTGTGCTGGTGGGCCGCCGCTACAACGAGGGCATGCACCAGGCGATCGAGGCCAAGGAGCACGTCGAGATCAAGGCCGAGAACCAGACGCTGGCCACCATCACGCTGCAGAACTACTTCCGCCTCTACGACAAGCTGTCGGGCATGACCGGCACCGCCCAGACCGAGGCCGCCGAGCTGCACGAGATCTACAAGCTCGGGGTGGTGCCGATCCCCACCAACCGGCCGATGGTCCGCGAAGACCGGGCCGACCTCATCTACAAGACCGAGGAAGCCAAGTACATCGCCGTCGTCGACGACGTCACCGAGCGCTACGAGAAGGGCCAGCCGGTGCTGATCGGCACCACCAGCGTGGAACGCTCGGAGTATCTGTCGCGCCAGTTCACCAAGCGCAAGATCCCGCACAACGTCCTCAACGCCAAGTACCACGAGCAGGAGGCGAACATCATCGCCGAGGCCGGCCGGCGCGGGGCGATCACCGTGGCGACCAACATGGCCGGCCGTGGTACCGACATCGTGCTCGGCGGCAATGTCGACTTCCTGGCCGACAAGCGCCTGCGTGAGCAGGGTCTGGACCCGGTCGAGACGCCCGACGACTACGAGGCGGCCTGGGACGACACCCTGCACAAGATCAAGGACGAGGCCAGCGCCGAGGCCGAGGACGTGCGCGCGGTCGGCGGGCTCTACGTGCTCGGCACCGAGCGCCACGAATCCCGGCGCATCGACAACCAGCTGCGCGGTCGCTCCGGTCGCCAGGGCGATCCCGGCGAATCACGCTTCTACCTCTCACTGGGCGACGAGCTGATGCGCCGCTTCAACGGCGCCACCCTGGAGGCGCTGCTGACCCGGCTGAACCTGCCCGAGGACGTGCCGATCGAGGCCAAGATGGTCACCCGCGCCATCAAGAGCGCCCAGACGCAGGTCGAGCAGCAGAACTTCGAGGTCCGCAAGAACGTCCTCAAGTACGACGAGGTGATGAACCAGCAGCGCATGGTCATCTACGACGAGCGCCGCCGCATCCTCGAGGGCGAGAACCTGCAGCAGCAGGCCCACGACATGATGGTCGACGTCGTCACCGCCTACGTCGACGGCGCCACGGCCGAGGGCTATGCCGAGGACTGGGATCTGGAGAAGCTCTGGGAGGCGCTCAAGACGCTGTATCCGGTGGGGATCGACCACCACGATCTGCTTGATTCCGACGCCGTCGGCGAGCCCGGCGAACTCACCCGCGAGGAGTTGCTCGACGCCCTGGTCGAGGATGCCGAGCAGGCCTACGCCCGCCGGGAGGCCGAGATCACCGAGCTCGCCGGCGAGGGCGCGATGCGTCAGCTCGAACGCAACGTGTTGCTCAACGTCATCGACCGCAAGTGGCGTGAACACCTCTACGAGATGGACTACCTCAAGGAGGGCATCGGGCTTCGGGCCATGGCCCAGCGTGATCCGCTCGTGGAGTACCAGCGCGAGGGCTACGACATGTTCACCGCGATGCTCGACGGCCTCAAGGAGGAATCCGTCGGATTCCTGTTCAACGTCCAGGTCGAGGCCGTGCCGCAGGCCCCGCCGGTGGCGCCGGTGTCCGCACCCGAGGGCCTGGCGGAGTTCGCCCGGGCCGCGGCCCGCAGCGGCCAGGCCGCCGCCGGTGCCCAGGAGCCGGCCCGCCATGGCGCGGGCGGTGGTGCGGGCGCGGCCGTCGCCGAGGCGGGACCGCGGCACGCCGCCCCCGCCGGCCTGCGTGCCAAGGGAATCGACGACGACGAGGACAACCGCGCGCTGACCTACACCGGGCCCTCCGAGGACGGCAGCGCGCAGGTGCAGCGTCGGGGCAACGGCGCCGCCAAGCAGTCCGGGCCGACGGCCGAGACGACGGGCACCACCCGCCGGGAGCGTCGCGAGGCCGCCCGCAAGGCCGCCAAGGCGCGCAAGAACTAGCCCACCGGAGACCCGCCCCCGGAAAGCGCTCACGAGGCCGGCCTCGATGTTGGGGGTGGCTCAGCCGATGTGCAGTGCCACCATCTGCCACCCGGGGCGGCCGTGGACGGTGGGGCGCTGTTCGATGCGACAGGCGATGGCATGCATCCGCGGCCCCCGCGAGTAGACCGCGGCGACCTCGAACGCGGTCTCGGCGGCTCCGGGGCCGGCGGCGGCCTGCAGACGGACCCGGCGCAGCACGGCGGCCTGGCTGACCCGGGAGCTGTGACGATAGGCCGCGATGGAGTCGGCCAGGCCCGCGGCCAGCATCGGCCGCAGTTGGGTGGGTGGGCGCCGCAGGTCGATGACTTCGAGCACGCGGCGCAGCGATGCGTCGGCGAATGCCGCCGCGTGCCGTCGCCGGGGCGAGGGCTCGGCGGGCGGGGGGACCGCGCGCCGCGGCCGGGCCGGGCGGCGACCCCGCC